>JAMLJC010000001.1:1910625-2547500 GCA_023953845.1 Rhizobiaceae bacterium | reverse complement strand
GGCCGGGTGGGCGAGCGGTTACGGCAAGCAGACGATCATCCGCCACGCTAACGGATACGAAACCTCGTACAACCATCAGAGCGCCTTCGCCAAGGGCATACAGCCCGGCGCGCGCGTCCGGCAGGGTCAGGTGATCGGCTATGTCGGCTCGACCGGCCTGTCGACCGGCGCGCATCTGCACTACGAGATGATCGTCAACGGCAACAAGGTCGATGCGATGCGCGTGCGCCTGCCTACCGGCAGGGTGCTGAAGGACGCGGAGCTGGAAGCCTTCATGCTTGAACGCGACCGCATCGACGCGCTGCTCGCGGAAGAGAACGGCGATTCGCTGAAGGTCGCGAGCGCCAAGGTCACCAACTGAGCCGGCCGGAGCCGGCGCCTTCGCCGCGAAGTCTACTCCACGAACTCGACCGGCACACCCGCCTTCACGATCCGGGCGAGTTCACGCGCGTCCCAGTTGGTCAGCCGCACGCAGCCGTGGCTCTCGGTCTTGCCGATCTTCGACGGTTCCGGCGTGCCGTGAATGCCGTAGGTCGGCTTGTCGAGCGCGATCCAGACCGAGCCGACCGGCCCGTTCGGTCCCGGCGGGATCGTCAGCACCTTGTCGTTCTCGCCCTGCTTGAAGTTGAGCTTCGGATTGTAGGTGTAGTTCGGGTCGAGCGCGACGCGGCTCACCGCGTGGATGCCCGTCGGCGATGGCGTATCGGAAGAGCCGATGGTCGCCGGATAGGCGGCGACCAGCTTGCCGGCCGCATCGTAGGCGCGCACCTGCTTGCGGCCCTTGTCCGCGATGATCCGCGCAACAGGTGCGGAGACGAGCTGGCCGAAATTCGCGACCTTGATGATGGTGCCAGGGCGGTTGAAGTTCGCTTCCGGATTGAGCGCCTTCAGATAGGCCTCATCCATGTGGAAGCGCTCGGCAAGCATCTCGGTGACCGAGGTGAAGCTCATGCGTTCGAGCTTCGCCTTTTCGCTGTAATCCTCCGGCACGGAGGCGATGTACGGTCCCGCGGCATCCTCGGCGGTGATCTGGTAATCGGCGAAGGCGTCGCCGCCCGATTCGGCAAGCCGCTTCCTGATGCCTTCCGCATCGGTGGACTTCAGATTGTCGCCGGTCAGTTCGCGATAGGCCGCCAGGGCCTTGTCGACATTCGAGCCGAAACGGCCGTCGATCACGCCCGGCGATGCGCCCTTGCGGTCGAGCAGCACCTGCAACGCCGCCACTTCCGGCCGCGACGCGAAACTCGGCGTCTGCTCGACAATGCCGGTGCGCGGGGCCTCGATGATAGGCTCCGTGGAACCAGTGGGCTCGCCGTCGCCCGGCTCAGCCTTTGCCGTTTCCGTGCTTTTCCTAGGTGCGGTACCGGCGTCGTCAAGCGGCTTGCGCTCGATCGGCTGCTGGCGCGCGGAGCGCGGCTCATCGCCGGGCCGCGCTGCCTCGTCGCGCGGAGCTTCCGGAAACTCGCCGAACGATTCGTCCGGATACTCCTCGTAGGGCGCGATGCGCTCTTCATAGCGGCCCTGCCGCTCGCGCAGGAGGCGCGGCCGCTCCAGCACGACACCGTCCTCGTAGCCCGGATCCTCGCCAAGGAACTCGTCCTGCCTGTCGAGCTCGCGCTGGCGCTGCTCCCGGCGCCACTCCTGCCGCGTCAACCGGCGCGGTTCGACAGCGACAACCTCGCCGGTGGCCCGGTCGACCAGCACCTGCCGTCCATAGCGGTCGTAGTAGACGTCGATCTCGCCCATCTGCGCGAACTGGACGCCCTGGGCAACACGCGGCGCTGCCGCCCGATCGTCTGCGACGGACACGGCCGCCATCGCCGTCGTGGCCGACAGAGCCGTCGCCGCCGCGATCGCCGAAAGCAGAATTTCCCTGCGGAACATCAAATATGTCTCCACGTCAGCCGCTTCCGTCCGAGTCGGCGTCATCGCTGCGGCCAAGCCCCATGGCCGGAGAATGTCAAACCAAGCCTATTCGTTCCAACATGAACGCGGCATGAAGATGGCTGAAACGCACGCGGATTTCGGCACGAAATCAATCCCATGCCGTCACGATCCGTTGAGGCCCAGCGCATCGCGCAGCCTGCGCGTCAGTTTTGCCGCCACCAGCCGGTGACTTTCGCGCAGATAGTCTCGCAAGCCCCCGTCATCCATCGATTCGGCCGTCCGGCGCTGAATCCATTTCATGCCGCGCGAGGCGAGATAGGGCGCAGGCCTCAGGCCGGGCTGCTCCCTCAATATGTCGTAGGCGATGTCCGAGACTTTGAAGGTGACCGCCAACCCCTCCCCGTCGTCCCATCCGCCGATGGCGAAAACCTTGTGGCCGACCTTCCAGACATGCGCGCCGCCCCACTGGACGACATGATGCGTCGCCGGCAAGGAGGCGCAGAAGGCGTTGTAGTCTTCGAGGGTCATGGCCGAGGCGTTCTCCAGCTCTGCCGTCGCAGCTTAACCCGACAGGCGGGGTCCGCCAAAACGGCGCATTGCGATGTTGGGGTTCACCTGAATCAGCCACCCCGCGGCCTTGCAAAGCGCTGCTCCAGAACCTCGCTTCCCCACTCGCGGCCGGAACGTTCCTCAACGCAGATAAAGCCGTGGGTTTCGTAGAGGTGCCGCGCCGCCGACAGGCCGCTGAAGGTCCAGAGATGCGTCTCGGCAAAAGCCTGCCGGTCGGCGAAGGCAAGCGCGGCGGACAACAGCCTGCCGCCGACGCCACCGCCGCGCACGCCGTCATCGACAATGAACCAGCGCAGATGCACGATGTCGCCGCCCAGATCCTCGCCGTCGATCGCAACGGAGCCGACGATCTCGCCATTACGGACCGCGACCCAGATTCCATTTCGCGGATTGTCGAGCCTGTCGCAGAAGCCGGCCAGCCCGCTGGCGACGACCGATTCGAAACGCTGGCCGAAACCCGATGTCCGCGCATAGTAGAGCGCGTGCATCTGCGTTACCCGCGCAATGATGCCCGGCCGGTATCCACTCGCGATCTCGATCCGCTGAAAAGCCGGGCCTTTCTCGACATCAGACGAAAGCGCATCCGCATAGAGGCGGAGCCCTTCCAGAACCGTCCTATCCTGTCCCGGAGCCAACCGTCCAAGCGCGCCCGCCACCTGAGCGCGCGCGAAGCCATGGATGGCGGCGACGCGCCGTGCGCCGGCTTCGCGCAGGACCAGCCGCTTGACGCGGCTATCGCCATCATCCGCCTCTTCACGAACGTCTCCCGAAAGCACGAGCTTGCGAAGCATCCGGCTGACGCTCGACTTTTCCAGACGCAGAAGGCTACCGAGATCACGCGCGGTGATGCCCGGACGCGCCTCGATCTCGATCAGGGCATGGACGGCCGACGGGGACAGCTCCGTGCCGGCGAAATCGCCGCCCATGAAGCCGAGTTCACGAACGAGCCGGCGTGAAGCTGCACGGATGTGCTCAAGGGCGGGAAAGTCTTCAGACACGGCGATGTCCAATATGGTTGTACGATGCAACCATATAGTCTCGTGAGCCTTCCGCCAATAGCAATTGCCACTGCGGCGGAGCAGCAAAGAAAAAGCGCTCCCGCCTTGCGGCGGGAGCGCTCTTGTCAGATGCCCGTCATCGTGCGGCTCAGGCCGCTTCGGCTTCCTCGTCCGTCTCGACAACGCCCGGTGTGGCGCGGAAGTTCAGCCGGTCGGAGCCGGCGGTGATCTTCACGCGGGTGCCGTCCTTGATGTCGCCGACGAGGATGCGCTCGGCCAGTGGGTCCTGCAGCTCCTTCTGCAGCACGCGCTTCAGCGGACGCGCGCCATAGGCGGGGTCGTAGCCCTTGCCCGCCAGCCAGTCGATCGCCTCGTCGTCCAGATCCAGCGTGATCTTGCGATCCGCCAGCAGCTTCTCGAGCCGGCCGAGCTGGATCGAGACGATCTTGTCCATGTCCTGACGGCGCAGGCGATGGAACAGGATCACCTCGTCGACGCGGTTCAGGAACTCCGGCCGGAAGTGCGAACGCACCACACCCATCACCTCGTCGCGCACGGCATCGACATCCTGATCCTCCCTGAGGTTGACCAGATATTCGGCGCCGAGGTTCGACGTCATGATGATCAGCGTGTTGCGGAAGTCGACCGTGCGGCCCTGCCCGTCCGTCAGACGGCCGTCGTCCAGCACCTGCAGGAGCACATTGAAGACATCCGGATGCGCCTTCTCGATCTCGTCGAACAGCACGACCTGATAGGGCCGGCGGCGGACGGCCTCGGTGAGCGTGCCGCCCTCCTCATAGCCGACATAGCCGGGAGGCGCGCCGACCAAGCGGGCCACGGAGTGCTTCTCCATGAACTCCGACATGTCGATGCGCACCATGGCGTTGTCGTCGTCGAACAGGAAGGCGGCGAGCGCCTTGGTCAGCTCGGTCTTGCCGACGCCGGTTGGGCCGAGGAACATGAACGAGCCGATCGGCCGGTTCGGGTCCTGCAGGCCGGCGCGGGCGCGGCGAACGGCCTTGGACACCGCCTGCACCGCCTCGCCCTGGCCGACGACGCGCTTGCCGATCTCGTCTTCCATGCGCAAGAGCTTATCGCGCTCGCCTTCCAGCATCTTGTCGACCGGAATGCCGGTCCAGCGGGAAACGACATGCGCGATGTGGTCCGGCGTCACGGTCTCCTCGACCATGCCGCCCTTGCCGTCCTGCGCCTCGGCTTCCTTGAGCTGCTTCTCAAGCTCCGGAATGCGGCCATAGGCAAGCTCGCCCGCCTTGGCAAAATCGCCCTGGCGCTGGGAAATGGCCAGTTCGTTGCGCGCCTCGTCGAGCTGCTTCTTCAGATCCGCCGCAAGACCGAGCTTCTGCTTTTCCGCCTGCCATTTCGCGGTGAGCGCCGAGGATTCCTCCTCGAGCCCGGCGAGTTCCTTTTCCAGACGGCCGAGCCGATCTTTCGACGCGTCGTCCTTTTCCTTCTTGAGCGCCTCGGCCTCGATCTTCAGCTGCATGATGCGGCGGTCGACCTCGTCCAGCGCCTCGGGCTTGGAATCGACCTGCATGCGCAGGCGCGACGCCGACTCGTCGACAAGGTCGATGGCCTTGTCGGGCAGGAAGCGATCCGTGATGTAGCGGTTAGACAGGGTCGCGGCTGCGACCAGGGCGGAATCCGAGATGCGCACCTTGTGATGCTGCTCGTACTTCTCCTTGATGCCGCGCAGGATTGAGATGGTGTCCTCCACCGCCGGCTCGTCGACGAAGACGGGCTGGAAGCGGCGGGCGAGCGCCGGGTCCTTCTCAACATGCTTGCGGTATTCGTCCAGCGTGGTTGCGCCGACGCAATGCAGTTCGCCGCGGGCGAGCGCGGGCTTCAGCAGGTTCGACGCGTCCATCGCGCCATCCGCCTTGCCGGCGCCGACCAGCGTGTGCATCTCGTCGATGAAGAGAATGATGCCGCCGGCGGCCGCGGTGACCTCGTTGAGCACGGCCTTCAGCCGCTCCTCGAACTCGCCGCGATATTTCGCGCCGGCGATCAGCGCGCCCATGTCGAGCGCCATCAACTGCTTGTCCTTCAACGATTCCGGGACGTCGCCATTGACGATGCGCAGCGCCAGACCTTCCACGATCGCCGTCTTGCCGACGCCAGGCTCGCCGATCAGCACCGGGTTGTTCTTGGTGCGGCGCGACAGGACCTGGATGGTGCGGCGAATCTCGTCGTCGCGGCCGATGACCGGATCGAGCTTGCCGGCGCGGGCCTCGGCGGTGAGGTCGCGGGCGTATTTCTTCAGCGCGTCATAGCCCTGCTCGGCGGAAGCCGAGTCGGCCGTGCGGCCCTTGCGGATGTCGTTGATCGCGGCATTCAGCGCCTGCGGCGTCACGCCCGCCTTGGCGAGGATATCCGCCGTCTTGGCCGACTTCTCCATGGCCAGCGCCTGCAAAAGCCGCTCGACGGTGACGAAGGAATCGCCGGCCTTCTTGGCGAGATCCTCGGCAGTGGAAAACACTTTCGCCAGCGGCTGGGCGAGATAGAGCTGGCCGTTGCCGCCCTCGACCTTCGGCAGGGCGTTCAACGCCGCGTCGACGCCGAGTTCGACCGCCTTGGCATCGCCGCCGGCGCGCTCGATCAGCGAGGCGGCGAAACCTTCCTCGTCGTCGATCAGCGCCTTCAGGATATGCTCGGGCGTGAACTGCTGGTTGTTGCGGTTGAGCGCATATTGCTGGGCGGACTGGATGAAGCCGCGCACGCGCTCAGAGTATTTCTCAAGGTTCATATCTGTCTCCGTTCCCCAATCGGCCCGCTTTGCGGCACCACATTGGCCAAAGTTGACGGACCTGCTCGTTGAGCCAGGTCAATTCTGGAGTGATATGGGAAAAGGGCGGCTGTCTCTCAAGACGCCGCAAGCCGCTTCATGCAAAAAGAAACGGCGGGGAAATCCCCGCCGTCGGCACATTCAGATTGCCGGTGCGCGCGGCTCAGCTCTCGACCGGCTCGAAAGCCGGCGCGTCGGATGCGGGCGACGCGGACTCGGCCACGCCCGGCTGATCGCC
Organism: Rhizobiaceae bacterium; assembly: GCA_023953845.1. Lineage (NCBI taxonomy): Bacteria > Pseudomonadati > Pseudomonadota > Alphaproteobacteria > Hyphomicrobiales > Rhizobiaceae > Rhizobiaceae bacterium. Next base: position 2,541,004 of record JAMLJC010000001.1, on the reverse strand, counting down.
GTCGGCGCCTGCCTGTTCGGCCGCGGCATCGCCGCTCTGGTTCTGACGGCCGCGGCCGCGACGAGGGCGGCGGGGACGGCGAAAACCGCCTTCCTCGGCCTCGGCATTCGCCTGATGCGGGGTATTGCCGTTGACTTGCGGCTGGCGCTCGGCCTCATTCTCCTCGCCCGCTGCCTCCGGGTTCAACGCCACCTCGGCGGGCGTACCCTCGATTACCGGCTGCGGACCCAAGCCATCCTCGGCCTGCGGCTGCGGCTGGCCGCTGTGCGCATGAGGCTGACCGCCATTGCCGTTGCTCTGGTAGGAGGGAGCGAAATCGTCGCCGTCCTCGTCTATCTCGTCATCGAGATCGCTGCGCGGCGGCTGCACGTTCTGGATGGGCATCTGCGCCTGCGCCGCCGCGATGATGCGGTTGTAGTGCTCGGCGTGCTGAAGATAGTTTTCCGCCATGACGCGATCGCCGGAACTCTGCGCGTCGCGCGCCAGCGTCGCGTATTTCTCGGCGATCTGCTGCGCGGAACCGCGTATCTTCACGTCCGGACCGTTGCTCTCGTAGGTGCGGGTGAGTGGATTCGGTCCGCGGCGATTGTTGTTGTTATTGTTGTTATTATTGCTGCGGCCGCGCATGCGCCGGTTTTGCTGTTGTGGCCTCATCCGATTCTCTTCAGGTTGAAAGTGTTGCCGCGAAACGGCTTCAGGTCCGTCTGCGCATTGGGCGGTCTCGCCCGCTATCAGCCGCGCCTTGCGCGACGTCGTCCAATTCCGGTTTCAAATCTGTTTCCGGACACCCCGAACAAAGCCCGAGCGTCGCCTTATCGAACCGTCGCCGCTGTTCCTAAGGGGACCGAATCGCCAGGTTCGCTGCCTGCTTCGTTTCATCCGGTTGCAAGGACCCTAGCGACATTCGCGTCCATTGCCAAGCGGTTTATCGCGGTTTTCCGGGCTTAACCCCTTGGAAAAGACAGGTTAAGCCTTCGAGAAGACAAGCACCCTGACGCGTCCCGAGAGGTCCATCCCGGTCTTCTTCAGCGCGAAGCCGGCGCCTGAAAACAGGCGGCTCACGCCATCGAACTGATCATACCCTATCTCGACCGCAACGACCCCATCACGTTCAAGGTGATTTGCCGACTGTGTCGCAATGACGCGGTAGGCATCAAGGCCATCCGCTCCGCCGTCCAACGCCCTCCTGGGGTCATGTTCGCGAACTTCGCGCGACAACGCCTGGACCGCTTCGGAAGGTATATAGGGAGGGTTTGCGACGATTGCATGAAATTTTTCGGTCACGGCCGAGAACCAGTCGGAACGGCGCGCTTCGAAGCGCTGCGCGAGTCCGTGGTCGACGGCATTGGCGCGCGCCGTCGCCAGCGCGTCGGCGGATACGTCCACTCCGACAGCGGTCGCGGCGGGAAGCTCCCGCAGCAGGGCCAGCGCGATGGCGCCGGTGCCGGTGCCGAGATCGAGGATGCGCGGCGCCACGCCCCCCGCCTGCCGATCGCGCAGCAGAGGAAGCGCTGCCTCGACCAGCGTCTCGGTGTCGGGTCGCGGCTCCAGCGTTTCCGCCGAAAGCCTGAGCCGCATGCCCCAGAAATCACGGTGGCCAAGGATCCTGTGGACCGGTTCGCCCGCGAGGCGGCGTTCAAGCGCTGCCTCGAAGGCGGCGGCCTTTGCCGGCTCAACATGCATATCCGGCCTGGCGATCAGATCGCTATAAGCCATGCCGGCGATGTCCTCCAGCAATAGCCGGGCATCGAACTCCGGCGTCTCGACGCCGGCGTCGCCGAGCAGGGTGCGGGCATGGCGATAAAGTTCGGAAAGAGTCGAAGAAAGGGGGGTCATGGCCCGGCAGGACGGAGGGGGCGCGAAACAGCGTTACACGCCATGAGCTAGCCGTTGCCCTCGACGTCCGCCAGCAGCTTCGACTGATGATCGGCGATCAGCGCGTCGATCACCTCTTCAAGCTCGCCTTCCATCACGCGGTCGAGCTTGTAGAGAGTCAGGTTGATGCGGTGATCGGTCAGCCGTCCCTGCGGGAAATTGTAGGTGCGGATGCGCTCGGACCGGTCACCCGAGCCGACCTGCAGCTTGCGGGATTCGGAGCGCTCGTCGGCAAGGCGAGAGCGCTCCTGATCAAACAGGCGGGCGCGCAGTATCTGCATGGCGCGGGCGCGGTTCTGGTGCTGCGATTTTTCCGCCTGCACGACGATGATGCCGGTCGGGATATGGGTGATGCGCACGGCGGAGTCGGTCGTGTTGACGTGCTGGCCACCCGCGCCCGACGCCCGCATGGTGTCGATGCGGATGTCTTCGGGGCGAATCTCGATATCGACCTCTTCGGCTTCCGGCAGGACCGCGACCGTAGCGGCGGAGGTGTGGATGCGGCCCTGCGCCTCCGTCGCCGGCACACGCTGGACGCGATGCACGCCGGATTCGAATTTCAGCTTCGCGAAGACTCCCTTGCCGGCGACACTTGCAATGATCTCCTTGTAGCCGCCGACCTCGCCTTCGCTCGCCGAAACGATCTCGACGCGCCAGCCCTGCGACGCGGCGTAGCGCTCATACATGCGGAACAGATCGCCCGCGAAGAGCGAGGCCTCGTCGCCGCCGGTGCCGGCGCGGATTTCGAGGATCGCGCTCCTTTCATCGGCGGCATCCTTCGGCAGGAGCAGGATCTGGATGTCGCGCTGCAACGCCTCGATGCGCTCCTCGACGGCGGGCAGATCCGCCTCTGCCAGTTCGCGCATCTCGGCGTCGGTCGCCTTGTCGTCCAACATGGCGCGCAGGTCGACCGCCTCGGTCTCGGCAGCGCGTAATCCCCGCACCTTGCCGACAATCTCCTGAAGATCGGCATATTCCGACGCCATCTTCACATAGGCATCGGGCTCGACGCCGGCCGCCATCTGCGCCTCGAGCATGTCGAAGCGCTTGACGACCTGGTCCATGCGGTCACGGGGAAGGTTGATCATGCTCTGCCTGCTGTCTGAAGCGATGCGGCATATCGGAGATCGCGCCAAAGCTCAACGCGGGGTGCCGAAGCGCTATCGGACAAATATTGGATATTGCACAATTTGTCTATTTTATCCATTATAGACCGAACAGGAGACTCTCATGCGCCGTTACCCGTCAAGCGAACTGAAACAGCACCTCGGCGATGTCCTTGCGGTGGCAAGCCGCGAGCCGGTCGCAATCACAAAGCACGGCAAGTCCCGCTTTGTCCTTATGAGCCTCGAAACCTATGAAGAGCGCTTTCCCGAGGATCCCCGGCGAAGCTACCGGATCGAGGATACACCCGACGATCATCTCGCAATGTTCGAGAAGGCTCTGAAAGAGTTTGATGGGGAAGCCGAGCGTGGCTAAGCCGCGCTCGGGCGACATCTGGGACTATCCCTATTTGTGGCAATGGCAACATGAAGGCCTTGAGACCGAGGGGCGAAAGAGCCGGCCTGCCGCTTTCGTCACGGTGATGCCTGGCCAGGGAGGAAGCACCAACCTCCTCATATTACCGATCACCTCCTCGCCGCCGCAAGATCGTATCGCTATCGAAGTCCCGCAGATCGAGCGGCGGCGGGCCGGGCTCGACGACATGCCGCTTTGGGTCGTGATCGACGAATACAATCACGATCTGCTCGAACGCTCCGTATCGGAGCATTCAGTGGGGCTTTTCATCGACGCGTGCTGGAAAGCTTCGTAAAGGCGATCCGCGAAAAGCGGAGTCGACGTATTCCGCGCCGCTGACGCTACAGCGGTATGCCGCGCTCCTGCGCGAAGCCATGCAGCAAAGCGCGCATCGGCAATTGCGCACTGGGACCCTCAAGATTGTCGTCGATGAAGGTCTTCAATTCGTTGACGGGCGTCTCGATGAGCATCGCCTTCACCGGGCCGATCGAGGCCGGCGACATGGAAATGGAGCGGAAGCCGACGCCGATCAGCGCCAGCGCCGAGATCGGCTTGCCGGCAAGCTCGCCGCAAAGCGTCACCGACGTATCGTTCCGTTCGCCGGCGGCGGTGATGGTCCGCAGCACGCGCAGGAACGGGACCGAAAGCGGATCGAAGCGATCGGAAAGCTGGGTGTTGCCACGGTCCGTCGCCATGACGAACTGGAAGAGGTCGTTCGAGCCGACCGAGACGAAATCCACCGCCTGCATCAATTCGTCGAGCTGGAACAGCAGCGACGGCACTTCCAGCATGGCGCCGACCTTCAGGATGGTCGGCAGGTCGTGGCCGAAGCGCGACAGATGCCGCACCTCCTTGTCGATGATCTCGCGCGCCTGCGCGATCTCGCCGAGTTCGGTCACCATCGGCAGCATGAGCCGCAGCTCGCGGCCGCCGGCGGCGCGCAGCAAGGCCCGCAGCTGCGTGCGCAGCAGACCCGGACGGTCGAGCGTCAGCCGGATCGCCCGCCAGCCGAGAGCGGGATTCTCCTCATGCGCGGCGTTCTTGAAGTAGGGCAGCACCTTGTCGCCGCCGATGTCGATGGTGCGGAACGTGACCGGCTTGCCGCGCGCCGCATCCAGCACGTCACGATAGAGCCGCTCCTGCTGCTCGGCGCGCGGAAAGGTGGCGGCGACCATGAACTGCAGTTCCGTGCGGAACAGGCCGATCCCTTCCGCGCCGGAATCGGCAAGCTGCGGCAGGTCGACGGCAAGACCGGCATTCATCAGCAGGTCGACCTTGACGCCGTCCTTCGACATGGCCGGTTGCGACCGCAGCCCCCGGTAGATCTCCTGCCGGCGGGCGCGGAAGCGAACTTTTTCGGCGAAAGCCGCCTCGACGTCCGGCTGCGGGCGCAGATGGACGATGCCTTCCTCGCCATCGACGATTATGGCGTCGCCGTTCTCCGCCATGGAGACCGCGCCCTTCATCTGGCCGGCGACGGGAATGCCCATGGCGCGGGCGACGATGACGACGTGGCTCGTCACCGCGCCATCCTCCAGCACGAGGCCGCGCAGCTTCTCGCGCGGATAGTCGAGCAGTTCGGCCGCGCCCATGGAACGGGCGACGATGATCGCATCCTTGGGCAGAGCAGCGGCGACATCGTCAGGCGCGCGGCCCATCAGCTGCCGCAGCAGCCGGTTGGCGAGATCGTCGAAATCGCTCATGCGCTCGCGCAGATAGGGGTCCGTCATGTGCATCATGCGGGCGCGCATGTCGCTCTGCACCTTCTCGACGGCCGCTTCCGCGGTGAGGCCGTTGCGGATCGCCTCCTCCAGCCGGCGCACCCAGCCGCGGTCGTTGGCGAACATGCGGTAGGCTTCGAGCACGGCGCGATGCTCGCCCTCGAATGCTACGTCACGGCGCGACAGCATGTCGTCGATCGATAGCCGCAGCGAGCTCAGCGACGCTTCAAGGCGGCGTATCTCCTCCTCGCTGTCCTCGTTGAACAGGTTGGTGACGACGATGCGCGGCTCGTGCAGCACGACATGGCCGAGACCGATGCCCTCGTTGAAGGACAGGCCGTTGAGGCTGACCGGTTTCGTCAGGTCCAGTTCGAGGCCCGGACGGGTGAGCCGCGCCAGATCGCCGGTGGCGATCATCTCGGCGATCACCATGGCGGTGGTTTCCAGCGCCTCCAGCTCGTCCTCGCGGTAGACGCGCTTGGTGCGGTTCTGCACGACGAGAACGCCCAGCGTGCGCCCGGCGCGCAGAACCGGCACGCCAAGGAAGGAATTGTAGATCTCCTCGCCCGTTTCCGGCAGGTATGCAAAGGCCGGGTGCTGCTGCGCGTCCGACAGGTTGAGCGGACGGGCGCTGGCCGCGATGGTGCCGACGAGGCCCTGCCCCAGACGCAGCTGCGCGTGGTGCACCGAGCCGGGGTTGAGGCCCTCGGTGGCGTAGAGTTCCAGCACGGAGTCGGCGCGCAGCACGTAGAGCGAGCAGACCTCCGCCACCATGTTGGAGGCGATCTCACGCACGATGCGGTCGAGCCGCGCCTGCGGCTCGAGCGGCTCCGCCATCAATTCGCGGAGCCTTTTCAGCAATACGCGCGGGCCGCCGCCCAGGTCACGCATTCCGGCTCTCCAAGGCCTGAAGCCGGCAGGCACGCGGCCACCGGCGAATCCCGACGAGATCTCGTCCGGCTAATGCTTATCCAGCCCGTAGACCGAATGCAAAGTCCGAACAGCGAGCTCGGTGTAAGGGCCGTCGATCAGGATCGATATCTTGATCTCCGACGTGGTGATGGCGCGGATGTTGATCGACTTCTCCGCCAGCGCCCGGAAGGCGGTGGCGGCGACGCCGGCATGGCTGCGCATGCCGATGCCGATCACCGAAACCTTGGACATGCCCTCGTCATGCTGGACGACGTCGAAACCGACCGTCTTCTTCAGCTCGTCGAGCACGGCCAGCGCCTTGCCGACGTCGCCCGACGGCACGGTGAAGGTCATGTCGGTCGACTTGCCGTCCTCGGAAATGTTCTGGACGATCATGTCGACGTTGATGTTGGCCTCGGCCAGCGGGCCGAAAATACCGGCGGCGACGCCGGGGCGGTCGGCCACGCGGCGGAGCGAGATCTGCGCCTCGTCCTTGGCGTAGGCTATGCCGGTCACGACTTGCTGTTCCACGATTTCATCCTCGTCGCAAATGAGCGTTCCAGGCGGATTGATGAGATCGCCCATGCCGGGCGCGTCCGGATCGTCGAAGGACGAGCGGACGAAGGTGCGCACCTTGTGCACCATGGCGAGTTCGACGGAGCGGACCTGCAGCACCTTGGCGCCGAGCGAGGCCATTTCGAGCATTTCCTCGAAGGTGATCTTGTCGAGGCGGCGGGCCTTCGGCTCGATACGGGGGTCGGTGGTGTAGACGCCGTCGACGTCGGTATAGATGTCGCAGCGGTCGGCCTTGACAGCGGCGGCGATAGCGACCGCGCTGGTGTCGGAACCGCCGCGACCGAGGGTGGCGATGCGGTTGTCCGGCGCGATGCCCTGAAAGCCGGCGACGACCGCCACCTGCCCTTCGCCAAAACGCTTTATCAGGAAGGAGCCGTCGATCTCGGCGATGCGCGCCGCACCATGGGCGTTGTCGGTCCTGATCGGAATCTGCCAGCCCTGCCAGGAGCGGGCGTTGATGCCCATGGACTGGAGCGCGATGGCCAGCAGGCCGGCCGTCACCTGCTCGCCCGAGGCGACCACGGCGTCGTATTCGCGCGCGTCGTAGAACGGCGCATTGGAGCCGGCGACCTTCGGCATGTTCTGCACCCAGCCGACCAGCTCGTTGGTCTTGCCGGCCATGGCCGAGACGACGACCGCGACCTCATGGCCCGCTTCGACCTCGCGTTTGACGTGACGCGCCACATTGTGGATGCGGTCAAGATCGGCGACGGACGTTCCGCCGAACTTCATCACGATGCGCGCCATGGGAACGGAATGCCCTGTCTGCAGTCCTGGGCGTCAAGCCTTGGAGATTGTCGGGAAAGCGCCGCGGAAACCACAGCGCCGAATGCGGCGCCTCCATAGCCAAAAGACGCCGCATCCGCAAGTTGGCCGGTTGTACTGCGCCTGACCGCCGCAACCTTCCCCGGATTTTCCGCAGGCCGCCCGGATCGCAGTCTTCAATCGGCAGGCATCGTTCCGACATAAGCCGCCGCTGGCCGAAGCAGGCGGCCGTTGCGCTGCTGCTCCATCGCATGCGCGGTCCAGCCGGCCGCACGCGCCGCCGCAAAGACGGGCGTGAAGGCCTGTCGCGGGATACCGAGCGCGTCAAGAAGGATCGCCGTGTAGAACTCGACATTGGTGTCGAGCGCGCGATCCGGCTTCGCCCGCGCCAACGCCTGCCGCGCATAGGCCTCCACCTCGGCGGCGAGGCCGAGTTCGGCTTCGCTCCTGCCGAGGCTCATGACGGCCGCCTTCAGCACGTCGGCGCGCGGATCGCGCACGCGGTAGACGCGATGCCCGAAGCCCATGAGGCGCTCGCCGCGCGTGAGCGCGGCATCGATCCACGGCGCGATGCGGTCGCGGCTGCCGATGGCGTCGAGCATTTCCAGAACCGGCCCAGGCGCGCCGCCATGCAGCGGACCGGTCAGCGCGCAATAGCCCGCGGTGACCGCCATGAAGAGGTCCGCGCCCGTCGAGGCGACGACGCGCGACGCGAAGGTCGAGGCGTTCATGCCGTGGTCCGAGACGGTGACGAGATAGGTGTCCAGCGCCCTCGCCTCGGCATCCGAAGGCAGCGTGCCGCGAAGCATGCGCAGCGTATCGGCGGCGTGCGAAAGGTCGGGGTCCGGCCGCACCGGCGCTTCGCCGCGCGCGGCGCGGACAATGGCGGCGGCGATCACCGGCATGGCGCCGACGATGACGGCCTCCGGCTCCAGCCCGCCACGCGGCCCGAGGCCGGCAATGGCTGCACGGAAGGCGGGCACCACCGGCATTCCCGCAGTCGCGGCGAGCAGCGAGGACAGCATGTCGAAGGCCACCAGCCGCGCCGCCGCAAGTGCGGCGCGCACATGCTCCGGATCGCGCTCGACACCATCCGCCAGCGACCATAGACGCGCCGCCACGGCCTCGAAGCCAGCGCCGACGGCCAGTCGCTCCACCCGTTCGCCAGCGATCACCAGCACGCCGCGCTCGCCGTCGATGGCCGAAAGGCGCGTCTCGGCGGCGGCGACGCCGTCCAGGCCGATCAGGGATTTGGGGTGGTGAGTCATCGTCTTTCTCCGTGTTCTTTCGGAGGAAGATCGCGACACTTCACATATTGATCAATCTTGATTAGCTTGATCAATATGAAAAATCCGCGTGAACCCCTTTATCTCACCGCCCGGCAGGCGGCCGGCGAACTCTCGGTGTCGCCCGCCACGCTCTATGCCTATGTCAGCCGGGGGCTGATCCGTTCGGAGCCGATCGAGGCATCCCGCGAACGGCGCTACCGCGCCGAGGATGTGCGCGCCCTGAAAGGCCGCCGCAGCGAAAGCAGCGCACGCGGCGCGGATGTCGAGCAGCCCGTCATCGAGACCGCCGTGAGCACCATCACCGAGGCGGGACCGGTCTATCGCGGCGTCGATGCCATCGGGCTGGCCGCCGAGGCCACGCTGGAGCAGGCGGCGACGCTTCTGTGGGATGTCAGCGGCATCGATCCGTTCGGCGCCGACAACCTGCCGGTGATGAGCGAGACAATGGGGGCGATCCTCTCGGCGTCGGCGGCATCGCCGCCGCTGCCGCGCGCCGTGGCCGTGCTGGCGCTCGCGGCGGAGGCCGATCCGCAGGCCTACAACCGCTCCGCCGAAGGGCGTGCGCGGATCGGGGCACGCATCGTCCGCCTCGTCTCCGCAGCAATTCTCGGGACCGCGCCTTCGGCAGACCCGATCCACGCGCAGATCGCCCGAAGGTGGGCGAGCCCGCGCACCGACGCGGCGGCGCTGATACGGCGGGCGCTGGTCCTGCTTGCCGATCACGAACTGAACCCTTCCACCTACACGCTACGCTGCGCCGCCTCGACCGGCCTCAACCTCTACGACGCCACCATTGCCGGGCTGGTCGCGCTGAAAGGGCCGAAGCATGGCGGCGCAGGGCTGCTGGCTGCGCGGCTGGTGGACAGCCTTGCGGAAGCCGACCTCGACGAGACGATCCGATCCCGTGTCGCGCTCGGCGAGGCCATGCCGGGCTTCGGCCACAAGGTCTACCGGACCAGCGATCCCCGCGCCGACGACCTTCTGGCCGCGCTCGCGCGGTCGGGCACGGACCCAAGGCTGACCACCGAAGCGCCGCGGCTGATCGCCGAGGCGACCGGCCTGTTCCCCAACATCGACTATGCGCTCGCCGTGATGGTGCGCACGCTCGGCCTGCCGACAGGATCGGAGATAGCCCTCTTCGCCATCGCCCGCACCGCCGGCTGGATAGCGCACGGCATGGAGCAACTGGCGAGCGACAGGCTGATCCGGCCTGGCGCGCGCTATATCGGCGCGCTGCCCGGGCGCGCACGACATGGCGGCTGAGCAACCACCGGACGCACCGGATGGAACCGCGCCTCACGGAATGGCGTAAACCTGCATCTCGTGACCGATGCCGCGCAGCGTTGCGGGCCGCGCCTCGGGGCTGAGCGACCGGCCACGCAGGAGGTCCGCCGTCCTGGTGTCGCCGACCACCGCTTCCGTGGCGAAGATCAGATGGGAGTTCGCCAGCCCCTGCACGCGCGAGGCGATGTTGACCGTCTGGCCGAAATAGTCCTGGCGTTCGTTCATCGCCACGGCGATGCACGGCCCTTCATGGACGCCGATCTTGAGCAGCAGGTCTTCGCTGCCACGCTCCTCGTTCAGCCGCCGCATGGCGTCGCGCATCCGGAGAGCGGCCGCCACGGCGCGGTCCGGCGTCGGAAAGGTGGCCATGACGGCGTCGCCGATGGTCTTCACCACCGCGCCCGCCTCGGCGGCCACGATTTCGTTCAGCACCTCGAAATGCGACTGCACGATATCGAAAGCCACCAGATCGCCGACGCGCTCGTAGAGTTCGGTGGAGCCGCGCAGGTCGGTAAAAAGGAAGGTCAGGCTGGTGATCTTCAGGCGCTGGCCGACATCGAGCGAATCCGCGTGGTAGAGATCGCGGAACGTCTGGTTCGTCAAAAGGTGCTTCGCCGTCAGGAATGGCCGCCGCCTGCCGAGCATGTCGTGCAGCACCTCGCCCGCGATGCAGATGCTGGGCAGAACGCGCACGTCGGCGCGGTTCTCCAGAGAGAGCCGCAGCGGGCCGGGCTGCATCTCCAGCGTCTTGTTGTGGGTGTGCGCCCTGTCGTAGCCGATGGACAGCGACTGCCGCTCCTTCGTCGGCTCGCCCTTGACGTCGATGAACTGCACGCCGTGGGTCACCGGCTCGAAGATGATGATGAATTCGGGCGGCAGCTGCACCGAAAGCACCGCCTTCTCGCCGGGGTCCAGCTCGACGTGATCGATGACGAACTGGTCGATCGTCTCCTCGTAGCCTTCCTCCGGCAGATCGACGCCGGAGCCCCAATAGATCTGCCGGTAGTATTCGGGCAGCGGCAGCTCGTCCGGCGCATGCGCCTCGAGCTTGCGCACGCGAGGGCTGACCGTGAACGTCACCTCGACCATCTCGTCCAGCGTGGGCGAATAATTGTCGGCGCAGAGCGCGCAAATGTAGCTTTCCTTGCGGATGGTCTTGAGCGACGCATTGGTGTCCAGCACTCCGCCGCAACCGGGGCAGAGCACGTTCCACGCCATGTCGAACAGCCCGATGCGGGCGCCGTGCAGGAAGGCGGCGATCGTCTTCTCCGGGTCGAGCCCGTATTTTCCGGCGAAAGCCAGCGCATTAACGCGGTTGAGATACCGGTCCGGCGCGTCGGCGACCAGCCTCTCGATGGCATCGACGACATCGTTGTCGGCGGCCTGGCGGAGTAGCCCGAACATGCTGCTGGCGTGGCTCATGGCAGTAGCTCACTGACTGCAAAGGCTGCGGCGAATCTACTCCAAGCCCCCCGTATCCGCAAGAAACCCGTCGGCCCCGCGCCGGCCCGTCACTGTTTCAGTTTGTAGCCGGTCCGGAATATCCAAGCGACAATGGCGATGCAGGCGAGCAGGAAGGCGAGCGTCGCCATCAGGCTGATGCCGACGCCGACATCGGCGGTGCCGAAGAAGCTCCAGCGGAAGCCGCTGACCAGATAGACGACGGGATTGAAGTAGGAGACCGCGTGCCAGAAGGGCGGCAGCATGTCGAGGGAATAGAAGCTGCCGCCGAGAAAAGTGAGCGGCGTCACGATGAGCAGCGGGATCAGTTGCAGCTTCTCGAAGCCGTCCGCCCAGATGCCGATGATGAAGCCGAAGAGGCTGAAGGTCGTCGCGGTGAGCACCAGAAACAGCAGCATGACGACGGGATGCTCGATGCGGAGCGGCACGAAAAGCGACGCCGTGCCCAGAATGATGACGCCGAGGATGATCGACTTGGTCGCCGCCGCGCCGACATAGGCGATGACGATCTCGACGAAGGAGACCGGCGCCGAAAGCAGTTCGTAGATCGTGCCGACGAACTTTGGAAAATAGATGCCGAAGGAGGCGTTGGAGATGCTCTGCGTCAGCAGCGAGAGCATGATGAGGCCCGGCACGATGAAGGAGCCATAGTGAATCCCGTCCACTTCCTGGATGCGCGAGCCGATGGCGCCGCCGAAAACCACGAAATAGAGTGAGGTGGAAACCACGGGCGACACGATGCTCTGCAGCAGCGTGCGGAATGTCCGCGCCATCTCGAATGTGTAAATCGCCTGGATCGCGCGCAGGTTCATTGCTGCTGCCCCACAATGCCGTGGCTGACGAGGTTGACGAAAATGTCCTCGAGAGAGGTCTGCTCGGTGTCGAGATCGCGGATGCGGATGCCGCTCGCCATCACATCCGACAGCAGCGCGGTCATGCCCGTGCGCTCGCCCCGCGAATCATAGGTGAAGACCAGCGTCCGGCCCTCGTCGCGCAGCTCCAGCGGATATTTGGCGAGCGCATCCGGGATCGCGGAAAGCGGTTCCTGAAGTTCGAGCGTCAGCTGCTTCCTGCCGAACTGCCGCATCAGCGTGCGTTTTTCCTCGACCAGCATGAGCTGGCCCTTGCTGATGACGCCCACCCGGTCGGCCATCTCCTCCGCCTCCTCGATATAGTGGGTGGTGAGGATGACGGTGACGCCGGTGTCGCGTAGCCGGCGCACCAGCTCCCACATGTCGCGCCGAAGCTCGACGTCGACGCCGGCGGTCGGCTCGTCGAGAAACAGAAGCTGCGGTTCGTGCGACAGGGCCTTGGCGATCATCAGGCGGCGCTTCATGCCGCCCGACAGGGTCATGATCTTCTGGTCCTTCTTGTCCCAGAGCGAGAGATCGCGCAGCACCTTTTCGACGAACCCGGGATTCTTCGGCTTGTTGAACAGGCCCCGGCTGAAGGAGACGGTCGCCCAGACCGTCTCGAAGGCGTCGGTGGTGAGCTCCTGCGGGACGAGGCCGATTATCGCGCGGGCGGCGCGATAATCGCGAACAATGTCGTGGCCGGCCACCTCGACCGAGCCGGAACTGGCGTTGACGATGCCGCAGACGATGCTGATCAGCGTGGTCTTGCCCGCCCCGTTCGGCCCGAGCAGCGCCAGAATCTCGCCCTTGCGCACGTCGAGGCTGACGCGCTTCAGGGCCTGGAAGCCGTTGGCATAGGTTTTGGAGAGATCCTGAACGGAAAGAATCGGCTGCATGGAAATGGCTGATCCAAAATGGCTGCCCTGCATATAGGCAGACCGGCGACGCCCGCAATCGAACTCGCCCATGAACTGCCATCTGCTGACATCGGCTCCCGACCCTGCAGGCCAGATGAAAATTGCTGCCTTGACTTTCGAGGCCTCCCGCCCGACTTGATTCTGCCGCGAGGAGACAACGCCCATGCCCGAAGCACGACGATCGACCATCGACGTAGAGGAAGTCGAACGTTTCTCCGCTCTCGCCGCGGAATGGTGGAACCCGAACGGCAAGTTCAAGCCGCTGCACAAGTTCAACCCCGTGCGGCTCGCCTATATCCGCGACCAGATCGCGGAGCGGTTCGGGCGCGACCCGCGCGCGGCGCGGCCGCTGGCGGGCCTGCGCATCCTCGACATAGGCTGCGGCGGCGGGCTGCTGTGCGAGCCCATGGCGCGGCTCGGCGCGGACGTGGTCGGCGCCGATGCGTCGGAGACCAATATCGAGGTGGCGAAGCTTCATGCCGCCGAATCGAAGGTCGAGATCGACTATCGCGCGACGACGGCCGAAGCGCTGGCCGAAGCCGGCGAAAAATTCGACGTCATCCTCAACATGGAAGTGGTGGAACACGTCTCCGACGTGCCGCTCTTCGTCAATGCCTGCGCCGGCATGGTAAAGCCGGGCGGGCTGATGTTCGTCGCAACCATCAACCGCACCCTCAAGGCGCTGGCGCTCGCCATCGTCGGCGCCGAATACGTGCTGCGCTGGCTGCCGCGCGGCACCCACCAGTTCAGCAAGCTGGTGCGGCCGGAGGAACTGGAAAAGGCGCTGACCGACGCCGGCATGGGCATCGTCGACCGCACGGGGGTCGTGTACAACCCGCTCGCCGACCGATGGCAGAAGTCCAGGGACATGGACGTCAACTATATGCTGCTCGCCGAGAAACTCTCGGTGGTCTGACCAAAGTTCAGGATCTGGCCGCACCGCCGGGCGCATCGGATCGAACTTCCTTGCGCAGCTGTGCGTTTCGCAAAATCGGAAATTGTTTAAGCGGCTAAAGTCGTGCGAAAAGGCGCGGACGATCGCTCGCGACAATGGTGGATTGCGGACATGATGGGCTGGTTCAGGCGGCTGCTGCCGCGCGAAGACAAGTTCTTCGACCTTTTCAACGCGCACTCCAAGGTGCTGGTCGGCGGCGCCGAAGCGCTGGAAAGGCTGCTGGCCGGCGGCGAGGGCGTCGCGACCGAATGCCGGCGCATCGTAGAGCTGGAGGGCCAGGCCGACGCGATCACCGCCGAGGTGCTGGCCGCCGTGCGGCGCAGCTTCATCACGCCCTTCGACCGCGGCGACATCAAGGACCTCATCCAGTCCATGGATGACGCCATCGACATGATGCACAAGACGGTCAAGACGGTGATGCTGTTCGAGCAGGACAGCTTCGACCCGCGCATGCGCGAGATGGGCGGCATCATCGTGCAGGCGGCCAAGCTGACCGCGCAGTCCATCCCGCTCCTGGAAAAGGTGAGCGCCAACGCGCCCCGACTGACGGCCCTCGCCGAAGAGGTGATGAGGATCGAGGGGCGCTCGGACGAATTGCACGATCTCGGCCTGAAGGAACTGTTCAAGACGCACGGGCGCTCCGACCCGATGGCCTACATGATCGGACGCGAGCTCTACTCGGAGCTGGAGAAGGTCATGGACCGCTTCGAGGACGTCGCCAACGAGATCAGCGGCATCGTGATCGAGAACGTCTGACCTTCACATGGACGTCACCCTCGCCCTGCCCATCCTCGTCGCGCTGATCGGCGTCGCGCTGGTCTTCGATTTTCTCAACGGCCTGCATGATGCGGCCAACTCCATCGCCACCATCGTCTCGACGCGGGTGCTGAGGCCGCATTACGCCGTGGCCTGGGCGGCGTTCTTCAACTTCATCGCGTTCCTGTTTTTCGGCCTCCACGTCGCGGAGACGCTGGGCACCGGCATCATAAGCGCCGACATCGTCGATCCGACCGTGATCTTCGCCGCGCTGATCGGCGCGATCGCCTGGAACGTCATCACCTGGCACTACGGCATCCCGTCGAGCAGTTCGCACGCGCTGATCGGCGGCATGGTCGGGGCGGGTCTCGCCAAGGTGGGGCTGAGCGCCATCGTCTGGAAAGGCCTCATCAAGACGTCGGCGGCCATCGTGCTGTCGCCGCTCACCGGCTTCATGCTGGCGCTGATCCTCGTGCTCATCGTCTCGTGGGTGTTCGTGCGCAGGACGCCCTTCGCCGTGGACAGCACGTTCCGCGTCCTGCAATTCGTCTCCGCCTCGCTCTATTCGCTCGGCCATGGCGGCAACGACGCCCAGAAGACGATGGGCATCATTGCCGTGCTCCTGTACTCGCAGGGGATGCTCGGGCCGGAATTCTACGTGCCGCTGTGGGTCGTGCTGTCCTGCCAGGCGGTGCTGGCGCTCGGCACCCTGTTCGGTGGCTGGCGCATCGTGCACACGATGGGTTCGAAGATCACGCGACTCAACCCCATGCAGGGTTTCTGCGCCGAGACGGGCGGCGCGCTGACGCTGTTCGGCGCGACCTGGCTCGGCATTCCGGTCTCAACCACGCACACCATCACCGGCGCGATCATCGGCGTCGGCGCGGCGCGGCGGGCGTCCGCCGTCCGCTGGGGCGTGGCAAAGGGCATCGTCGTCGCGTGGATCATCACCATTCCGATGGCCGGAGCCATCGCGGCAGCGACCTACTGGGTGACGACGCTGATCGCTGGGTGACGGGCCTTCCGCCGGTCAGCCCTTCTGCGCCTTCGTGGTCATCGCGACGCCGGCGCAGATGATCGCCGCGCCAAGCCACGTCAGCAGCGCATAGCGCTCGCCGAAGACCAGCATGCCCGAGATGAGGCCGATGGCGGCCGCGACATAGCTTATCTGGCTGAGATAGACCGGCCCGCCGACATCCTGCAGGCGAAAATAGAAGGCATACATCGCCGCGGCCGAAACGATCTGCGCGACGACGAGCAGCGGCATATCGGCGAGCGCGGCGAAAGCCCCTCCCCCGTCCACCGCGAGCGATCCGGCAAGCAGCATGATCGCCGCGGCGACATGGCTGCCGACCGCCAGTTCGATCGGCCCGGTCCCGGACGGCCAGTCCAGCGTGCGGTAGACGTTGCCCACCGCGAGGCTGACCGGCATCAGGAGGCCGATCACGATCCAGAACAGGCCTGCCGAGCCGCCGCTGCCGCCGCGCGTCATGGCGACGATGAGGGCGCCGGCGAAGCCGATCGCGATGCCGGCGACGCCAAGGCCGGTCGGCCGCCTGACGCCGAGGAGGATGGAGAACACCAGCGTGACGACCGGCGACAGGGTGAACATGATGCCCATGTATCCGGTGCCGAGATGCGGCATGGCCGAGAACATCAGGAGATTCGGGATGGCGTAGGAGACCGCGGCGGTGATGAGAAAGTAGCGCAGATTATGCGGCGTCAGCACCAGCCTGCCGCGACGTGCGCGCAGCACGACAAGCAGGAGACCGCTCGCACCTGCCGAAATGATGAAGGCCCACAGGATCGGCGACACGCCGCCGTCGGTCGCCAGCTTGCCGAACGGCAGGTTGAGGCCGAGCATGGTGCCGGTGACGAGCAGCAGGGCCAGGGCGGAGTTCCAGACGCGAGACATGGAAAGCGGCCCTGCTGATGGAATCGGCTAGTCGAACCGCTACACTGACCTCATCGCGACCGGCGGGAATGGGCCAGACGGACATCGCGATACGGGTCAGGCCGGAGCAATTATCCGTATTTGCGGACGCAAAACCGTTTCACTTTTTCTGGAAATGCTCAGTTCTGTTCGTCCGGGAATACCGGAATCGGCATGAAATCGACGCCGTCGTCGATCAGGCCCTTCGCCTCCTCGGCCGTGGCCTCGCCGTAGATGCCGCGCGCTTCCGTCTCGCCGAAATGGATCTTGCGCGCCTCCTCGGCGAACTTGTCGCCGACATAATCGGCATTCTCGCGCATCTTCTGCGAGAGCGCCTTCAACTCGGCCATGGCACGCCGCTGCTGCTCGCCCATGGCGAGCGCCATCTTCTCCTGCTTGCGCGAGGTGGAGACCGCCGGTGCCATCAGCGCCTTCTCGACCTTGTTGGAACCGCAGGCCGGGCACTCGACGAAACCGCGCTTCTTCTGCGTGTCGAAATCGTCGTTGCTGCGGAACCAGCCCTCGAATTCGTGGGCGTGCTCGCAGTGGAGGGAGAAGCGGATCAAGATGCGGCCCTCAGGGCAGGCGCGGCGTCGCCGGTCGCAGCCACCTTGAATTCGCGGGCGTTCCTGAGGTTCGGAATTTTCCCACGCGCCGCCACGGAGGCTTCGGTGTCGATCTCGGCGACGGCGACACCCGGGGCATTGCCGTCGACCTCGGCAACCACCCTGCCCCACGGATCGACGATCAGCGAATGGCCGTAGGTCTCGCGACCGTCCTCATGCACGCCGCCCTGCGCGGCCGAAACGACCCACGCGCCGTTCTCTATGGCGCGGGCGCGGATCAGCACATGCCAGTGCGCCTCGCCGGTCTGGCGGGTGAAGGCCGCCGGCGTGGTGAGCACGTTCGCGCCGGCCAGCGCCTCGGCGCGGAAAAGCTGCGGGAAGCGCAGATCGTAGCAGACCGCGAAGCCGAGCCGGGCGAAGGGCAGGTCGACGACGGCCGCGCTCTGGCCGGGCTCGTAGGTCGCGGATTCGCGCCAGCTCTCGCCATTGTCCAGATCGACGTCGAACATGTGGATCTTGTCGTAGGTGGTGACGAGGCCGCCTTTCGGATCGAACAGGAAGGCGCGGTTGGCGATCTTGCCGTCCGGCCGCGCGATCGCGGTCGAGCCGATGTGGAGATAGATGCCGAGTTCGGAAGCGAGGCGGCTCGCGGCGCCGGCGATCAGATCCTCGTTCTCGGGCTTGAGCGACGCACGCAACGCCTCCTTGTCGCGCAGCAGCGCGCCGGTCATCTCCGGCGTCTGGACATAGTGCGCACCTTGCGCGACCGCCTCGCGCACCAGCTCTTCCATGGCCTTCGCGTTGCGCTCGACGCTGGTGCCGGAACGCATCTGAACGGCCGCAGCCCTGAAAACACCCATCGCCTCGCCCTCAAACGCCCCGGCTATGCCTTGCCCAGCAGGGCGTCGAGTTTGCCCTGCCGCTCGAGTTCATGCAAATCGTCGCTGCCGCCGACATGGACGTCGCCGATGAAGATCTGCGGAAATGTGGAACGCCCGTTGGCCCGGGAGATCATCTCCTGGCGCAATTCCGGGGAAAAGCTGGCGTCGCGCTCGTCATAGGCCACGCCCTTCCTGTCGAGCAGACGCTTCGCCGCGGCACAGTAGCCGCACATCATTCGGGTATAGATCGTTACATCGACCATGACCGGCCTCGTTGCATCAACCGGCTATATAAGGTCTTGATCCTCCGGCAGGAAGTCCCCTGGCAGGACGCGCGCGAAGGTGAGCACGTCGACGCGCGCGGCACCGGCCCTTTTCAGCGCCTTTGCCGCCGCTGAGACGGTCGCGCCGGTCGTATAGACATCATCGACAAGCAGGATAACGGCGCCAGAAACGCGCGGCTTCAGCGCAGCCGGCACGGCGAAAGCCGCCCGGACATTCTCCTTGCGCTCGCGTTGGCCGAGCCCGACCTGCTGGCGCGTCAGCCGGGCCCGCACCAGAAGTTCCGGCGCGAAGGTCAGGCCCCTCAGCCGGGCAAGCGCGCGCGCCAGTTCGGCCGACTGGTTGAAGCGCCGCGACAGAAAGCGCCGCCAGTGCAGCGGCACCGGCACCACGACCTGCCCCGGCTCGAACAGTTCGGCGCCGGCGCGCAGCATCCAGCGCGCCATCCATGGCGCAAGGTCGGTGCGGTCGCCATATTTCAGGTTCTGCACAAGCTTGCGGGCGACACCGGTATAGGCGACCGCCGCGCGCGAGCGGTCGAAGACAGGCGGATCGGCGATCGCGGCGGCCGAAACGACGGCCTCCTCCTCGTCGCGCTCGAACGGCGTGCCGAGGACGTCGCACCATGGCCGCTCCAGAAAACGCAGCTTCGGCCAGCAGTCGCCGCACAAGGTCGCGGGACGGGATACGCGCAGGCCGCAGCCCGGACAGGCGGGTGGGAACAGAAGATTCGCGCTCCAGCTCAATCCGGAACGAAGCACAGACTTGATCTCGGACGCCCGATTGTCCACGAAACCCCTATCGATGGCTGGCGCCGGGATGACCGCCCCTCCATATCCATGAATAAACCGACCCGGAAACGCCGTTGCAAGAACTGTTCGACACCAGACTGACCCTCGCGCGCCGGCTGCGCGCGCTGAAAGACGGCGACCCGTCGGCGCTGTTCCTGATGAAGCGCGTGGCCGAAGACCTTGAGGACAGGCTCTCGACGGTCGGGCGGCGGTTCGGGCGGGCGGTGAGCCTCTACTCCTTCACCGACGACGCCCGCCGCGCCGTGATCGCCAGCGGCCGCGCCGAAGACGCGGAGCGGCTGGAGGCGGACGCGGCCTTTCTCTGCGGCGAGCCGGGTATCGTCGGCGGGCCGGGAGGTGTGCCGCTCGCGCCGGAAAGCATCGACCTCGCCGTGTCGCTGCTTTCCCTGCACGAGGTCAACGACCTGCCGGGACTGCTGATCCAGATCCGGCGGGCGCTGAAGCCCGACGGCCTTTTCCTCGCCGCTTTTCCTGGCGCCGGCACGCTTTCGGAGCTGCGCGAGAGCCTGCTTGCGGCCGAAACCGAACTATATGGCGGCGCCAGCCCCCGGGTCATCCCCTTCACCGACGTGCGCGATGCCGGTGCGCTTCTGCAGCGCGCCGGGCTGGCGCTGCCGGTCTCCGATATAGAGACGCTGATGGTGCGCTACGACACCATGTTCGACCTGATCCGCGATCTCCGGGCGACAGGCTCGACCAACGCGCTCGCCGACCGTTCGCGGCGGCCGGGGACGCGAAGGCTTTTCCGGCGCGCGGCGGAAATCTACGCGGAACGCTTCGCCGATGCGGACGGCCGCATCCGCGCGACCTTCGCCATCGTCTGGCTTTCCGGCTGGGCGCCATCGCCGACGCAGCAGAAGCCGCTCAAGCCGGGCTCGGCGAAGATCTCGCTGAAATCGGTTCTGGGAGAGAAGTGACGGCTACTGGAAGCGCTCGCGCGTGCTGTCGACGGCCGCGCCCTGCGCCTGATAGGCATTCTGGACACTGTTGGCCATGGTCGAGTAGCCGGTGATGGCGACGAGAGACAGGATCGCGGCGATCAGCGCGTACTCGATCGCCGTAGCGCCGGCGCAGTCGTCGATGAAGCGATGGATCAGGGCTCGCATGCGCACGGGATCTCCTCGTCGGTCCTTCAATTACCGCAAAGAGATTAACAGACGCTCAGGCCGCAACCTTAACTTTGAGTTGAAAAACATTGCGCCAAGCAACGCCAGCGCGCCGCGAGCATCCGCACCCGATCAGCACTCGCCCTGGGTCGAACCGTCGGACCGGATGATGCATTCGGCGTCGGGCGAGCTTTGCAGCACGCTCTTGCGGATGGTGTAGGTGCGAGACGGGGAGATCGATCCGGTCGACATCATGTCCACTTCGACCGGGCGACCGCCATCGGCATAGAAGCGACGGCCGCTGTCGGCGAGGTAGGAGGTGGCGAACAGCGCCAGCGCGATCGCCGCCGTGCCGAACAACAGGGCAACCCGGACAGGGCTGATACCGGGCAAGGCACGGTCGCCCCGGCTGCTCCGGATTCGTTCCCAATCTTCCTCATTCTGCATCGCGGCCCCCTGCCGTCGCCCGCGCGACGGGTCGATATGCATCCAGATCGCCTACATTTTTCACGTTCGGCTGAACGTTCTCTTAACAATTCCGGGAAAAGCGGCGTTCAGAGCAGATCGATGAGGAAAGGGATCAGCGGTTCGTCGGCCGGCGGCATGGGATAATCCCGCATGTCGCGTGGGCGGACCCATTTCAGCGCCTGTCCTTCCAGCGGCCTCGCAATGCCTTCGTAGCGCCGGCAGACATAGAGCGGCATCAAAAGGTGGAAGGTCTCATAGGTATGGCTGGCGAAGGTCAGCGGCGCGAGGCAGGTGGTCTTCGTCTCGATGCCGATCTCCTCGCGCAGCTCGCGGATCAGCGTTTCCTCCGGCGTTTCGCCGGGCTCCACCTTGCCGCCGGGAAACTCCCACAGACCGGCCAGCGTCTTGCCCGGCGGGCGCTGCGCCAGCAGCACGCGACCGTCGACGTCGATCAGCGCGCAGGCGGCGACGAGGACCAGCTTGCGGTCTGTCATGCCGCCTCCGGGGGCTGGCGGTAATGATACCGGTAGAGTTCGGCGAAGCCCAGCGAATCGTAGAGGCCCCGCGCATGCGCGTTGCTCTCCTCGACCTGCAGCCATGCCGTGCGAGCGCCGCGCAGCCGCGCCCATTTGAGCGCCGAAAGCACGATGCGGCGCGCATATCCCTTGCCGCGCTCGCTCTCCGCCGTCGCCACCTCGAACAGGCCGGCGAGGTCCCCATCCTGCACGCAGATCGCCACCGCCAGCGGCTCCTCGTCCCTTTCCAGCGAAAAGAGACCGGCTTCGGGCTCGATGGCCAGCAATATGTCGGTGAGCGCCGGCCGCAATATGTTGGTCGCGCCCTTGGCCTTGATCGCCGCGCTGACGAAGCGGGCGACGTCGCGCATCGGGATCTGGTCGAGCCCATCGGCGATCAGGTCGTCGTCGAGCGGGCGGTGCATGACGAGCGACTCGGAGAACCGCCGCCAGCCAATCCGGTCGAAATGCTCGGTCAGAGCGTCGCCTGAAAGCGGCGACATGCGGAAGGTCAGCGGCAGGCTTGCCGCCGCGAACTCGCGGCCGACCTTTTCGATGCGGTTCTCCAGATGGTGCGTATCGCCCGGATCGAGCGGATTGACCGAGTTCAGGCGCTTGGCCGGATGGCCCGGCGTGAGCCGCACGAGCCAGGTGCCGTCATAATGGACCTTCGCCGCCGGCCAGGCCCTGAAGCCCGCAGCCTCGAACCGGCGCACGGCGGCCAGTTCAGGCTGTGCGAGTGGGGTCGGCAAGCTCTAGCTCCGGTAGTCGCCGTTGATCTCGACATAGGCCTTGGTGAGATCGCAGGTCCAGACCGTGGCCTTGCCGCGCCCGAGCCCGATGTCGGCGCGGATGCGGATCTCGTCGCGCTTCATGTAGTCGGAGGTCGCGGCTTCGGAGTAATCGGGATCGCGCTCGCCTTCCCGGGCGACGCGGATGTCGCCGAACCAGACCGACAGAAGGTCGCGGTCGGCCGGCTCGCCCGCCTTGCCGACGGCCATGACGACGCGTCCCCAATTGGCGTCCTCGCCGGCGACCGCGGTCTTGACCAGCGGCGAATTGGCGATCGAAAGCGCGATCCTCTTGGCCGAGCGCGCGGATTTCGCACCGGTGACGGTCACCTCGACCTGCTTGCGGGCGCCTTCGCCGTCGCGCACGACCTGCAGCGCCAGATTCTTCAGGATGCGGTTCAATGCCCGGCGGAACTGCATGAGGCGCGCGTCCTTCGGATCGGTGATCCTCGGCGCGCCGCGCTTCGCCGCCGCGCCGGTCGCGAAAAGCAGCAGCGTGTCGCTGGTGGACGTGTCGCTGTCCACCGTCACCGCGTTGAAGGTGCCCTTCGTGCCGGCCGACAGCATCTGCTGGAGGACGGTCGCGGCGATCGGCGCGTCGGTGGCGACGAAGGAGAGCATCGTCGCCATGTCCGGCGCGATCATGCCCGCGCCCTTGGCGATGCCGTTGATGGTGACGTCGGCATCGCCGAGCTTCACCGTGGCGGTGGCATATTTCGGGTAGGTATCGGTGGTCATGATGGCCTTGCCGGCCTCACCCCAGAGCCCGGCTTCCGCGCCCTTGGCCATATCCTTGAGCAGATGCGAGAACTTTCCGGCGTCGAGCGGCTCGCCGATGACGCCGGTCGAGGCGAGGAACACCTCGTCCGGCCGGCAGCCGACCGCCGCCGCCGCCGCCTTGGCGGTGAGCGACGTCGTCTCGCGGCCCTTCCTGCCGGTGAAGGCGTTGGCATTGCCGGAATTGACCACCAGCACGCGCGCCTGGCCGCCCGGAAGGTTGGCGCGGCACAGATCGACCGGAGCCGAAGGACATTTCGACCGCGTGAAGACGCCGGCGACCTCGGTGCCTTCGTCGAACACCATCAGCAGGAGGTCGGTGCGGTTCCTGTACTTGATGCCCGCCTCCGCCGTCCGGATGCGGACACCCTCGAGCGCCGGCAGCTTCACGTATTTCTTCGGCGCGAGCGGGGAAACGGTGGCGGACATGGGGCCTCGGACGGCTTGCGGAATAAACGGGAGTTCCGTTTGCCCGATCGCGGGGACAGGCGCAAGACCCGCCAACGCCCAAGGAAATTGACGTACAGGCCCATTGTTCTATCTATTCGGCGACTTGCTTCGTGGACAGGCTTCGGTCGGCCCCCGCGGCCTGGCGACAACCGAGAAGGCAGCGAGACCGCCCTGCAATGCTGACGAAGACGCGACGTTTCGAACTGCGCGAACGGACTGCCGCCGCACACGCCGAGCTGGACCGCCTTGTGGGCGGTTTCGACACCATCGGCGATTACAGCCGCTATCTGACGGGCATACACGCCTTCAGGGCGGCAGTCGAACCGTGCTTCGAGGAAAATCCGGCGATCTGCTGGCGGCCGGAGCCGCTTCGGCACCTGATCGAGGCCGACATGGCCGATCTCGGCATCGGAAGGACGCCCGCGATCGGCGTTGCGCTCCAGCCGCGCTCGATTTCGGAGGCGCTAGGCGTCGCCTACGTGCTGGAAGGCTCGCGGCTTGGCGCGAAGCTGCTTTTCCGCCGGGCGATATCGCTCGGCTTCAGGGCGGAGCACGGTGCGCGTCATCTGTCTGTGCAAAGCCGGGGCGCCGATTGCTGGAAAAACTACATTGGCGCGCTGGAAGCGGCGGAGCCTTTCGATCCCGACGCGGCGGTCGCGGCCGCATCGGCCACGTTCGGCCACGCACTCGACGCGTTCCGGAGAGCCGCAAGATGAGCGGCGGGGAGCGCGTCGACCTCACCAATTGCGACCGCGAGCCGATTCACATCCCCGGCAGCATCCAGCCGCACGGCTCTCTCATCGCCTGCGACGCCAGCGCCGCGATCGTGCTGCGCCACTCCCGCAACGCGGCGGCGATGCTCGGGCTGGAAGGCGAGATCAATGGCCGCGCGCTGGGCGACCTTCTCGGAGCGAAGGTGGCGCACGACCTGCGCAATGCCCTTTCCATTGCGGGAGACGCGTCGCGCCCGGCACTTCTTTTCGATGTCGGCCTGCCGGCGGGCGGGCGCTTCGACATGGCGATCCACAGCTTCAAATCGAGCGTCATTATCGAGTTCGAGCCGGGCGCCCATGGGCGTCCGCTGCAGCTCGCCCGCGAGCTGATCGGCAGGATCAAGAATATCGACAGCGTCGAGCGTCTGGTCAAGCAGACGGCGCGACTCGTGCACGGCAGCTTCGGCTATGACCGCGTGATGATCTACCAGTTCCAGCAGGAAGGGGCCGGCAAGGTCGTATCCGAGGCGAAACGCGCCGATCTCGAAAGCTTCCTCGGCCAGTATTTTCCGGCGAGCGACATCCCCCAGCAGGCGCGTGCGCTCTATTTGCGCAACACCATCCGCATCATCTCCGATGCCAGCGGGGCGCGTGTCGCCATCGAACCGGCGCTCGACGGATCGGGCGAACCGCTCGACCTCTCCTTCGCCCATCTGCGCAGCGTCTCGCCCATCCATCTCGAATATCTGCGCAACATGGGCGTAGCCGCCTCCATGTCGATCTCGGTGATCGTCGACGGGGCGCTGTGGGGCCTGATCGCATGCCACCACTATTCGCCCCGCCGGATGGAGATGGCGGAGCGCGTCGCCGCCGAAATGTTCGGGGAGTTCTTCTCCCTGCATCTCAACGCCCTTCGGGAAAAGCACAAGCTCGACACGGCAAACGCGGCCCGGCGATCTCTGGATCGCTTCCTGCGGCTCGCATCGCACCATACAGACATCGGACAGTTGTTCCGGGAGAACCTCCCGGACTTCGCCGAACTCATCCCGAGCGACGGCGTCGGCCTGTGGATGAACGGCAGCTGGCATGGGCTGGGCTCGACGCCACCCGCCGGCGCCGTTCCGGACCTTGCCCGCTTCGTCACTTCGGTCGCGGCCGGCGGGGTGTGGGCGACGCATGCGCTGGCGCAGAAATACCCGCCGGGCGAGGATTTCGCCGGGGAAGCAGCCGGCCTGCTCGCCGTTCCGCTCTCGCAGACGCCGCGGGACTATCTCTTCTTCTTCCGCAAGGAGTTCGTGCAGACGCTGAACTGGGCGGGCGATCCGAACAAGTCCTACCAGCCCGGGCCGCTCGGCGACCGGCTGACGCCGCGCAAGAGCTTCGCAATCTGGAAGGAGACCGTGCACCGGCAGTCGCAGCCCTGGACGGAGGCCGACCGCGAGATCGCCGAGGCGACGCGCGGCGCCACCGTCGAGGTCGCGCTGCGCTACAATGAACTGATGAGCGAGGAGCGCGCCCGGGCGGACGTGCGCCAGCGCATGCTCAACGAGGAGCTGAACCACCGGGTCAAGAACATCCTCGCCGTGATCAAATCGCTGGTCGGCCATCCGATCCGCGAGGGGCGCACGCTCGAAAGCTATGTGGCGTCGCTGAAGGGCCGCATCCAGGCTCTCGCCTTCGCGCACGACCAGGTGATACGCGGCGACGGCGGCGGCGCATTGGTCGATCTCATCAATGCGGAACTCACGCCCTATCGGGGACCTGCATCGACGATCATGCTCGAAGGGCCGAAACTCTGGCTGGACAGCCGCGCCTTCTCGGTCATGGCGCTGGTGCTCCACGAGCTGGCGACCAACGCCGCGAAATACGGCGCGCTCTCCCGGACGGGCGGCACGCTGTCCGTGACGTGGCGCTACCTGCCGAACGGCGATGCCGAGATCGTCTGGCGCGAAAGCGGCGGGCCGCCGGTGACGCCACCGGCGCGACAGGGCTTCGGTAGCCGGCTGATCGATCGCAGCATACCCTACGATCTCGGCGGCAGGAGCATCGTCGATTTCGAGCGGGAGGGCCTTCGCGCGACCTTCGTCCTCCCGGCGCGTCACCTGTCGTCCGCTCTGGGCGCGAGTTCACAGGACATGGCTGGCGCGGCGCGAACGACGGACGACGCCTCGGGATCGGCGCTCGGGAGCGACGTGACCGTGCTGATCGTCGAGGATCAGATGCTGATCGCCATGGACGTCGATTCGACGCTGTCCGACCACGGCGTCCAGAAGATCGTCACCACGGGGTCGGCCGCGGAGGCGCTGGCGCGGCTGCGCGACGTCGAGCCGGATGTGGCCATTCTGGACGTCAATCTCGGCCAGGGCACCTCCATCCCGGTGGCGGAGGAACTGCGGCGGCGCGGCATTCCCTTCCTGTTCGCCACCGGCTACGCCGACAGCGCCATGATCCCGCCGGAATTCAAGGACGTGCCCATAGTGCGCAAACCGTTCGAGACCGCCTCGCTGATCTCGACGCTGGAAGGCATCTTCCGCCGGGACTGAGCATTTCCGGCGAAGCGGCGCGGCTCCGGAACAGGCCGGCGCCCGCTGACCGCTATTGCTGAGGCTGCTCGGCCGGCTTTTCGCCCGCGCCTTCCGCCGCCGGCTCCAGCGCCTTCTTCAGGTCCGCGTCGGCGATGTCGACGGTCGCGGCATCGCGCAACTGCTTCACCAGCGCATAATACTTCTCGCGCAGCACGACGTTGCGGAACTGGTCCTTCACCTCGTCGAAGGCCGGCGGCTGCTTGGCGCGCTTGTCCTCGACCTTGATGACATGCCAGCCGAATTGCGACTGCACCGGTTCCCTGGTGTAGCTTCCCGGCTCCAGCGCGAAGGCCGCCTTCTCGAATTCCGGCACCATCTGGCCGGCGCCGAAATAGCCGAGATCGCCGCCGCTGGTCTTGCCGCTCGGGTCCTCGGTCTTCTCGTTGGCGATCTTTTCGAAGTCGCCGCCACCGTCGAGCTCCTTGATGATGGCCTCGGCCTCTTCCTTCGTCTTCACCAGAATGTGACGGGCCTTGACCTCGTTCTCGGCCGGCGTGGCGGCGATCTCCTGATCGTAGCGGGCGCGGACTTCCTCATCGGTGATCTTCTTCGCCACTTCCTGATCGATGACCTCGGCATGCAGGGCGCGCTGGTTGAGCATGGCCAGCCGACGCTGGAACTCCGGATTCTTGTCCAGCCCCCTGGCCCCGGCCTCGCCGGCCATCAGGCGCAGTTCGATCAGGGCCGACAGGGCGGCGGCACGCTGCTGTTCGGCCGGCAGGCGCGCAAGCTGCGGATCGAGATCGGTGACGGCGGCCTTGAGGTCCTGTTCCGTGATCTGCTGGCCGTTGACGGTCGCGACCACCTTGTCTTCCTGGGCCTGCAGGCCGCCCAGCATGGCGAGCGACAGGCCCATGGCAAGGCCAAGCGGCCTCAAACGACGCGTTACGACCAGCATGAAGTGTCTCCGGGTGAAATTTACGACCGCCCTCAAGGCGATCCGAATGTGGCGGAATTCAGCGCTCGACCGCATGTTCACGCGGCGTTGACATCGCTTCGGCCCCCTCTTATCTGTCCAACGACTTTGCGTCCAGAAGTGATTTCCGGGCGCTTTTCTTGTTTGTCTCCGCCTCTAACTTTGTATGGCGGTAGTGGCCGGCGTTCCACGGTCGGCCTTGACTGGGATGAAAGGACCACTGGATGGTCAGCCTCGGCTCTCTCGCTCGCACAATCTTCGGCTCGTCGAATGACCGGCGGGTCAAGGGCTTCCGGCCTCGCGTCGCGGCGATCAACGCGCTGGAGAACGAGCTTGCCGCCCTTTCGGACGATGCTCTGAAGGCGCGCACCGTGCAATTCCGCGAACAGCTCGCCAACGGAACCGATATCGACGATCTGCTCGTCCCCGCTTTCGCCACCGTGCGCGAGGCGGCGAAGCGCGCTCTCGGCATGCGGCCCTTCGACGTGCAAATGATCGGCGGCATGGTGCTGCACGGCGGCGGCATCGCCGAGATGCGGACGGGCGAAGGCAAGACGTTGGTCGCCACCGCCCCGGTCTACCTCAACGCGCTCGCCGGCAAGGGCGTCCATGTCGTCACCGTCAACGACTATCTCGCCAAGCGCGACTCGGAATGGATGGGCCGCATCTACAAGTTCCTCGGCCTTACCGTCGGCGTCATCGTCCACGGCATGGACGATACCGAGCGGCGCGAAGCCTATGCCTGCGACGTCACCTACGGCACCAACAACGAACTCGGCTTCGACTATCTGCGCGACAACATGAAGTATGAGCGCGTGCAGATGGTGCAGCGCGGCCACAACTACGCGATCGTCGACGAGGTCGACTCGATCCTGATCGACGAGGCGCGCACGCCGCTCATCATCTCCGGCCCGCTCGAGGACCGTTCGGAGATGTACAACACCGTCGACGCCTTCATCACCAAGCTCGCGCCGGCCGACTACGAGGTGGACGAGAAGCAGCGCACGGCGATCTTCACCGAGGAAGGCACGGAAAACGTCGAGAACATGCTGCGCGGCGCCGGACTGCTGAAAGGCGAATCGCTCTACGACGTCGAGAACGTCGCCATGGTCCACCACGTCAACAACGCGCTGAAGGCGCACCGGCTCTTCACGCGCGACAAGGACTACATCGTCCGCAACGGCGAGATCGTCATCATCGACGAGTTCACCGGCCGCATGATGCCCGGCCGCCGCTTCTCCGAGGGCCTGCACCAGGCGCTGGAGGCCAAGGAGCACGTCCAGATCCAGCCAGAGAACCAGACGCTCGCCTCGGTCACCTTCCAGAACTACTTCCGCATGTACAAGAAGCTCTCCGGCATGACCGGCACGGCACTGACCGAGGCGGAGGAATTCGGCAACATCTACGGCCTCGAAGTGACCGAGATCCCGACGAATCTGCCGGTGCAGCGCATCGACGAGCACGACGAGGTCTATCGCACGGTCGAGGAAAAGTACCGCGCCATCGTCAAGGAAATCCGCGAGGCGCGCGAGAAAGGCCAGCCGATCCTCGTCGGCACGACCTCCATCGACAAGTCCGAGCAACTCGCTGAACGGCTGCGCAAGGAGGGCTTCAAGGAATTCCAGGTGCTGAACGCCCGCCATCACGAGCAGGAAGCGCAGATCGTGGCGCAGGCCGGCAAGCCGGGCGCCATCACCATCGCCACCAACATGGCCGGCCGCGGCACCGACATCCAGCTGGGTGGCAATGCCGACATGCGCATAGCCGAGGAACTCGCCGACGCCGAGCCGGGTCCGGATCGGGACGCGCGCGAAAAGGCGATCCGCGAGGACGTCGCGCGTCTCAAGGAGAAGGCGCTGGCCGCCGGCGGGCTCTACGTGCTCGCCACCGAACGCCACGAATCGCGCCGCATCGACAACCAGCTTCGCGGCCGCTCGGGCCGCCAGGGCGATCCCGGCCGCTCGAAATTCTTCCTGTCGCTGCAGGACGACCTGATGCGCATCTTCGGCTCCGAGCGGATGGACGGCATGCTGCAGAAGCTCGGCCTCAAGGAAGACGAGGCGATCACCCATCCGTGGATCAACAAGGCGCTGGAAAAGGCGCAGAAGAAGGTCGAGGCCCGCAACTTCGACATCCGCAAGAACCTGCTGAAATTCGATGACGTGATGAACGACCAGCGCAAGGTGGTGTTCGAGCAGCGTCTCGACCTCATGGACGGCGAAAACCTCACCGAGACCGTCACCGAGATGCGCCACGACGTCATCGAGGAGCTGGTCAACAAATACATTCCCGAGACGGCCTATGCCGAGCAATGGAACGCCGCCGGACTCAAGGAGGATGCGCGCAACTTCCTCAACCTCGACATTCCGGTCGAGGACTGGGTGAAGGAAGAGGGCATTGCCGAGGAAGACATCCGTGAGCGGCTGATCAAGCTCACCGACGAGGCGGCGCAGCAACGGGCGGAGCGCTTCGGACCGGACGTGATGGCCTATGTCGAGCGTTCCATCCTGCTGCAGACGCTCGATCATCTGTGGCGCGAGCATCTGGTCAATCTCGACCATCTGCGCTCCGTCGTCGGGTTCCGAGGCTACGCCCAGCGCGACCCGCTACAGGAGTACAAGCAGGAGGGCTTCGAGCTCTTCCAGACCATGCTCGGCAATCTTCGCCAGGCGGTCACCGCGCAGTTGATGCGTGTCGAGCTGGTGCGCGAGGCGGCCGAGGCACCGCCGCCACAGACGCCGCAGACCATCGGCCATCACCTCGACGCGACGACGGGTGAGGACGATTTCAACGAAGGCGATTTCGGCGACGCGGCCCTGATGACGCGCGTGGTGACGGAGCGCGTCGTCGCGCCGGAGGATCGCGACCCGAACAATCCCGCGACCTGGGGCAAGATCGGCCGAAACGAGGCCTGCCCCTGCGGCTCCGGCAAGAAATACAAGCACTGCCACGGGGCGTTCGCTTAAACGGCGGCGCTACCCCTCCCTCTCCCCTGTCGGAGAAGGTGACAGGAGCCTACTTCACCAGCGGCCGCAGCACGTCGCGGGCCAGCAGGAAGCCGCGCTTCACCGCCTCGTCCGAACCCTCGAAGCGGCGGTCCTCGTGCTCGATTATGACCGGGCCGTCATAACCGACACGGTAAAGGCCGGAGAAGAAGGCGTTCCAGTCCACCTCGCCGAGACCGGGCATGCGGGGTACCTGCCAGCCGATACCGGCCGAAAGGATGCCCCGCTCGTAGAGGCCGTCGCGGTCGATCATCAGGTCCTTGGCGTGGACATGGAGCATGTGCCCGCCGAATTCGCGGATGAAACGGCCCTGATCGATCATCTGCCAGACGAGATGCGACGGATCGTAGTTCATGCCGACCTCGCCGTTCCAGGTTTCGATGATGCGACGCCAGACTTCGGGCGAATAGGCGATGTTGTGGCCGCCCGGCCATTCGTCGTGACTGAAGATCATCGGGCAGTTTTCGAAGGCGAGCCTGACGCCGTTTTCACGGGCATGGGCAATGATGTCCGGCCAGACCTTCAGCGCCTCCTGCCAGTTGGCGTCGACCGTCTGCGACGCGTCGCCGCCGCAGAAGGTGTTGACCAGCGAAACGCCCATGCGGCCGGCGGCCGAGATCACCTTTTTCAGATGGCTGGTCACCGCCTCGCGATGCCCGCGGTCGAGATGGAGCGGGTTGGGATAGTAGCCGAGCGCCGAGATCGACTGGCCCTTTTCCGCCAGCGCGGCGACCAACTCCTTGCCTTCCGAAGCCGAAATGGCCGCAACGTCGATATGGGCGGTGCCGGCATAGCGCCGCGTCGGCCCCGTCGACTTCGGCCAGCAGGCGATTTCAAGAGCCTCGAAACCGGCGGTTTCCGCCCAGGCGGCCACGTCCAGCAGCGGCGTCTCCGGAAACGGAGCCGTCAGTATGCCAAGCTTCATGTCTCTCTCCCCAGATGCGCCCGGTGCGGGCGCGGCTTCGGCAGATTGTCTAGCGCATCCCGCGGGCCTCGCGCCATCGAAATGGCGTGGCGGCGGACGCTCCATATGAAGCATTCAATCCAATGGTTTCTTAAAGACTCTCGGCTAGGGTCGCAGCCGGAAACGGGAGAGTAGTGCGTGCGTTTTTCCGCGGCGACCACGGCCGAGCGGCTGCTGCCGCATCGCCTTGCGTTGAGGCTGCGGCCGACGCTCGACAGGGTGGACGCCCTGATCTCCGCGTCGGACGAACGCGGCGAAGCGGGCCGCATGTCCGTGATCGCCTTCGGCATCCGCATCTTCAGCGCCGTCATCGCCTTCGTCAGCCAGGTGCTGCTCGCCCGCTGGATGGGCAGCTTCGAGTACGGCATCTTCGTTCTCGTCTGGACCACGATGATCATCGCCGGCAACCTTGCGTGCCTCGGCTTCCACACGTCGATCATCCGTTTCATCCCGGAATTCCGCGCCAAGCACATGATGGACGAGCTGCGCGGCATACTCGTCGCCAGCCGGGTCTTCGTGCTGATCGCCTCGACGCTCATCGCCGGCGCCGGCGCGCTCGGCATCTGGCTGCTGTCGCCGCATGTCGAGACCTACTATGTCGTGCCCTTCATCCTCGGCGTGATCTGCATGCCGATGATCGCACTGTCTGACCTCCTGCAAGGCATTTCGCGCGCCAATGCATGGGCGTTCTCGGCGCTGTCGCCCACCTATATCACGCGCCCGGTGCTCATCCTGGCATGCATGGCCGGCGCCCTCCTTCTGGGTTACGAGGCGAATGCGGTGACGGCGGTGATCGCCGCCATCCTCGCCACCTACGCGACCACGATCGCGCAACTCGTCAGCGTCACCACGCGGGTCGACCGCCGGGTGCCGCGCGGACCGATCCGGGTCCACCTGTGGACGTGGTTCGCCATTTCGCTGCCGATCTTCCTGGTCGAGAGCTTCTTCTTCCTGCTGACCAATGCAGACGTGCTGATGGTCGGCTTCTTCATGGACCCCGACAGCGTCGCCGTCTATTTCGCGGCGGTGAAGACACTGGCGCTGGTGCATTTCGTCT
Source organism: Rhizobiaceae bacterium (assembly GCA_023953845.1). Lineage (NCBI taxonomy): Bacteria > Pseudomonadati > Pseudomonadota > Alphaproteobacteria > Hyphomicrobiales > Rhizobiaceae > Rhizobiaceae bacterium. Next base: position 2,508,300 of record JAMLJC010000001.1, on the reverse strand, counting down.
ATTTCGCCGTGAAGGCGGGGGTCGCCCAGCGCTATGCCGCGATCACCCATGGCGATCCGGAGCGCCTCGCCGCCTTCGCGCGCGAAACCGTATCCTGGACCTTCTGGCCGTCGGTGCTGATGGCGCTGGTCGTCATCGTGCTCGGCGAGCCGATGCTGGCGCTGTTCGGTCCGGAGTTCACAGCCGGCTATCCGCTGCTCTTCCTGCTGGTGTGCGGCGTCGTGGCGCGCGCTGCCGTGGGGCCGGCGGAAAGCCTGCTCACCATGAGCGGCAACCAGAACATCTGCGCGGCCGTCTATGCGCTGACGCTGGCGCTCAACATATTCCTCTCGGTCCTGCTCATTCCGGCCATGGGGCTCTGGGGCGCGGCGATCGCGACCACGCTCTCCATGGTCTTCGAAGCCTCGGCGCTTTCCTTCACCGTCTGGCGCCGGCTCGGCATCGTCATGGCGATCTTCTTCTCCCCACCGGCTCGCGGAGCGGTCTGATGGCGGCCATACCCATCCTCGAAGAAACCAGCGGCAGCGCTTCGGCGCCGATGATCGCCGGGCTCGCCGGCATCAGTCCGGACAGCGCCGATGTCGCGCAATACGAATTGCTGGAAAGCAGCCGGCCGCAGCGCAAGCTCGCCATCTACCCGGCCGCCGCCGGCTTCGACCTGGTCGAGGAACTGGATTTCCTCAGCGCGCGCACCGTGGAGCCGAACGTCTTCTTCAATCCCCGCTTCCTCGCCCCGGCCATGCCGCGGCTCGAGGATCGCGAGGTGCGGCTTGCGGTGATCCGCGACGGGGACGAATTCAGGAACCGGCTGCGTTTCCTCGTCCCCTTCTCGGTCGAGCGGCCGGTCGGGCCGCTGGGACAACCCATCCTGCGCGCCTGGTCGAGCCCCTTCGGTCCCCTCGGGACACCGCTGCTCGACCGCGACGAGCCGGAGGGCGTGGTCGAGAGCTTCTTCGCGATGATGTCACGGCCGCATCTCAAGCTGCCGAGAATCTTCGTCCTGCCGGACATGCGGCTGGACGGACCGGTGGCCTCGATCGTCAGCCGCGCGGCAGACAGCCGCGGCCTGCCGCTGGTTATCACGGCGCGCGTGGAACGGCCGGTCCTCGCAAGCCGGCTCGACGGCAGGGAATATCTCAAGGCATCGCTCAGGTCGCACCACTACCGCGAGTTCCGTCGCCTCAAGCGCCGGCTGGAGGAAACGGGCACGCTCGAGTACCGGATCGACCGAACCGTCGACGAAGTGCGGAGCGGGCTGGAGAGCTTCCTGTCGCTGGAAGCCGCAGGCTGGAAAGGACGCCAGGGCACGGCGATGGCGATCGACCGCTACAGGGCCGCCTTCGCCCGCGAGGCCGTGCACCGTCTGTCGGAGGAGGACCACTGCCGCGTCCATTCTCTCGTGCTGGACGGCCGGGTCATCGCGTCGGTCGTCGTCTTCGTCGAAGCCGGCGTCGCCTACACGTGGAAGACGGCCTATGACGAGACGCTCGCCGCCTTCTCGCCGGGAACGCTGCTGATGATCGAGGTGACCAGACAGCATCTCGACGATCCCAACATCGTCATGACGGATTCCTGCGCGGTGCCCGACCATCCGGTGATGAGCCGGTTGTGGAGCGAGCGGCGGCCGATGGGCACGATGGTGATCGGCATGACGCCGGACAGCGACCGCGCCACCCGGCAGGCGGCGTCGCAACTCCATCTCTACCAGGAGACGCGGAACATGGCGCGGCTGGTCAGGAACCGCGTGAAGAGCCTGCTGCGCAGGAAATAGCCAGGACGCTCAGGCGCTGCCTTCCGCCCGCGCCCTGTCGCGGAAGATGCGGCGGATCACCTTGCCGGTCGTGGTCAGCGGCATCGACCCGACGAACTCCACCTCGCGCGGGTATTCGTGGGCGGACAGGCGCTCGCGCACCCAAAGCTTGATCTCCTCGGCCAGGCCGTCGCTCGCCTCGACGCCGTCCTTCAGCACGAGATAGGCCTTGACGATCTCCGTGCGGAGCAGGTCGGGCTTGCCTACCGCGGCCGCCAGCGCGACGGCGGGATGGCCGGTCAGACAATCCTCGATCTCGCCGGGACCGATGCGGAAGCCGGCCGAAGTGATGACGTCGTCGTCGCGGCCGAAGAAATGCACATAGCCGTCCGCGTCCATGATGCCCTGGTCGCCGGTCGTCATCCAGTCGCCGACGAACTTCGCCTCGGTCGCCGCATCGTTCTGCCAGTAGCCGAGGAACATCACCGGATCGGGCTTGCGGACGGCGATCTGGCCCGGCCTGCCGGCCGGCAGCACCCGTCCTTCCGGGTCGATCAGCGCCACATGATGGCCGGGCACCGGAAGGCCGATGGCGCCGGCGCGGCTGACGCCGAGCGCACGGCTCGATCCGAGCACGAGATTGCATTCGGTCTGGCCGTAGAATTCGTTGACGCTCGCCCCGAGCGCGGACTGCGCCCACTCGAACGTCTCGCGGCCGAGCGATTCGCCGGCCGAGCAGACGGCGCGCAACCGCAGGCGGCTGCTGTCCAACGCGCCCGAGGCGCCTTTCAGCATGCGCAGCGCCGTCGGCGGAATGAAGGCCGAGGTCACCCGCATCTCCTCCATCAGCGCCAGCGCCGGCTCGGCCGCAAACTTGTCGAAGCGCGCCGACACCACGGGCACGCCCAGCATCAGGGCGGGAAACAGCGCGTTGAGCAGGCCGCCCGCCCATGCCCAGTCCGCCGGGGTCCACATCACCTCGTCGGGCCGGGGCGGAAACTCGTAGGCCATGTCGATGCCCGGCATATGGCCGAGCAGCACGCGGTGGCCGTGCAGCGCGCCCTTCGGCGGCCCGGTCGTGCCGGAGGTGAAGATCATCAGTGCCGGGTCGTCCGGTCCCGTATCCTCCGGTTCGAAAGCAGCAGGCGAATCGGCGACCAGCCGGTCGAAGTCCAGCGCATCCGCGGCGCCTTCGACGCAGACGACGAATTCCAGGCCGGGCAGGCGCGGCGTCAGCTTGCGCAGCTTTTCGACGCCGCCGGCATTGGTCACCACGACCTTCGCACCCGCAGAGTAGAGCCGGTATTCCAGCGCCTCGATGCCGAAGAGCACAGCCAGCGGCAGCGCGATGGCGCCGAGCTTGTAGATGGCGACATGGGCAATGACGACTTCGAACCCCTGCGGCAGGAGCAGAGCCACCCGGTCGCCGCGCCTCACGCCACGCGCCCGCAGGGCGTTGGCGAAGGCGTTCGACCGGCGCGCCAGATCGCCATAGGTCAGCGTCCGCGCGGGCCGTCCCGACCCGTATTCGAGGATGGCGGGCCGATCCGGCTCCCGTCGCGCCCAGTCATCGGCGACGGCGACGCCGATGTTGAAGCGGCTCGGCACCCGCCAGCGGAAGCCGTCGTAGAGGCGACGATAGCCGTCCGTTCCGGTGGAAGCGCTCATGGAAGCAGGCGACGCCTCAAGCGAACAGGCTTTCTCCAAAGGAATCCGACAGTCCCGCCGCGCGGACCTCGTTGGCGAAATCGTTGACGGCCTCGCCATACGGGCCGGCATCGGCCTTGACGCTTTCGTAGAGCACGGAACTCAGCATCGCAACCTTCACGGCGTCGTCGAGGCTGACGCCGGGGCGGACGATGCGCTCCAGCGCCACCTGCGTGTAATAGCTTTCGGCGCCGAGGAAGAAGTTCTTCGCGCCGGCGAGATTGGCTGTTCCCGATGCGGTGATGATCGTATCCACGGCCTTGCCGACGGCCTGCGCGAAGCTGAGGCTGCCATATTCGGCCTCGTACCAGGCAAGGCTCTGCGGAATCTCGAAGGCGAGATTGCAGGCGAAGTTCAGGTATGTGTTCTCGACGTTGAACTGCGCGAAATAGGGATCGTTGAGATCGGTCGGATTGGCGGGCGATGAGATGAGATATTCGAAGCCGGATGCCTCGGGCACGATACCCATCATCAACTGCCACGTGGCGGCGACGGTGGTCACGTCGTCGCGGCTTTCGTACCAGAGAATCGGATCGAGAAGGCTCTGGATGGTGACCGCCGCCTGACCGGCGAAGCTCGCCAGTTCGAAACCGATCAGCCTGTCGGTGCCGTCATTGCCGTCGGAGAGGTTGATGTCGACCACGATGATGTCGCCGGTCGCAGCGTCCACCGAAAGGTCGTATCCGCCGGCGACGCCGGAGAAATAGAAGACGTCGACGCCCGCTCCGCCATCGGCAGTCTGGTTGAACGCATTGCCGTAGACGTGATCGCCGCCGGCAGTACCGATGAACTTCTCGATCACGGTTCCCTGGAAGATGCCGATCATCGGCACGCCGTCCGTCTGGCCCGCAAGGTCGATCCATGGACGGTTGCCGGCGTCGATATAGTAGCTCAGCTGGTTGTAGGGATTCTGCCCGGACAGCCACAATCCCTCGTCGAAGACGAACCGGACACCGGCGGTCGCCGTGTAACCGGACGCATCGATGGTGTCGAAGCCGCCCGTATCGACCACCGTGAACGGCACGTTGCCGCTGATCGTCCAGGTGTTGCCGCTATGGGTCGGCGTCGGATAGCCGTCCACCACGCGGAAGACGTTGTTCTCCGTCGAGGCGCGCGCGCCGTACATGTCCATGAGGGCGGCGATGTCGAGCGGCATCAGCGCGCTGACATATTTGCCGGCCGCGAGATTGACCATGTCGGAATAGGACATGACCGACATCAGCGTCGTATCGTACTGCACCGGCAGGCTCGGATTCGGGCGGATCTCTCCGTCATAGGCGCGGGAATGCTCAAGCCCGAGCAGATGGCCGATCTCGTGGGTCAGCACCGTGTAGGCGAAGTCGCCGAATTCGGTGGACTGCACGTCGTCCGCGAGGAACATGCCGGATTTCGAGAAATCGCCGGGAAGGTCGGCATAGCCGGCAACGTCCATATTGTGCTGGGCGATGACGATATCGCCGGCCGCGCCCGAAACCTCCTGGAAATCGAGGTTCAGGAAGCTCTCGATATAGGAGAAGAAGAAACGGACATAGGCCTTCTCCTGCGCGTCGAGCGGGCTGAAGCGAAGCGTCTCACCCGCCGGCACGTAGGGCAGGTATTCCTCGCCGGTCGGGAACGACGGGAAGGAGTAGGTGATCGTCGTCTTGCGCCACTGATAGCCGGAATCCAGCGTGCTAACATAACTTGCGAGAAAGGCAGTCTGCTGCGCCTCGGTGAGCGTCGACCAGTATCGAAAATCCCACTCCATCCGCTTTCCCCGTCATGTCCGATAGGAAGCCCCGACCGCGAAGCTGCAGGGCGCCAGCGGTAACATCAAAACCGCCCGTCGGCCAGAAAATGCACGACAAACGTCAACAAATCACGGAGCATTTCCGTCGAATCCGCGCGGGCGGCGGATGTCGTCCTTTTCCCATCAAGCGCTCATAAGCGCCGAGTTTCAAGCCCGCCGGCGTGTCGCGGCGATGCTGCTCCGCTCACACCGGAGAACCTAGTTCACCGCTCGCGAACCGGCGCCGGACCCTGCCGCGAGAAAATCCATGACGTCGCTCCGTTCGATGGGCCGCGAGTAATAATATCCCTGGACCATGACCTTGCCGAGCTTCTTGAGGGCCAGCAGTTCTTCCCGCGTCTCAACACCCTCGACGACGCAATCAAGCCCCATGTCGCGGCTCAGGGCCAGCAGGGATTTGACGATCTTGTGGCTCGCGGGGTTGGTGTCCAGACCCGTGACGAAGCTGCGATCGATCTTGATCTTCGTCAGCGGCAGCGAATGAAGCCGCGACAGGCTGGAATAGCCGGTGCCGAAATCATCGAGGGAGATGCCGCAGCCGAGCAGCCTGAGTATCTCGATCGACCGTCTCACCTGCTCGAAATCATGCGTGAACGCGGTCTCGGTCATTTCCAGATCGAGGCGCCTGGCGTCGAAGGCGCTGCCCTGGATGATGCCGACGATCGCCAGCACGCCCTCGGCGGAATTGAGGTCGTGGGCGGAGAGATTGAACGAAAGCCGGATCTCGTCCGACCATGACGCCGCCGATTCCAGGGCCTTTTTCAACAAGGGCCGCGTGATCGAACTGACGATGCCCGCCCTTTCGGCGACGGGAATGAACTGCGCTGGCGAAACGACGCCCACCAACGGGCTCGACCAGCGCGCCAAAGCCTCAAAACCGATCGTGGCCTGGTTCCGGACGTCGATGATCGGCTGGAAAACCACCGAAAGCTCCCTGTCGAAATCGGCGAGCTTCAAGGCCTGCTCTATCTTCGCGTCGCTGTTGATCCTCGCCTCGTGGCTCGCGGCGAACAGCGTGGCTCCGCCGCGCTGCGTATCCTTGCCATGATAGAGAGCGTAGTCCGCGCGCTCATAGAGCTGCTCGGACGACGAGGCCATCTCGGGATAGACGGCGATCCCCACCGATCCCGATATCTGGATGGTCGCCTCCGGGATCGAGAACGGCGACCGCAAGGCAAGCCCGATCTCGTTGCCCCGGCGGACCAGCGTCTCGTCGTCAGGCGCGTCGGATATTATGAACGCGAATTCGTCTCCTCCCAGACGCGCCGTGAACATCGACCCTTTCGAGAACACCTTTGAAAGCCGGTCGGCGACCTCCGCGAGCAGCTTGTCGCCGACGGCATGTCCGTAGAGATCGTTCACGGGCTTGAACCCGTCCAGATCGATGACCCCGAGCGCCAGACGCGTGCCGTATTTCTCGGCGATCCGGAACGATTCGTTCAGTTGGCTGAAGAAAGCGCGGCGATTGGGCAGGTTGGTGAGACTGTCTATATTCGCCAGCCTGAGGTTCTCGTCGCTCAGCGCCTCGCTGCGCGCCAGGGCGTTGACCATTCGCACGAAGTCGCGGCTCTGGATGAGGATGACGATGACCGCCGCGATCGTGACCAGCGTGATGTTCAGCGCGATCGCATGGAAGATCAGCGTGTTCTGGAGAACCAGGAACGTGACGATTATCGTTCCCGCAATCCCCGCGAGAATAAGCGCCGCCGACCTGACATGGATCAGGCAGAACATCGTGCTGATGAGGGAAATCGTCAGGTAGAAGACGACGTGTCCCTTTGCAAACGCGTCGCCGTAGGGAAAGAGCGCGAGCGCCCAAGAGGTGAACGCCACCGCCAGCGCCGCCGTCAGGATCGGAAGCCGCGTCAACTCTTTCTTCGCCTTGGCGAAGGTGAGAGTCTCGCCTCGACTGCGCCACCACGCCACGATGCGGATCGCGCAGACCACGGTGAGCCCAGAGGATGCGTAGAGCGTCAGCCAGAGCGGCGCTTTTTCCCAGAAACTGGCCGCAAGCATCCAGCTGTTGACCACCAGGATAAAATACATAAGCGGTATCAGGCGGGACAGCGCTGTGCACTGTGCAATCATTATTGCCTGATTGTTCGAAACGGCCGCAAACTTATAAAGAAAATTCAGAAACGAATTTTTGCGTCTCAATATTTCTTTTTCAACCCCCTCCGCCGTCAGCCTTATCCGGGACTTCGATGAAGGCTAAAACCGGCCACGATCCTAGCACGCGTTCGTTAATCCGGCGTTGAAAGGCGGCGGACAATTCAGGGCAGCGCTCGTCCTCGGCCTGCCCTGACGTGTGATGTATAATTGGTTTTATGCGTCTGATGCCGGCGGGCGACGCCGCCGGCTGACAGCAAAAAGGCACGGATAGCCGCGGGCCTGCGATCACTTCAGCGGCGAATATTTCGTCGGCTTGAGGAAAACGCTGTTGCTCTTGGCCACGACAGGCCCGCCGAACTTCTTGGCGAGTTCCGTCCGCTTGGCCGTCCATTCGGGGTCGACCCAGAATGCGTCCCACGCCTTTTGTCTGGCGGCCATGTCGGCATAGCCCAGCAGATAGATGAGCGAATTCTCGTCATCGCCGAGTTCCGGATTGAAGCACGCAACGACTTCCATCCCGAGCCTCTTGAATACGGGAACGGCAAGCGTCTCCATCAGTTCGTGCAGATTGGCCATTTTGCCCGGCATGGCGTCATAGCGGCGCATTTCGTAGATCATCGGGGTCCTCCTGAATTTGACCTGTAGAGCTCAATCGATCTTCGGCATGACTTCTTCAGAGAACTGCTGAAGCAGTTCCTTGCGGGCGGACAGCGTGTCGCCCGGCACATGCAGAATGTTGAAGTGGTCGATGCCTGCTTCCTTCACCTTCAGAACGCCTTCGACGACGTCGTCGACGGTGCCGACGAAGTTCTGGGCAAGGAAGGACTCCAGCGGCTGGCGTTTCAGTCTGAACTGGCCATGCCGGGTTTTCTTGTAGCCCTCGATCGCCTCTTCCTTCGTCTTTCCGAAAAAGACCTCGGCTTCGGCAACGGCATCGATATCCTTCAGGGTGCGCCCGGCCGCATGGAGGTGCGGCTCGAGCGCCTTCAGCCGGTCGGGCAGGATGGCTAAGGGCGCCGTGACGCCAAGCCCCCATTTCGCGATGCGCTCCAGGGCTTCCTCGGCCCGAAGCGGGACATACATCGGGAACGGCTTCTGCACCGGCTTGGGATAGAGGTTGATCCCGGCGACGGCGTTGAACTCGCCATCGAAAGTGACATTCTGTTCGTCGGAGAAGAAGCGATGGAGAAGTTCGATCAACTCGTCCATCATATTGCCGCGGTGGGCCTTCGGGCGGCGCGGGTTCAGCGCCTCGAACTCGTCCCGGCACATGCCGAGGCCCAGTCCGAGAAACATCCGGCCATTGCTGAACTGATCCAGTGTGGCGACCTGCTTCGCCAGGATTACAGGCTCGCGGAAGGGCGCGAGGATCAGGCCCGTGCCCAGCTTGATCTTCCGCGTGTGGGCGAGACAGAAGGCGATCGATATCAGCGGCTCGAACCAGTCGGGCTTCTCACCCTCCGGAATGCCGTACATGGGCGTCGGCGTGATGAAGTCCGTCGCCCACAGGCCGTGGTATCCCATGGCCTCGCAGAACTGGACGATTTCGACGATCTCGTCCGGACTGGCAAAGCCGGGAGGGACGAACACACCCTCTCTGGCGTTCGGAAACTCGGTATCGATTTTCATGTGAAGCTCTTCGGCTTGGGTTTCTCGCCACTCAGGCAAGCACGATGCAGGACGCCTTCAGGGCGGTGTATTTCTCCAGAGCGTGGAGCGACTTGTCCCGGCCGAAGCCCGACTGCTTGAAGCCGCCGAACGGAGTCGTGATGTCGCCGCCCGAATAGGTGTTCACGTTGACGGCGCCTGCCCGCACGCCGCGGACGACCTTGAAAGCCTTGTTGATGTCGGTGGTCCAGACCGCGGCATAGAGCCCGTAGATGGTGTCGTTGGCCACGCGCACGGCATCGTCGGCTCCCTTGATGGTCAATGTGGAGAGGACGGGGCCGAATATCTCCTCGCGGGCGATGCGCATGGACGGATCGACACCATCGAAGATCGTCGGCTTGACGAAATAGCCGCCGCTGTCGCGCCTGCTGCGCTCGCCTCCGCATACGAGCCTGGCGCCGGCTTCCTTGCCGACTTCGATGTAGCCCAGGACGCGATCGAGCTGCGTCTGGTCCACGATCGCGCCCATCTGCGTGTCAGGGTCGAGCGGATCGCCTACGACGATCGATTCAGCCACCGACTTCACCTTGTCGAGCACGCGGTCCTTCACCGATGCGTCGACCAGGAGACGCGTTCCGGCGCTGCAGACCTCTCCCTGATTATAGAAGACGGCCCATGCGGCGGAGGTCGCCGCCGCGTCGATGTTCGCGTCGTCAAGGATGATGTGCGGGCTCTTTCCGCCACACTCCAGATTGACGGCCTTCATGTTCGATTCCGCGGAATATTTGAGGAAGAGCTTTCCGACTTCCGTGGAACCGGTGAAGGCAATGCAATCCACATCCGGGTGACGGCCCAGCGCCTGCCCCGCCGTCGGGCCAAAGCCGGGCACAACATTGAACACGCCTTCCGGGATACCGGCTTCCGCCGCTAGTTCCGCAATGCGCAGAGCGCTAAGCGGCGATTGCTCCGCCGGCTTCAGGATCACCGAGTTGCCGGCGATCAGGGCCGGCGCGACCTTCCAGGCCATCATCATCAGCGGGAAGTTCCACGGGATGATGCAGGCGACGACGCCAAGCGGCTCGCGCATGACCAGAACGATCCTTCCGGGATCGCTCGGGCAAATCTCGTCGTAGACCTTGTCGATCGCTTCCGCGAACCAGCGGAAGCAGGTGATCGTGCTCGGCAGGTCGGCGCCATAGGCATCCTTGATGGGCTTGCCCATGTCGAGCACATCCAGCAGCGCCAGTTCATGCGCGTGCTTTTCCATCAGATCCGCCCATTTGAGCATGAGTGCCTTCCGCCGAGCCGGCGCCATGTTGCGCCATACGCCCGAGTCGAAGGCCTTGCGCGCGGCCTCTACCGCCCTGTCGACATCCGCCTCGTCACATTCCGCGACGCTGGCAAGAGCTTTTCCGGTGATCGGAGAAATAGAGTCGAACGTCTTTCCAGATACGGAATCAACAAATTTTCCGCCTATGTAGGCTCTCGTCTGAAAATCAAGAGCCTTCGCTTTCGCAAGGTTTTCAGAATATGCAGATGACGCGGTCATTTTATTTTACTGTCCTCCGAACAATCTGAAATATTTTAGAGATTTTATTTCACAATCCCGATCCTCATTCAGTTTCACACCTCAAAATGGCCAAGTAAAATGAAAAGAAATCATTGCCCAAATCGCATAATTCGATAGGTGAGCGCGCGACCGCACAAGCGGTGCGCGCATGCGTCTGCCAATGTCAGCTGGGCCTAGAGATGTGCGAAACGCGGGTCGGATTCCGCATCGGACAGATGTGAAACCTGCTCGCGAAGCGTGGCGACGGCATCGTCGAACCATGCGAGTCCGACCAAGGCGTGCGCGTGGGCGAGGTATGTGCGCTGCTGCGCCGCGCCGGCGCCCTCGACAATATGGAGACGGCCTTCGTCAATCAGCTTTCCGACCTGCCGGAGGGGAAAGTAGCCGGACCCGCCCCTTTCCAGTATGAACTGCAGGGCGGCCGCATTGTCGGTGAAGCTGACAGGCGGCGTGATCTCGCTCGGCATGATCGTGCGGTGGTAGACGGCGAAGTCCTCGCTCCACTGGATGTACACATAGTCCGGATTCCACCGTTCGGCCTTGCGCGGGTAGGTCGAAACCAGAAGCAGCTTCTCGGAAAAGAGCTCTTCAATGATCAGGTCCTTGCGCGGCATGACTTCCAGCACGACCGCCGCATCCAGGAAGCCCTGAGCGAGTTTCTCGACCACGTGGGCCGAGCGCCCGGATTCGATGCCGAGGGCGACGCTCGGCTGCTCCCGCTGCATCCGCAGCAGCCAGCGGTCGCCCAACCCCTCCCACAGCGCCGCCGCGACGCCGACCGAGAACATCACCGAGCGGGAGGAATGCAGCGCCAGTTCCTGCTTGGCATGCTGCCAGGTCTGGAGCAGCATTTCGGCGAAGGGCTGGAACTTCCGCCCGGCGACGGTAAGGTCGACGCCGGCCTTGTCGCGGGTGAAAAGCTGCTGGCCAAGCTCTTCCTCGAGCGCCGCGATGCGCACGGTGACCGTGGATTGGGTCACGCATAGCCGGTCGGCAGCCTTGTTGAAGCTCCTCGCCTGAATAAGCTCAAGAAACGTGCGCGCCAAAACGATGTTCAAGCGCCCTGCCCTCCGGGATCAGCGGTGAGAACATACACCATTGCTCGGCATGCGAAGGCCCGATTGCGATCTGTCGGCCGCGGCCGACGGAAATCACGCCCGCGCGGCGCGCCGCTTACTGTCCGACACAATATCGTCGGCGGCGGCCGTGTCAAAGAACCACGATATGGTGCCGCGTGACGTCACCCGCGCCGCCGGCACGTCCGCGCCGTCGCGGATCTGGCGCACGATATCCCGCTTCCCCGATCCGCAGACGATGAAGGCGACGTGAAGGCTCGAGGCTATAGCCGGGAAGGTCAGGGTTATACGGGGCTCGGGACGCGCGCCGACGATCGAATCGACCAGCCGCCCCGTCTCGGAAAGGGTAGGCGTTCCCGGAAACAGCGATGCCGTGTGGCCGTCTTCACCCAATCCGAGCAGGACCACGTCGAACAGCGTGTCCTTGCCGGCGGGTGTCCTGATGTCCCGCTGAAAGGTCCGAAGCGTGGCCTCGTAGGCATCGGCCGCCTCCCGGGCGTCGGCCCGCGTCGTATCGATTGCATGTATCTGGAGCGGCCGAACCTGGGCGAGGTCGAGCATTGCCTCGCGCGCCATGCGATAATTGCTGGCCGGATGATCCGGTGCGACGAAACGCTCATCGCCCCAGAACCAGTGGACACGCGACCAGGGGAACCGTCCGAGGAATGGAGGCTCGGTCAGCATACGATAAAGGATGCGCGGCGTTCCTCCTCCCGACAGGCAGATCGAGACCGGGCCATCTGTCGATGCGGCGATGTCCGTAAGCCAGTGCGCCACGGAAATCGCGGTGGCCTCGCCATTGGCCGCGACAAAACTATTCGCCAGAATCGTGCTCACAAAATACCTCCCGATGAAGCTGGATGTCGGCGCGTTCAGCGCTCGCGCGCCCGCCTTACGAACGTTATGACGAGAAATGTGATCAGGCCGATGAGCGAGATGACACTCGACGCGGCCATGACCGAAGGATCGCTGCTCATGGACAAGGCGTCCAGCATCGCCTTCGGCAGCGTTGAAACCGATGCGCCGCCAAGGAACATCGGCATGATCACGTCATCGAACGACGTGAGAAAGGAGAGCACCGCGCCTGCGATGATGCCCGGCGTCAGAAGCGGCAGCACGACGTGCCAGAATGCCTGGACAGGGCTGGCCCCCAGCGTCCTGGCGGCCGCCTCCAGCACCTGATCGCGCCGGCGTATCGTCGATATGACAGTGATGACGACGAACGGTATCGCGATGATCGACTGCGCCAGACCGACGCCCAGATGGGTGCCGATGATCCTGTAGGACGCGAAGATCGGATAGACCGCCATCCCGTACGCGACATAGGGCACGACAAGCGGAGACAGAAAAAGGATCAGCACCGCGTTTCGCAGGAACGCCGATCGGATGCGGCTGATGCCGTACGCGGAAAGCGTGCCGACGGTGGTGGCGATCACCATGCAGATGGCGCCGATAATGATGGTGTCGACGAATGCGCCGCGCCAACCGGGGTCCTGCGCGATCTTTTCGTACCATCTCAGCGAGAAACCGTTCGGCGGAAAGCTCATGAACCGGTCGCTGGTGAAGGAGACGCTGCCGGAAATGATGATCGGCGCCACGAGAAAGGTGAAGAGAGCAATCAGAAAGATCGGTCTGGCAATTCGGGCGGCGTTCATCGAGGGACCTGGTCTCAATGGCGTTTCGTGATATCGCTCAGGCCGGTCATCCGGACATAGACGCTGGCGCCGATGACCGAGACGACGATCACGATGGTCGAGAGCGCTGAACCCATGCCCCAGAGACCCGACCGCAGGGCCAGGCTCTCGATCTGCATGACGACGGTGGTCTGGGAAGCGCCTCCAAGCACGGCCGGCACGAGATAGAAGCCGAGAGAATAGACAAACACCAGCATCGCCCCCGCCACGACGCCCGGCATCGTCAATGGGAGGAATATTTCGAAGAACGCGCGGAGCGGCCGCGCCCCGAGCGTCCGGGCCGCCGGAACGAGCGTCGTGCCGACCCGCATCATCGATCCCAGAAGGATCAGGATGATATAGGGCAACATGACATGGACCATGCCCACCACCACGCCGATCTGGTTGTAGAGCAGGTGAACCGGGGTTTCCCATCCGCCGATCCAGAACAGAAGGTTGTTCACCAGCCCCTTGTCGCCGAGGATCACGAGCCACGAGAAAGCTCTCGGTATTGTGCCCACGGCAAACGAGAACAGCAGGATCACCAGCATCGCCTGCCGCCACTTCGGGGCTGCCTTGTAGATGGCGTATGCCGCCGGGTACCCGATCAGGATGCAGAAAAGCGTCGCCTGCAAGGCGGAGTTGACGGAGTTCCACATGACCCTGCGGTAAAGCGGGTCGCTGGCGAGCGTCCTGTAGTTTTCGAGGCCGAATGAGGGATCGGTGAACGATTCCTGCACGATGAGCAGGATCGGGCGTATGAAGACGGCAAGCATCAGGGCAATGCCGGGAACGAGCCAGATGAACGCGTTCCCTTGCAGCCAGCCGCCAAAAGGGAATCTCCCTCGCCTGCCCGTCCTTGCCGCAGGCGTGGCCGTTGCCGCCGCGAGCGTGGTCGGCATCGGAGCGCCGCTCATGGACCGACGCTCTCGCCATTGTCAGGCACGGCGACGAACCGATCGGTCCGCAGCCCGATCGGAACGTTGTGCCCCGTCTGGAACGTGCCGCTCTGATGCTGTCCGCACCGGGCGATCAGGGGTTCCGGAAGACGATCGGATGAAACGGTGTAGATGGTGTGCGCGCCATTGTAGAGCATCTCCAGGATAGAGCCGTCGATCCGCAGCAATCCATCCATATGCTGCGGCGGATCGATCACGATGTTCTCCGGCCTGACGACGAGCTTGATGCGGGCGCCTTCCGAAACGCCGCTTTCCAGACGAACGCGCGATTTCGGCAGCTCTATCCTGTCGAGCCGGCTGTCGATCTGGACATTGTCGCCCGAGACAGACGCCACGACGCCGTCGATCAGATTGGCGTCGCCGACGAAGGTGGCCAGATAGGACGAGGTCGGAAGCTGATACAGCGTGTCGGGCGCGTCGATGTCCAGAATCCGGCCGTCCCGCATCACCACGACCCTGTCCGAGAGCGCCAGAGCCTCGGACTGGTCGTGCGTGACGTAGATGACCGTCACGCCGGTCTTGCGGTGCAGCGCCTTGATCTCGGCCTTCATATGCTCGCGGAGGTTCTTGTCCAGGGCCGACAGCGGCTCGTCCAGCAGGAGCAGCTTTGGGTTGAACACCAGCGCCCTGGCAAGCGCGATGCGCTGCTGCTGGCCGCCGCTCAGCTGGTTGGGTTTTCGCGTCCTCAGATGCGACGCGCCGACGAGCGCAAGGATGCGGTCCACGTCGGCCCTGATCCTGTCCTTCGGAACTTTCCGCATGCGCAGCGGGAAAGCGATGTTCTGCTCGACCGACATGTGCGGAAACAGCGCGTAGTCCTGAAACACAAGCCCGATGTCGCGCGCTTCGGACGGAAGGAGCGTTGCGTCCTGCCCATCGATCAGGATGCGGCCGCCGGTCGGCTCCTCAAGGCCCGCCAGGATACGCAGCACCGTGGTCTTGCCGCTGCCGGAAGCACCCAGCACGGAGATGAACTCGCCGCCCCGGATGCTCAGGTTGAAGTCGGACACGGCCGTGAACTCTCCAAACTTCTTGGAGAGATCCTGGATCTCGATGGACGCACCGGTACCTTTTTCCACGCCGGTCGGTGTGTTCTGGGTCATTCAGGCCTGATCCTCGCCGATCGACTAGGCTTGCGAACTGGTCCCGGGAGGGCCGCCCCGATCCGTCGTTGCGGCCCCTCAGAAAGCCCGGCCGGGCTACACAACGCGCCAGCTGTCGTACTTCTGCTGCAGCCTGGCACGATTGGCCAGATAGTACTCGACGTTGAAGTTGATCATCCTGTCAAGATTGCCGGGAGCGACGGACGCCTTCTGCTCGTCGGTAAGCAGGTCGAGCACGGCCGGATTCGCAGGCGATGTCGGCCATGCCTTGATGAAATCGAGCTCTGCCTGCGGCTCGAAGAACATATTCAGATATTCGTGGATCTCCTTCAGCTTCGGCGTGCCCTTGGCGATGCCGACCAGCGGGCTGAAGTAGAAGCCCTGATTGTAGACGATATTGACGGGTTTTCCGGCAAGATGCGCGGCCAGCGTATCGGTCGCCCAGGTCAAGGTCATCGCGACCTCGCCCTGTTCGAGCATCTGCTGCATGGCATCGTTGGCCTGGGTGTCGTGGAACACGCGAATATGCGGCTTGATCTCGTCGAGCTTCCTGAACGCGCGATCCTCGTCCAGCGGATAAAGCTTGTCCGGCTCCACGCCATCGGCAAGCAACGCCGCCTCCAGCACACCGCACACCCATGAGCCAAGCGAGCGCGGACCGGGAATTCCTTCCACGTCCCAGAAGTCTTTCCAGTTCTGCGGCGTCTTTCCCTTCAGCGCCTCGGTGTTGTAGCACATCTGGTAGAGCGTCACGTAGGGCGCGACGCCGTACTTCTGGCGCGCGCCGGCAATCACGCCCTCCGCCGCCGGCATCCACTCGTAGTTGATTTCCTCAAGCATGCCGTCGGCGCCGAGCTGGGCCGGCTCCACCTCGTCGTTGAACCATGCGATGTCATATCCCTCGGGATTGCCGTTGCGCATGGCTGTCTGGAACTTGCCGAGATTGAAAGGCGTGATGTCCTTTATCTCGATCCCGGTCTTCTTCGTGTAAGGCTCGGAGAAAGCCGTGCGCACTCCCGCGCCGAACGCTCCGCCCCACGTCATGAAAATAATCGGACCGCTGCCGGATGCGGCAAGGGCTTTCGTCGCCGTACCGACCGCGCCTCCCAGCGCGACCGCCGGCACCAAACCCGCCATGCCCTTCAATGCATCGCGGCGCGTCAGGCTTGACGCCGTAAAGGTATCCTTCTTCATTTTCGAACCTCCGATTCCCCATTTGACATCGTTTCTTTTGCAAAGCTCGTCTTCGCGTGCGCTGCTTGCGCGCCGCTGTGGGAGACTTCTGTTCTTCGATGCTGAACGGAGTGTATGGATGCGTTTTGCAGAAGGAAAACGATGAATTTTAATCCAGGTGATGGAAGAATTCGATAAGTGGTTTTCCAGCCTGCCTGTCTGGGTCGCGCTCCGTTGTTCCGCCTGTTTCAGACAATGCCCGGCCGCTATTCGGCCGCAACGCGGACATGATGTCGCATACCTGCCGCCGGCAATTCGAGCAGGTCGTCAGCCGCGAGCGCGGCATCGCGCCGATGCGACGGCGCCGGCTTGTAGAGCGTCGTTCTCTGCCAGATCGAGCGCCCCTTCCTCGCCGCTATTTCCTCGAACGTGGAAGGTCTCATCTCCTGTCCGTGAGACGCGCCCGCGGCGCGGGATATGGTCTCGTTCATCAGCGTCCCGCCAAGATCGTTGACGCCCGCATCCAGACAATACTGCAGGCCTTCAAGACCCATCTTGACCCAGGACGCCTGGATGCTGGCGACGAGAGGATGGAGCACCAGACGGCCGACCGCGTGCATCAGCACGGCCTCCCGGAACGTCGGCCCCTGCCTCGAACGGCCCTTGAGATAGATCGGCGTTTCCATCGGCACGAAGGGAAGCGGGACGAATTCCGTGAACCCTCCCGTCTCGGCCTGCAGATCGCGTATCCTGAGAAGGTGCCGCGCCCAGTGATGCGACCTGTCGACATGGCCGAACATGATCGTTGCGGTTGATCGCAGACCGACGCCATGGGCCGTGCGCATGACTTCGAGCCACTGTTGCGTGTCGATCTTGTCCGGACAGATGATCTGCCGCACCTCGTCGTCGAGAATTTCCGCCGCCGTGCCCGGCAGGCTGCCGAGCCCGGCATCCTTGAGCGCCCGCAGATAGTCTTCGAGACGCATGCCCAACGTGCTCGCACCCTGCCAGACCTCCAGGGGCGAGAACGCATGGACATGCATTTCGGGAACCGCCTTCTTCACGGTCTCCAGTATTTCGAGATATGTCGCGCCGGTGTAGCTCGGGTGGATGCCGCCTTGCAGGCACACCTCCGTTGCGCCGCGGCTCCAGGCCTCCTCGACCCTTCGGGCGATTTCGCCGAGCTCCAGATCGTACGGCTTGCCGCGCAAATTCTCGCTCATCTTTCCCTTCGAGAAGGCGCAGAACTGGCAGCGGAAGTAACAGACGTTCGTATAGTTGATGTTGCGCGTCACCACATAGCTGACCGCATCTCCATGGGTCTCCTGCCGCAACCCGTCTGCCGCCGCACGCACATATTCGAAGTCTTCGCCCCGGGCGCCGAAAAGCGCGACGATCTCACCCTCATTCAGGCGCTTGCCGTCGCGCGCCTTGCCGACGGCTCTGCGCAACTCGCCGCGCGCCGGCGTCGAAACATGCGAAAGCGGGCAGCTCGCATCGATATGATCAGGCGCAAGGGCCGCGCCCGGCCGCCATTCCCCGGTGCGCGCCAGCCCGTCCGCGTCGGACATTTCGAGCACGGGCCGGCGCAGGGCATCCGAGAACCACCGGCCGCGATCGCGCACGAACGAAGGATAGGCCGTCAGCCTCTCGGCCAGATGCTTGCCGGAATGCGCCGTGTCGCGCGCCAGATCCTGGATATGCGGCCACGGCGCTTCCGGGTTCACATAGTCCATCGTCACGGGCGACACGCCGCCCCAGTCGTTTATGCCGGCTGCGATGACCTGCGCCTTCTCGCCAGCGGTCAGGTTCGGCGGCGCCTGCACGCTCATCTGAGGGCCGAGGATGATGCGCGCGACGGCAATTGTCCAAAGGTGCTCGTCGAAGCTTGGCTCCGGCGCGTGGGCCATTCGGGTTCCGGGCTTGGCCCTGAAGTTCTGTATGATGACTTCCTGCAAATGGCCGTGGCGCTGATGGCTTCTGCGCAGGGCGAGCAGGGATTCGATCCGTTCAGCGCGCGTCTCCCCTATTCCGATCAGTATGCCGGAGGTGAACGGGACGGCCGCCTCCCCCGCCGCCTCGATCGTCTGAAGCCGCACGGCAGGGTGCTTGTCGGGGGAGCCGAAATGCGCATGGCCGCGCTGGCAAAGCCTTTCCGACGCGCTTTCCAGCATTATGCCCATCGAAGCCGAAACATCGCGCAGCGACAGGATCTCGTCGCGGGACATCACGCCGGGATTGAGATGCGGCAACAGGCCGGTCTCGGAAAGGACGAGCTTGGCCACGGCGCGCAGATAATCCAGCGTGGACGCGTAGCCGGCGCGATCGAGGAACTCCTTCGCGACGCGATAGCGCAGTTCGGGCTTGTCGCCCAGGGTGAACAGGGCCTCCTTGCAGCCGGCCTTCCTGCCGGCTTCCGCGATGGCCAGGACCTGCCCGGCGCTCAGAAAGGGAGCCTCCTCGCGCAGCGGCGGATGGGCGAATGTGCAGTAATGGCAGACATCCCGGCAAAGCTGAGTGAGCGGAATGAAGACCTTTCGGGAATAGGTGACCACGTCGCCATGCCCTTCGTCGCGTATCCGCGCAGCATGCGGCATCAGCAGCCCCGTGTTCTCGACGGCGCCGAGCTGGCGCGCTTCCTCGTCCGTGGGAATGAGCCCGGCAAAGGAATCGAGCATCTTTTCCAGTTCGTGTTCCAAAGGCATTTCAGAAATGCTCCGCAATCACGTGTGAAGGTTCTCGGGATGTCTGGACCGACGCGACCTGGCTGCATCGCGCCGCCTCAGAAAGCGTCGCGTCCGGGTATCCGAGCAGGCGCGGCTCAGAAACAGCGCGCAATCCTCCGGCGTATCGATGTCGAGCGCCAGGCCGGGCATATCGAGCACCGACAGACTCAGTCCCAGCCGCGCCGCCGAGCTGACGTGCCTCTCGAAGCTGTCTTCTCCGTACTGGAGCGGCAGCACGCCGGCCGGCGTCATCGCGATGGCGTTGGAGCCTCGCCGATCGAGCGACGGCGCGATCGTGACGGAATTGCTCGCCGCGCGGTGCGAGGCGACGAAGCAAGAGACTTCGGACGGTTCGACGCCCGGAATGTCCGCCGGCAGCGCAAGGATGCCGGCCACCGATCTCGCGGCGAGAGCATGGGCCGCTTCGAGAACGGCCTGCGAGTGATCGCTCGTCTCCCGCTCGACGAACACTTCTATCTGACGCTCGCGGGCGATCTCGGCCGCCGCTTCGTCCCTCGTGACAAGAACGATCCCGTCCAGTTCAGCGACTCGCTGCAGCGCGTCGAGAACGTCTTCGAGCATCAATCCCGCCAGCGTGCTGCGCTCACGCGCGCTGAAGGCAGGCGACAATCTTTGCTTCGATCGCTCGAAGCCCTTGAACGGTACGACGGCCCAGATGGCATCGGGTCTCATGGCCGATCGCTTTCCCGCGAAACGACCGCGCGCACGGAAAGGGAACCTGCGCGGCCCCCGGTCATCGGAACAGGTCCGTTGCCGGAGGACGGCAGATCGACAGCGCTGGCATTGCCGGATCGTCCCAGGACAGACCGCGGACGAGAACCACCGGAAGTCCTTCGTCGCCCTGTCCCATGACGAGGGAGGCGGCGGCCGCTATCTCGTCGGCAAAGCAGACGACCGTTACCTCCAGCTTGCGGCCGAAGAGATCGGGCCTGCCGCGCCGGTCGCGCAAGGCCGGAATTCCGGATGCGCCGAGCGCAACTCCGGTGACGCCTTGCCGCCATGGCCTCCCGAAGCTGTCGTTGATGACCACGGCTATATCGGCGCCTGACGCCGCGGCAATCGCCTCACGCAGGCGACAGGCGCTCCGATCCGGATTCTCGGGCAGAAGCGGCGCGCGCGTGCCGCGTTCTCCCTGTTGCACATTCGACATGTCGACGCCGGCATTGGCCATGACATAGCCGAGCCTGTGCTCGACGATAAGCACGTCCGGAGCCTGACGCACGATACGGCGGGACTCCGAAAGTACAACCTCCACCAGACGTGGGTCCTTCCTGACCTCGCGCGCAATCCGCATGGCCTCCCCGGACGGCTCTACATCGATGAGGTCGACCATGCGTCCCTCGGACTTCGAGACGATCTTCTGGGCGAACACCAGTATGTCGCGGTCCCGGAGCGAAAGGCCCGCGCGCGCAAGGCCGTCCATCACGATGCGCGCCAGATCGTCGCCGGGGGCGATCATAGGCAATTCAGGGACTGCAATCAGTTCCATCTTTGCCGCCCGGCGTCGAAACCGCCCGCTAGCCGAACGCCTTCCTGAGTTTCGGGAACACCTGTTCGGAATAGAGCCTGATGAAACGGGCCTGGTCCGGACCCGGCGCATGAAAGACAAGGTGGCGGAAGCCCAGCTCGACATAGGGCCGGATACGCTCCACATGCTCGTCCGGGTCGTTGGAAACGATCCAGCGCTTGACCGTCCGCTCGATCGGCAACGCGTCGGCGAGCTTCTCCATTTCGAGCGGGTCTTCCACGGACATCTTCTCTTCCGGCGAGAGCGCGAGCGCGGCCCAGAACCGCGTATCTTCCCGCGCCCTCTCCAGATCGGTGTCGAACGAAACCTTCATTTCGATCATACGATCGATCGAGTCCGGCGCGCGGCCCGCATCGGCCAAACCGGCGTCGACATTGGGCAGCAGCGTCTCGCGGTAGAGTTCAGGGGCCTTTCCGCTCGTGCAGATAAAGCCGTCGGCGACCCGGCCGGCATATTTTGCGATCATCGGACCGGCGCCCGCGACATAGATGGGCACGGGCTTCTCCGGCCGGTCGTAGATGGTCGCGTTCTCGGTCCTGTAGAATTCGCCCTCGAAGCTCAGACGCTCTTCCGTGAAGAGCTTCCGCATGAGGGAAATCGACTCCCGCAAACGCGCGAAGCGTTCCTTGAGCTCCGGCCACTCCACGCGAGTGGCAGGCACTTCGTTGAGCGACTCGCCGGTGCCGACGCCCAGTATCACCCGGTCGGGGAACAACTCGCCCAGCGTACCGAACGCATGGGCAACGATCGACGGATGATAGCGGAAGGTCGGCGTCAGCACGCTGGTGCCCATGACGATCCGCGACGTGCGCGCTCCGAGAGCCCCCATCCACGAGAAGGAAAAAGGCGCGTGCCCGCCAGTATGGCGCCACGGCTGGAAATGATCGCTGATGAAAAGCGAGTCGAACCCGCACTCCTCCGCAAGCACCCCGTATTTCAGCAATTCGCTGGGGCCGAACTGTTCCGCTGAAGCCTTGTAGCCGAGCTTGAGATGCACGATTTTATCCGCCTGTCGGTCGAGCGTTTCGAATTTCCGACGGCCCCGAAAATCCTGAAGAGCCGTCTCCCGTTCGAGACATACCCCTCCGGCGAACGCCGGAAAAACGATAAAATTCAAACGCTCAAATCGATATTTCCAATAGAGTGCGGACGCGGCTGCCGCCGCTCGTCGACCGGTTCCTAGGTGTGCGCCGCACGGGCGAAGCGGCGCCTCGCTCTTACGCATTCTCACGTCGCTGAGCGCCGATCGCGGGACAAGAAGTCGGGCCGTGATGCGCGCTCAGAAGGTCGTGCCCGGAGCAACAAAATCAGCATGGCTCGCTCATTGCGGCATGTTCGAAACGAGCCCTGACCAGACAATTCAAATGGCCGAGGAAGCTATTACCAAGGGTAATAGCCCGGATCATGTCGATCATTGGCGCGGGAGGACACGCTGATATCGTCTGACATCTTCTGTCGGAGGAACAGGAAATGCAGGGGAAAAGCTTCATGACCAATCGCCGCACCGTATTGAAAGGTCTCGCCGCCGGAAGCGCGGGATTTCTGCTTGGAGGCATGCCGGTTCTGGCACAGTCCAAGACCAAGCTTGTCTTCATGGAGCCATTCGATCTGGCACTGGAATACATCCACGAAATGAATGGCGTGGTCGGCGGTCATTTCGAGCGCGAGGGCCTGGATGTCGAGGTCACCTCGATCCGCAACACCTCGGCGGCCATTCAGCAGGTCGTCACGAACCAGGCCGCTACCGCACGAGTAGGGCTGCTCGATGTATTTCGGGCACAGGAAGCGCAGGATGAGCCCGTCTTCTCGGTCGGAACGAGTCTGCATCGCGGTATCTTCAACGTCGTCAGCCGTAGCGCCGATCCGATCAGGAAACCGGAGGATTTCGCCGGGAAGACGGTCGGACTTGCGTCACTCGGCGGTGGGCAGGAGAACGTGCTCAACCTCCTGCTCGCAGGGACTGACGTGCCGGGCGACAAGGTCGTCCGGCAGGCCATCGGCTCCAATGCCGGCAATGTCGAGATTTTGAAGCAGGGTCGTGTCGACGCGTTTCTGGCCACGGTCGAAACGGCGCTGCTGCTCAAGATGAACAATGAGCCGGTCGAGATCTGGCCGACTTCGGACTATGCGCCGCTGCCCGGCGGCGTGCTGCTGATGACGAAGGAATATGCGCAGGCGAACGAGGAAACGGTCGTCAAGTTCCTGCGCGCAATGCGCAATTCCGCGCTCGACATACTGGCGTCCGATCCGGCCGTGATCCTCGACCGCATCACGGCGAAGTACGACGTCGTCGCCAACGAGGATCGCGACTTCCGCATCGCGGCGATCAAGGCATATAACGACATGACCGTCGCGAACGGCGAAGCCAACGTCATGCGCAATGTCGACGAGGTGGTCGCGAAGTCGGCGGAACTGGCGTCTCGCGCCGGGATCGTCGACGTGAAAGACGTCAAGGGCACCTACACCAACCAGTATATCGACGCCGCGATCGCCGGCTGACCGCCGATCTTATAGGGCCGCTTGCCGAGCCGCAGGACTTCGCAAAAGTCTTGCGGCTCGTCTGCGTCCGGCGGAAATGCTCTAAACGAAACGCGCCAGAAGAGAGGTTCGAGCGGTGATGAGCGAATCCAGAATTCCCTACGGCTTCACCTATGACACGATAGAAGTCGGCCAGACGGCCATCAGCCAGGGCAGGACCATCACCGAAACCGACATCAACCTCTACATGATGCTGACGGGCGGCTGGCATCCCGTCCATTGCGACAAGGAATTCATGCGCCGGAACGGGCTGGGGCCGGTCCGGGCGCAGGGCTCGATGGGCATCGCGCTCTCGCTCGGCAGCCATCTCGAAAGCTCGCTCGTCGTTTCGAGCGAGAAATTCGTGCGGGCGATGGGCGTCGACCAGTGGGCCTATCACAAGCCGCTGGTCGCCGGCGATACGATCCATCTGGAGGTTTCCATCGCCGACAAGACGCTGATGGAGGACGGCCGGCGATACAGCGTCACCCGGCGCGTCCGCATCGTCAATCAGGACGGCGTTCTCATTCAGGAAGGGCTTGCCAGTTCGATGTGGGAACGGGATGTCCCGGCGGGCGACTGATCTCAGCTCCTGACGCGCATGGCGAGGAGCTTGGTTTCAAGATACTCGTCGAGGCCTTCGCGGCCGCCCTCCCGGCCTATGCCACTTTCCTTGATGCCGCCGAACGGGGCCTCTGCGGCGCCGAGCCTGATCTCGTTGATGCCGACCATGCCGGTTTCCAGCCGTTCCCCGACCCGGATCGCCCGATCCATGTCCTCGGTGAACAGATAGGCAGAAAGGCCGTAGGGCACGTCGTTCGCGGCGGAGAGCACCTCCTCCTCCGTCCGGAAGCGATAGAGCGCCGCGACCGGACCGAAGATTTCCTCCGCGCAGAGCCGCGCGCGGCTCGGAACCTCCGTCAGGACGGTAGGCGCGTAGAACGAGCCGCGCTCGTAGGTTTCTCCCTGGATGCGGCTGCCGCCGGCCCTGATCTCGGTGCCGTTCGCCACGGCGTCCGCGACCAGTTCCTCGACCTTTTCGACCGCCTTGAAATCGACCAGCGGCCCCATCCGGACGCCGTTCTGACTGCCGTCGCCGACTTTCATGCCGCGGGTATGGGCGGCGATCTGATCGGCGACCTGTTCGTAGATCGCGTCATGGACATAGATGCGGTTCGCACCGATGCAGGCCTGGCCGGCGTTCAGGAATTTCAACGCGGAGACCGACCGGATGGCCTCCTCGATATTGCAATCCTCAAACAGGATGGCCGGAGCGTTGCCGCCGAGTTCCATCGACGTGCGCTTGATCTGGTCAGCCGCGCCGCGCAGCAGAAGCTTGCCCACCTCCGTGGAGCCGGTGAAGGAAATCTTCCGCACGCGCGGATCGGTGAGAAATACGCTGCCGATCTTCGACGCCTTGCCGGTCACGAAATTGATGACGCCGGCGGGCAGGTCCGCCTCCATGAATATCTCGGCCACCTTGAGCGCGATGGCCGACGTCGCTTCCGCCGGCTTGAGCACCATGGTGCAGCCCGCCGCAAGCGCCGGCGCGGCCTTGCGGAAGATCATGGCGCAGGGAACATTCCAGGGGATGATGGCGCCGCAAACGCCGACCGGCTGGCGCATCGTCAGGAGGCGCCGGTTCGGCACGGGATCGGGAATCCAGGCGCCATATGCCCGCCGCGCCTCTTCGCCGTACCATCTGAGGGAATCGATGGAGAGCTGCAATTCGCCCTGGGCTTCGGCGAGCGGCTTTCCTTCCTCGCGCGTCACCAGCAACGCCAGTTCGTTGCGGCGCGCCTCCATGATGTCGGCCACGCGATGCAGATGGCGCGCGCGGGTGGCCGCGCTCAATCTCGACCAGCCGGGAAAGGCGGCGGCGGCCGCGTCCACCGCGGCGCGCGCGTCGCGTTCGTCCCCGAGCGGTATCCGGGCAAGCGGGCTGCAGTCCACAGGATTCGTGGAAACGAAGGTCTCGCCGCCGATCGCCGGCCGAAACGCACCGCCATACATCATCAGGGGCTCGAACATGGTCTGATCCGCGCTCATCTCTGTCGTCCTTAGCCACGGGCCGCTTTCGCGCCGGCCGTCGCCGGCGTGCCCGACCTCTATTCGGCGGCCTGCAATTCCGCCTTCAACTCTTCCACGGTCATTCCCAGCACGCGCGCCTCGATCTCCATGGGATCGCCCTCGAAGCCGGTGCGCACCGTGTCGACCGCCGTCGAAAGGTCCGGCGTCTCGCCCTCGAAATAGAGGCCGACCGCATTCTTGCGCACGAGCGGATCGCAGGCCGGCGCGTGAACCTCGATCAGCGTCACGTCGCCGTCGCTGCGGTTCCACGCCCAGTGGACGGCGTTGCGCGGGATGCGGCAGAGGTCGCCCTTCTTCATCAGGAAACCGCCGTCGTTGATGAAGACCCAGACCTCCCCTTCCGTGACGTAGTTGATCTGCTCGGCATCATGCGTGTGCGGATGCGAGTGATAGCCTGGTCCGCGGACCGCGATCATCATGTTGCAGTCGTTGCCGTAGACCATCTTGGTGGACATGGAGCCGCCCCGCGTCTGCAAGACGTTCTGGCCTTCCTGGATGTCATCGATGTTTATGCAGATTGGCATTCAGTGCGTTCCTTGGGCGTTCGTGTCAGTTGTCTCGAATCTCGTGCCGGCGGCGGGCCACCACCGCCCTGGCCGCCGCCATGATCCCCTGGTATCCCGTGCAGCGGCAGAGCTGCCCCGAGATGGCCTCGCGGATGTCGTCGTCGGTCGGATCGGGGTTGGTCGACAGGAGGTGGTGCAGCACGACGACCATGCCGGGCGTGCAGAAGCCGCATTGCAGCCCGTGATGCTCCCGCATCGCCTGCTGGATCGGCGAAAGCCCGGTCGGCGGCGACACGCCCTCGACGGTGATCACCTCCGCGCCCTGTGCCTGAACCGCGAGCATCAGGCAGCCGCGCGCCGGCTCGCCGTCGACGATGATCGTGCAGGCGCCGCAGACGCCGTGCTCGCAGCCGAGATGCGTGCCGGTCAGGCCCAGCGTTCCGCGCAACGCGTCGGCGAGCGTCTGGCGCGGCTCCACCCGCAGCGAGACCGACTGTCCGTTCACCGAAAGCTCGAGGTCGTGCATCTTCATGACCGGCGCTCCCCGGCCCGCTCGAAGGCCTGCATCAGGGCGCGACGCGCCAGCACAGGCCCGATATGCCGGCGATAGGCGAGGCTGATATCCGGATTGTCGAACTCGAACCGTTCAAGGTCGATCAGCGACACCGCTTCGCGCAGAAGACCTTCGGTGACGACCTGTCCTGTCAGCGCATCGGTCACGGCGTCGAAGCGCAGCGGCACGGGTGCCACAGCGCCGATGACGAGACGGGCCGATGCGCAGGCGCCGTCCTCGTTCAGCCGCATGCGCGCGGCGGCCGACGCCATGGCGAAATCTCCCTTGCGACGCGACAGCTCGACGAAGGCCGTGCCCTCTGCCGGCGGCACATCCACGACGATCTCCGTCAGGATCTCGCCTTCCTCGATGCAGGTCTCGAACGTGCCGAGCATGAAATCCGCAACATCGACGGTGCGCGTTCCGCTTTTGCCCGCCAGCACCATGCGCGCATCGTAGGCCAGCATGACCGCCGGAGTTTCGGCGGCCGGGTCGGCATGCGAGACACTGCCGCCGATCGTGCCGCGCGCACGGGTGGGCGGGTGACCGACATTGTACAATCCGTATCCGAGAAGGGGCAGGCGATCGCGCAGCAGCGGCGACGCCAGCGCGTGAGCCTGCCGGGTCATCGCGCCGATCCGGATCGTACCGCCGCAATCACGAATGCCCGCCAGCTCCGGGATACGGTTGAGATCGACAAGCACCTCCGGACGCGCGAGCCGAAGGGCCAGCATCGGCACCAGACTCTGTCCGCCCGCGATGACGCGCGCGTCGGAACCGTGGCGATCGAGCAGTTCGAGCGCGCCCTGGATCGTCTCGGGTGCATGATAGTCGAAGGGTGCAGGCTTCATGGCGCGCTCGCAAACCCCGTGGCTTGCAGCACGCGTTCCGGCGTCAGCGGCAGACGGTTGAGGCCCGAAGACGCTCCGAGCGCGTCGGCAATGGCGTTGCCGACGGCGGCGGCCACGCCCGACGGGCCGACCTCTCCGACGCCTTTCACTCCGAGCACGTTACCGGGCGCCTTCGCCTCCTCCAGCACCAGCGTGCGGACTGGCGGCATGTTGTAGACGTTGGGCATCAGATAGTCGGCGAAAGTGCCGGTGGTGAGCTGGCCGTCCCCGGCGTAGGTGAGTTCCTCGAGAAACGCGCCGCCGAGCCCTTGCGCGACGCCGCCGACGATCTGCCCCTCCACGATCAGCGGGTTGAGCTGCCGTCCCACGTCGCAGGCGACGAAATAATTCTCGACCCTGGTGTCGCCCGTTTCGGGATCGACCAGGACGTCGGCGACGTGGACGGCGAAGACGGCCGCGCCGGCGGGCACGCCGCGCACGTAGGAGGTCACGACGAGACCGTCGCTGTCGGCCATGTTGATGTCCGAGGGCGGCTTCAGCAGTTCGGGATTGCCGGGCATCAGCATGCGCGCAATGTCGCCGAGCGAGGCAACAGGTGCGTTCTTCTGTCCGTGCCAGATGTCGCCGTCCCGCAGGCTCAACTCGTCGACGGGAATGCCGAACCTGCGGCTCGCCGCCTGCAGCGCCTTCTCCCTTACGCCGATGGCGGCGCTGTAGACCGCGTTGCCGCCCAGCACGGCCGTCCGGCTGGCATAGGTGCCGCCACCGAAGGTGATGATGCCCGTGTCGCCGTGGCGGACGCGGATCTTCTCGATCGGAAGGGTCAGGATTTCGGCGGCGATCTGCGCCAGCACCGTCTCGTGCCCCTGCCCCTGATTGCTCGATCCGCTGAATATGTGCGCCTTGCCGTGCTGGTCGACCTCAATGCGCATGCCCTCGAAAGGCCCTAGTCCCGACGGCTCGACCAGCGCGCACATGCCGCGTCCGCGCAGCAGCCCGTCGGCCTCGCGTTCGTAGGGCTCGTTCCAGCCGCTCGCGGCCAGCGCCTTTTCGAAGACGAACGGAAAATTACCCGAGTCGAAGATCGTCGGCCGTTTCACGCTCTCCGTTCCGACATGCCACGGCATCTCTTCGGGCAGGATGAGGTTCCGGCGCCGGAGTTCGGCCGGATCGATGCCGATCTTCCTCGCCAGCCGGTCGAGTATGCGCTCGCGGGCGAAATTCGCCTCGAACATGCCCGGCGCGCGATAAGTCCCCGTCGGCGTCTTGTTCGTCATCACCGTCATCGCGTCGATGCGGTAGTTGCGCACCCTGTAGGGGCCGGGAAACGAGGCGGCGGCATGCGAGGGAACGACGTCGCCATGCGTGCGGATATAGGCGCCCATGTCGGTAACGAGGCGCACGTCGAAAGCCGTGACGATGCCGTCGGCGTCGGCCGAGACCGTCACGTCGAAGGTGCAGTCGCGCGAGTGGTTGATCGCCGCGAAATGCTCGACGCGATCCTCGATCCAGCGCACCGGGCGACGCATCCGGATCGCCGCGAAGGGGATGAGGAAATCCTCCGGATAGAACTCGCCGCGCGCGCCGAAGCTGCCGCCGACATCCGGCTCAATCATCCGGATCTGCGCCTCGCCCATCTTCAGCATGGCGGCGAGCACGTTGCGGTTGGTATGGACGACCTTGGTCGGGCCGTGGATGTCGAGAAGATCACGCCCGACGTCGTAGACGGCCAGCAGGCCGCGCGTTTCCATCGGCATGGCGGTGTGGCGCTGAACCGAAAAGCTCTCGCTCACCTTGAAGGCAGCGTCACGCAGCGCGCCGGTGACATCGCCGAGATCGAAGCCCCAGCGTCCTGCAAGGTTTCCCTTGTCATGGATCGCCTCGGCGTCCGGCGTCATCCCGACTTCCGGGTCCGTCACCGCAGGCAGCGGCTCGAAGTCGATATCGATCAGTTCCGCCGCGTCTTCCGCCACGGCGCGGCTCTTCGCCACGATCAGAGCCACCGGCTCGCCGACATAGCGCACCCGGTCTTTCGCCAGCGGGTACTGGAGATAGGGGCCAAGATCGCCATGCGTCGGTATGCGGCAGGGGATCGGCGGCAGGTCCTCTGGCAGATCCCGGGCGGTCAGGATCGCGTACACGCCGTCGAGCGCCAATGCCGCGTCGAGATCGATCCCGCCTATCAGCGCATGCGCGTAGGGACTGCGCAGGACATGCGCCTCCAGCATGAACGGCATGGCGATGTCCGCGACGAAACGCCCTTCCCCGCGCAGGAAGCGCTCGTCCTCTACCCGCAGGATCGGCGCGCCGATGGCCATCGGCCTCAGGCCACCGACCCGTCGATGAACTTGCAGCAATCCACGATCGGCATGCCGTCGAGTTCGAGGCGCTTGTTGCGAAGCGCCATGTCGATATGCAGACGCGACGGATTCTTGCCGCCGAGATCGCGATTCTCGCCTATCGCCAGAAGCACGTTGCCATAGCAGGAACGCGCCTCGACGCCGCCGGCATTGTCCCAGCCGCGCATCGACATCGTGTCCCATGCGGCGCGATGCTCGACGCCCCAGCCGATATGCGACAGGCGGCGCGCGCCTTCGTCGCCGCGGCTTTCAAGCAGGGTTTCCAGCATGACGGCCTCGCGTCCGCCTTCGATGCGACGGGCGGAACCCGTCTCGAAATGGATTCTCAGGGGTTCCGTGACATAGCGCTCGAACGGGAAAAGAATATCGCCCGGCGACAGGACCAGAAGGCCCTCCACGGTCTCCTCCTCAACAGTCGTGCAGACGAGACCCGTGCCCCAGTGGTCCCAGCGGCCGGCGCTGTCCGCCATGCCGTACTGGTTGGAGGCCGCCCGACCGCCCTTCTCCATGACGAGGTCGGTGCCGTCCTTCGACGTGACGTGCACCTTGCGGACGTCCTTGTAGCGGGCCACGCCGCGCTCGGCGCGATCCTTCACGTCATTGCTGGGCATCAGCCGCAACAGAATGTCCTCGGGCTCGCGCACCCGCAGGATGCGCGTGCCGGTGGCCAGGATCGCCTCGTGGTCGTTGGAGTAGAGCATGCCGCCCGTCGACACATCGACGACGAAATCCGCCTGCTTCATCACCTCGATCATCAAGGGCTGCGGATTGGCGCGGCCGATGCTGTTCGACGCGTCGGCATTGATGAGCGGCTGCGTCATGGCGAAGGCCTGCGCGCCGAGATCGCGCGCGGCCGCCATGAAGGCCGGCGCATAGACGGGATTGGTGAAGCTGTCGGCATAGATCACCACCTTCTCGCCCGGCGCGACACGCGACTGCTTCAACCCCTCGCGAAAGATCGGGATGATGTCCGCCGTGCTGTCGTGGCTGACCGGAAGTCTGATCATGCGTGGCTCCGTGACGTTGGCTCTCGCCGCTCACAAATACCCGCCTCTTACGAGGTGGTCATCCCGGATGATTAGTCTTGCAAACGATAGCCATCCAGTTCAGAGATCGTTCCAGATATTGCCAACGGGAATAGCGGTTTGGATCAAAAGCAGTTGGAGCGCTTCGTCGATGTGGTCGAAAGCGGCAGCCTGAGCCGAACCTCCAAGCGGCTAAACGTCTCGCAGCCGGCATTGAGCAAGAGCCTGAGATTGCTGGAGGAACAGCTCGGCGTTCGCCTGCTCGAGCGGGGACCGCGCGGCGTGAAGCTCACCGTCTTCGGCGAATCGTTCTACCGGCGCGCACGCTCGGTCACGGCGGAACTGCGCCGCGCCAATGACGACCTCGACCACATAAGGGGCCTGCTCACCGGCTCGATCTCGCTGGGCGTGACGCCGGGTCCGGGCATCCTCGACCAGATCATCCCGAAGGCCATCGTGCGGATCGCACTGAAGCGCCCGCATCTGAAGGTCCGCGTGCGCAGCGGCACGATCTCGGAGCTTCTGGTCGATCTCCATCGCGGCGACCTCGACCTTCTGTTCACCGTGCTGGACGAACGCACGAAAGGCCCGGACCTCAAGGTCCAGAGGCTCTTCGAAGACAGTTTCGCACTGGTCGTGCGGACAGGGCACAAACTCCTGACGCAGCGCGAGATTTCGCTGAAGGACCTGATGAGCTCGCGCTGGGTGATGCTGGAGGACGCGTTGCCGCTCTGGGAGAGCGTCTCGCGGCTCGCGCGGGAGGAGAACATCGAAGTTCCGACGCGCCCCATCGAGAGCAACTCGCTGGTGTTCCTGCGCGAGGTGGCCCGCAAGACCGACTTCATCGGCATCCTGCCCGCCTATTCGGCCGAGATGAGCACCTCGTCCGGCGACCTGCGCTACATTCCGCTCGACCGCCTCTCGACGCGCGATCTTCTCCCGGACCTCGTCAGGCCGCTCGGCCTCGTGCATGCCGCCGAAATCGAGCTCACCGAAAGCAGCAAGGCACTGCTGCGCAGCATCAACACCGTCTGCATCGAGCTGAATCTCATCGGCAAGTAGCGGCCGTGACACGTCGCCCGTGCCGCGATGCATCCGCCGTTGCGGACGATGTGATAACCGATGCGAATAGCTATCGACATATTATGCGTTCTGCCTGCTAGCACCGCCGTGTACGAAATCGCGAGGCAGGCCGGTCAGGACGGACTGTTCACCACAGATTCGGCCGTTTCAGCACGTCGGAGCCGCAATGGCGAAAGCCTCCTATGATTACATCGTCATCGGCGCCGGATCGGCCGGCTGCGCCATGGCGGCGCGGCTGAGCGAAAACCCGCAGGTGAGCGTGCTGCTCGTGGAGGCCGGCGGCTGGGACAGAAACCCGCTGATCCACGTGCCGATCGGCTGGGGTATGCTCATCCGCGCGGGCCTGCACAACTGGAACTACAGGAGCGAGCCGGTGGCGGCTCTCGGCGGCCGCGTGCTGGACTGCCCGCGCGGCAAGGTGATGGGCGGCACTTCCTCCATCAACACCATGGCCTATGTGCGCGGGCATCGCGACGACTACGACCGGCTGGACCGCGCGGGGCTTGCCGGCTGGGGCTATGACGACGTGTTGCCCTTCTTCCGCAAGCAGGAAGACTGGGAAGGCGGCGCGACGGCCTATCGCGGCGCCGGCGGCCCGATCGGCACGGGTCGGTCGCGCTACAGCGACGAGGTGATCGAGGCCTATGCGGCGGCGAGCGGCGACGCCGGCCACGACTGGACCGAGGACTACAACGCCGAAAAGCAGGAAGGCTTTTCCCGCATGCAGCTCACGCTGCGCAACGGACGCAGGTGCTCGACCGCGGCCGGCTATATCCAGCCGGCGATGAAACGCCGCAACCTCACCATCGTCACGCGGGCGCAGGTCTCGCGCATCCGGCTCGCAAACGAACGCGCGACAGGCATCGACTACATATACCGCGGCGCCACCGTATCGGCCGAAGCGCGCGCGCAAATCATCGTCAGCGCCGGCGCATTCAACTCGCCGCAATTGCTCATGCTGTCAGGCATCGGCGACCCCGACGAGCTTCGCCGGGCCGGCATAGAGTGCGCGGTTCCTCTGCCGGGCGTCGGCCGCAACCTTCACGACCATTATGGTACCTCTATCGCCTACAAGCGCCACAGGCCGGGTCCATTCCATCGCAACATGCGGGCCGACCGGGCAGCGTTCGGCATGGCGCGCGCATGGCTCGCCGGCTCGGGCTTCGCGACCGAATTGCCGGGCGGCATCACCGCCTTCGTCAAGAGCACCTCCGCGCAGGCCGTGCCTGACCTCCAGCTTCTCTTCGTCGGCGCGCCGATGGACGCGCATGCCTATTTCCCGCCCTTCGTGCGGCCCTATGAGGACCGGTTCTTCACCCGCGTCATCATGTGCCGGCCGGAAGGGCGCGGTTCGGTCACGCTGCGGTCGGCCGACCCGTTCGACGCGCCGCGCATCGAGGAGGCTGTGCTGAACACGGATTCCGACATCGTGCGCATGCGCGAAGGCATCAAGTTATTCCGGGAAATCGGCCAGCAGCCGGTTCTGTCGAAACACTGCACGGAGATCGGCCCCGGCCTGACGAAGACGAGCGACCGGGAGATCGACGACTATGTCCGCTCCATCGTGTCGCTGTCCTTCCATCCCGCCGGCACCTGCCGGATGGGCCTCGCCGACGACGAGGACGCCGTGGTGGACGCGAAATGCCGGGTTTTCGGCGTGGAGGGACTGCGCGTGGTCGACGCCTCGATCTTCCCCGAGCCCCTCGGCGGCAACATCAATGCTCCCATCATCATGGCGGCCGAGAAGATCGCGGCGAGTATGCTGCAGACGGCCTGAGGCCGGCGCGAGCAGTACGCAGAAGGAGACGACATGGATCAGGCTGTCGAAGGCAGCATCGGCTACGAGGTCGAGGACAGGATCGCGCGGATCGAGATCAGGCGGCCGCAGAAGCACAACGCGCTGACCCGCGCGCTGATAGGAGAGCTGGCGCGGACCATCGACCGCTTCGACCTCGATCGCTCTGCCGACGTCGCCATTCTTTCCGGGCAGGGCAGATCATTCTGCAGCGGCGCGGACGTCGGCGAAAGCCAGATGGCGAGCCGCGAGGAGATGGAGGACTCGCGCGACCAGATGAGCGTCGGACATCCGTTCTTCGAACTCTTCTCGCACTCCGCCAACAACAAGCCGGTGATCGCCGCCATCCATGGCAACGTACTCGGACTTGGCCTCGGTCTCGCGCTCGACTGCGACCTGATCGTCTCCGACGCGGAGGCCCGGCTGCAGGTGACGGAAACCGTCCGCGGCCTCGGCGGATATCGTCACTGGGCGCTGATGAAGGCGCGGGGTTGTGGCGCCTTCGCCGACGACGTGTGCCTCACGGGCAGGCCGTTCACCGCCGCAGAGGCGCGCGACGCCGGTCTGTTCAGCCGCGTGGCGGAAGCGAGCAAGGCGGTGGAGTCCGCGCTGGAGATGGCGCGCCAGATCGCCGCCTGCCCGCCGCTCAGCGTGCGGGAGACGGCGCGCATCAGGCGGTGGCATTTCATGAAGCTGACGCGTGAGGTCGCCTTCCAGGCCGAGCCTTCCCGGCTGCACCTCACCGAGGATTTCGCCGAGGCCGTCAGGGCATTCGCGGAGAAGCGCCCGGCCGGACCGTTCAAGGCCAGATGAGATGACGCGCCTAGACAACGATACGCTCGTCTTCGAGAGCGACAAGCTCACCTCCGATCAGGCCTACAAGCTGATCTCGGCAACGGTGACGCCACGACCCATCGCCTGGGTATCGAGCCGCAACGGGAACGGGACCGTCAACCTTGCGCCCTTCAGCAGCTACACCTTCATCAGCTACACGCCGCCAAAGGTGCTGATCAGCGTCGGGCCGGGCACGGAAAGCCTCAAGGACACGCTCGTCAATGTCGGCGATACAGGCGAGTTCTGCGTCAATGCGGTGACGCAGGACCTGCTCGAGCCCGTCGTCAACAGCGCCTATGCCTTTCCTCCCGATGCGAGCGAGGCGGCGGAACTGCGTGTCGCCATGCAGCCCTCGCGCCTGATCGGGACGCCTTTCATCGCCGATGCGGTCATCGCCATGGAATGCCGGCTCGACCGCATCATCGACGTGGGCGACCTCGACGCGCACCGCCTGATCGTCGGGACCGTCGTCTGTTTCCATGTCCGCGAGGCGGTGTGGCAGGGCGACCGGATCGACCCGTCCCTCTATCGGCCGCTCGGGCGCATCGGCGGCCCGCTCTACGTCACGCGCGGCGACATGCTGAACGCCCCTACCCCACGGACGCGGCCGGCGCCGCGCTGAGCGCCATTATTCCGTTCGGTTATAGCGGCAACGACAATATCTTTGTAAGCGACGGGCAGATGCGGAACACTCTCCCTCACTGGCAAAGGGGAACGAGCGTGTCCAAGCTGCGTATTGTCGACGCCCACCACCATCTGTGGGACCTCAACCACATCCATTATCCCTGGCTCTGTAACCGGCCCGTCGGTCCGTCCATCTGCGGCGACGTCACTCCGATCACCGACAATTTCACGCTCGATCGCTACCGCGCCGGCTTCGGACACCACAATGTCGTGAAATCGGTGCATGTCGAGGCCGGCGCCGACCCGGCGAAAGCCGTCGAGGAGACCGCGTGGCTGCAGCAGATAGCCGACGCGCACGGATATCCGCACGCCATCGTCGCCAAGGTCGAACTGCACAATCCCGATGCGCAGGCGGTGATGGAAGAGCACGTCAGGCACGCCAATGTGCGCGGCATCCGCCAGATGATCAACTGGCACTCCGACATGAGCAAGGTGTACGCGCCCGAGAACTATCTCGAACACGCGACATGGCGCTCGAATTTCGCCCTGCTCTCCCGCTACGGCCTGAGCTTCGACCTGCAGGTCTACGCCGGGCAGATGGAGCAGGCCTACGAACTGCTGAAGGAAAATGCCGGTATTCCGGTGGTTATCGATCACTCCGGCATGCCAGTCGACCGCAGTCTGCAGGAGCTCAAGCGCTGGAAGCGCGGCCTCGAGCGCCTGGCAAGCCTCGACCACGTCTTCATCAAGCTTTCCGGCCTCGGCATGGTCGACCACGACTGGACCGTGGAGTCGATCCGGCCCTACATCCTGACCATGATCGACATTTTCGGGCCGGGACGCGCGATGTTCGGCAGCAACTTCCCGGTCGACAAGCTCTACAGCTCCTTCGAAGTCCTCTTCGACGCCTATGACACGGTCACGGCCGACTTCACCGATGGCGAGCGCGAGCAGCTCTTCGCCGCGACCGCGGAGAAATTCTACCGGATCTGACCTCCAGGCCCGATCCAGATCCATTCATCGTCGCATCCGCAGGAGGGATGTCCATGTCACATGCAAACGCAACTTCTCCGATAGAAGGCATCAGCGATGAAGAGTGGAGGCTGCGACTTGATCTGGCCGCTCTCTACCGTCTCGTCGCGCACTTCCGGATGACCGACCTCATCTACACGCATATCAGCGTCCGCATCCCCGGGCCGGAGCATCACTTCCTCATCAACCAGTACGGCCTTCTGTTCGACGAGATGCGCGCCTCCGATCTGGTCAAGATCGACATGAACGGCAACATCGTCGACCAGCCCAACCGCGGCCAGAAGAAGGTGAACCCGGCAGGCTTCACGATCCATTCCGCAGTGCACATGGCGCGCCACGATCTGCAGTTCGTCCTGCACACGCATACGGCGGCCGGCATGGCGGTTTCCTGCCAGAAGGACGGCCTGCTGCCCCTCACCCAGCTTGCGCTGAAATTCTACGGCCGCATCGCCTATCATGGCTATGAGGGCATCGCGCTCAATCTCGATGAACGCGAGCGCATCATTGCCGACCTCGGCACCCACAACGCGATGATCCTGCGCAATCACGGCCTGCTGGTCGGCGGACCCAGCGCCTCGCAGACATGGAACTGGATCTATTTTCTCGAACGGGCCTGCCAGGCACAGATCGCCGCCCTTTCCGGCGGCCGCGAACTTGTCATTCCGCCCGAGGAAGTGCGCAAGACGACCGAGAAGCAAGCCAACCCGGAAGCGTCGTCATTCGTGGAGCATCAGGAGCTTGCATGGGCGGCATGCCTCCGCCTGATTTCGCGCGATCCGATTCCGTACAATACCTGACACCATCGCGCTTGTCCGATAACGGCCTGCAACCTCCCAAGGCCATCTGCGGCGCGCCGGCAACCGGCGCGCCGCAAACAGCAAGAGAAAGGCGCGGCATGAGGCCGGAACAGGATTCAAACCCGACGCGGAAGGCCGTTCCCATCGTTTTCTATGGCCTCTCGGAGGCCGAACTGCCGCATTTCGAACGCCACGAGGCACATCCGGTGCTGATCCGCAAGACCGCGGATCAGCCGATCTGGCTTCCTCCCGCAAACGCGCAGGCGATGCTCAGCTTCATCGGCGCGTGGCGCGGCGCACCGAAGGAGGCGCCGGCGGGGTGGCCGTTCGGCATACGCTATATCCAGCTCGCCTCGGCAGGCGTCGACGCCTTGCCTGACTGGGCGTGGGACGGCACGACAGTCGCCTGCGCGCGCGGCATCACGGCCGAGCCGATCGCGGAATATGTGCTGGCAGCGATGTTCCGCGACATCAAGCGCTTCGACGACATGGTCGGACGGGACCACGCGCACCTCCAGTCCATCGCCGACGAACACAAATGGCCGAAGCACACGCTCAGCGCCGTTCGCGGCAAGACGCTCGGCCTCGTCGGCTATGGCGCGATCGGGCAGGCCATAGCGGAGCGTGCGCGCGGCATGGGCATGGTCGTCAAGGCGCTGCGCAGGAGCGGCGACGACGGCTCCGGCCGCTTCGTCAAATCCATCCACGAACTGGCGGCGATCGCCGACCAGCTCGTCCTGTGCGCCCCGGCAACACCTGAAACGCGCCACATCATCAACGCCGAAACGCTGGCGGCCTGCAAGCCGGACGCCCATCTCATCAATGTCGCGCGCGGCAGCCTCGTCGATCATGACGCGCTCCACGCGGCGCTCGAGAGCGGCCAGCTGCGCCATGCGACGCTCGACGTGACCGAGCCGGAACCCCTGCCGGCGGGACATCCGTTCTACGCCAACCCCCGCGTGACGCTGACGCCGCATGTGGCGTGGTTCTCGGCCGATCATCACGAGCGCCTGACGAAGAAGCTGCTCGACAATCTTTCCAGATGGAGCCGCGGCGAAGCCCTCGCCGACATCGCCGAGCGCGGCAAGGGCTACTGAGCACTGCGGGAGCCGGACGGGTCCAGACCCGCGCGCAGGACCTTTTCGGCAAAGGCGCAAAGATCGAGCAGTTCGAAGTCATGGCCCGCCGCGCCCACAAGCTGGATGGCGAGCGGCAGCCCGTGCCGGCCGAAGCCGCAAGGCAGGGAGGCGGTCGGAACGCCCAACAGCGTCCAGAGCACGCAAGGCCCCGGATTGCCGGTGCCCTCGCCGAGCAGCGGAGCTTCTCCCAGCGCGGACAAGGTCAGGATAGCGTCGAAGCCCTCCATTTCCCGGCGCAGGCGGTCCTTCAATTCATCCCGGGCAGCGAGAGCGGCCGGATAATCCTCCGCCGACAACTCCTCGCCTTTTTCCACAAGCTCCCTGATGTGGATGCTGACCTCGGCCGGCCATCGATCGATGAGCGGGCGATAGATCGTTGCCGACTCCCGGCGCAGGATCGTCTCGGCGAAGCCAAAACCTCCGTCGAACGACGACGGCAATTCCTCCTCATGCATATCCGCGCCGGCCTTGCGGAGCGCCTCGACCGCGCTTTCGAAGGCGATCCGCTGCGTGTCGCTTGCCTGCTGCCAATATCGGCTGCGAACCAGCCGAAGCCGGGGCTTTTCGGACCGCACCAACGGGCGCGATTCATCCAGTACGAGGCCATGCAGGCGCCGCACGGTCTCGACCGAGCGGGCGAGATAGCCGGCATGGTCGAGCGACGGGCTGAGCGGCTGGACACCGTCGAGGGGCAACGCTCCATAACCCGGCTTGAACCCGAACACCCCGCAGAAGGCGGCGGGCCGGATGATCGAGCCGAAAGTCTGCGTGCCGAGCGCGAGAGGCACGATGCCGGCGGCGACGGCAGCGGCCGAGCCGCTGGACGAGCCGCCGGGCGTGTGCTCCGGATTGTAGGGATTGACCGTCGGCCCGGCTTGCCGCCACGCGAATTCGGTGGTCACCGTCTTGCCGAGGACGAAGGCGCCGAGCGCCTTGAGCCGCGCGACGAGAGCCGCATCGTTCGCCGGAACGTGATCGCGGTAGATCGGCGAGCCGTAAGCCGTGGCCAGACCGGCCGTGTCGTAGAGATCCTTCACGCCGATCGCGAGGCCGTCCAGCGGCAGCGAAGGATTCGAACGAAACTCCGCATCATTGACAAGCGTGAAGGCCCGCAGCGTATCGTTCGTCCGACGAGCGGCCCGTCTGCTCCATTCGATCGTGTCATATGCCGGCGAGCTGCCGCCGGAGGGAAAAACTCCGGCATGCAGGTCATTCGGCAGGCCAGGAAATTGCCGGGTCATTCAGCATCCAACATCTGTCAATGTCGTGACTTTTCCACGCCTGTCGGGTCGGAACAAATCGACAGATGAGCCCGACATAGCCAACGGCTATAGCGCTCGACCGAACATGTCTGGCTGCCCGTATCGGGCGGTGCTACGCGCATCCCCGGCGACGCCGGGACATGGTGCAAGGCCGGATAAGCCCGCGGCGCTTTCCCGCATCTGGAGATCCCAATGGCTTTCACGCTGAAGAACGAAGTCGTCCTCGCCGCCGCGCGCTCCCGCGTGTGGGAAGCGATCAACGATACGGAGATCCTGCGCGCCAGCATTCCGGGATGCGAATCGCTCGAAAGAACGGAGGATGGAACTTTCAACGCCGTGGTGAAAGTGAAGATCGGCCCGATCGCGGCCCGCTTCAAAGGCACGGTGCGCTTCGAAGACGTCGATGCGCCGCATGGCTGCCGGATCGTCGGCGAAGGCCAGGGCGGCATTGCGGGGTTCGCCAAGGGTGGCGCAAACGTCGATCTTACACCGGAGGGGGAAGCCACCCGTCTCGCCTACGACGTCCAGGCCGATATCGGCGGCAAGATCGCGCAACTCGGCTCGCGCCTGATCGATGGCGTCGCGAAAAAACTCGCCGACCAGTTCTTTGCCGACTTCGGCAAGGCCGTGGAGGCCGGCGGTGCGAACGCCGCCTGACCCTATTTGTAGAGGTCCTCGTATTTCTTCCTGAGATCGGCCTTGATCACCTTGCCCATCGTGTTGCGAGGCAAGGCCGCGTCGAAGAGCACCCGTTTCGGCAGCTTGTATTTCGCCAGACGCCCGTCGAGCGCCTTCAGCACCG
Source organism: Rhizobiaceae bacterium (assembly GCA_023953845.1). NCBI lineage: Bacteria > Pseudomonadati > Pseudomonadota > Alphaproteobacteria > Hyphomicrobiales > Rhizobiaceae > Rhizobiaceae bacterium. The sequence goes on along the minus strand of JAMLJC010000001.1, from coordinate 2,468,234 downwards.
CCGCCTCGGTAAGGGACGCGCCGGGCTGGAGCACGACGACGGCAGTCACGGCCTCGCCGAAATCGCCATGCGGCACACCGATCACGGCGCTTTCGTCGACGCCCTCCATCCTGTCGATCTCCGTCTCGATCTCCTTGGGATAGACGTTGTATCCGCCGGTGATGACGAGATCCTTGTTGCGGCCCACGATCGAAATGTAACCACGATCGTCGATCACGCCGACATCGCCGGTGATGAAGTAGCCATCGTCGCGGAATTCGGCGCGTGTCTTGTCAGGCATGCGCCAGTAGCCCTTGAAGACGTTCGGCCCCTTCACCTCGATCATGCCCACTTCGTTCGCGGGCAGGATTTCCCCGCTTTCCAGATGCGTGATGCGCACATTGACGCCCGGAAGGGGAAAGCCGACCGAGCCCGGAACCCGCTCGCCATCATACGGGTTCGACGTGATCATGTTCGTTTCCGTCATGCCGTAGCGCTCGAGGATGTGATGGCCCGTGCGGTTCGTCCACTGGCGATGCGTTTCGGCGAGCAGCGGCGCCGAGCCCGAGATGAACAGCCGCATGTGGTCGGTGTTGTCCCGGTTGAGCCAGTCCTCCTTCACCAGCCGCGTGTAGAAGGTCGGGACGCCCATCAGCGTGGTCGCGCCGGGAAGCTCCCTGCGGATCGCCTCTACATCGAACTTCGGCAGGAAGATCATCGAGGCGCCGGCGAACAGGACCACGTTCGTGGCCACGAAAAGCCCGTGCGTGTGGAAGATCGGCAGCGCGTGCAGCAGCACGTCGTCCTTCGTGAACTGCCAGTATTCGACAAGCGTGCGCGCGTTCGACGACAAATTGGCATGCGTCAGCATCGCGCCCTTGGAACGGCCGGTGGTGCCGGAGGTATAGAGCATCGCCGCAAGGTCGCTCGCCTCGACTGCGGCCGTCGGGTAGCTGTCGTCCATCGACGCGGCGAGTTCCGGAAGCGTGCCCTCGCCTTTCGCACCCAGCGTCAGCAGGGATGCGACGCCATGCCCGCCGCATACGGGCGCGATCTCGTCCTGTTTCGAGGGGTCGCAGACGAAGATGTGCGGAGATGCGTCGCCGATGAAATATTCGAGCTCCGCGGTGGTGTATGCGGTGTTGAGCGGCAGGAACGCCGCGCCGACGCGCAGGCAGGCGAGATAGAGGATGATCGCCTCAGGCGATTTTTCGACCTGCACCGCGACCCTGTCGCCGATCACGACGCCCTTGTTGCGAAGCACGTTCGCGTAGCGTGCGGAAAGGGCGAATGCTTCGCCATAGCTGAGCACGGCGCCATCGGCCATGCGCATGAAGGATGCATTCGGGTCGGAGACCCGTGAGGAAATCTGGGAGAACAGATTATGCGACATGATCTTCTTGCGACTGGTGGTTGAGCATCTGGTTGTTCCTCGCTCTTGCCATGAATTTCCTCAGAATACCCTTCACGCTCGAAGAGGCGACCACAATACCGCGTTCGGCATAGGCCTCGTGATTGGTTTCGATGTCGGCCGTCGCGTAGCGGTAATTCACCATCAGCGTGCGGGCATCCGAGCGTCCTTTGTCGGAAAGGTCCGCGAAAGCGTGGATGTTGTCCAGACAGGCTCCGTTGCCGAGATGGAAGCGCGCGACGGGATCGAGAGGACGGCCCTTCGGGTCTCTCGCCTCGAGGAAGTAGAAGGCGGCGAGAGATTCCAGCAGGGCGCCGAGCTGCTGTCGTCCTTCCGTGTCCGCCTGCCAGTCCCTCGCATCGATCAGGCTCAGCAGCTCGACGTCCTGCGGCGAAAGAAGCCCCTGCGTCCTGTCGGCGATAACGCCGTCGAGCCAGACGGCGAAACCCGGCACCGGCGACAACGTGACGAAATTCCTGAGGTTGGGAAACTCGGCGCGCAGCTTGTCGACCACCTGCTTGATCAGGAAGTTGCCGAAAGAGATGCCGCGAAGACCTTTCTGGCAATTGGAAATCGAATAGAAGACGGCGGTGGTCGCCATGCGCGGATCGAGTTCGGCGCGGCCCGTGGCGAGCAGCGAACCGATATTGTCCGGCACGTGATCGGTCAGCGCGACCTCGACAAAGATCAGCGGCTCGTCGCGCATCTGCGGATGGAAGAACGCGAACAGCCTCCTGTCCCGGGGCTCGATGCGGCGGCGCAGATCGTCCCAGCCGGTGATTTCGTGAACCGCCTCGTAGCGGATGATCTTCTCCAGGACGCTGGCCGACGTGTCCCAGTTGATGGGCAGCAGTTCCAGAAAGCCGCGATTGAACCAAGACGTGAAGAGATGGGAGAAGTCCCCGTCAAGATTCTTCAGGGAGGGCTTCGTCTCCAGAGCGCTCAGCAACGCCTCGCGCATCCTGACGAGGCGTTGCGTGCCGTTGCTCGCGTGGTTCAGACGCCGGATCAGTTCCTGCACGCGCGGCTCGCTCGCGCGGTGCACACGGTAGAGGGCATCCATATCCGCGTCCGTCTTCAGCGCGTCCACGGCCCGCATTATCGCTTCCCGGTCAGGTCCTAAACGCTCAGCGATCATGGTCAGGAAGGCCTCGCGGCCGCTTTCGTCCAGCTTTTCCCAATGGTCGAAGATCGCCTCGGACAGCACGAAGCAGGAAATCTGGCCCTTCTGCGAGACCAGCGCCTCACACAGTTCCTCCGGGCTCTTGCGGGTTTCGCGGCCGCGCAGCAGCAGATTGCGGCCGCGCTGGCCGAGTTCAGACATCAGGTCCGACAGAAAGGTCACGCTCATCAGCCGTACTCCATCGTGCGGTCCGGCACCCTCAGGCCTCAGCGACCGAGAGCCGACGCCGCCTCGTCGAAGCATGCCAGCGGAATCTCCTGGATTCCCGCGCCGATCTGTCCGACGCCGGCAATGTTCGACGCGATGCCGGTGTTGATGAGCGGCGCAATGCCCGTCGCCACCACGCGGCGCACGTCGATGCCGCAGGGCACGCCGCGAAAACCGAGCGCCGGCATCACGAAGTCGGGATGCTCCCCCACGGTGATGTCGCGCATGGTTTCCGAACGCGCCAGAAGCTCTTCCACCGTTCCGCCGATGAAGGAAGCGATCGCCGGCGCGGCAGCCAGCGCAAAGGCTCCCAGGCCGATGCTCTCGGTAATATAGGAATCGCCCATGGTCGGCGTCGCCTCCTCGATGCCGTGGCCGGGAAAGAGCTTGACGTTGGCGACGCCGGCCGGCGCCGTGAACCACCGCCGCCCCAGACCGGCGACGCGGATGCCGACCTCGACGCCGTTGCCCGCCATCACCGTCACGATGCTGCCACGGCCGATCTGCTCCGCATAGAGGGAGGTCGCCTTGGCATGGGCGATCGAAAGCGACAGGAAGAAATGGTCATTGCCGCCGATGAAGCGCAGGGCGGCTTCCAGTTTCTCGTGCGGCGCGCGCGTGGCCAGCAATGGCACCGCGATCTCGCGGAAGAACTGGCTGGTGGCCGCCTTGTTGCGGTTGTGGGCCTCGTCACCCCGCCGCAGCGCTTCCGCGACCATCGCCTTGAGATCCATCGGCCCGGCTTTCGCGAGCGCCTCACCGAGCAGCGGATGGAACTCGTCACGCATCCAGCGGAGCCTTTGCAGGACCTCCGGCCCGTTGGCGCCGAAGCGCAGCGCCTTGCCGAGACCCTCATTGATCGAGACATAGGCCCTGACGCCGGATTTTTCCTCTTCGACGACGAAGACCGGCATGGACGCGGTGATGATGCCCGCCATGGCGCCGGCCGCATCATGGTCATGCGCCGGCGCGAAGCGGATCGCCCCGGACGCGGCAAGCATTTCCGCCTCGCCGATCGATGCGGCGAGACCTTCGAAGACGAGCCCGCCGCAGACCGCCGCCCGCATGGCCGGCGCCATCTTCTGCCATGTCACCGGCGGGCCGGCGTGCAGGACAAGATGCGAATCCATCCCCGGAATGGCCTCGCGCGCGGTCGACATGCCCACCAGCATCGGCCTGGCCGTGCAAAGCCGCTCGAAGACCTCGCTATTGGCAAGATCGAGATCAGCGGATCGGTTGGTGGACTCGCTCATTCCGGCAATCCTGACACAATTCCGGGCGACCATGCGGGGCCGCTGGCGGGGTGTCCATCACCGTCATGAGTGTAGCTATTTCCTATCGTTATATGTCTTGCCATGTTTCCGATGCAGGCTGAAGACAAAAGCAGTCCGCGGCTGCATGATTGCGTGTATAAGCCCGCCACATCGCCCGAAGCCTCACTGGAATGGCATCTGTCCATAACCGGCAGGCATACCAACAACGAATAATGCCCTTCTGGCTATATTCGCTCTATGAAACGCTCTCCATACGGTTCCACCGTCATCGCTCAGGCGAGACCTTGCGGGCGAGTGACCGATCAAGAAGTGTATTGCGGGTAGCCAGAGATAGAATGACCTTACCGGGCAAGTGCCGCCTGCCGGCGGATTGGGTAGAGCAGTTGGCCATGCCGGTCATCGCTGCGCCGATGTTCCTTGTTTCCAGCATCGACCTCGTCATGGAAGCCTGTCGCAATGGCGTCATCGGCTCCATCCCCACGGTGAATGCGAGAACGCCGCAGATCCTGGACGAATGGCTGGGCGACCTGACCCGCCGTCTGGACGCCGCCCGCGCGGCGGGCGAGAAGGTCGCGCCATGGGCATTGAGCCTCATCACGCATTCGACGAACCAGCGCCTCGGGGACGATCTCGAGCTTTGCCTCAAATACAAGCCGCCGCTGGTGATCACGGCGCTGGGCAGCCCAAAACCGGCGCTCGAAGCCATCCATTCCTATGGCGGCCTCGTGTTCGCCGACGTCAACACGCCGGAATATGCGCGCAAGGCGGCCGATGCAGGGGCCGACGGGCTCGTTCTGGTCTGCTCGGGCGCAGGTGGCCATACCGGCCAGCTCGCCGCCCCGGCGTTCGTGGAAGCGGTCCGCGAGTTCTATGACGGGATCATCGTGATCGGCGGCGCCATCGGCAACGGCAATGCCGTGCGGTCCGCGCAGGCTCTGGGCGCGGATCTGGTCTATGTCGGCACGCGGTTCATCGCCTCGAACGAAAGCCTTGCGGACGAGCGCTACAAGAACATGGTCATCGAATGCCAGTCGAAGGATCTGGTGCTGACCAACGCCATAACAGGCGGATGGGCATACAAGCTGAGGCCAAGCCTCCTCGCGGTCGGGCTGAACCCGGACGAACTCAGGAACGGCGGTAAATTCGACATGAACTACGCCGATAAACAGCCCAAGGCATGGAAGGACATCTGGTCCGCCGGCCAGGGTGTCGGTGCGGTGCGAAAGGCCGAGCCCGCCGCCGAGATCATCGCGCGGCTGCGCGATGAGTACGCCGGAGCGATCGCGGCGGAAAAGCGGGACCCATGGTCGCAAAAGTATTCTACCTGAACTTTGATGGTGCAGAATAAGGGGAACGACATGAACGCTTGCAACGAAATCCTCTCCCGGCGCAGCTTTCTGAAAGGCACCGCCGCCGGCGGTGCGCTGCTGCTGTCCGGCGGCATGCCTGTGTTCGCACAATCGGCGACCAAGCTTGTCTTCATGGAGCCCTTCGATCTGGCTCTGGAATATCTTCAGGAGATGAACGCCGTGGTCGGCGGTCATTTCGAGAAGGAAGGCCTCGATGTCGAGATCAACAATGCCCGCGGCACGGCCGTCGGTATCCAGCAGGTAATCGCGGAGCAGGCGAACGTCACGCGTATCGGGCTGCTCGACCTCCTCAAGGCCTCCGCGTCCCAGGACACCCGGCTGATCTCCGTGGCCACCAGTCTTCAGGGCGGCATCTTCAATCTCGTCAGCCGCAAGGAAGACCCGATCATGTCGCCCGCCGACCTGCGCGGAAAAAATGTCGGCGTGGCGTCCATGGGCGGCGGTCAGGAGAACATCCTGAACCTCATGCTCGCAGGCGCCGACATCCCGGTCGCAGAGGTGCCGCGGCAGGCCATCGGCTCGAATGCCGGCAATGTCGAAATCCTGAAGCAGGGCCGCGTCGACGCCTTCCTGGCGACGGTCGAAACCGCCCTCCTGCTGCAGCGAAACAACGAGCCGGTGGAAATATGGAGCACCTCCAAATATGCGCCGTTGCCCGGCGGCGTCATCGTGATGACGGAGCAGTTCGCCCAGGCCAACCGCGACACGGTCGTGAAATTCGTGCGCGCCATGCGCAATTCGGCGCTCGAGATCATCTCGGCCGATCCCGCGCAGATCCTGGATCGGGTCGTCGCCAAGTTCGAGATCACGGCCAATGAGGATCGCGATTTCCGTCTTGCCGCGATAAAGTCCTATAACGAGCTGACGCTCGCGCAGGGCGAGGCGAACGTCATGCGCAATGTGCCTGAAGTCTTCGAGAGTGCGGCCAGGCTTGTTGCAACGGCAGGCATTGCCGAGGTTGGAGACGTGAAGGCCATCTACAGCAACGAATTCATCGACGAGGCGATGAAATGACGAATGCGCAGGCCCTCGCTTCCGGGGTCCTTCCGAAATCCATAGCGCTGAAGGGCGCCGAGAAACGCTTCGGCTCGCCGGAAAAGGGGGTCCTGGCGCTCACGCCGACGACGCTCGACATTGCTGGCGAGGACATGACGATCCTGCTGGGGCCGTCCGGCTGCGGGAAGACGACCATGCTGCGCATGATCGCCGGCCTGGAGCCGCCGACCGCCGGCAACATCGAGATCGGCGGGTCGAATCTCTGGGCCAGCAGCAAGCGCAACGTCGGCGCGCTGTCGCAACTCGGCATGGTATTCCAGGAAGCGAACCTGTTTCCATGGTTGAGCGTCGAAGACAACATCGCGCTGCCGCTCAAGCTGCGGGGCGTCGACAAGGCGCAACGCCGTGCCAAGGCGCGGGAGCTTTGCGCCCTCGTAGGCATAGCGGGTTTCGAGAAGAGCTATCCCCGCCAGCTTTCGGGCGGCATGCGCCAGCGCGCCGCGATCGCGCGCGCCCTGAGCTACGATCCGGGCATCCTTCTGATGGACGAGCCGTTCGGCGCGCTCGACGCGATCACGCGCGACACCATGAACACCGAGCTTCAACGGATCTGGATGGAGACGCGCAAGACGATCGTGCTCGTCACCCATTCCATCGCCGAGGCGGTGTTCCTGGCCAGCCGTATCGTTCTTCTCTCGCCGCGGCCCGGCCGGGTGCAGGAAGTCATCGAAGTTCCGTTTTCGAGGCCGCGCGATTCCGACATTCATGCACTGCCGGAATTCCAGTCGATCGTCAGCTATCTGCGCGGCAAGCTTGAGCATTAACCGCTGCGCCAGGGTCGGCACGGGCGCAGCGGCATCACTACGATTCCGGCGCCTTTGAAGGCTGCCACACGAGAACACCGCAGGAGTTTCGGCATTCAGGGCCGACGCTCATACAGGAAGCTTCGGAGGCGAGCGGGGAACCAATGAGCATCGACATCGACAGAGAGAGCGGCAGCGGCGCGCCGTTGTTTCCGGCGTGGGTCGGAAGCCTGCTTCTGCTCATCCTCTTCCTCGGCGGCTGGGAAGCCTATGTGCGCCTCTTCAACGTCAGCAGGCTGGTGCTGCCTCCTCCATCCGACGTGATAATGAAATGGATGGAATTCTTGGGCACCGCCAGCGTCTGGTACCATACCGGCGTGACCGCGTGGGAAACGCTGCTCGGCTTCATTCTGGCCAGCCTGCTGGGCGTCGGCCTCGGCATCCTGCTCGGCAAGATGCCCCGGCTGGAGCGGATGCTCAATCCGTTCGTCATCGCCACGCAGGTCGTGCCGAAGGTCGCGCTGGTGCCGCTCTTCGTCGTCTGGTTCGGCTTCGGCATGACGTCGAAGGTGGTGATCGCCACCATACTGGCCTTCTTCCCGATCCTGCTGAACACGGTGCTGGGCATCAAGTCCGTCGATCGTGGCCATGTCGAGGTGATGGAAAGCATCAATGCGACGCGTCTCCAGCGCCTCACCCAGCTCGATCTGCCGAGTTCGCTGCCCTACATCCTCACCGGCATGGAGGTCGGCGTCGTGCTGTCGATCATCGGCGCGGTGGTGGGCGAATATCTCGGCGGCAGCGTCGGTCTCGGCAACCTCGCCGTCAAGGAGATGAACTCCTACAACACGACCGCGCTCTTCGCCGTGATCATCCACCTTTCGGTGCTCGGTTTCGCCTTCTACGCGGCCGTGGTCGGCGTGCGGAAATACCTCATTCCCTGGCACGGCTCGTCGGTCTGACGCGAAACCTGCCCGTCGGGTCCAGCTCAACACACCGCGCGGACGGCGCATGCGGGCGCCTGCCATGCTTCCGTTCGCGCGCATTCTTGAAACGCTTGCTCGGAGGAACTTGAAACATGTCGGCAGTCGGACGATCCGTGGACGATGCGATACGCAAGGTGGGCGCTCTCGTGGCGCCGCGCAACATCGTCCTTGTCGGGGCCAGCGATCGTCCGGGAAGCTGGCCGGCAACGGTATGGAAGACGGTGCACGAGCACGGTTTCCGGGGCGCCATCTATGCGGTTAATCCCAATCGCGACCGCATCGGCGACGAAACCTGCTACAAGGATTTCGCCAGCCTTCCGGAAGCGCCCGACCATGTCGCCTTCCTCACCCCCGCCCAGCATGTGCCGGCGGGCCTCGCGGCGGCCGCCGCGGCGGGAGCCCGCACGGCGACGGTCTTCGCTTCGGGCTTCGGCGAGGACGGCAAGGCCGACGGGCTCAAACTCGCTTCCGATCTCTCCGACGTCATCCGGCAGACCGGCATCGCCGTGACCGGTCCCAACTGCACCGGCAACATCATCGCCGACAGCGGCCTGGTGACGCTGGTCGACCATCGCAAGCTTCAGGTCGGCAAGGGCGTCGTCTCGCTGGTCGGCCAGAGCGGCGGCGTGCTGCTCTATGCCAACCATATCCTCGCCGATCGCGGCATCCAGATCGGCAAGCTGATCACCAGCGGCAACGAGATCGGGCTGAACTGCGCCGATTACATCGCCTATCTGGCGCAGGACGAGGCGACGAAGGTCATCTTCTGCTATCTGGAATCGATCAAGGATCTGGAGAAGTTCAAGGCGGCCTGCACGCTGGCGCGCGACAACGGCAAGCCGGTGCTCGTCTTCAAGATCGGCGCGAGCGAGGAGGGTCGCAAGGCCGCCATGACGCATACCGGCGCGCTGGCCGGCAGCGCCGCCATATTCGATGCAGTGATGAAGGAAGTCGGCGTCATCCGTGTCGGCTCGCTGGACGAGGCGATCGAGACGATCGAACTCGTCGTCCATCTCGGCGTGCCGATCGGCCGCAATATCGGCGCGCTGAGCCTGTCGGGCGCGTTCAGGGGCATACTGGTCGACGGTGCGGCGGGCACGGGCCTGAAGTTCCCGCCGCTGGCGGAAGAGGTGGAAAGACGCCTGTCGGACCTGCTGGGCGTCGGCTCATCAGCCGGCAATCCCTGCGATGGCGGCTTTACCGTGCTCACCAGCGTCGAGAAATACATCGAGGCTGTCGACATACTCTGCGACGATCCCAATCTCGATCTGCTGGTGCTTCAGGCCGAACTTCCGCGCGAGACCGGCATGGCGGCGCATTGGGAGGAGCGCTTCCAGGGCATCCATGATCTGGTGACGCGGCGCGGCAAAAAACTCGCTTTCATCTCCATGTTCTCGCGCATGTACACGGACTATACGCGCGAGGTCCGTTCGGGGCTTCGCAACGTCGCTTTCATACAGGAGACCAACAAATCAGTGCGCGCGCTCGCGTTACTCGCCGACTGGTCCGAGACGGCGGCGCGGCACAAGGCGGGCGCTGCCGACAGCCGCGCCGCCCGGCCACTGCCCGCCGAAGCGCGGCAGGTTCTGGAGAAGGCACGGACGCGCGCGGGCGGTTTCCTGCTGAACGAGCAGGATTCGAAAGAGCTGCTCGCCGCCTATGGCATCGCCGCCCCGGGCGAGGCGCTCGCGAAAAGCGAAGACGAAGCCGCCGGACTCGCGGCGCGGATCGGCTATCCCGTCGTGCTGAAGGCGGCTTCGGATCGGCTCGCGCACAAATCCGACATCGGCGCGGTGCAGCTTGGCCTCGCCGATGCGGATGCCGTCCGCAGCGCCTATCGGCTGATACGGGACAATGTGCGACGGTCCGGCTTCGAGGGCGAGCTGGACGGGATTCTGGTCTGCCAGCAGATCGTCGGCGGCACGGAACTCGTGCTCGGCCTGCAGCGCGACCCGGAAATGGGCCTTGCGCTGATGTTCGGAGCGGGCGGCGTGCTCCTCGAACTGATCCGCGACGTCTCCTTCGCTTCCCTGCCCCTGACGCACGAACGCGCCTTGGAACTGATCCGATCCACGCGCATCTCCACCTTGCTGCAAGGCTACCGCGGCGGCGAGCCGCATGACATTGGCGGGATCGCGGACGCGCTGGTCGGCCTGAGCGACATGGCCGAAGACCTCGGCGAAGCGCTCGTCTCCGTCGACGTGAACCCTCTGGTCAGCCGCGCCGGAACGGGCGGCCCAATGGCGCTCGACGCCGTCGTTGCCCTGTCTGGAAAAGGAGACCGCTGATGCAGCAGCACGCCAATACGATCCCGCTCGGCTTCACCTTCGACACGATCGAGGTCGGGCAGAAATCCGTCAGCCAGGGCCGCACCGTCACCGACGCCGATCATGCCATGTTCATGATGCTGACCGGCGGGTGGCATCCCATCCATTGCGATGTCGAATATGCCAGGAAGGAGGGGCTGGAAAAACTGCTCGTGCAGGGCACGTTCGGCGTCGCGCTCTCCCTCGGCAGTCATCTGGAAGCCCCGCTCCTGCAATCGTCGGACCCGCTGGTCGGCGCGCTCGGCATAAAGGAATGGTCATACCTCGGACCGATCTTTGTCGGCGACACGCTCCACATCGAGGTGGAGATCGCAGCCAAGAAACTGACCAGCGACGGCAGCCGCTACATCGTCGACCGCGACATCAGCGTGATCAACCAGAACGGCAAGCTGATCCAGAAAGGCACGGCGCGGTCTATGTGGAGACGCTCCCCACCCGCCGCAACCTGATCCGGCGCCGGGAAAGCCGTGGAGCCGATGGATCACACGGCGCTCCCGATATTACCGGCAGCTATAGCCGGAACGAGCAGAATGCTAGCTGGTTAGGGGCTCGGGAGATAGGTTTCCGGTCATGGCAAGCGCCCGCACCTCAAGACGGGCGCGACCGGAACATGCAATTTACAACGTTTTGCGAATGACAGGCTTTCAAACCCAGCCGACATCATCGGCGAGGCCGGTATCCTATTGCGACCGCGCGGACACGCCATGCGTGACGTCCGGTTGCTTTTCGTGCCGGATCGTTCGTGCCGCCTATGCTTAGCGCCTCGCCGGCTCGCGCCGAAGGATGGGAGCGCCAGCGCAACCGCGCGACGCTGGCGTTGCTCATCGCGCCGCTGGCGCTTATGGGCCTGCTGTTCGTCGTGCCGCTGCTCTACCTCGTCTGGCTGAGCTTCGGCGGCCCGCAGGGCTTCAGCCTGGTCGGTTACGAGGAACTGCTCGAGCCCGTCTATCTCCGGCTCGCGCTTTTCACGCTGCAGCTCGCCTTCACCGTCACCGTGGCCTGCGCCCTCGTCGCCTATCCCCTCGCCTATCTGCTCGCGCATATCGAGGGCGCCCTGATCCGGTTCATGACCGTGGCGCTGCTGATCTCCCTGTGGCTCAGCGTGCTCGCGCGCACCTACAGCTGGATCATCATCCTGCAGCGGAACGGTCTGGTGAACGCCGTCCTCACAGGCACCGGGCTCACCGACCAGCCATTGTCGCTCGTCTACAACGAGACCGGCGTCTATATCGGCATGATCCACATCCTGCTGCCGTTCATGGTTATGACGATGGTGCCGACGCTGAAAGCGATCGACCTGTCGCTCGTCCGCTCGGCGCTGAGCCTGGGCGCCACGCCCTGGCAAGCCTTCAGGCGCATCTACCTGCCGCTTTCGCTGTCCGGCCTCGTCGCCGGCAGCATCCTCGTCTTCACCATGGCGATCGGGTTCTTCATCACCCCGGCCATTCTCGGCGGCGGACGCGTCAACACAATCGTCATGGCCATCCAGAACCAGGTCCAGGTGCTGGTGGATCTGCGTCTGGCGGCCGCCACCTCGGTCGTCCTGCTGGTCGTCAGCATCGCGATCCTCGTCGTCTACGAGAAGATCGCCGGCGTCGACCGCATCTTCGGAAAGGGCCGGACATGAACGAGCTCCTGCTCGGTACGGGCGGCCGTCGATTGCTCGTCGGTTACGGCTGGGTGCTCGTCCTCTTCATCGTCGTGCCGGCGCTGGTGCTCGTGCCCGTGTCGCTGGGCAGCGACGACAGTTTCGTGCTCGTTCCGAACGGCCTCTCGCTGCGCTGGTACGAGACGCTTTTCACCGATCCGCGCTGGCAGGCGGCGCTGCTGCTGAGCCTGAAGCTGGCCTTCGTCGCGGCCATCATTGCGACCGTCGTCGGCGTGCCGGCGGCCATTGCCATGAGCCGCGTGCCGCCCTCGCTCGCCAAGGCGCTGCGGCTGCTCTTCATCGCACCGATGATCGTGCCGCTGATGGTGATCGGGGTGGGGTTCTACGTGCTTTATGCCCGGTTGCGGCTCCTCGGCGGCTTCTTTCCGCTGGCCTTCGCGCACGCAGTGCTCGTGCTGCCTTTCGTCATCCTGCCCGTCGGCGCCCGCCTGTTCAGCATCGACGGCCGGCTGGAGTGGGCCGCCGCCTCGCTGGGCGCCGGCCCTTACAAGACGATCGCCCGCGTCACGCTGCCCCTGCTGACACCCTCCATCGCCGCCGGCGCGGCCTTCGCATTCATCTTCTCCTTCGATGAGGTCGTCGTGGCCCAGTTTCTCTCCGGACCGCAACTCGAAACGCTTCCCCGCCGCATGTGGGAGGGCATCACCATGGGCGGCATCGACAAGACGATCACCGCCATCACGTCGGTTCAGCTGGCGCTGGCCGTCCTGGTGATGGCGGTGCTGTATCTCTGGCGGCTGCGCCCGGCCCCGGCTGCGCCGGCCAACCCGGATGCCCTCGCCATGCAGGCGAGCGGCGCGGCCGCTCCGGCGATCGCCAGCCGGGAGAAGGGCGAGGCCAGCGGAGAGGGCGCGCAGGGCGTCGGCATCGAGTTTGACGGCCTCACCAAGCACTACGGGTCGCAGGCGGCCGTCGACAATGTCAGCCTGTCGATCGAGCCGGGCGAGTTCCTGAGCATCCTCGGCCCCAGCGGATCGGGCAAGACCACCGTGCTGATGCTCGTCGCCGGCTTCGTGGCGCCCACCGCCGGCCGGCTGCTGCTGGGCGGCCGCGACATCTCCGCCATCCCGCCTCACCGCCGCGACATCGGCGTGGTCTTCCAGAACTACGCGCTCTTTCCGCATCTCGACGTGCTCCAGAACGTCGCCTTCCCGCTCGAAGTGCGTGGCGTGGCCAAGGACGTCATCCGCCGCCGCGTCGAATGGGCGCTGGAGCGGGTGCACATGCAGGACTATGCGGAACGGCGCGTCTCGCAGCTTTCCGGCGGTCAGCAGCAGCGCGTGGCGCTTGCCCGCTCCATCGTGTTCGATCCGCGCGCGCTGCTCATGGACGAGCCGCTCGCCGCGCTGGACCGCAATCTGCGCAAGGACATGCAGACAGAGATCCGGACGCTGCAGCGCTCGCTCGGACAGACCGTGATCTACGTGACACACGATCAGGAGGAAGCGCTCAACCTGTCCGACCGCGTCGCCGTGATGCATGGCGGCAAGCTGCAGCAGGTGGCAACGCCGCGCGACCTCTATGTACGACCCGCAAACCCGTTCGTGGCAAGCTTCTTCGGCGAAGCCAATCTTTTCGCCGGGAGCGCCAGCGGGTCGGTGCTCAGCGCCGAAGGCGGCATCTCCCTGCCGCTCGCGGCGGCCCGGCAGGGGCCGAGCGTGCTGTGCGTGCGGCCGGAACTCATCGCGCTGGACGCCGCCGAACGCGCAGACTTTCCCGTCATTCAGGGCCGCATCGTCGAGACGCGGTTCCTCGGCAGCATCCTGCGCATTCTGGTCGAGACCGCGCTCGGGCCAGTCGTCGTCGTGCGCCACATCGACACCGCCACGGCGGCCCCCAAAAACGGCGCCGTGGTGCATCTGAGCTGGGACCCGTCCCTGACGCACGCCATGGATTCCGCCTGAGCAGGCGGCTCGCCGGAGCGCGTCGGCGCCATCCTATCCGAAGGGCCTTGCGTGACGAGAGGCCGCCCGGGGTTCTTGTGATCGTCACAGCGACGAAAGGGGAATGAGATGAGACATGAAATGAACCGGCGGCACTTCCTCGCCTCCACGGCGATGGCCGCTGTCGCCATGGGAGTGCGGCCTTCCTTCGCGGATGCGGCCAAGGCTGCCGAGATTCTGAAGGGTTTTGGCTCGATGATCGTGTCGACCTGGGGCGGGGCCTATGTCGAGAGCCAGACGAACTCCTTCTTCAAACCTTTCACGGAAGCAACCGGCATCGAGGTCACTACCACAGGCACGCCGGACGCCGCCAAGCTGAAGCTGATGGAGCAGAGCGGCAATGTCGAATGGGACCTGCTCGACGCCGAGGGGCAGATGATGCTCAAGGCGATCGAGGACGACCTGATCCAGAAGATCGACTACGACCTGATCAAGAAGGTCGTGCCGGAAGAGGACCTGATCACGGAAACCCTGCACGAATACGGTTTTCCGTCCGTGTCGTTCGGCTGGGTGCTGGCGTGGAATCCGGAGAAGTTCAAGGACGGCGCCCCGCAGAGCTGGGCCGATTTCTGGAATGTTGAGAAGTTCAAGGGCCGCCGCGCCGCCTACGCCAATCCGCGCCCGATGCTGGAAGTCGCGTTGCTCGCCGACGGCGTGGAGCGCGACAAGATTTATCCGCTCGACATCGACCGCGCCTTCAAGAAGCTCGACGAGATAAAGCCGCATATCGACGTCTGGGTCGAGAATACCGGCCAGTACGACGTGCTGCTGCAGAACGCCGAAGTTGATCTGATGCTGGGCAGTCTCGGGCGTTCCTTCCTCGCCAAGGGCAAGGGCCTGCCGGTGGAATACACCATGCAGGACGGCCTCTGGCAGCAGAGCTACTGGATCGTGCCGAAGAATGCGCCGAACGCAGAAAACGCGATGAAGCTCATCGCCTGGATGGCGCAGGCCGAGAACGAGGCGGATTTCGTGAAGAAATTCCCTTATGGCATGCCCAACAAGAAGGCCTATGCGCTGATGTCCAAGGAGATCTCGGACAACATCCCCACCTCGCCCGAGAATCTCGCGCGGCAGGTGCGGATCGACCCGCAGTGGTGGACGGACAATCTGGAGACCGTCAACCGCCGCTGGCTGGAGTGGTATTCGAACCGTTGACGACCGTCATGCGGGCGAGGGTCACCCTTCGCCCGCATTCACGCGCAGCGCGATACCGGCACGGCAGTTCGCCTCCCGACCTGCTGACAGAACCCGCTGCAACCGGACAAGCCAAGCAATGATCTTCGATTTCGCGGACCTGTCCCGGCGCGATCGTCACAAGCTGATGATCTCTACCGTCGTGCCGCGGCCGATCGCATGGATATCGACGCTGAACGAGGACGGCTCCGTGAATGTGGGGCCGTATTCGTTCTTCAACATCGTCTGCGAGCAGCCGCCCCTGATCAGCGTCGGCGTGGGATCGGGCGAGCGCGGCGAGGACGATCTGAAGGATACGGGCCGCAACATCCGGCGGACCGGCGAATTCGTCGTCAATCTCGTGGGCTTCGAGCAGGCGCCGCAAATGGTGGTCACGGCCGTCAATTTCGCGCCGGGGATCAGCGAAATCGACAAGGCGGGTCTCACCCTCGCGTCATCGTCGAAACTGTCGACCCCGCGTATCGCCGAAAGCCCGGCATCGCTGGAATGCCGTCTCCACAAGACTGTCGACCTGGTGGATGGCCAGGTGCTCGTGCTTGGCGAGGTGGTCGCCCTGCATATCCGCGACGCGGCAGTGCTCGACGCCAATCGCTGTTATGTCGATACGCCGAAGCTCGACCTCGTCGCGCGCATGCATGGCAACGGCTGGTATACGCGCATGACGGATTGGTTCCAGCTTCCGACGCCCGCCATAGAGCAGGAGGAACCATGCCATGGACATCAGAAGGCGCCTTGACAAGAAGGCTCATGCCGCCGCTGCGTGAATTCTGAACGTTTCGACAGTTGAACGCTTCGGCCGTTCAAAGCCGATGCCCGTGAAAATCGAAGCCCATCGGGCCAAGCGGGCTTGTCATGACGGATTGGCCGGGACGCGTATCGCAACGCCGTGATGGCGCGAATTTTCGGTTTCGTTCCGATGTCCGGCAAGAAAATCTCTTATAAATCAAAGCCAGAACAATGGGACATCCGCCGAGAACGGGGCAACATCTACAGTCGAATAGCCCGATGCTCTCTATAGGCGGCTGTTGATTTGCCCGGAGCAGCTTCCGGCCTCAAGTCAAAATGAGGTCGAACAAATTCTTCTTGCTATCTAGCCGTAGTCAAGAAGTCATGTAGAATTGAACGCGCATTTCGATTTCGGGGGGAGTGAAATGGCGCATCTGATGATTGTACCTCACGTCAACGCCGAGACCCGATCCAAGTTCTTTTTTCAGATTTCGGCGGGTGTCGGCAAGAACAGACCGAACAACAAGGAAGACGTTGCCATCGTCCAGTTCATGCTGGGCATCGTACAGGGCATCTACATTTCCCGCGCAAATCCCGTGACGATGGACGGCATCGCCGGCTCCTTGACCATTGCGGCGATTACCGAGTTCCAGACTTTCCTGCGGAATCACAATATGGCCCCGGGGCTCGTCCCGGATGGCGCAGTAGACCCGGCCCTAGCTCCGATCGGCGCCCGGCGGGTCATATCGACGCTCGGACATCTCAATCTGAGGGCGTCCATGCACGTTTTCCACTGGCCGGACATCCGTCAGGAACCCGGCTTCCTGACCGGCAAGGTGGGCTTTCCCCGTCTTTTCGAAGGCTAGACAAGAAGGGCGAACCGCATCGGATGGCCGGCTCGCCCGGCATCATTGCCTGGCCGCAAGGCCGATCCGCATATCGGAGATATGGGCCGCCACCGGCGGGACGATCAACTCAAGCGGCGCGGTCCGCGAGGGGTCGACGACCCAAGGCCGGGATCCGCCGACCCTGCCGATCCCGAATGTCGATTGATCCTAGAATCCGACCTTGAGGCCGAGCTTGCCGGCGACCGTCGTGCTGTCCGACGAGAATTTTCCGCGCACTTCCGCGCTGAGCGTCGCGCTCTGAGTCATGCGCATATTGAAGCCCGTGGAAACAGCGGCAGAGAAGTCGGAGTCATCGAAATCGAACTCCGTGCCGGCCAGGTCGGAGGTGTTCCTGTAGGAGAAGCGCTGCTGGACGTCGGCCCGGGCATAGGGGCTGAACACCATGCCGTTCTCCATCTGGTAGTCGGCATAGATGCCCGGCTCGAACTTCAAAGCGCCGAAGGAGATGCGGCTCTTGCCGAAGACATTGCCGCCGCTGTCGACATAATCGCCGCCCTCGAAGGTCGCGCCCAGTATGCCGCCGCGCATGTCGAAACGCGTGCGCTCGCCGAGCACGAAGATGTGACCGGCCGAAGCCGTCACGGCATAGCCTTCGGTGTCGTAGCTGCCGGTGGTGTTGAGCGCATAGTTGACGACGTCGGACTGGCCTATGAAGCCGGTCGCCGAGATCAGGCCGTAATTGAGGCCCTGCCGGAACAGCGTGTAGGCGCCGAACATGCCGGCTTCGTTGGTGCCTTCGCCCACGCTGGCGAAAGACTGGAAGCTGCCCAGATCAACATCGGTCGAAGTATAGCCGCCGAAGACGCCGATGTTCAGGCCATACTGCTCGTCGAAACCGAAATGCTTGGCCGCGTTGAAATCGAAGCTGATGGCGGCCGAGAAGTCGTTGGCGTCGAAGGACGGGCCCATGGCGCGGAAGGTGTCGTTCGACACTTCGAAGCCGTCATGCTCGACCTTGGCGAACTGGCCGGAAGCGAAGACGCCGAAGGTCGGCGTGAGTTGCACCATGCCGCTCTTGCCGAGGCGCAGGCCGGAATCCGCGGCGTCGTCGGTGATGCTGTCGAGCGTGTCGAGCGCATTGTCGAGGGCCGAAACGTCCAGCGCATTGGCGGTCGCCGTCCCCAGCCCCGCGCTGACGGGGGTGGCGCGCAGCAGCAGGCCGCCGGCCGGGCCTTGTACGAGTTCGAAGGCGAACAGCGCTCCGGGCGTCGCCGGCGCGCCTTCGACCGCGAATGTGCCGATGACCGGAGCGTTTGTCGCCACGATGACCGGAATGTCCGTCACGCCGGCGAAATTGGGCGTACCGAGCAGATTGACCTGGATCGTGTTGAGGCCGGTCGCCGAGAAGGCGTTCGCGATAAGCTGGTCGGCCTGGGCGGTCTGCTGGTTGACGTCGATGCCGATCCGCGAGCCGTTGAGCGCCAGCCCGCCTAGCGTGAAGACGTCGTCCGCTACGCCGTCGATCAGCGAGATGGTGGAACCGGTGGCCGAGAGCGTTCCCGTAAGCTGCGCCGGTCCCTGCACGAAGAGGGTCGAGCCGGCGCCGAGGTTCAGCGCGCCGATCTGGTTGACCGATCCCGAGGCGAAACCGAGCGTGGAATTCTGCGTCGTGACGCTGGTGAAGCCGGTGAAGTTCTGGCTGCGCGTGCCGCCTGCTGCGAGATCGGTATTGTTGATCACGCCGACTGCATTGGTGCCGCTGAACAGGACGCCGTTGCGCAGGCTGAGCGCGGCAGGCGACAGCGTGTCGTCGATGAACAGCGTGTTGCCCGACAGCCCGGAAATGTTGCCGCCGATCGTGCCGCCGCTGAGGCGAACCGTTTCGGCGATGATGTCGCCCTGGATGACGCCGCCGGACACCGCGACCTCGTCGTCGCCGTCATTGCCCGACACGAAGCCGGTGATCGTACCGCCGCTGATCGAGAATGTGTCGTCGCCCGCGCCGCCGCTGACGGCGCCGTTGACCCGGCCGCCGCTCATCTCGAAACGGTCGTTCCCGTCCTCGAGTCCGACCGCGTCGGGATCGGCGTTGGTGCCCTGTATCAGCGCGGAGCCGGAAATGATGACCACATCGTCCTGGCTGCCGGCGAAGATGGAGCCGCCGATGGTGCCGCCTGATACTTCATACCTGTTGCCGCCGCCGAGGCCGAACACGGAGCCGGAGAGCGAGCCGCCGCTCATCCGGAAGAGATCCGCGCCGGCGCCGAGGCTCAGGCTGATCACGTCGGTCGCGCTGCCGATGGTTCCGCCCGAAATGACGACCGTGTCGTCGCCGCCCAGCATCTCGATGAACCCGGTCGAGGGATCGAGACCGTACAGCGGATCATTGAGGTAAAGGGGCGTATTGAACCCGCCTGTCGAGGCGATGGTGCCTCCGCTCATCGTGAAGGTATCGGCGCCATTGCCGTCGTAGGAATATTGGGCGCTGTCGATCAACCAGTCGCTGAAGCTGGTGGCGAAGGGACTGGCAGTGTTTCCGGCCGCGCAATTGACCGTGACGGAGGTTACCACTCCTCCGGTAAAGTTCGGCGTCGCGCTGCAGGCGGCGGCAGGCGTCGCGTCGACAGCAAAACACGCCAGCAGAGCCAGCGCCGAAACACCCGAAAACTGCAAAACGCGCCTGTTGCCCGACATGAATCCCCTTCCTTACAGCCGGCCGGTCTTCGGTCGCAGCAAGCTCGGACCCTCAAACCGGCGACCGCAAGTGAATCGTGGCTGCATTAAGGCCAGTCTAGCATCGCAGATACAGAGGGAATACAATTTTCCGCATATCCCGGCCTGGCGATTGCGGAAACGCCTGCGGGCAAGCAGGCTGGCATAATCAGAAGAAGCCGCAGCGCCAAGTATTCTTTTGCCTTTATACAAGACCATGAATTTGATCGGTTATTTCTGTTTCGTCCGTTTGGCTTAAAAGCAGTCTGCCGAAGGCGCGCGCCGAAATGGCAGTGTTGCATGAAAGGCACGTCGACGCGGTTTCGTGACTCCACTTCCGCCACGCGAATTCGGCCGAAGCCCGCGAACTCCTGCTTCAGGCGATCTCCTGCCCTATCTTTGCCGTGGTTATTGGTGTAAAAATTCCGGATACTTGGCGCGGCCGTCGGCGTGACGCATTCACTTCTTGATCGCGCCGCGAAGCGAAAACGGGCAGGCCGGGATGACGTTTCGAAGAAGCGCTCTGGGACTCGTGACGATCCTGCTTCTGGCATTGGTCGGAGCATGGACGGCGCAAGCTGCGGTCGAGGAGAAGCCGACCGACCAACCCCGCAACCGTCTCGCCATCGTCATCGGCAATTCCAACTATAAAAGCACCCGGCTCGACCGGCTGGCCAACGCCGCGCACGACGCGGTGAAGCTCGCCGAAAGCCTCCGCCGGCTGAACTTCGAGGTGCTGTCGCAAACGGACCTGACATCCAGCGGCTTCAGGCAGCTTCTCGATCAGGCCGAGCGGAAGCTTCCCACCGCGACGGCCGTGCTGATCTTCTACGCCGGCCACGGCATCCAGCTTCAGGGCGAGAACTACCTGCTGCCGGTGGACACGCCCGATCCCGACAGCATCGACAGCCTCACCGCGCGCGCCGTCAAGCTCAACGACGTCATCGCGCGCTTCGCCAGCCGCGACCGGCAGACCTTCATCTTCCTCGACGCCTGCCGCAACAATCCCATGGGGCAAGGCGGCGGCAACGGCCTCGCGCAGGTCGAGGTCGGTGAAAACACTTTCGTCGCCTTCGCCACGCAGCCCGGCAATGTCACGGTCGACGGATCGGGCGAGAACAGCCCCTTCACGACGGCGCTGCTCAAGAATGTCGAGATTCCGGGCCTCAGCATCTCGGACATGATGATCCGGGTGCGCAACGAGACGGAAGCGCTGACACTCGGCCGGCAGGTGCCGTGGGATCAGTCAAATCTGCGTGAGCAATTCTACTTCACCGAGCAGCAGGTGCTCGATCCCGCGCAGCTCAGCGCCAGCCTCTCGCGCATCCTTTCCGATCCGGCGGCCAAGGAGAAGCTGCAGATCGAGCTCGCGTCCAATGACCTGCAGACGGCCGTGCTGATCGTCGGCCAGACGCTGCGCTCGGTCGACGTTCCGTCGCAGTCCCAAGAGCCGCTCACGGTGGGCACGCAGGTGGCGAGCCTGTCGACGGGCGATCGGCGGAGCGTCGTCTCCGGCCTCGAAACGCTGATCGTCGGCGCCGACCCGAACGAGACCGACAAGCAGAAGGCCGAGGATCTCGCCCGCAAGGTCCAGACCGAGCTGCGGCGCCTCGGCTGCTACAGGATGGAAGTGGACGGCGATTGGGGTCCGGGCTCCTCGCGCGCGCTGAACGACTACTACCGCAACACGAAGCAGCAGGTCGCAAGCGCCGGGCCTACCGTCGAACTGCTCGGCGACCTGTTCCTGCAATCCGGGCGCATCTGCAAGGCGCCCGTCATCGTCAAGAAGGTCAAGCAGACGAATGTCGCGTCGGACGCCGATTCCCGGTCGGGCGCCTCGAAGGCCGGCAAGGGAGCCAAGCAGCGCAGCACGAAGAAGAGCTCCGGCGGAATCCGGCCCGCCGCGCCACCTCCGGATATCAGCGGCGGCATCGGCATCGGCGGCGTTTTCTAGACCCGGTCCGGCAAAATCGACGACCGATCAGGCAAGGGGGTCGCGCAACGCGGTTTCATTTCCCAAAGCCATGCTCTAGCATTCCATTCCGCTACGACAACACAGACGCGCCACGGCGGGGAGGCCTTCACCGCGAATGTCCTGGTACAGCAAGGTAGCCTGGTCGGAAGGCCTGTTCCTGCGGCAGCACCATCTGCAGCAGAACGACCGCTATGTCGAGCGATTGCTCGAAAGCCGCGTCGCGCAGATCACGCCCTATCCGTGGGGCTTTTCCCAGATCGAGATCGACCGCGATCTCGCGCAGCAGAACAAGTTCGCCCTGCGCCGGGCGTCCGGCATCTTTCAGGACGGGACGCCGTTCGACATGCCGGGGACGAGTCCGTTGCCAGAGCCGATCGACATGCCGGAAGGCGTCGACCGCCAGCTTCTGTGGCTGACGCTGCCGGCCGCGACCGTGAACGGCCGCGAGATCGACATGGCCGAGGCGGCAACCGGCAGCCGCTACGTGCGCGACCTCGAGACCGTCATCGATTCCGCCTCGAACCTCTTCGTGGAGCAGGAGATCGAGGTCGCCCATCCACGCGCGGAATTCGAGGTGCGCAAGACGCCGAAGCCGGGCTTCCACTCCCTGAAGGTCGCCCGCATCCTCGAGGTGCGCGACAAGACGATCGTCTTCGACGAGACCTTCGCGCCGCCTGTTCTGGTGACGCACGCGCATCCCGTCGTCGCCGGATGGACGGATCGCGTCATCGGCTGGGTGGACACCAAGCTTGAGACGCTCGCGCGCTATGCGGCCGATCCGAGTTCCGGCGGCGGTCTCCAAACATTCGACTATTTTATGCTTCAGATGCTCAATCGCGAGGTCAATGTCCTCAAGCATCTGCGGAGCTCGAAATACGTGCATCCGGTTGAGGTCTACAAGGAATTGCTGCGTATCTCGGGAGAACTCTGGACGTTCTCGCCGAAACGGCTGGCGTCCGAATATGCCGAATACGATCACGACTCGCTCGATACGACCTTCGAGCCGGTGCTCGGCGACATACAGCGCCTGCTCAGCCTCGACATCGGCCGCGCGATCCGGCTGAACCTGATCGAGCGCGCGCCCAACGCCTTCATCGCGCAGGTGACCGACCGGGCGCTCTTCCGCAACGCGACCTTCGTCATCGAGGTCGCGGCAAGCCGCCCGCTGACGCAGATCCAGCAGCAGTTCCCCGCTCTCTGCAAGGTCGGCCCGAACACGCGCATGAACGAGATCGTGCAGACTCACCTGCCGGGCATCGAACTGGTCCACATGCCGACGCCGCCGCGGCAGATCCGGGCGATTTCCGATCACGTCTACTTCTATCTTGACAAGTCCTCGCCGCTCTGGCCGGAGTTCAGCCAGGCGAGCAGCATGGGCCTGCATTTCGCCGGTGAATGGCCGGGCTTGCAACTCGATCTCTGGGCCATCATGGAAGACCGCAGATGAGCTCGAAGGACGATCCGTTCGGCTCAGGCGGCAAGACCGTCATCCGGCCCAATCCGGGGGGAGCGATCCGGCCGGAGCAGTTCAAGCCGGCCCCCCTGCCCGGATCGCCCAATCCCGCATCGCCGAACAATCTTCCCCGCCCCAGCGATCCGACCGTGTTCGCGCCGCAGCCGGCGTCTCCGCCGCGTCCCGCATCGCCCTACCGGCCCGAAAACGCCCCGCCCTTCGCGCCTGCCTCCCCGCGCTTCGGCGTGCCGGAGGAACAGGACGACTGGATGAAGGGCAGCGCCGGCAATGCCTTCTTCCCCGGCAGCACCCCCCAGCCCGAACCGATGGCGCCGGCGGAGAAGATCCCCCTCGACGTGGCGCTCAACGCCCGTGACGGCGGCGAGTATTCCGCCACCAATCCGATCACGAAGGCGGCGGCACCCCTGCTCATCCTGCTCGGACGGCTCAGGCTGATGATCATCGACATGCAGGCCGTGCCGCTGATGAATCACGTCGCCAACGCCATCCGCGAGTTCGAGCGGAAGGTGACAGAAGCAGGCGTTCCGGCCGAAGAGGTGCGCATCGCCAAATACGCGCTCTGCGGCACGGCCGACGACATCGTCCAGAACCTGCCCGGAACCGACCGCCATGTCTGGATGCAGTATTCGATGCTGGCGCAATTCTTTCAGGTCCGCACATCCGGCGTCGGCTTCTTCGAGGCCCTGAACAAGCTGCTGGCCAATCCCGCGCCCCACTTCAACCTTCTGGAACTCATGCATGCCTGCCTGTCGCTCGGCTTCGAGGGCCAGTACCGGGGCGTGAACGGCGGCGACCGCGACCTGCAGCGCGTGCGCCGCGACGTCTACGAGACGCTGCGCCACCTGAAAGCGCGGCCGGACGACGACATCTCGCCGCGCTGGCGCGGCCTCGCCAAGCTGATGTCCAATCTCGGCTCGCGCGTGCCGCTGTGGGCGATACTGGCGGCGGCCGTCGCGCTGCTGACGGCCATCTATTTCCTGCTGCGCCTGCTCATCAGCAATGACGGCGACGCGCTGGCCGACAAGCTTCTGGCCCTCAACCCCGCCGATCCGATCACCATCGAGCGCGCCGCCTTCATGCCCTACAAGGAAGAGCTGCGCGACATGACGCAGTTGGAGCGCATCCGGGCCGCGCTCGCGCCCGAGATCGAGGCCGGCGGTCTGGACGTGGTTGCCAGGGGCGATTTCATCGTCGTCGAGATCAACAATCTGCTGCTTTTCGATTCCGGCCGCGCCGAGGTGAAAAAGGAGTTCGCGCCGATCGCCGACCGCATCGCCGCGGCCCTCGAACCCGAGCCCGGTCCGATCAAGGTGACCGGCCATACCGACAATGTGAAGCCGAAGAAGAACGGTTCCTTCAAGTCCAACTACGACCTTTCCGTCGCGCGCGCCAAATCCGTCGAGGCCGTAATGGAGCCGAAGATCAGCGATGTCTCCCGCTTCTCGATCGAAGGCAAGGGCGAGGACGATCCCGTGGCCGACAACAAGACGCCGGAAGGCCGCGCGAAGAACCGGCGCGTCGATCTCATGATCCCGCGCGAGGAAACGCTGAACCTCGCCTCCAATAACACGCAGGCGGCTCAGCCATGAAGGCGTGGATCATCCGCATCGCTGTCTGGCTGGCGCTCCTGGCGCTTATCCTCGCCGTCTGGTTCGGCGGGCCGATGGTCGGCTATGCCGAGGTCTATCCGTTGGAGCCCGTGTGGCCGCGCCTTCTCATCGTGGCGATCGTGCTCCTTGCGGTTGGCGGCTACTACGGCATCCGCTACTGGCGCAGGCGCAAGGCGCAGAAGGCGCTGGAAGCGGCCATGGCCGCCACGGAGGGCGAGGCCGGCGACGCGAGAGTGCTCGGAGAGCGCATGACGGAGGCGCTCGAAACGCTGAAGCGCTCCAGCGGCAAGCGCAATTTCCTCTACGAACTGCCGTGGTACATCATCATCGGGCCGCCGGGCGCGGGCAAGACGACGGCGCTGGTGAATTCCGGCCTGAAGTTCCCGCTTGCCGGCACCGAAGGCGCGCAGGCGGTCGCCGGTGTGGGTGGCACGCGCTATTGCGACTGGTGGTTCACGGAGGAAGCCGTGCTGGTCGACACGGCTGGCCGCTACACGACGCAGGATTCGGACGCGGAGGCCGACAAGAAAAGCTGGCTCTCCTTCCTGTCGCTCCTGAAGAAAAACCGCGCCAAGCAGCCGATCAACGGCGTCATCGTCGCCATCAGCCTCGAAGACCTGATGAAGCTCGACGGCGCGGAGCTTTCGGCGCATGCCGCGGCGATCCGCAAGCGCCTTCTGGAAATCCACACCGAGCTGAAGATCGATTTCCCGGTCTACGCGCTGTTCACGAAGGCTGATCTGATCGCCGGTTTCGTGGAATATTTCGGCAGCTTCACCGAGAGCCGCCGCCGCAAGGTGTGGGGCGCGACGTTCCAGACCGACGACCGCAAGAAGAACATGGTCGCGCAGGTGCCGGCCGAGTTCGACGATCTGGTCAAGCGCCTGACCGAGGAGGTCACCGACCGGCTGCACGAGGAGGCCGATCCGATCGCGCGCATCGCCATCTTCGGCTTTCCCGCGCAGTTCGCGACGCTGAAGGACCGCGTGGCGGATTTCCTCAACCGCATCTTCGAGCCGAACCGCTATCAGGTGAACGCCAATCTGCGCGGCTTCTATTTCTCCTCCGGCACGCAGGAAGGCACGCCGATCGATCAGGTGCTGGGCGCCATCGGCCGCAGCTTCGGCAGTCAGACGCAGACCGCTCATATGTCGGGGACCGGCCGCAGCTTCTTCCTGCACGATCTCCTGACCAAGGTGATCTTCGCCGAATCCGGCTGGGTGTCGCGCGACATGAACGCCGTGCGCCGCGCGGCCGTGCTGCGCTACGGGGCCGTGGCCGCGCTGGCGGTCGTCGCCGCCGGCCTGCTCGGCGCGTGGGGCGTCAGCTTCGCCAGCAACCGCACACTGATCGCCTCGACCGACAATGCGGTCGAGCAGTACCGCGTCAACGCCGACGCGCAGCTGAAGAGCAACACCATCAGCGACACTGAACTCGAAAAAGTCGTCGGTATCCTGAACACGCTGCGGACCCTGCCGGTCGGCTACGAGAACCGCGAGATGTCGACTCCGACCAGGGAGACCTTCGGCCTCAGCCAGCGCGGACGGCTTCTGTCGGCCTCCGAGACCACCTATCGCCGCGCGCTCGAACGCATGTTCCGCTCGCGTCTCATCCTCCAGATGGAACGCACCATAGAGGCCAACATGAACGACCCGGTGGTGCTCTACGAGGCGCTCAAGGTCTATCTCATGCTCGGCGGCAAGGCCCCGCGCACGGACGACGAGTTGATCGTCGCCTGGATGAAGCAGGACTGGGAGCAGAACCGTTATCCCGGCCCCGCCAACCGCAAGGGCCGCGAGGAACTTGAGCAGCATCTCAGGGCCATGCTCACGCTGGACGACGGCTACGATCCGCTGTTCGAGCTGAACGGCCCGCTGATCGAATCCGCCCAGCGTTCGCTCGGCCGCATGAACATGGCCGACCGCGCCTATGCGCTCATCAAATCGGCCACCTATGCCGCGCCGCTGGAGGATTTTTCCGTGGCGCAGCGCGCCGGGCCGGATGCCAATCTGGTTTTCGAGACGATCGACGGCAGCGATCTTTCGAGCCTCGCCGTGCCTAGCCTCTATACCTATGCCGGCTTCAACGACTTCTTCCTGACGCAGCTCTCGGCCGTCGCGGAGAAGATCGCCGACGAGCAGTGGGTGATGGGCGAGATCGGTCAGCAGGAAGGCATCGAGCAGCAGTTCCAGAGGCTCGGCCCCGAACTCCTCGACCGCTACGGCAAGGATTTCGTCGCCGCCTGGAACGCGGCTCTGGAGAACCTGAAGCTCAAGCAGATGTCGGCCGACAAGCCGCAATATGTGGCGCTTTCGGCGGTCGCCTCGTCCACTTCGCCTGTCAAGCAGCTTTTTGAGGAGATCGCCCGCGAGACGATGCTGACGCGCGAGCCCGAAGGCGAAGCCGAGGAGGCGCCGCGAGACGAGGCGACGGACAAGGCGATCGGCAAGGTCACGCAGAAGGTGACGCAGGCGATCACCTCGCGCGCCGGCGGATTGGCCAAGATCGGCATCGACCTCGCCGTGAAGAAGTCGCAGAGCCGCGCCGGCGGCGCTTTCGCCGGCGGCAGCGCGCAGATACCGGGCGCCAACATCGAGGCGCAGTTCCGCGAGTACCACAATCTGGTCGACGGCGATGTCGGCAAGCGGCCGATCGACGCCCTGATCCAGAATTTCTACGAGGTCTATCAGAGCCTCGTCCTCGCGGCGACGAACCCGTCGCAGGCGGAGCGCGCCAACGCCAATCTCCAGCTCCAGGTCGTGAATTTGCGCGCCAACGCCTCGCGCCTGCCGAGGTCGCTGGCGCATATGGTGAATGCCGCCGTCGACGACTTCGAGGGCGACGCGGCGAACACGTCCATCGCGCAACTCAACCAGATGCTGGTGGCGACGGTCACGCGCCCCTGCGAACAGGTGATCGCCAATCGCTTCCCCTTCGCGAGGAAGAGCGGCCGCGACGTGCCCATGGCCGATTTTGCCCGCCTGTTCTCGCCGAACGGCGTCATCGACCGCTTCTTCGCCCAGAACCTCGCGCCGCTCGCCGACATGACCGGCGACAACTGGACGTGGAAGCAGGACAGCCGGCTCGGGCGTGAGCTTTCCAACGCGTCGCTGAAGGAGTTCCAGCGGGCGTCGAAGATCCGCGACGCCTTCTTCCCGCAGGGCGGCTCGATGCCGTCCGTTCAGCTCACCTTCACGCCCTTCTCCCTGCATGGCGAGGCGCAGATGGCGCTGCTCGACATCAACTCGCAGGTCGTCCAGAGCCAGCAGGTGGGCGGCATCCCCTCGCAGGTGGACTGGCCGGGCAGCATGGCTTCCGGCTCGGTGAATCTGAGCTTCCAGCCGCCGATCGAGGGGCGGCAGTCCTCCGTCAATTTCGACGGGCCGTGGGCGCTGATGCGCCTGTTCGACGCCGGCTCCGTGACGAAGAGCGGCGACAACATCCGGGCGCGCTTCGTCGTCGGCGGGCGCGACGTCGCCTACACCATCCAGGTCGGATCGATCGAGAACCCGTTCTTCCTGCCCGCCCTTTCCGAATTCTCCTGCCCGTCCGGTCTGTGATGGGCTTCGGGCTGTTCGGCAAGCTGCCGCAGAAGCGCGATTTCATCTCCTTCGGCATCGCCCAGGACATCCTGACCCCGCTGGAAACCTGGCTGCAATCCGCGTTGGCGGCGAGCCGCGCCGAGCTCGGAAAAAGCTGGGAGCAGCATTATCTCGTCGCGCCGCTCTGGCGCTTCTGGATCGGGCCGGCGATCCTCGGCACCGGCTGCGCGGGCGTCATCATGCCCTCCGTCGACGGCGTCGGCCGCTATTTTCCCTTGATGGCGCTCTATGCCTGCGGAAACGGCGAGACAATCGCGCCGCCGCCCTTCGCGCCGCAGGGAGACTGGTTCGGCGCGCTCGAAGGCCGTCTTCTGTCGGTGCTGCACAATGACGGCGCGGTCGAGATCGATGCCCTGCTCGCCGGCCTGCCGGCGCCCGCGTTGGAACAAGCCTCCGGAAGAGCGCGCGAAAACTTCAAGGGCGGCACGCTCTGGCGCGGTGGTCCCGATACGGGAACCGCCGCCCTTCTCACCGGCATCGTCGAGGAGGATTACCGGCTGGCCGCGCGGACCCGCACCTTCTGGTGGACCAACGGCAGCGCCGACGGCGGGCCGGTCCTGCTCACGAAAGACGGCCTGCCCGACCCTTATTTCTATACTCTCATGCTGAAGTCTGTGGCAGACTGACATTCTGCGTTCCGGGGGATTTCGGGCAAGGGCAGACAAGGTGAGCCAGCTTTCCTTTCAGTCCGACAGCTACGCCGTCAGCCATGCTGGCTGCGTCCGCCCGTTGAACGAGGACAATTTCCTCGTCGAGCCGCAAAGCGGGCTCTGGCTCGTGGCGGACGGCATGGGCGGCCACGATGCCGGCGAGGTCGCCTCGGCGAGCATCGTGGAGCATCTGGCAACGATGGGCATCGCCACCTCGGCGCCGGATCTGCGCGCCCGTTTCGAGGACCGGCTGGCGCGCGCCCATGCGGAGATCCGGCGTGTCGCGCAGGAGCGCGGCGTGACCATCGGCTCCACCGTCGCAGCGCTGCTCGCCATCGACGGACGTTTCGCCTGCCTCTGGTCGGGCGACAGCCGCGTCTATCTCGTCCGCGACGACGCCATCTCGCAGGTGTCGCGCGACCACACGGAGGTCCAAGAACTGCTCGACCGCGGCGTCATCACGGCCGACGAGGCGCGCAACTGGCCCCGGCGAAACGTCATCACAAGGGCCGTGGGCGTGAGCGACGACATCGACGTCGACATCGCGCAGGGAGAACTGCAGCCCGGCGACACTTTCGTGCTCGGTACGGACGGGCTGACGGCGCATGTGTCCGACGACGAGATACTCAGCGCCGTCGCGGGAGGCTCGCCGCAGCAGGCCTGCGAGGCGCTGCTGCAGATGGTGCTGGCGCGCGGCGGCACCGACAATGTGACCATTATCGTCGTCCGCATGCTCGATGCCGCCAATATGCCATCGACCCATCGAAAATCCGCCGCCTATGCCGGCAATGGTCACGCCCTATGAGCAGCGACGAGAAAACCCAGATCCTGCCGCAGGTCGCCGAAGCCACGGTCGGCACGCAGCTCAGCGGCATCTACGAACTCGACGAGCGCATCGCCTTCGGCGGCATGGGCGAGGTCTATCGCGGCCACAACATCCAGACCGGCGATCCGGTCGCGATCAAGATCGTGCTGCCGGAACTCGCCCGCGACCCGACCATCCTGTCGCTGTTTCGCAAGGAAGCGTCGATCCTCAACCATCTCGCCCACGACGCCATCGTCCGCTACCACGTCTTCACCATCGATGCCGGCATCGGCCGGCCGTATCTCGCCATGGAGTTCGTGGACGGCGAGTCGCTGGTCGACCTCATGAAGCGCGGACCCATGTCGGCTGACCAGGCGCGCAAGCTTTGCGCCCGGCTCGCCTCGGGACTGGCGGCCGCGCACGAGGCCGGCATCGTGCATCGCGATCTTTCGCCCGACAACATCATCCTGCCGGGCGGCAGGGTGGAGCGTGCCAAGATCATCGATTTCGGCATTGCTCGCTCCGCCACCGTCGGCGGCGAAACGCTGATCGGCGGCAAGTTCGCCGGCAAGTACAATTATGTTTCTCCCGAGCAGCTGGGTCTCTTCGGGGCCGAGATCACCGAGCAGTCCGACATCTACAGCCTCGGGCTGGTGATCGCCGCCGCCCTTCTGGCCGAGCCGATCGACATGGGCGGCACTCAGGTGGAAATCGTGGAGAAGCGGCGCGTCGTGCCGGCTCTTTCCGCGATTGACGAAAGCATACGCCCGATCCTCGAAGCCATGTTGCAGCCCCGGCCGCAGGACCGGCCGGCGAGCATGGCGGCGGTCGCGGAGATGGCGCGCGGCGTCGATGTCACCGCCCTGCCGCGCACGGTTCCGCCTGCGGCCGATCCGGTGGCGCAAGTTCCCCCGCCTGCCGCCGACCCCGTGCCGACCGCAGCGTCGTGGCCAACACCCGAACCTGTCGCGGAGGCTGCTCACCAACCAGCGCACGAACCGTCGCCACAAGCCGGGGATTCTTCCGCACACGGCGGTGAAGCGCCGCCTTTCGTCGCGCATGTCCGGCCTGCATGGCTGGACGAGAAACGGGAGGGCACGCCCGCGTCCGGTCCGCCGCCGAAGCAGCACACGGGCAAAGCAGCCATCGTGGCGATCGCCGCATCGCTGGTCGTCGTGCTCGGAGGCGCCGCTCTTTATATGAGCGGCGTTCTCGGACCGTCCACGCCCGAGTCGGCGCAACCCGGCCAGACCGAGACGGTGCTCACGCCGGAGCCGTCTGCCGGCACCGAGACTACCACCGATCAATCCGCTGCCGGTCAGCCCGCCGATGATGCCGGAGAAGCCGTGGCGCGGGTCGAACCGCCCGCGGCAGCGGCCACGACCCCGCCGGCTACGGAATCGCAGCCCGTCGCGGAGCCGCCTCCTGCGGAAGCTCCCCTGGCGTCCGAGCCCGCTCCCGCGCAACCGCCAGCGGCAGCCGCATCCGACCCGGCGGCTCCGGTTCAGCCCGCGACGCCGCAAGCGCCGACCCAGCAGCCGCAGCCTGAACCGGCCGTCACCGAAGCCGCCTTGCAGCCGACAGCCGCCCCGCCGGCGACGGAAGCGCTGGATGACGTCGCGCGGCGGATTTCATGGGTGCGCGACTATTCCGGCGGCGACTGCTTTTACGCAACCGCTCTCGCGGCGACCGACAAGGCCATCGAAATCGAGGGTTTCGGCACCGATGTGCAGCCCTTCATGCAACTGCTGAACTCCTTCCAGAGCGAGTTCAGGATCGAGCCGGATGTCGGCGTGCGCCTCATCGAGCAGCCGCAATGCGTAGTGGCGAACTTCCTGCGCGACCTGCCGCGGTCGTCGGCGGGCGCCCCGGATCTGACGCTTGACCGGACATCGGTGCCCAACGGGACGCCGGTAAGCGGCACGCTGTCCGATCTCGGCGGGCGCAAGCCCGAAATGCTGCTCATCGACCACAAGGGCATGGCGTTCAACCTCAACAGCCGCCTTTCAGGGACAGGCGACGGCCGCAGCTTCTCGGTTCCCATCGGGCTGAGCGCCGCCGATCAGGCCGCGAGGAAGGTGGTGCCGCAGATGATCATCGTGCTGGCGAGCGCCGACGGCATCAAGGCGGCCGAGTTCTCCGCGCCGGTGCCGGCGGCGGACGTGCTTCCGAAGATCCTCGACGAGATGCGCTCGAACGGCGACGCGGCGGCGACCGCGAAATATTTCCGGCTCGGCGGCTGAGCGCCTTTGCACCTCAGCGGATCAGAAAGCCTGCGAGCCCGATATCGATCGGGCGCGGATGCGCCGAAATCTCCTCCCGGAGCGACTGGAAATAAGCTCCCGCCGGCGCGCCGTCCTGCGTCGCGAACGTGTCCAGCGGCTCGTCGCTCGCCACCGCGAGCAGGAGTTGCACCGTATCGACGGGTCCGTCCGTCAATGTCAACGGAGCGCGGAAAACGATCGAGCCGTCGGGACCGGGTTTCAGATCGTCCAGTTCCTGGACCTTGCCCTCGTCGTCCACGACGACGAGATAGAGCCACTTGCGGCCGAAGTCGCGCACGATCCCGGTCAGTTCGGTTCCGCTTGCGATCTCAGGCGTGTCCGGCCTGATCGTCAGGCGCGGCACGGGGTCCGGATTGAGCCCCCGCGTGAAGGCCAGCGCGTCGCATTGCGCCGACGCAATCCGATGCCGGCGCATCGCGACGGACGCGTCCTCGATCGCCACGAGATCCGTTTCGAGCCTCGCCAGCGTCTCGCCAGCCGCGGCGTAGCCGTCAACCGCGACGGTATCGGCAGAAGGCTTTGCGATCGCGACGAAACATCCGCCGTCGCCCGGCTCGGCCACGATCACGTTGCGCACCTGCTGCAAGGGATCGACCGACGAGCGCGGCTCGACCGGCGGAGCCTCGGGGCGGATTGGCGCCATGGCGACCCGCTCCTCCGGCGCCGGGGCGGATACCGGCGCGCCCGTGACGACCGGGGCGGCCGGCTGCTCCGCATTTGCGGGTGGGGGGTCGGCCGCGATGGCGCTCAATCGTTCCGATCCCGTCTGAACGCTGGCGGTCGGCTGAGATGGGCGCAGAGGTTCGGTGCGCGACGCCGTTCCGGCACCGACGGACGCAGGCGCAAGGATCGGCGCGGCGGTAGCGACACGAGGTCCTTCGGCCGGTGTTGGTACTACGGGCGGCAGGGCCGAGCCGACCCGTGGCGGCACCGCGCCCACTGTTTCGATGGGTGACACGCCCGAAGGAGCGACCGCGTCCGACGCCGAGGCAGGCACAATATTGTCTGCGGCGAAGGCCGTGACAGTTTCCACCGCCATGCCATCGGCCACCCGGGCGGCGCTCACCGGTTCGGCCTGATCGACAGGCGATGTCGACAGGCTCTCCACGGGTGCAGCCACTACCAGCCGGGACGTGCCCGCAACCACGACAGGCGTTGGCGCGGGCTCGCTGGCGTCGATCTTTTCGGGCTGGGCCGCAGGAGCGGCTGCGGGCGCCGCCTCCCGGATCGGAGCAATCGCCTCGCCCTGCTGCGCGGGCGCAAGCGGTTGCGAGGCGGATACGGCCGCGACGTCCTCCGCCTGCGGGACAGGCGGCAACACGATACTTGCCGACGCCGCTTCGGCCAGTTTTGTCGACACATCCGCGACCGCTACCTGCGATGGCGCCACGCTGGAAGGAACGCCCCGTGTCAACGACTGGATTGAGATGGCGGCGGCTGGGGTCTCCCGGCGTTCGGGACGCGGCGCCAGCGCCAGCGCCGACGCAAGCGCGCCGTGCAGGACGATGGAGGCGCCGAAGGCACCGGCCCACAGCCAGCCGTCGCCCTGCCGCAGCATCAGGGCGCGCTCCCGTCCCGCCGCTCGCGCAGCGTCACCAGCCGCGCGGCCACGCCGCCCGCATCCACTTCTGCGAGGATCGCCACGAGGCTCGTCGCCGGCAGCGTCCGTTCGGCAAGGATATTGAGATAGGCGCGGTCTCCGACAGCCTGCGGCGCGATCTCCTTCAGCGCATCGAGCGAAACCGGCTGACCGTCAAGGAACAGCGTTCCGTCGGCGGCGGCGAGCAGCAACGGACGCGGCAGCCGCTCCAGCGGCATATCCTTGCTGAAGGGGATATCGGCCGTCAGTTCGTTCTGCTTGATGAGGCTTCCGGTCGCCAGATAGAAGAGCAGCAGCAGGAAGACGATGTTGATGATCGTCAGCGAGAAATCGTGACGCGCGCGCTTCGGCCTTGCGGGAATGTAGCTCATCGCCCGCCGCCCGCCGACACCAGCGTCACCGTCACGGCGGATGCGCCTTGCAGCGTTTCGAGCGCCGTGACCGCGTCCTGAACGTCGGCGGACGCGGTCACGATGACGACGAAGGCCGTGATCCCCTGGCCGACGAGATCCTCCACCGCCGCCGCCAGATTCTCCAGCGCAACGACCCGGCCGCCGATCCGCGCCTCGCCATGCGACAGGCGTATCGCCAGCGGGCCGGTGGAAGCACCGCCCGGCTCCGCGACGCCGACTGCCGAGGCGGCGGCGCCTACCGGCATCAGCGCATAGGGGGAAATCTGCGACGAGAGCATGAAGAAGATGAGCAGCAGGAACATCACGTCGATGAGCGGCGTCAGCGCGAAGAAGACGCGGCGCTGGCGCTGCTTCCAGACGATGATCCGATCCGGCGCGGCCACCGGCGTCAGGCCGTCGCCGCCTGGCCGCCGAGCGGCGCAACCGGCGCGTCCGTGGTGCCCGGCCGCGCGGCAGGATCGGTTGGCACACTGAAAAGCACGGCGCCGATCGCCGCCTCCATCGTCGCGCGCTCCTCCTCGACACGGGAGTCGAGCCAGACCGACACGAAGTAGAACGGGATGGCGACGGCGAGACCGGCCGCCGTGGTCAGCAGCGCGGCCCATATGCCGGTCGCCAGCGCCGCCGGATCTATCGCGCCGCCGGAAGCGGAGAGTTCGCCGAAGGCGGAGATCATGCCGATCACCGTGCCGAGCAATCCCATCATGGGCGCCGCCTGCACCACCGATTCCAGGATGCGGAGATGCCGGGACATGGTGGTGAGCTGGTCGAGCGCGGTCTGCGCGGCAAGCTCGCGCGCCCGGTCGCGATCGTTCGGATGTCGCGCCAGCGATGCCATGGCCGCGCCGACGGTCAACGAGGCGGGCGACAGTTCCGATCGCGCGATTTCCATTCCGCGCGCCCGGTCGCCGGCGGCCCAGACGGAAACCGCGCTCCGCGCCGCCGCCGACCGCCCGACGCCCATGCGGCCGAACTGCACGATCTTGAAGATCGTCACCGCAAGCGCCGCGATCGACACAAGGACAAGCGCGATGAGGATCGGTCCGCCGGCCGACCGTATCTGACCGATCAAGACTTCAAGCATCGCGACCTCCGGTCAGGAACAATGGACACTCAAAGTCCGAACTTTATCGCCGTGCGCGTGATCGTCGTGAGCGCATCCATGCAGATCGGCGAATCCTGTCCGTCGACCACGCATTCCGTCACGTCGTTGATCAGCAGGCGCGATATGCTGGCGCATTGCCGGCCGGCGAGATCGAACTGCACGACCTTCGTCTTGTCGACCGGAAAGGCGCCGAACTGGAAGACCAGCGACTGCGAGACCTTCCCGGTCTCGTCGAAGGTGAAGACGTCGTAGGACGCCTTCTCGACGCGCTTGCCCGTCGAATTCAGCGCCACATAGGCGAGCCGGCAACTTCCGTTGAGATCCTGCGCGTCGTTGAGCTCCAGCGAGAAGGACCCTTGCCCGGCATGCGCGGCGCAGCCGGCAAAGACGAGAGCGGCGGCGGCTGGAAGCGACTTTCCGTGAGCCATCGGGTATTCTCCTGAGGAGGCGGAACGCGATCGACGGGAAATGCGAAGGCCAGTCTAGCGCATGTCTCCCGAAAGTGGGAACCGGTTTCAGGATAAGACGCGCGCAAAAACAGGAAGCTGAAGCACGGCGATGCAATGGCGCGGAAATGCGCCATAAAGGCGTGCGAGCCTGCGAGCGCCGCATCACTTTGCGTTGATGGCGCTTGTGCGGGATAATGCGACGGGTCGCGGTGCGGATCGCCGGGAATGGGGCGGTTTTCGATGGTGCGTTCGATCTTGGCGGGCATGTTCTCGGCCGGTGCGCGCGGCGGGATGCGCCTGCGTCTTCTGTCCGCGCTGCTGGGCGCGTCCGGATGCACGCTCGCCGGCGAGGCGCATGCCGAGTTCACCGTCTGCAACCAGACGCTGGATGTCGTGAATATCGCCGTCGGACAGGAAGTGGAAGCAGCCTTCCAGACGGACGGCTGGTGGACGATCGGCGCGAACCAGTGCGTGAACGTCATCCGCGAGGAACTGAAGAACCGCTATATCTACATCTACGCCACCGACGTCTTCGGCCAGCCGATCCTCAGCGGCTCGACCGAAATGTGCGTGGAGAAACGGCGCTTCACCATCCGTGGCATCGAGGAGTGCTGGCAGCGCGGCCACATCGCCGCGCCCTTCTATGAAGTCGATACGCTCGAACAGGCGCGCTGGACGCTCTTCCTTTCGGGACGGACGTCGTGACCCACGCGATCGACGCAAGTTTCCGCGAGAAGAAGCAGGCGCACGCCGCGCAGCGAAAACGCCGGCTGCTGCGGAAGATCGCGGCGCTCGCCGGCGGCTTCGTCCTGCTGATCGTGGCGGCGGTCGTCTATGCGACGCTGGATCGATGGTCGTTCCGAACCTATGACGGCGATCTGGAGCCCGTCGCCGAGACCGACGACATTCCCGACGACGCGGCGGTGTTCGTTCCGGCAATCGTCGATCTGGCCGGCGACCCGATGCTCATCAGCCTGTCGAGCGGCGCAGGCGGCGGACCGAAGGTGCGCGCCGTGGCGCGGCCGGCGGACCTCGTGCAACCGGGCATTTCCGCCAACATCGACGTTCTCACGGACACCATGGTCAGTTCCAGCGAACGTTTCATGACGACGATCCCCTCCAGCCAGGAGGATTTCGCCTTCTTCCAGGCCCAGCGTTCAGCGGCGCCGTCGCCGCTACCGGCAGCCTCCGGCGCTCCATTGGCCGCGCCGGAGGCGGTCGATCCGGCCGTCCCGGTCGATGCGTCGGCGCGCGAGACCTTCTCCGACCCGGCCGCCGGCTGGGGCGAGACGGTCGATCAGGGCGAGGCGGAGCTTCCGGAATTCAGGAAGACCGAGATCGAGAACACGACCAGCGTCGCCATCGTGACGCCCGAGACAGAACGCATCGAGGCGACATCGGATATCTTCGTCAAGGTCCTCAGCAATCGCACGCTGGACAGCATCGTGCTGGAAAACCGCTTCCGTAGCGAAGATGCGAAGAAAGCCGGAGAAGCGCTGAAGACGCTGTTTTCGAGAGACGGGCTGGAAGCGGGGTTCGTGGTCGCGCTGCGCGGCTTCCGCACGGCACGCGATCCGACCGCCATGAGCCTCATGCAGGTGTCGATCTACGCCAACGATACCTTCATCGGAACGCTGGCGCGCGACGCAGCCGGCGATTTCGTCGTCGGCGCCGACCCATGGGTGCGCGACGATCTGTTCCACTATTCCGGCGAGCCGGCCGAGGGCGGACACAAGCGGCAGTACCGCCTGCTGGACGCAATCTACTCGACGGCGGCCCGCAACAACGTGCCGACCGGCGTGATCGGCGAAGCGATCATGTATCTGTCGCGCGGACAGGATCTGAACGCCTTCGCCACGCCGGACGACCGGCTGACGCTGATCTATTCGGAAACAGGCCGCTCGGACGACGGAAGCGCGGGCCGGGTGCTCTACGTCGCGGTGCGCGGCGGCGAGCGCAACATGGAATGCTTCGTCTACCAGCAGAGCGGCGGCGATTTCGCCTGCGTCACCGGCGACGACCAGGTGCATTCGCTCACCATCACCAACGGCATGGTGACGCCGACCAGCGGCGTCATGACCTCCACATTCGGCCCGCGCCGCCATCCCATCCTGAAAACCGTCCGCATCCACAAGGGCGTCGACTGGGCCGCTCCCATCGGCACGCCGATCCGCGCCGCCTTCGACGGCGAGATCGTCTTTCAGGGGGACGGCGGCGACTATGGCAACCTCGTCCGCATCGCGCATTCCGACGGCCGCGAGACGCGTTACGCCCACATGTCGCGCTTCGCCATTCCGGCCGGAGCCGGCACGACGGTGAAGGCCGGAGACCTGATCGGCTATATCGGCACCAGTGGCCTTTCCACCGGTCCGCATCTGCATTTCGAGCTTTATCAGGGCAGCACCGCCGTCGATCCGCTGGGTTCCGTCGTCGCCGAGACATCGGACGGCGGCGCCGTGGAAAAGCTGACCGACCGCATCATCCATGTCGAGAGCGGCGGCAGCGCCACGGCCAAGAACCCGCTGTCGACCGCGACAGGCCTCGGCCAGTTCATCGAATCCACATGGGTCCGCATGATGAACACCTACCGCCCCGATCTGGCGCGGTCCATGTCGCGCGCCGACCTGCTGGCGCTCCGCTTCGACCCCACCATCTCGCGGGAGATGGTTCGCAATCTGGCGCGCGAGGGCGAGGCCTATCTGCGCGCCCGCGGCCACGCCATCACCGCCGGGCGCCTCTATCTCTGCCATTTTCTCGGCATGGACGGCGCGGCGAAGATCCTGTCGTCGCCCGGAAACGCCTCGCTGGCGGACGTGCTCGGCTCCGGCGTGATCAGCGCCAATCCCTTCCTGACTGGTAAGGACGCCAGCTACGTCATCGCATG
This sequence comes from Rhizobiaceae bacterium, assembly GCA_023953845.1. Taxonomy (NCBI): domain Bacteria; kingdom Pseudomonadati; phylum Pseudomonadota; class Alphaproteobacteria; order Hyphomicrobiales; family Rhizobiaceae; species Rhizobiaceae bacterium. The sequence continues at coordinate 2,429,751 of JAMLJC010000001.1, read as the reverse complement.
GGCAGAGAAGAAGATGAGCGGCCGCGCGCCGCGCGTCGCAACCGCGCCCACAGTAGAGGTGCGCGAGGTCAAGCAGACGTCGCCCGAATTCGCGAAGTACAAGACGGCTCTGACCGAACTCGTCAAATCGCTGACGAGCGATATCTGACCGTTCAGTTCACCTCGTAGCTGAACCGACCGTCGACGACGTCGATCTTCGCGCTGGTGATCTCCTCCTTCTCAAGACTTCGATTGAGGAAGTAGCGCGACAGTTCCGGCAGCAGCGTGTTGGTGATGATGTTGTCGATCATGCGCCCGCCGGAATCGGGATTGTCGCATTGGGCGACGATGTGATCGACCACCGCATCGCTGTATTCGAGCTCGGCGTCGTGATTGTCCGCGACCCGTCGCCTGATGCGGTCGAGCTGCAACCGGACGATGCCGGCGAGCATGTCCGCCGACAGCGGGAAATAGGGAATCGTCACGATGCGCCCGAGCAGGGCCGGCGGGAAGTGCCGCGTCAGATAGGGCCTGAGCGCGGTGTTCAGCGCTTCCGGATCGGGCTTCGTCTTGCCCTCCTCGGCCATCTGCATGATGACCTCCGTGCCGACATTGGAGGTGAGGATGATCAACGTGTTCCTGAAATCTATGCGCCGGCCTGTGCCGTCTTCCATCCGGCCCTTGTCGAACACCTGGAAGAAAAGCTCGTGCACGTCGGGATGCGCCTTCTCGACCTCGTCCAGCAGCACGACGCTGTAGGGCTTTCGCCGCACCGCCTCCGTCAGCCTGCCGCCCTCGCCATAGCCGACATAGCCGGGCGGCGCGCCCTTCAGCGCCGAGACGGTATGCGCCTCCTGGAACTCGCTCATATTGATGGTGATCATGTTCTGCTCGCCGCCATAGAGCGATTCCGCCAGCGCCAGCGCCGTCTCCGTCTTGCCGACGCCGGACGGGCCGCAGAGCATGAACACGCCGATGGGCTTGTTGGGATTGTCGAGCTTGGCGCGGTTGGTCTCGATGCGCTTGGAGATCATCCTGAGACCGTGATCCTGGCCGACGACACGCCGGCCCATGATCTCGGCGAGCTGCAGGACGGTCTGCACCTCGTCCTTCACCATGCGGCCGATGGGAATGCCGGTCCAGTCCGACACGACGGATGCGACCGCCGGCTCGTCGACATGGGCATAGATCATGCGCCGCGCGGCATCGATGCCTTCGAGTTGCTCCAGCCGCGACTTGAGTCCTGCGCGAGGCTCCTCCACCACCACTTCGGGATCGCCGTCCACGGGCGCAGCGGCAGCGGCGGACATTTCGCCAGCGGGGGCGGCCGTGTTGTCGACGTCGGCGCCTGAAGCCTCAGCGGCCTTAGCCATTCTGCCGCGGAAGGCGACGATCTCGTCCACCAGAGCGCGTTCCTTCTGGAACTCCGCTTCGGCCTCGGCCAGACGCTTTTCGGTGTCGGCGATCTCGGCCGTCAGCTCGGCGATGCGTTCCTCGTCCTCGAGACCGAGTTCGCCTTCCCGGGACTGGGTGTCGAGTTCGCGGCGCATCGCCTCGATCGAGGCTTTCAGGTCCGCGATAAGGGCCGGCGTGGTGGACTGGCTGATGGCGACGCGGGCGCAAGCCGTGTCGAGCAGGCTGACGGCCTTGTCGGGAAGCTGGCGCGCCGGAATGTAGCGGGCGGAAAACGTCACCGCCGCCTTCACAGCCTCGTCCGAGATGCGCACGCCGTGATGCTTCTCCATGGGTGCGAGAATGCCGCGCAGCATGGTCACGCAGCGCTCGATCGACGGCTCGTCCACGTTCACCGGCTGGAAGCGCCGCGTCAGCGCGGGGTCCTTCTCGAAATACTGGCGGTATTCCGCCCATGTCGTCGCGCCGATGGTGCGCAGCGTGCCGCGCGCCAAGGCGGGCTTGAGCAGGTTGGCGGCATCGCCCGTCCCCTGCTGGCCGCCGGCCCCGATCAGCGTATGCGCCTCGTCGATGAACAGGATGACCGGCGTGGGCGAGGCCTGCACTTCGTCGATGACGGAGCGCAGCCGCTGCTCGAACTCGCCCTTCATCGACGCGCCGGCCTGCATCAGCCCGATGTCCAGCGCGCAGAGCCGCACGCCCTTCAGCTGCGGCGGCACGTCGCCCGCCGCGAGCCTTTGCGCAAAACCCTCCACTACCGCCGTCTTGCCGACACCGGCCTCGCCGGTGAGGATCGGATTATTCTGCCGGCGGCGCATCAGGACGTCGATGATCTGGCGGATCTCGTCGTCGCGGCCGACCACCGGGTCCATCTTGCCGGCCGTCGCCTGCGCCGTCATGTCGACGGAGAAACGGTCGAGCGCCGTGGTGCCGCGCGCGGCGGGCGTGTCCGCGCCCGGCGCACCGGCTGGCCGTGCGCTCAAGCCCGAACCGTCCATCGGCCGCAGATTCTCCTCGTCCGACTGGCCCCAGACCTTACGGGATTCGGCTGCGAGAAGATCGTCGTTGATCTGCCCGAACTGCGGAGAGAGCTGCTGCAGCGCGCGGCGCAGTTCGCGCGATTTCAGCGCGCCGATGAGAAGATGCCCGGTGCGTATCTGCGTCTCGCCGAAGAACAGCGTCGCATAGTACCAACCCCGGTCGAGCAGATCCGTGATCTGGTTGGAGATGCCCGGCATCTCGGTTTCCTGCTTGCGGAAGCCGTCGATGGTCGCGGCGATGTCCTTGAGCAGTTTCGCCCGGTCGAGCTTGTAGTGGTCGACGGTGAGCGAGAGGTCGGATCGATCGTTGGCGAGAATGTGGTTGAACCAGTGCGCGATCTCGAGGTTTCGGTTGCCGGCGCCCTTGGCCTGCCTGAGCGCCTGCATGAAGGCGTCGTAGCCGACCCGGTTGAGCTTGCCCGTCACGGTTTCGAGGCTGATGTCGCTCATGTCCCTGCCCTCCCCTTTCGGCTGGCGGCGTCGCGTCTGGCGCGCGCGCCGGTGGCGGCGCGCCTCTGTTCCATCGGGTTGAAACGGGCGTCGCTGAGATAGGCCGGCGCACCGGCGCCCGGCTTCTTCGGCGCGATCCACGAGGTCCAGCCCAGTTGACCGGACTTTCCAAGCTCCACGGCCGGCGCGAGGTCGGCCCGGAGCGCCAGTTCCATGTCGAAATCGGCGCGATGGCCGACATAGAAGAAGACGAGGTCCACCAGATTTTCGAAACGCGCGCCGGAGGGCAGGAAATTCCTGTATTCCTCCAGCGTGCCGGCGACGATGCGGACCCGTATCTTGTCGTTGATGCTGTAGGCGCGGGTGCCCACGAAACTGTCCACGCCGAGCGTCGAGCCTTGCCTGCCGATCGCCGTCAGGTCCCCCGCCTCGAAGATCAGCCAGCTTCCGACGCGTTCGATCACATCGACATCGACGCCGAACACGCCCTTCAGCAGGTGCTGCAGCCGCGTCGCGCTCTTGACCTGCGCGCCCGCCAGTCCGGCGAACTGCACCTTGGCGATGTCGGGCACGGAATCGCGATTGCGGTGTGCGGCGGTCCCCACGCCATCCATCGCGCCGACATAGGCGAAGAAGCGGTCACTCGCCGGACGGTCCCAATGCGCGATCGGACGCGCATCCGCCCAGGCGCGGAAGAAGAGCTGCTGGAACCTGTTGGCGAAAATATCGATGAAGCGCGCGAATGACGGATCGTGCTGGTTGCTCCAGGTGAAGGCCTCGATCGTCGTGCTGAGCGGCAAGGCCCCCTGCGGGCCGAAGAAACCCAGAAAGCGTGTCCTGACCGTAGGTACTCCGGCCGCGCCCCATTCGGCCGCCTCGATATTGTTGTCCGAGAAATCGAGGAAAGGATTCTGGCCGAGCCTGACGACGTCTTCGCCCGGAACCGTGCTCTGACCTATTTTCGGCTTTTCGGGCGAAGACCGTTCCAGTTCGCGCATCGCGCCGAAGAAGTCGAAACGATGCGGCTCGGCTTCAAGCTTCTTCCGGTAGCTCATAGCAGCCGCCCGAGGCCGGAACGGGGCGGCCAGCGCTTCACCACGCCGCGCTGCTGCGATTCGATCACTGTCTGGGTGAAGGTGTTGATCGCGGCATATTCTGCGAAGAAGCGGTCGAGCACCGCGCCGATCAGCATGATGCCGGCACCCTCGAAGGCCCGCTCGTCGAACGTCACCGTGACCTCGATGCCGCGCGCCGCGTTGAACCCGTTCTCCTGGCGGATGCGGCGGACGATCGGCCGGGAGGAGATGCCCTGGATGCCGCGGATGCGCCGCTCCGTCACCACATCGGAAAGGTCGGCGAAGAGCGCCAGCAATTCCTTCAGCCCCGCTGCCCGGTCCTGCGGATTGCGGTCGACGAGGCCGAGATGGTTGAGCGACAGGATATTGATGAGCGCCCACGCGACTTCGCCGGACCGCATGCCGCCGCGTTGCCGCCATTGCGCCGCAACCAGCGATTCCCGCGGCGGCGTCGGACCCGCGACGCAACGCAGCGGCAGCGCCGTATCGTCGATCAGGAAGAAATCCGCGCCGGATTCGCCGACCGGCAGATGCTCGGTCAGGTGCCGGTTCGACACCAGCGCGCGCACGCTGAGTTCGTGGATTCGCCGCTCCGCATCGATGCCGGCCGGCTCGCGCAGCGAGATGAACATCTCCGTGCCGACATAATTGCTGCGCTGCCCGAAGCGGCGTTCCTGCGCCGTCTCGCGGCGCGGCATCCGGCGGGCGGTGTAGAAGATCGCGTCGTCGACGCGCATGCCCCCGGCCGGCAGGCTGTAGAGCGGAAACACCGGCACCTTCTCCCGCTCGCCGCTGTAATGGGCGAACACATCGACGATGCGATGCGCCTCGAAATCGAGCCAGCGGCTGCGATCCGGAATGACGTGGTGCTCATGCTCGCGCGTCGACACCGGCACCCGAGCGCACTGCATCTCGAACAGGTTCGCGGCGGGCGCTGCATAAAGCGAAAAAAGCGAGGGATTGACCACGGAAGCAAGCCGGGAGACCGCGCTGTCGAACTCGAACAGCATGTCGAAAGCCGGCGCAGCGATGGTCGCAAGCGCCTTGCGCAGATTTTCCAGGCGAAAGCCCGTGAACTTCTGTGGGAACACGAAGAAATCGCGCAGCAGGGCGAAACCGGTGAACACACGGTCGTCATGCCCGAACAGGGGTTCGTTTTCCTCGAAGCCGATCTGCCGCAACATGTCCGGCGGCGCGGCGACGAAGCGCGGATCGCCGAACGCGTCGAGATAGCGGAACGTGATCCGGCTGCAATGCGCGAAAAGCTGCTCGTAGAGCGCCGTCGTGTCGACGCTGGAGCCCACCAGATGAACCGGCAGCACGTCGATCGGCAGTTCGTTGACCGGCGCGCCGGGATCGGCCGCCCCGGGCTTGTCGTCCTCCAGCTTCATCGTGCGGCGGCGGAAGGTCAGCCTGAGACCGGCGGCGGTGCCGGGTGCGGTCTCGAGGCCCAACGCCTGCAATGGTGCTGCGGAAGCATGGTAATGCGCCGCCTCCAGATGCACCGGCCATACCGTCAGGGGCGCGGCAAGGCGATAGCGGCAGGACACGCGGCGGTCCCGCTCGACATAGACGGCGTCCAGATATGAGCCGGCGGGGAAGCTGCGTCCGTCCGCGAGATTCTTGTCGTTGAAGGGTGGCGCGGCCTGAACGAGCAATGCCGAGGGGATCGGCGCCAGATAGCCCGGCACGAGTTGGTCGAGAAGTGCGGACGTGAATTCCGCGAACTCGCTGCGGAGCTTGAGCTGCACCCGGGCGGCCATGAAGGCGCTGCCCTGGAACAGCGCCTGCAGACCGGGGTCCATGGTGTTTTCCGCCAACCCCCCGAGCCTGTCCGCTACGCCCGGGAACTCCTCTCCATACTCCTTCGCATGCTCGTAAAAGAACTTGAGCTCCTGCTCGAAGCTTTCGAGGAACTCGCGATTCATATCGCCTCGGGCAGGCGCGACAGGCTGATCTTGCCCGATCCGACATCCAGATCGGCAACGAAATCGACGGAAACGTCCGTCGGCTTGCAGAACATCTCGACCGCGACGAAGAACCGGATTCGCTGGTCGCTGTCCTCGTTGTCGTTGCGCTCGATCTGGATCGTCTCCGGATTGAGCCTCGGCTCGAACTGCATGAGCGCGGTGCGCAGATCGTCCTTGATTTGGTCGACCCGCCTGTCCTCGCTGGTGAGACGCCCGATGTCGCGCAGACCGTAATTGATGATCGAGCGCCGCACATTGTCGAGCCCGTCGAGGTCCACCGAAGCGCCGAGCTCGATCGTGTTGAGCAGCGCGACCAGGTCCACGGACAGATCGCGCTTCAAGGATGCTTCATCGCCCTTGCGCTGCGACGAGTGGCGTCCCGGAACGATGCGTTCGCCCGCCACCGTCTGCACCATGCGCTTGCGCGCGTCCCGCGCGGCAGCCGCTTCGCGGAACGCCGACATGAGGGGCGCACCGTATTCCGGTGCGCGAACCTTCTTGCTCATCGGCTGATGCTCCGGTCGTCAGGCCCACGCCCGGTTCACCGGCGCTACACCGACTCCGTATAGGTTTCGAGATCAATGCCGTAGACGGCCTCCGCGTCCAGCACGCCGGTCTCGGATTGCGGCTGATGCTTGAACTTCACCACCTTGTAGGACATCGAGACCGACTCCATTGGAACACCGGAGCCGCCGCCGCTCTGCTGCACGCTGGTGACGAGCACCTTCTCGAGTTCGAAATGGAGATATTTCTCGATCGTCTCGCCCGTCGTCTTCAGGGAAACGATCTCGACGGTCGGGAAGTGCGTGCCGAACGTCATGTTCTTCAACAGGGTGGCGCTGGCCTTGTCGGCGAACTTCGTGATGTTGATATCCTGGAAATGCGCCTTGTCCGCCGAATAGCCACCTCCCGGCACGCCGGAGGTCGGATGGCTCACCCCGAAGGACCAGCTGCTGATATCGATCCAGCCCTCGAATCCTGTAATCTTACCCTCGCCTTCGATACCATCGAAACGAATAAGTTCCGGCATGTCACTCTCCTCATCTGACGGCGCGACGTTCTCGAAGAGCTAGCCCCGCACCTCGTTGTTGAAGATTACTTCGCCTTACCCGGCAGTTTTGAAACGAGACTCAAACCGATATCCATGCCCTCCAGCTGGAAATGCGGACGGAGGTAAAATTTTGCACCATAATATCCAGGATTCTCTTCATCCTCGAAGACTTCGACCTTGGCTCCCGCCAGCGGCTTCTTCGCCTTGACGATGCTCGACGAATTCTTTGGATCGGCGTCGACATATTTGACGATCCAGTTCTGCAGCCAGCGCTCCAGCTGATCCCGCTCCTTGGTTTCGCCGATCTGGTCGCGGACCATGCATTTCAGATAATGCGCGAAACGCGACACAGCGAACATATAGGGGATGCGCGACGACAGATTGTCGGACGCGGTCGCCTCCTCCTTGTCGTACTTCTTCGGCCGATAGACTGACTGCGCGCCGATGAAGGCGGCCTTGTCCGTGTTCTTGCGATGGATCAGCGGCAGCAGGCCGGATTTCGACAGCTCGGCTTCGCGCCGGTCGCTGATCGCAATCTCGGTAGGACATTTGAGGTCGACGCCACCGTCGTCCGTCGGGAAGGTGTGCACCGGCAGGTTGATGACCTCGCCGCCCGACTGGACGCCGCGTATGCGGACCGTCCATCCATATTCCTTGTAGGCGCGATTGATGTTGGCCGCCATCGCATAGGCCGCGTTCATCCAGCCGTATTTCTCGCCCTTGTGGCCGTCCGTGTCCTCCTCGAAGGCGAACTCCTCCACCGGCTCGGACTTGGCGCCGTAGGGCAGGCGCGACAGCACGCGAGGCATGCACAGCGCGACGTAACGGGAGTTCTCCGAGTCCCGCAGCGACTTCCATGCCGCATAGTCCGGCGTCTCGAAAATCTTGCTGAGGTCGCGCGGATTGGTGAGTTCGGTCCAGGAATCCATGCCGAGCAACGTCGGCGCGGCGCCCGCGATGAACGGCGCATGCGCGGCCGCCGCGATCTTGCCGAGCGAACGCAGAAGGCTGATGTCGACGGCGGAATGATCGAAGTGGTAGTCGCCGACGATACAGCCGTAGGGCTCGCCGCCGAGCTGTCCGTATTCATATTCGTAAAGCGATTTGAACAGCGGGCTCTGATCCCACTTCGCATCCGGATACAGCCGGAGGTCCCGGTACAACTCGGTCTTGGAGATGTTCATGACGCGCAGCTTGAGCGTCGCGTCCGTCTCGGAATTGTAGACGAGATAATGAAGGCCTCGCCAGGCGCTCTCTATCTTCTGGAACTCCTCGGCGTGGATGATCTCGTTGACCTGCGCCGTAAGCTTCTCGTCGAGCCGGGCGATCATCTCGTCGATCGTGTCGAGAACGTCCTCCTTGATGAGGCTGGAATCTGCCAGCGCCTGCTGGATCAAGGTGCTGACGGCGTTCTCGACCTCCGTCGCCGCCCGCTCGCTTCGGGGCCTGAAGCTCTGTTTCAGCAGACCCGTGAACTCATCCGCATCCACAACCGTCGTAGCAGTCGATGCGCTCTCGCGTTGGACTTCAGTCGCCACTGCCATCACCCTTGAAGCTGTTGCAGTCTGTCTATGCGATCGTCATGCCATGCCGGCTCACGTCTCGGCGGCGTCGTCGTCTCCGCCGTTCCCCGCCGACGCACTCTGCGCGCGCCGTTCGTTGAGGGCCTGCATCATTTCCGGGCTGGACAGGAGCTTCTTGAGCTGGTCCTCCGCCGCGGCCTTGCCGTCCATGTAGCGCTGCAGGTTCGCGAGCTGGTTGCGCGCGTCGAGCAGGGCCTTCAGCGCCGGAACCTGCTTCGCCACGCCCGCCGGCGAAAAGTCCTCCATCTTCTTGAAGGTCAGATTGATGCCCATCTGCTCCTTCTCGGAACCGCTCAGCCGGTTGGCGACGCGGTACGTCACCGCGGGCTCTACGCTTTCGAGATAGTCCTCGAAATTGTCCATATCGACATTGGAGAACTTGCGCTGGGAGACCGGCGGCTTCTCGACCTTGGAACTGTTGCCGGAAAGATCGGCCATGATGCCCATCACAAAAGGCAGCTCAACCATCTTGTTGGCGTCGTAAGGATCTTCGTATGCGATCTGTACGCGGGGAGGACGATTGCGCTTGATGAATTTCTGTCCGCTGTCGGAAGACATATGAGGCGCTCCTCTTCATTACCAATGCAATACTTCGGCTCGCACTTTGTCAATTCGTTTTCGGCGCGGCGGACGCAGGTGGCGCCTGCGCCTCCGGTTTTATTAGATCCGCCAGTATCGTCGCGAAATCTCTATTGAGATAAGTCCGTGCCCTGCCGATAAGCATGGGAATTGGACTTGAGGGCTCCCTGGCCTTGAAGAACATGTCGACGCTTGCGATCAGCGCCTCCGCCTCATGCCGGGACGCCACGGAGAATGACTGGGTCTGCCCCTCGCCGTCGGATACGGCGCCGCCATTGATCGCCCGGCCGGTCAGCGCCTTCATCTTGCCCATGTCGAGCCTGAAGGCCGGACCGCCGGTAAAAGTGATCACGGCCTTCGCCGCCGCGTCCGGCATCAGGATCTCCAGCGCCTCGACGAGCGGTTTGCCGACCAGCATGCGCGCCTGATGGATCAGGATCAGCGCGGGCGATGACGGTTCGGCATGGGCGAAATACTGCTCGACCGCCAGCAGCGCCGCGCTCGCCGCAGCGTGGTCGGGCAACGCCAGCGCAGATGCCGGCACGGAGATGGCCTGCTGGTGAGACGCTTCTCCGGCGTCCTCGGCAACCGGGACGGGTTCCGCCTCTTCGCCGGGCGCAGCGGCCACCATGTCGGGGTTCGCGGTTTCGATCAGTTCCCGGATTTGACCGAGCGTCGCGGCGAGGTTGGTGTAGCTGGGGCTGAACTCGTTGCCCGCCTCGGTCACGAATTTCGCGTACATCGTGTCCAGCGCGTCGAGCGCGCCGGTCACGGCGCCATGCAATTCCTCGACGGCGGGACGCGCATCGGGGCTCTGGAACGCGTCAAGAATGTCGGACGCGTCGATCTTGCGGTCATCGGGACGGGCTGTCAGCGTGCCATTGGCGATGAGATGGTCGCGCAGGCTGACGCCGCCCGATTTGCGGCTGACGACCAGCGGCGCGTAGCCGAGCGGCAGCAACACGGAAGATTGATCGTCGAGCCCCGACAACGTGTTCTGGCGCATGGTGAAATCGCCGTCCACGCCGCGCGGATGGACGCCGTCCCAATGCCGGTCCACCAGCAGGGCCATGGCCTGCAAATCCTCGCAGAAGCCGACGATCTGGCCGGCCAGGCAATGGAAGCGTGCGTCCAGCGTGAGAAGGCGCAGGTCGAGCGTCCTCCCCAGCAAGGCCGCAATCGCCTTCGTCTCGGTTTTCAAATCGATCTTCGTCCGGTCGAACGGCACGTATCGCGCATTGTTCAGCGGCGCGTTGGGATCGCGCTGGTAGAAGCTCTCGGGAATGCGGCCCGCCGCCGAGAGCACGTAATTGAGATAGGCGTCGTCGCCTTCCTCATCGAGGTCGGGACCGCAGGGCTCCTCCGCGGAAATCGGCGTCGCAATCTTGTCAAACCGCATCGGTCCGATCCCTAAGAAAAAAGGCGTCCGAACTTCTGGACGCCTCGCACGGAGCGACGGTTGCGCCGCTACTGCAATTGCAGCCGCATCTCCACCCTCCGGTTGACGGGGTCGTAGGGATTGGCGACACGCGGATCGCTTTCGCCCTTCCCGATCGCCGTCAGCCTGTTGGCCTCGATGCCGTTCGCCAGCAGAAACGCACTCACCGATTGAGCCCGTCGCTGGGAAAGTCCTTCATTGTAGCTCGCCGCGCCCGACGCGTCCGTATAGCCTTCCACGAGGAAGGAATGCGATTTCAGACGATTGTCCTGCAGCGCCTTGGCGAATTCCGCCAGCTTGGCGCGCGCATCGGGTGTCAGCTCGGCGGAGTCCAGATCGAAGTTGATCAACATATCGAGTCCCGCCTGCGCCGCGCTCGTCGCAGCGGCGTTCTTGGACTTGCATTCTTCTTCCGTGCCGACGCAGATGCCGCGGGATGCACCAAGATCGGCCGCCTGACCGAAGAACTTGATGATATCTTCAGACGACTGCGCCTGCTGGGCAAAGCCGGGCGTAACGCCCAACGCGCCGGTGAGCAGCAGAAAAACGGTTAGCACGCGCATGACATGCCTCCATGGTGACAAGTCTAACCTTGCAGAGACAGGCTTGGTGAGAATAAGTCTTGTTGCCTGAATGTGTCAACAAGAGTGAGGCGAGCATCGGGCGGGAGCGCATATTATAGTTGCCGCGCAAACGAAATGACACCGCGCCCGCAACATTCTATGAATCGCATGTCGCGCCTATCGACTTTGTCGAGCCAACCTGACAGGGGGTTCCAATGGCCAGCCCGTACAAGCAGGACCGCGGCCTTTGCGAGTTCCATACGCCGCTGGGCGAGGACGAGCTCGTCGTCCGGCGCTTCGAGGCTGTCGAGGGGATCAGCGAGCTCTTCGAATATCGCGTCGACGCCATAAGCCATGGCAAGGAGCCCGACTTCGACAAGATCATCGGCCGCAACTGCACCGTCGTCCTGAAGTCGTCAAAGGACGACAAGCGCTATTTCGACGGCATACTGACCGAGGTGGAGCTCGTCGGCATCGAGGACCGGGATTTCATCTACAGGCTGGTCCTGCGGCCGTGGCTATGGCTGCTTTCCAAGCGCACGAACTGCCTGATCTTCCATGAGAAGACCGCGCCGGAGATCATCGACATGATCTTCAGGGAAAACGCCGATTTCGCCCATGCGCAGCAGAAACTGGAGGACGACTATCCGGTCAAGGAATACTGCGTCCAGTATCGCGAGAGCGACATGGATTTCGTCTGCCGGCTGATGGAAGAGGCCGGAATCAGCTACCACTTCGTCCACGAGAAGGGCAGGCATACGCTCGTCATGGGCGACAGCATGGCGGCGTACAAGGATGTGCCCCGCTCGCGCCGACGTTTCGTGCCGACCGAGCAGCGGCACTGGCGCGACGCCGAGCATTTCAACGTCTGGCGGCCCGGGCGGCGCTTCACCGCGGGCAAGGCGACGCTGGAGGAATACGACTTCAAGAAGCCGACCGCCTCCCTGCGCAGCGAAAAGACGAAGTCCAACAAGCATGCCGCCGGCGAGCTGGAACTCTTCGACTATCCGGGGAAGTACACGAAGCAGAAGGACGGCGACAAGCTGGTCAACTGGAGGCTGGAACGCGAGCAGGCCATTGACAGGCACGTGTTCTCGACCGGCACCTGCATGACCTGCGAGCCCGGCCAGCTGGTGACGCTCACCGATCATCCCGGCGCGGAACACAACCAGCAATATCTCATCCTGCGCGCCATCCACTCCTTCGAATCCCATCACTACGGCAGCACCGCCAGCGATCTGGGCGACGGCTATACGGTCAGCCATGAGCTGATGTCGTCGAAGCGGCCCTACGCCCCCCCGCCCGTCACGCCGATGCCGCGCGTCCATGGCCCGCAGACCGCGACCGTGGTCGGCGACGGGGAGATCGACTGCGACGAGTATGGCCGCATCCTCGTGCGCTTCCACTGGGACCGCGCCGACGACCAGTCGATGCGCGTTCGGGTCGGCCAGGTCTGGGCCGGGCAGAAATGGGGCGGCATCTTCACGCCGCGCGTCGGCATGGAGGTGATCGTCGACCATCTCGAGGGCGACCCCGACCAGCCCATCGTCATCGGCACCGTCTACAACAAGGAGAACATGCCGCCCTACGATCTCCCCGGGGAGAGGAACAAGTCGGGGTGGAAATCCCAATCCACGCCGAATGCGCCGGCCGGCTACAACGAGATCATGATGGACGACAGCGTGGGCGACGAACTCGTCCAGGTCCACGCCCAGAAGGATCTCGACACCGTGGTCGAGCAGGAGGAGACGCGAAAGGTCGGCCTCAACCGCACCACCAACGTCCAGGTCAACGACACGCTCGACGTCGGCGTGCAGCTTGCCATGTCGGCCAACGTGCAGATCTCTCTCACCTGCGGCGCGAGCAGCATCGTCATGACGCCGGCCTCGATCAGCATTTCCTCGCCGGTGATCAACATCACCGCGCAGGCCGCGCTGAACGTGAACTCGGGCGTCGCCATGAACGTACAGACAGGCGTCGCGCTGAACGTCCAGGCCGGCGTCGCCATACAGGCCATGTCGGGCGTGGCGACCTCCAGCATCGCCGGCGTCGTCAACGAACTGAAGAGCCCGATCATCAAGATCACCGGCATACCGATCATCACACCCGTCTGACCATGTCTCAATCTCAGGGTTAGGACCTACCAATATGATCGAAATGGCGCCTGAAACGGCAAAGAGATGCAAGGAGAAGTCCGAGGGTCGATGGGGTTCCATCGGCCGAGGAGTTCGACGCGGCAGGTCGAAGCCGTTTCGGCGTCCTCCGGATGTGGTCCATTTGGCCGGCTACCTCGTCGCGAAGGCTCGACAATGGTCAACATTGCCTTCGCCTTCGCTCCTCGTATCCAGCAAATGACCTCACACCATTTCGACCATATTGGTAGGTCCTGACCCTAGGGCATTCGCGCGATGGCTCCCAGACTCCGGTTCAACACCGCCAGAGAACTCTTCGAGGCTTTCCCGACAGCGTTGCAGGACATGAAGGCCCGGCCGACCGACGAGCCGTCCATCGCCTTCTGCAGGGCCCAGCTCGCCGGCAAGGTGCCGGAGGACGCCGTCACCTTCTGCGCTTATCTGCTGTCGCGCCGCGTCGCCGTCTGGTGGGGCCACGAATGCCTCAGCCAGTTGCCGGACCTGCTGGACGAGCAGGATCGGCGCATGCTGGAACTTGCCCGCGACTGGGTCAGCGAGCCCGAGGAGGAACGGCGCTACGCGGCGCTGACGGAGGGGATGGCCGCACGGGAAAAGACGCCGGGCGTCTGGCTGGCGCTCGCCGCCGGATGGAGCGGCGGCAGCATCGCGCCGCGCGACGCGGAGCCGGTGCCTTCGCAACCCTTCTTCACGCCGAAGGCGGTGAATGCAGGCATCCTTTTCATGCTTGCGCGCGTGCCGATGGCCGACCGCAGCGCGGTGCTTTCAGGTTTCGTCGAGATGGGCATCAGCCTTGCCGAAACGTCGTGACGCAGACCGGGACGCCGAGAACAGATGCGGATGCTCATCACCGACTGAGAGAGTCACGCCGGCATGCGAAGACAGCTGCGGCCGGCCTGCCCCGAGCCCTCCGATACGCATCTCGCGGATGCGCGGTTCACCGGTCTATCGCGCCCGATGCCAAACAAATGATCCAATCCGGTCGGACATCTCTCCAGCATGACGATTACGCTCACCATCGATAACATCGATTCGCTGCCGGACGGCGGCCCGACGCGCTACCAGACGCGCAACCGCAGCTTCGAGATCGGACGCGAACAGCATCTCGACTGGACGCTGCCCGATCCGGGCCGCTACATTTCCGGCCGCCATTGCGAAATCCGCTACGAGAACGATGGCTACTGGCTCTACGACATTTCGACCAACGGCGTTTTCGTCAACGGCTCCTCGCAGCGGGTGAAGAGCCCGTACAGGCTGGAAAACGGCGAGCGCCTGGCGATCGGCCACTACATCATCAATGTGGCGATCGAACACGAGCAGCGTACGGCGGAGGCGGAGAGGCCGGCCGCCTCGCCTGCGCCGCCGCCTGCCGGCGGCGACATATGGAGCCTCGACGCGCCGGCGCCCTCGCCGGTCGATCGCCGCGAATTCCTGCCCCCGGCAGCAGGCCGCCGGGAGGCGGATTTCTCCAACCAGTTCCTGGAATTTCCCGACATCCAGCCGCCTCCGCCCGAACCGTCGCGCGGCGCATCGCCATGGGAGACGCCCGGCACGCCCCCGCCGCCCGCATCGAAGCCGGCGCGGGCGGATCCGTTCGTCGATCCCGCGGCCGAGGCATCGCCGCCTCCATTCGCCTCGCCGGACGAAACGCCGCCACCGGTCAATCCGGCGGCCATGCGGCCGATGCCCGGGCCCGTCGAGCGCCCGCTGCCGGGCGTGCGCATACAGCCTGTCTCTCCGGCGCAGGCAGGCGCGTCACCCCCCGGCAGGCCTGCAACGGCATCGAGATCGGGCACGGAAGCGGTTCGGTTTCTCGACGCCTTCGCAGCCGGAGCCGGCATTTCGCCGGACGCCCTGCGCAGCCGCGATCCCGACCAGCTCGCACAAGAGATCGGCGAGGCGATCCGCCTGACGGTCGACAATCTGCGGCAATTGCTGAAAGCGCGCGCGGCCGCGAAAGCCATGACCAAGAGCGCCAGCCGCACCATGATCAGCGCCTCCGACAACAATCCGCTGAAATTCGTTCCGGGCACGGCGGAGGCCATAGAGGTCATGTTCGCGCACAACCGCCCCGGATATCTTCACGCGGCGCGCAGCGTCGAAGACGGTTTCGGCGATCTGAAACGACATGAACTGGCGACCTACGCCGCCATGCAGAAGGCCCTGTCGAGGCTGATGGACGAATTCGCCCCGGAAACGTTCGAGCAGAAAGCCGCCGGCGGCGCCTTCGCCTCGAAGAAGAGCCGCGCCTGGGACCTTTTCGCGGCGAAATGGACGGAACGGAACGCAGGCGAGAACGGTCTGCTCGACGTGTTCCTCACCTATTTCGCCGAAGCCTACGACGAGGCCGCCGGCAAACAGCAGGCGAGCCGGTCCTGATTCTGCGACAGCGCCTTCGAGCGGGGTGAGGCAGAGCGAACGCCGCGTGGCGACCGTGCGGAATCAGCTCTTCCGCAGGATCTTGTCCATCGCTTTTCCCCGCGCCAACTCGTCGATGAGCTTATCCAGATAGCGAATTTCCCGCATGGTCGGCTCCTCGATGTCCTCCACCCGAATGCCGCAAACAACGCCCTTGATCATGGTTCGCGAAGGATTGGGTTCAGGAGCCTCTGCGAAGAATGTTTCCAGGTCGGTTTTTTGGTCGAGCCGGGTTTGCAGCGCCGTCTGGTCATAGCCCGTCAACCAAAGGATGATCTGATCGACCTCGGCTTTCGTGCGTCTCTTTTTCTCGGCTTTCGCAATGTAATGAGGATAAACGCTCGCGAAGCTGATCGTGTAGATTCTGTGCCTTGCCATGGACATCCTGCTCCCGGGTTCCCCGCTCAGCCGCCCGGGAAGAATGACCCGGCCGCTCCGCAAACCTCCGCCCATGGCCCTGAATAGCAATTTTGTTACCGCAAACGCCAGCAGCGCCGACGCACGGTTCCGCCCGCTTTCGGGTTGGCCACGACGATTGCATACGACTAATTTGCAACATGCCGGACGTCGCCGGTTGCTTTACAGGTGGCCTTGGTAGCGCTACCGCTTGAAGGCGCGATGTCGGGAGGAGACCGAAACCGCGCGTCAGGCCGCCAAAAAAAGCGTGCCGCGAAGCAGTCGGGAGGAATCATGGCGTCAGTCGCCATTCGCGAGGTCTACAAGTCGTTCGGCGCAACGCAGATCCTGCACGGGGTCAGCGTCGATATCAGCGACGGCGAGTTCGTCACGCTGGTCGGCCCGTCCGGCTGCGGAAAATCGACGCTTCTGCGCATGATCGCCGGTCTCGAGAGCATCTCGCGCGGAGAGATCGTCATCGGCGGCAAGGTCGTCAACAATGTCGCGCCCAAGGAGCGCGACATCGCCATGGTGTTCCAGAACTACGCGCTCTACCCGCACATGACGGTAAGGCAGAACATGGCGTTCTCGCTGATGCTGAAGAACGCGCCGAAAGCCGACAGCGACGCGCGTGTCGCCCGCGCGGCGGAAATCCTGAGCCTTACCCCGCTGCTCGACCGCTATCCGCGCCAGCTTTCGGGCGGCCAGCGTCAGCGCGTCGCCATGGGCCGCGCCATCGTGCGCAATCCGCAGGTGTTCCTGTTCGACGAGCCGCTGTCCAATCTCGACGCCAAGCTGCGCGTCCAGATGCGCGCCGAGATCAAGGAACTGCACCAGCGGCTGAAGACGACCACGGTCTACGTCACGCACGATCAGATCGAGGCGATGACGATGGCCGACAAGATCGTCGTCATGCATGACGGTATCGTCGAGCAGATCGGCAAGCCGCTGGAGCTTTACGACAGGCCGAACAATCTCTTCGTCGCGAGCTTCATCGGCTCGCCGGCGATGAACCTGCTCAAGGGGCGTCTCGGCGCCGGCGGCTTCGAGGCCGAAGGCGACGTTTCCATGCCGCTCGCTGCAACCGTCAACGGGCAACCGGGCGCCGAGGTCGTTCTGGGAATCCGGCCGGAGCACCTCAGGCTTTCCGACAACGGCTTTCCCGTGACCGTGGCCGTGGTCGAGCCCACCGGCTCGGAAGTGCAGGTGATCGGCCGGACGGCAGGCGGCGCCGAGATCGTCGCCAACTTCCGCGACCGTCATGACTTCGCGCCGGGCGATACGATCCGCCTCAGCGCCGAACCGCATCTCATCCATCTCTTCAAGGGGGATAGCGGCACGCGCCTTTGAGTGCGTCGCTTCGACAAATGCCTATCGATCAAGCTGGAGGAAACGACTGATGAAATTCACGAGACGCGATGTGATCCGCACGACTGCCGGGGTCGCCGCCGGCGCCGTCGGCAGCCGCCTGCTCGGCACGCCCGCCTATGCGCAAAGCGCGCCGACCTACACGCCCGAGCAGGGTGCCAGCCTGCGCGTCCTGCGCTGGTCGCCCTTCGTGCAGGGAGACGAGGATTCCTGGATCGCCAACACCAAGAAGTTCACGGACGCCACCGGCGTGCAGGTCCGCATCGACAAGGAGAGCTGGGAGGACATTCGTCCGAAAGCGGCGGTCGCGGCCAATGTCGGCTCGGGCCCGGACATCATGTGGGTATGGTTCGACGATGCCCACCAGTACCCCGAGAAGCTGATGGACGTCACCGAACTCGCCGACTATCTCGGCAACAAGTATGGTGGCTGGTACGAGGGTGGAAAGGGCTACGCCACCAAGGACGGCAAGTTCATCGGCCTGCCGCTGGCGGCCATCGGCAACGCCATCGTCTATCGCGAAAGCTGGGTGAAGGAAGCCGGCTTCAACGAGTTCCCGAAGGATACGGCCGGCTTCCTCGAACTCTGCAAGGCGTTGCAGGCCAAGGGCCATCCGGCTGGCTTCACCCACGGCCACGGCGTCGGCGACGGCAACAACTATGCCCACTGGCTGCTGTGGAGCCATGGCGGCAAGATGGTCGACGAGAGCGGCAAGGTCGTCATCAACAGCCCCGAGACGCTGAAATCCATCGAATATGCGATGGAGCTCTACAAGACCTTCATCCCGGGCACGGAAAGCTGGCTCGACGTCAACAACAACCGCGCCTTCCTGGCCGGCGAGCTGTCCGTCATCGCCAACGGCATCTCGGCCTACCGGACGGCGCAGATCAACAAGGACAACGATCCGAAGCTCGCCGAGATCGCCAAGGACATCCGTTGCGTGAACCTGCCGATCGGCCCGGTCGGGCAATCGGTGGAGCTGCACCAGACCACCACGGCCGTGATCTTCAACTACACGCCCTATCCGAATGCGGCCAAGGCCTACCTGCAGTTCATGTTCGAAAAGGAGCAGATGGCCGACTGGATCGAGAAGTCGCTCGGCTATTGCTGCCAGTCGCTCAAGGCCTATGCCGACAATCCGGTGTGGACGTCGGACCCCAACGCCGCCGCCTATTCCAGGGCGTCCGAGACGCTGCGCCCGAACGGCTACGCCGGCCCGCTGGGCTACGCTTCGGCCGCCACCATGGCGGACTATGTGCTGGTGGACATGTATGCCCGCGCGGTCACCGGTCAGGCGACGCCGCAGGAAGCCATGGAAGAGGCCGAGAAACGCGCGAACCGCTATTATCGGGTCTAGCGAGAGTCTTTTCACCGCTTTGCGGTGAGAACGGCTCCGCACAGGCCCGGAGCCTGGCGCAGGGCAACCGCCTCGAAGACGAGAGTGTTGCCATTCGCCCTGCCGAAATCCCCGTCCCGAGGGACGGGGGTCGGTGTCGACGCCGCTCTTACAGATCGGCGCGGTTGCAACGATAAAGCGGGCCGGAGATGGCTACAGAGACGATCACGCCAACACCCTCTCGCTTCAAGGCGCTGGCGGAGAGCCGCGGCTGGCTGGCCTTCTGGTTCATGCTGCCGGCGGCTGTCCTGCTGCTCGTCTTCCTCACCTATCCGCTCGGACTCGGCGTCTGGCTGGGCTTCACCGACACGCGCGTCGGCCGGCCCGGCATCTTCATCGGGCTGGAGAACTACGAGTATCTCTGGGAAGACTCGGTCTTCTGGCTCTCCGTCTTCAACACCGTCCTCTACACGACAGTGGCGTCGGTGCTGAAATTCGTCCTCGGCCTTTGGCTTGCGCTGCTGCTCAACGAGAACCTGCCTTTCAAATCGTTCTTCCGCGCCATCGTGCTGCTGCCGTGGGTCGTCCCCACCGTCCTTTCCGCCATCGCCTTCTGGTGGATCTACGATTCCCAGTTCTCGATCATCTCTTGGGCGCTGATCGAAATGGGCATCATCGACAGCCGCATCAATTTCCTCGGCGATCCGAACAATGCCCGCGCCTCCGTCATCGCCGCCAATGTCTGGCGCGGCATCCCGTTCGTCGCCATCACGCTGCTGGCCGGTCTTCAGACCATACCGCAGTCGCTCTACGAGGCGGCGACGCTGGACGGTGCCTCGCGCTGGAAGCTGTTCCGCTACGTCACGCTGCCGCTGCTGACGCCCATCATCGCCATCACCATGACCTTCTCGGTGCTGTTCACCTTCACCGATTTCCAGCTGATCTACGTGCTGACGCGCGGCGGTCCGGTAAATGCCACGCATCTGATGGCGACGCTCTCCTTCCAGCGCGGCATTTCCGGCGGCCTGCTCGGCGAGGGCGCGGCGATCGCGGTCGCCATGATCCCGTTCCTGCTGGCCGCGATCCTTTTCAGCTATTTCGGCTTGCAACGCCGCAAATGGCAGCAGGGCGGAGGCGACTGAGATGGCGACCAGCGACACGCGCACCGGCGTCACCGGCGACGAAGGCGGCATGGGCTATCTGGAAAGCCTGCCGCGCCGCGTCGTCACCCTCTATCTGCCGCTGGCGATCTTCGTCTTCGTGCTGCTGTTTCCGTTCTACTGGATGGCGATCACGGCGGTGAAGCCGAACGAGCAGATGACGAACTTCAACGACTACAGCCCGTTCTGGGTGATCAACCCGACGCTCGAGCACATACGCTACCTGCTGTTCGATACGTCCTATCCGGGCTGGCTGCTCAACACGGTGCTGATCTCCGTCGCCGCGACCTTCCTGTCGCTGCTGGCGGCGGTCTTCGCCGCCTATGCGATCGAGCGCCTGCGCTTCTCCGGCTCGCGGCAGGTCGGCCTCGCCATCTTCCTCGCCTATCTGGTGCCGCCTTCGATCCTCTTCATCCCGCTGTCGGTGATGGTGTTCAATCTCGGCCTTTACGACACGCCCTTCGCGCTTATCCTCACCTACCCGACTTTCCTCGTGCCCTTCTGCACTTGGCTGCTGATGGGCTATTTCCGCTCGATCCCGTTCGAGCTTGAGGAGTGCGCGCTGATCGACGGCGCCAGCCGCTGGCAGATCCTGACCAAGATTATCCTGCCGCTGTCGGTGCCCGGACTGATCTCGGCGGGCATCTTCGCCTTCACGCTGTCGTGGAACGAGTTCATCTACGCGCTGACCTTCATCCAGTCGTCCGAGAACAAGACCGTGCCTGTCGGCGTGCTTACCGAACTCGTGCGCTCCGACGTCTACGAATGGGGCGCGCTGATGGCCGGCGCGCTGATCGGCTCGCTGCCGGTCGTGATCCTCTATTCCTTCTTCGTCGATTACTACGTCTCGTCGATGACCGGAGCCGTCAAGGAGTAGCCCGGCCATTCCGGCAACGCGGCCGCGGGTCAGGCGGCTATAGCCGGCCTTGCATCCGGCCCGCGATCGTTGATGCTGACGTTCAAGCCGGGGCGGCAGCACGCGCTACAAAATCAATGACTTAAGCGATTTCAAGCGTTCGCTTGAAGAGTGGCGCGCCGGAGAGAAGCGGCGTGCGCCATGCCTAGCTATTGAATTCTATAGTCTTTTTCTACGTCGATGCAGCAATAATGTAGCATTTAAGCTTAACATGCTTAAGCTTTCCCAGAAGGATCACCGCCGATTTGTCCCGCTCCGCGCTGTAAATAAAGCGAGCCGCGCCTCTCGCCACACTGGTGCCGGACAGCCGAAGGTTGTGCTTCTATAAGAGGGCGGACGACCCAGGAGGCCATGCTGCCCGTCCCAGGTCGTCTTAGCTCAGCGCCTGATTTCGATACGCTTCGCCTGCGACTGCGCTTTTGCTGTCTTGGGCAGGATCATGCTCAGCACACCGTTCCTGAAGCGGGCATCGACCTTGTCCTCCTCCACCTCGTAGGTCCCTGAAGTCGGACCAGCCCGTCAGGACCAGTGTGGCGACGAACAGGGCGAGCACGATGCCGAGCCAGACGACATGCTTCATGGCTCGAGCCTCAGCATGTCCTGCTTTTCCGGCGGGGCAGCCGGCGCGGGAAGGCGCACGGCGCTGTCCAGGATCGGATCGCCCTGCGCCATCAGCACCAGCGCCCCGCCGGCGATCTCGTCTTCGGGCAGCTCGAACACCGCACGCACCCTGTCTTCCAGTCCCGGCTGGAACCAGGCGGTAGGCAGGTCGCGCGGCGCGTTCTCGATGCGGACCGTCTGGCTGTATTGCCGTCCCGTCGCGCCGAGCCAGATCGCTTCGACCTGCCGCGATTCCTTGCGGGCCGCGATGGAAATCTCGGCGACAAGGAACGTCGCGGATGTGTCGCGAACGATGTCCGCGCCAAAGGCCGGATAGGAAATCTCGCCGGCCGAGCTGAGGCCGGCCAGTTTCGCCGTGAACAGCCGTCCCCGTCCGACGCCGTTCTCGTCGGCACCGACGCCGAAGGGCTGGAAGCTGCTGTTGTAGTCCGGCAGCGTGTTCATCATCACCCCGAAGCCGACTCCGAGCAGAACGGCCAGCAGATTGGCGAGATGCGTCATGCGCCGCACTCCGGCCGCGCGATCAGCACACCAGTCGGATAGGGCAGAAGCCAACTCGCCTTTGCATAGAGATTATCCTTGAGCTTGAATTGCTCCGCGGAGAATTCGATGGTCACGTCCTGCTCGCGCCAGCCTTCGGGGATGTTCCAGACGATCGAGATATCCTCGGCTATGCGCGGCTGGAGTTGTCTCAGACGCGCCTTGTCGCGGTCGAGATAGACCTCAGGCTCGGGAAATCTTGCCCCGCCCGAGGAAAGGGCGGGCAGCGTTTCCGGAAAGCCGAATACCGCGATCTGGCTTGCGCCGGTCGCATTCTCCAGCCGGCCCGCGAGAACGAGTTTCCGCCCGCCCGCGTCGCCGGCCGTCGGAAAAGGCGCGGCGTTTTCGATGGCCAGCCTTCTCGGCGTGAACACCGCGCGCCCCACCTTGACGGGTTGATCAAAGGCAATCTGCGTCGGCGCATCCGGAGCGCGCGCTTCCTCAACCTTCATCCACCATGTCGCGGCAATGGCGGCGATGACGCCGATCGCAGCGGCTATCCGCACCCGTATCCGACGGAATGCGGAACTCAGCAAGGGTCGAACCATGGCGACATAAAAGCGAAAGCTCCGCGCAGATTCAACCCGGCTGGCGATGGCCCTCAGCTTGGCCGGAATGAGGTCTCGGAAGCCACCAGTTCTGTGTGACTGCGCTGGGGTGGTTTTTCTGCCTGTCCGCTTCCGCGTGATGGAGTGAAGAAGCGGACGTTCAGACAGGCGCTGCGACGGTTCGGCGGCGACAATGCCGTGCTCGGGGAGGGTGGGGCTCCTTTCCCGAACTGATGCGAGGAGCCGACCTCATTGCTTCGCCGGCGGCACGAACTTCATCACGAACGAAGTCGGCGCCTCGCCCGGTCCGAACGGTCCGGGCACCTTGTTGCTTACCGGCGGCAGGCTCTTGAGATAGGCTGCGATCGCCTGGGCATCAGCATCGGTGAGTTCCGCGAGTGCGGCCCATGGCATGATCGGAGCGAGCGTGCGTCCGTCGGGGCGCTCGCCTGTCCGGATCGCCGTGACGATATCACGCTCGCTCCAGCGCCCGAGACCCGTCGCATCATCGGGCGTGAGGTTGGGGCCGTAGAAAACCCCGAGCCCCGGGATCTCGAAGCCGACCTCGGAGCCGCCGAGGTGACGCGTCGTGTCCGGCTTGCCAAGGAAATGTCCCGGCGTGTGGCAATCGGTGCAACTCCCGATGGCCACCAGATATCTCCCCCGTTCGACCAGCTTGCTGTCAGCGGCGCCGGCAGGCGGCGATCCGATCGCCGCTGCCAGCGCCGTGAATGCTGCGGGCAACACCCGCCTGGTCACCTGCGACGCCACGCGCGCCACGGCAGATCCGAAGTTGTCAATGCTCACGATTTCCTCCGTCTCCTGGCTCTAGGGCTTGCGGCCGATTACGGCTCCGTTGACGCCCGGCGCGTCGAACCAAACCGTCTCGATCTCGTGAAAGCCGGCTTCCTCCAGCCAGGCCACATATTCGGCCGGCGTATAGTTTCGACCTCCTTCCGTCTCGATCAGCATGTTGAGGCTCATCAGCGCAGCCGGCACCGGTCCGGTCTTTTCGTCATTGACGAGAAGCTCGGCGATGACAACTGCGCCGCCGCTCGGCAAAGCCTCGAATGACCGGCTGAGCAAGGCACGGTTCTTCGCCTCGTCCCAGTCGTGCAGGACCATCGACAGGAGATGCACGTCGTAGCCATCAGGCACGCCGTCGAAGAAGCTGCCGCCGACGGCGTCCACTCGGTCGGCCAGGCCGGCCTCGGCGATCTTGCCCGCCGCGATCTCGGCCACATGCGGCAGCTCGAACACGGTCGCGCGGAGCTCCCCATACTGCTTGCAGAGCTCGATGTCGTAGGCGCCCGATCCGCCGCCAATGTCGAGCAGCCGGCGGAAACGGCTAAAGTCCACGGCCTCGCCCAGCTTGCGGGCGCTCATGGTGGACAGCGAATGCATCGCTTCCCAGAAATACGCCAGCATCTTGGGGTCGGCGCCGTCGAAGATCGAGGCTTGCGTATCCGGATCCCATGTGGTCGGACGGTTCGTGCGTAGCGCTTCGTTAAGTTTGCCCCATCCGGCATAGAGCCGCTTGTCGGCCATCTCCACCCAGCCGCCGAAATAGTACGGATTTCCGCGGACGAGATAGGCTTCGCTGAGCGCGGTATTGCGATAGCGCCCGTCCACCTTTTCCAGGAGCCCTAGGGCGGCGCAGCCCGTCAACAGCATTTCGGCGGGACGCGGCTGCAGGCCGAGCGTCTCGACCAGTTCGGCGGCCGTCGTGCTTGCCCCACCGGCGAGACGGTTGAACAGGTCGAGGTCGTGCGCGGCCGCCAAGGTCTTGAAAGCCCAGAAGCCGGTCGACAGCGCCATCAGCGGAACAGCGGAAGGAAGCTCAGGTGCGGCGGTGTGCGGCCGGGCGGCAACGTTCAGGTCCGGCCCGAACGGAATCCAATTGGGATGCTCGCGGGCAAGCGTTGTCGTGCGCGCAGCAGCGCGCTGATGGTTGGACATGGTGTATTCCTCAGTATTGACGGTTAATTCGCAGCTTCGATGGCCCACGCCGGATCTGCGCCCGCAGGGTGATCGATGAAGAACACCCATGTTCCATCGGGCAGCCTGCGGTGCACTTCCATGCCGTGATGATGGAGCTCGGTCGGCTTGCCTTCCTGGTCCGTGCCCCGGATACTCCATTGCGAACGTGTCATTGCAAAATCGCCGGCAACGGTCGTGTGATGGGTGATGACGTCCATGTGTGGCTTCATGCCGATATAGGCTGCCATCGTCTCGCGGATGCCCTCAGCGCCCTGCGCGACTTGTCCGCCGCCATGCACGTCGTCGATCTGAACGACGGATGCTTCGGGGTGATACATTGCCGCCGCCGCTTCGACGTCCTGCGCGTTGAAGGCTCGTGCCAGCCAAAGGTTGCAGAGTTCCGGTGAGGGTGCGCCCATATCATTTTCCTTTCGCCGATGAATGGTCGTTGGCCGTTGCACTATCCTGGCCAGTTCATTCATGAGGTGGGCGCAGAGAACGCGAAAACAACCGACAGAGGATGCGAGACAGTATTCCGGAAGCCGGAATGATCCTGGCGCCTCAAGGACGATCAACGATTGACGGAACAGCCTGGAGAGGCAGCAGATACGCGAGGATGCGTTGGTCATCGCGGGCGGGCTCGAAGCCCAGGACTGTCGAGGCCAGAAGGTCATGGTCGGGACGTCGCTCAAATCCCAGACGTTCATAGAGCCGGCAGGCCGACTTCATGAAGCCGGCGGTGTGCAGCACGAGCGCGGGTGCTCCCTGGTGACGGGCCCGCGCAATACACCACTCACACAGTGCGCGGCCGGCTCCATGGCCCTGGGCGGAGGGCGCAACGGCAAGGGTTCGCAGTCCCGCAAGGCCGCTTGCCCACCCCATGTCTTCACGCGCTGCGTCAGCATAGTAGGAGACCGTGCCGACGAGCCGGTCACCTCGCAGGAGAACAGCGACATCGGCGTCGGCCAAACGCTGCGAGAAGTCGCTGGACTCCTTCAGATAGGGCTCGAAGATATGACGCGGGAGAACCTCCTCGAACGGGGCAAATGCCTCGCGCACGAGTCCGGCGACGGCATCCAGTTCCTGTCGACCGGCAAGGCGTATGTAGTGCCTGGGCTCTTCTGTCATGCGTGCTCGTCACGGCTTCCAACCGCCGCCCGCGACTGTTTCGGATGCAACCGGCCAACAAGATCGAGCGGCGCTATGGATCAGAATAGCTCATAGCCGGGTGCCAGCGTACCCCCAGGATCGAAACGATGCTTCGCGTTTTTCAACAGCTTCCATCTGACCCCAAAATGCTGCCTCCAATCGAGACTCGACATCGGAAAGGCGCTCACGGGGTACAGGACGCCGCCCTGTTGGTTGATCTTCTCGTAGAGAAAGCGGTTGTGCGCCACCAGCCGTTCCGCCGCGGCTGCGCCGTCTGTGTTCGGCATGCGAATGACGTTGGATGTGAAGGCGATCGGCTCCTTCGGCATTCGCAACAGCGGCGTGCGTACTGCCTCCGTTCGAAACGGATAATACGAGACCTGTCCGATGGGGCCAAGGTCGTCGGCGGTCAAACCGCTCAGCACATCGGCCACGATTTCCTCGGCTTTCGAACCGGGCAGGAAAGTCAGGAGCCAGGGATGCGGTTTGGACCATTGACCGCTGGCGCGCAGCTTCTGCTCGAGGTTGTCGAAAGCGCTCAGATATTCGAAATAGGTCGAGTCAGTGATCATTGCTGCTTCGCGGTCGTCTGACAGGCCGACCAACAATCTGGTGTCGTCTGGCTCGTTGTCAGCGTCAAAGAACACGACCCCTTCAAGCATGTGCCTCCAGCCGCCAGCGGGATCGGGCGCGACGGAGCCTTGCAGGTGGTCAAAGCGGCGATCGGCCAGCAAACGCAACTGATCCTTGGTCAGGCTTTGGAGGTTGCGATACTGCAGCAGATATCGACGGGCATGGTCAGGCGCGCTGATCAATGCAAGCGTTGCCCGGGTGATAATGCCGCACTGGGCGAGCCCCGCACGAACGGCGTCGAACAGATCGGGGTTTTGAGTTCGCGAGCAAGTCATTTCGCGGCCGTCGCCGGTGACCACGGTCAGTTCCAGCACGTTGTCCGTCATCATCCCGTAGCGAGAGGTCGTGCCGCCGATGCCACCCAAGGTCAGCGTGCCGCCGACCGACAGGTCGAGATAATTGGGGAGCACTGGGGGTGTGAGCCGATGCAGGAGCGTCGACTTGAGCACGCTCCTCCAGGTCGTGCCGGCCTCGACGGTCACGCGGTCCGATTGCACGGCATCGATCTTGTCCAGCGTGCTCAAGACGACGACTGTCTGCCCGATTGAGGTGGCGCGGCCGTAGATCGAATGGCCCTGGCCCCGCGCCGTTACCTTCTCCCCGCGCTCACCCGCCAATCGGACGAGCGCGGAGATGTCGGTTGTCGTACCCGGCCTGAACACCACGGCCGGCGTTCCATGGACAAGATGCCCGAAATCGTCGGCCGCGGCAGCAAGCGCAGCAGGGGTGCGATCGAACACGCCGCCCATACCCGGGGCGTCGATGATGGTGCTGTGTTGCTGAGCGATGGTCCTGGTGGGAATGGTAAACGTCGTCGCACAGGCGAGGCCGGCTTGAAGCATGCTGCGTCTTGTGTGGGTCATTGCGCGATCCCCATTGTGGGGGGATGCAACGGCCAAGGCTCTGGCCTTGGCTCCGCAAGACTAGCTTGCATCCAGCCGACGTGGGAACGAACCGCATGCAGCCACACCCCTTCTCCGCTGTCGACCGTATCGAGGTCCAGCAAGAGCACGCCGCGGCCGGAGCGTCCGAGAAACGCCAGAGGATCAGGCCGGCGCAAGAGGGGCGGCCGTATCACGACTGCATCGAATCGCCGGGCTGGCATGAACGTGTCGGGCTCGGCGGCGAGGAACCGAACCCAGTAGCAAAGCCCCCGCTCCGTCGCACGCCTCTCGGCCCGGTCGATCCTGTCCAGCGCGTTGTCGATGCCGAGCACCGCGCCGGAGGGTCCCACGACTTTGCCCGCGATGAGCGAAACGTCGCCCACGCCGCAGCCAAGATCCAAGACACGCATTCCCCGTGCGATGCCTGCCCGCCGCAGCGCATCTTCTGTCAGGCGGTGGATCGGCCGGACGCGGTGGCGAAGACGGTCGACCTGGCTGTTTGAGGGGCGATTTGCGGGCCGCGCCCGTCCGATCGAGGTGCGATGTGCACGAAACATTGCGCTCTCCTTGGTTCCAGCCGATGCAGGGAGGATCAGTGCCAAGGTGGGCGTGCCTGCCGACGAAACAACCAGGCGCGTGCGAGAGGCACTATGCCGGGAACCGGGAGAATTGCGTCCTGGATACCGCCTTGGCCGAACTAGAATGGTTCGGCCTTCAAGCGGGCCGCGAGGAATTCTACAAACCTGCGCGTCCGCTCCAATGGTGGTCGCGCCGGCGACCACGCCAGCTGGATGGGGATACGGTCTGCTTCGAACGAGCCGAGGACGATCTCGGCGCTGCCTTGCTCGATCAGGCTACGGACTTGCCAGTAGGGCAACTGGCCGATGCCCAGGCCGTTGGCGACCGCGGCGCGCATTGCGGTGGCGCTATTGGTCCGGAACCTGCCTTGCACCTTTATCGGGTGGTCGTCGCCATCGATCCGGAAAGACCACGTGTCGACGATCGTCGCGGCAGCACGCAGGACGCATTCGTGATTGACGAGATCGCGTGGATGCATGGGCTTGCCATGTTTTGCGAAATAGGAGAGCGCCCCGAACGTCACGACCCGCATTGAATTCACCCGTCGCGCGATCAGGCTCTCGTCCACGGAATGACCGATCCGGACGGCCAGGTCGAGGTTGCGATCAAGCAGATCGACCTGCTCATCGCTGGCCTGCAACTCGATGTCAAGCCTAGGGTATAGATCGATAAACTCACATACTGCCGGGGCGATGTAATCCGTTGCGAAGAGATGGGGGGCGCCAATTGTCAGCGCGCCGGAGATATGCTCCTGCTGGCTCGCCGCCTGCAGACGGGCCTGCATAATTTTTGAGAAGGCCGGCTTAACGTGATTGTAGAACTCCAGCCCTGCCTCCGTTGGCTCTGAACGGCGCGTCGATCGGCGAATGAGTTGAACGCTCATGGCGTTTTCGATCGCCGCCAGAGAGCGGTTCACGGACTGCAGTGAACGGCGAAGGTGCCGCGCTGCGGCGGCCTGTGTCCCTTTCTCGACTATTGCGAGAAATGCTTCCAGATCGTCCAGCCGCTCCATTTAACCATTCCAGTCCGAATGCGGCGCACATTACCGCGACTGTCCGGCTCCACATAGCGCCATCTCGTCGGCCCTCACCCGCCCAGCCTTACGACCCCTACCGGTTTCAATTTGAAGGCATGCTTGCTGGCGACTATAAGGTGGAAGGATCGCCAATCGTGATCTCCGCCTTGATGGAGCGGAACAAGAACTGTTCCCAGCGACACGCTAAGGTCGAACTGAGCATGAACGTCATGCGACGTCACGCGCTGGCAGAGGACGAACAGGGCGCAGAGGGCGACTTCGTCACGCGCATCTCTGCCCGCCCGTCCATGAAAGAGCCGCTGCGCCGATCGGCCAACCCAATTGTCAAGGCTGCGTCCGATCGGGACGCGAAACGGGCGACTTTCAGGCACATGCAGCCCCGCCGTAATGGAACATTCCTCACCCGCACGTGTTCAACATGCAGGCCCGAATCGTGAAGGGATAGCATTTGCATGCCCCACAAATCCGAGAGCCCGGTCGCTAAGGCACAAATGATGATTCGCAAGCCCGTGGCGGAGGTTTTCCAATCGTTGATCGATCCTGCAATCACGTCTCGTTTTTGGTTCTCCAAGGGCGCCGCGCCATTGGAGGTTGGTCAGAAAGTCCGATGGGATTGGGAGATGTACGGCATCCACACGATCGCCGACGTGAAGGAAATCGAGCGGAACAAGCGGATCCTGATCGAGTGGGACGGACCTGAGAACCCGAGTCTCGTCGAGTGGAAGTTCGAGCCCAAACGCGATGGCCAGACCTTCGTCACGGTCAGGAACTGGGGGTTCTCCGGTGGGGTCGAGGAAGCGATAAACTCCACTGAAGGCTTCACGAACCTCCTCGCCGCGATGAAGTTCTACCTTGAGCATGGCATCGAGCCCAATCTCGTCATGGACCACGCGCCGGACGCACGCGTTGCCTAGCCGGCCGGTCGGAAGCGCCGCCAGAGCATCGCTCCAAACGCCACGATCACCCAGCCAATACCTATGCCAACCAGGTCGGGAGCAAGATCGGCGAGCCGCGGATTGTTGCCAATCGTGGGCATCTGCACCACTTCCCATCCGATGCCCACCACCAACGTCAACAGCGCTGCCAGCCAGAGCCGGCCGAGCCCGACCGCCAGCGCACCAAGCAGGAAGATCATGAACATCGAGCTGATATGCGGCATCTTGGTGAGCGCATTGGCGATAGCGGGCCAACTGATGTCCCAGTCGAAGATCGGATCACGATAACCCTCGGTGGTGCGCGCCGAAGCCCACAAGCTCGCGATGCTGATGACGGCGAATGGCACCACGACCAAGGTATTTCGCATCTGTGTTTCACTCGATTTTCCGTGTCGCGGGTTCCGTTACGCCGGATGGCAGCTTTCGGAAAGCCGTGAGTTAGCTCCGAACGACCGCAATAAGGTCGGAAGCTGAATGGGCTTACCGCCATTTCTCGAATCCCGATCGTCTGGTGTCGGCTCCCGTTCCGGCTATTGGATCTTGCGCAAAGCATCCATATGGCGAATGAGCGCTTTTGCCACGAGTATCCCTTCTGCAAGCTTCAAGCTGCCTGGCACGTTGATTGAGGCAAGCGGGCAGACGACCGATAGTCAAGATATCGTCATGACATCCGGCGTGGGTTCGGCTGCGGGAGCTTGAGATTAGGATAGCTCAATCGATCCAGTTCAGCTTTCAGCCGCTCCAGCGATACGCCGCGATCCATGATCCCGTCCGAGCGGCGGACGCGGCCGTAGCTGCGCCCAACGCCGCCGCCGACATGACCGGTGAATGCATGGTGGATCTCTTCGCTGATCCCGGCTTCACGGCAAGCACGCTTAAAGGTGTGCCGAAACGAGTGGAAGGTCTTGGATTGGCGATCGACGACGTGAAGGCCGAGATACCTCCCAAACCACTTCGTCCAGGCTTTGGCCTTGGACATGACCGGCGGCTCGAAATAGGGCCATAATGCATCGCCTTCGCCAACGCGCCCCGCACGCTCACCGACATAGTGGAGGAATCCCAAGCCTAGCAGTTGCCCGTGGATCGGCACAAAACGCGCCGATGACAGGTTCTTTCAGATTTTGGCCCTCGCCAGCGTCATTGAAGTCGATGAACCAGATGCCGTCACCCTGACGCACGTCGCCAACTTTCGGCTGAGCGATTTCGGTGCGCCGCGCGCCGGTGTAAAGCGCCAGCAGCGCCGCCTCCCCACGCCCGCCAGCAGGCCGTTTGCCTTCTGCGTACACAGGAGAGGCAAAAAGCCGGTTCAGTTCCTCGACCGTGAAGGGTTCGTAGGACTCCCGATCCATCGTCGAGATGTCGAATCCTACCCGGAACGGATTGGACCACTGAGGCAGATGCTCAAAACGGCCGTCCTTTTCCGCACTCGTGAAGATGCCGGAAATCAGATTGAGGTTCTTGTTCACGGTTTGAGCGTTGCGAGGCTCGTATGCAGAGAGGTCCCGCTTGAGCAGTTCTGGAAGCGGAAGCTTTGCCAGCTTGTGCGGCAGGCGCTTCGGCACCTTGGCGATGGCATCGCGATATTGGCGTGCGTGCGCCTTCGTGATCGTGCTCACATCCAAGTCGCCGAACATCTCGATGAAGCGCTGAACGGCCCTCTGCGCTTCGGCGATAGAAATCTCGCGAGGTCGCCGGGCACTTGGACCGCCACCTTCCGCCCATCGCTTCATGGCTTCCGACAGCGTGTGCCGTCTGCCAGCGACCGGCAGTTCTGGGGTTGCGATGTCCTCGCCGGCAAGCCGCGCGCTAATACCCTTCAAGGCGCACTGTTGGGCTCGGATGAACGCAAGCTCCAAATCCCGCCACGCGGGATCGTCCGGAGACAGGACTATCCCTTGGTCGGCAAGGGCCTTGTCGACGCTCAACTGCAAAGCTTCGCCACCTCGCATGGTGGCTGCCTGGTCGCGCGAAAGCTTGTCCAAGTAAGATATGGCCTCACGATAAAGGCCGATATCGTCCTGAGACATGCCTTGACCATCAGGCCGCATCTTTCCGGCAGCGAGATCCAGGCCAGCGCCCTTGCGCCTCAGCCTTTCATCCGATCGAAGCAGATTCGCCTCATGCTGTGCGGCGAGCTGGGCGATAGCATCAGACGGGATGCCGGCAGGCAGGCCCTGTTCGATCGCTTTTTGCGCCTGATCGACCAGGCTACGCTTCTGGCTTGAGGAAGCGTGGAAGTACCGCCCGCGCGAAGCCCTCGTCGAATACTACGATGCGACGGGAGTCAGGCAGGTTTCGGAGGGCGGGCTATGACAGACAATGTCGTCAGCATCCGCAAGGCGCGGCCTTCGACGCACACTATCGCCACTGCAGCGGCGGCGCTCGTCAGGAACGGCTATTCGGTGGTGCCCATTAAGCCGGGCACCAAACGGCCCGATCTGATCAATTGGACTAAGATTGAGATAGACGAGCACACGGTCGAGGACTGGAAGTCAACCGGCCGCGGCGGGCACGGGGTCGGGATTCGTTGTGACCTTACTCCCGGCATCGATCTCGACATCTCCGACGAGTCGGTTCTCGGCGACCTGCTTGACTGGTGCGACGCGGCACTCGGCGTCACCTGCCGCCGCACAGGTCGGCCGCCGCGTGTATTGCTCCCCTACCGCTGCGACGCTCCCTTTCCCAAAATTAGCTCGGCGAAATACGAGTCGCCGGACGGAAACACGCATCAGATCGAGATCCTGGGAAAAGGGAATCAGTTCGTCGCCTTCGCAATCCACCCGGATACGAACAAACCCTACGCGTGGGAAGGCGGCGACCCACTCAATGTTTCCGCGGCCGACCTGGCCTGCTGCCGGTTTCGTGGACACCGAGATAAGGTGTTTGACGGAACTGGAGAGTGGGAATGCAGAGAAGGAAGTTCAGCCGCGAGTTCAAACTTGAGGCGGTGAGGTTGGTGAAGGATCGAGGCGTTGCTGTTGCGCAGGCTGCCCGTGATCTGGATCTCCACGAGAACGTGCTGCGCAAGTGGGTCAGGGAGTTCGCTGCCGATCGACAGCATGCGTTTCCCGGCCATGGTCAGATGAAGCCAGAGCAGCAGGAGATCGACCGGCTGCGCAAGGAAGTGGCGAAGCTGAAGGCGGAACGCGACATCCTAAAAAAGGCCGCAGCCTACTTCGCGAGGGAAGCGATATGAGATTCGCCTTCATCGCGAAGCACCGTTCGATCTGGCCGGTGGCATGGCTGTGCAGTGCGCTGGACGTCTCCCGCTCGGGCTTCCATGCCTGGCTCAACCGCAGCCCCAGCGCCCGGTCGCGGCGCGACGAGGTGCTCATTCCCCGGATCGACCGCAGCTTCAAGAGCAGCGACCGAACCTATGGCGCCCGTCGTGTCTGGCATGACGTGCTGGCCGAAGGCTTCTCCTGCGGCCTTCATCGTGTCGAAAGGCTCATGCGGGAGAACGGGCTGCGTGCTCGGCCCCGACGCCGTGGATTGCCGAAGGATACGGGCGAGCGAGCCTCCGTGTCGGACAACCTGCTTGACCGCGCATTCGAGGCATCGGCGCCGAACCAGAAGTGGATCGCCGACTTCACCTACATCTGGACCGCCGAGGGATGGCTCTACGTTGCCGCCGTCGTCGACCTGTTCTCCCGCCGTGTCGTGGGTTGGGCGATGAAGGCAGAGATGACGGCCCAGCTCGTGACCGACGCCCTCATCATGGCGATCTGGCGCCGAGGCAAACCCGACAGCCTGCTCCATCACTCGGACCAGGGATCGCAATATACAAGCGAGCAGTTCCAGCGCCTGATGGCCGACCATGGCATCACCTGTTCGATGAGCCGGTCGGGCAACGTCTGGGACAATGCCGCGATGGAGAGCTTCTTCTCGTCGCTGAAAACCGAGCGGACAGCCCGCAAGGTCTACAGGAAAAGGGACGACGCAAGGGCAGATGTGTTCGATTACATCGAGCGCTTCTACAACCCCCGACGGAGGCACTCGACACTGGGCTACCTGAGTCCTGTCGAGTTCGAGGAGAAAGCTATGTTAGCTTAACCTCGTGTCCGAAAAACCGGCAGCAGGCCAACCTTCCGACACTAACGCCGGAGATGGGGTGGGCGCTGATCGCGCATTTTGAATCGATCGTGCCGGCGACCTGGAAGTGTGTGTCGAAGGCGTCCGCCCCCTCTACCGCCGAGCACAAAGGCAACCCAAAGAAGACGGCAGACCTACGCCGCCTGAGAAGCGCGTTCGAAGTTATTCCGAACGAAGATCGGGATTGGAGTAGCTGGAAGGAGAAGTTTATGTTGGCGCTTTGGAACGCCGTGGGAGAGCAAAAGGCCGAAGGGTTTGCAATTATAGACGAGTGGTCCTCGAAACATCCGAAATACGACCCGGAACGTACGCTTGCAGAATGGGAAGGCATAACCGGTATCCACAGCATCGGCGCCGGCACGATCTTCAGCGAGGCTTACGCTTGCGGATGGACCGACCCCGGCGAAGACATGAGCGGTTATTTTGAGGTTGTAGACGGTATAGACGACAAGCGGCCGTCGGATGGGGATGATGCGCCTGCGAACGACAATGGACCCTTGGCGGCAACGGCAGCTCAAGCCGCGCTTCGCTCAATGGTGGACGTCACGACACTGGGGGGCCAATCCGCTCCGCCGCGAGAATGGCATTTGCCCGGAGTGATGCCGGCCTTCAACGTCACATCTGTCTACGGCGATGGGGCGGTGGGCAAATCTCTTATACTTGCACAGTTGGCGGCCTCCACGGTCAGGGGAACGCCGTGGTTCGGCCTGGACCCGCGGCAGGGTCGCTGTCTCCTCTTCACCGCAGAAGACGAATTCGACGAGACGTGGCGCCGCCTTGAGGCCATCGGCCGGCACGAGGGTTGTGAGGTCAGCGACATGGCGGGTCTCACTGTCCTACCCTTGGCCGGCAAGGACGCGCTCTTGGCGGTGCCGGATAGGGCGACTCGAACGTTGAAACCCACCCCGCTATTTCGTGAACTGGCGGCTTGGATTCGGGAATGGCGTCCGGCCCTGGTCATCCTTGACACGCTAGCCGATATCTATGGCGGCGACGAAATTGATAGGGCGCAGGTTCGACAGTTCGTCGGCATGTTGCGGGGGCTCGCGATCGACCACCGCACTACTATCATAATTGCAGCGCACCCGTCGCTGTCGGGGATGAACAGCGGCAGTGGAACCTCCGGGTCGACCGCGTGGAACAACTCGGTTCGGAGCCGGCTTTACGTCACCCGTGACGATGCCAGCGATACGCCAGACGAAGACATTCGTGTTATCGAGGGCATGAAGGCCAACTACTCCCGGCGAGGGTTCAAGATCCGCGTGCGCTGGCGGGAGGGTGTGTTCGTGGAGGACGACCAGTCGCCCGGTGCGTCGACGGTCATGGAGCAGAAAATCGAGGAATTATTTCTGCAATTGCTCGACGCCCACACGGCCGAGGGACGGGCGCCCAGCGTGAAGAGGGCGGTGACTTACGCGCCGGCTGTGTTTGCCAAAGATCCGCGCTGTCAGGGCGTCCCGAAAGCGGCCCTCGAAGCCGCGATGGGCCGGCTGTTTGCCAAGGGTTCAATAAAATCGGTCGAGGTGGGGTCCCCGTCCAAGCCGCGGAGCAAGATCGTTCGGGCAGGGCCATGAGCGTTCTCGGTGGTCAAAATGACCTTCCAACCGCCTTCCAACCCAAAAAACAGCCTTCCAACTGGCTTCCAACTGGCTTCCAACCACCCCCAAAACACCTTCCAACTACCCCTCTAACCCTTCCAACTACCTGCCCCCTCTCTCCCCCTTACCCCCTAGGGCCCTGCGGGCGCTCCCTTGGGGTCGCTCGCCCGCGGGCCTTACGCGATTTTTGAGTTGGAGGGGGTGAATTTGAGGAGATGATGATTTGCCCCTCCGGCATAGGAGAAGGCTTGGCTGATGCGCTCCCTGCCGCGGGCAACGTCGACAGCAGCCTGATGGCTGTCGGCGCGGTGGGCACTCTCCTCCGTGCAGACTGATCCGCGAACCGCAATGGGATCAGAACCAACATGCTTCTTTCAGGCGACTGTATGTCTCCGCGAAGTTCGCCACGGGGTAATCCCGTTCGTGGACAATCTGGCTACCGATGCGAACCGCCACTGCGATTCGTCGTTGCACGTTTGCGAGTTCCACGAAAAGCAGCGACGCGAGGGGCGCGGTAAACCGCATCTGGATAGGTGCGCCGTCGACAATGGCATGCCGCGCAAACGCTTCGCCGTCGTCCACTCTGATCAGCAGTTCGGCGTTCGTGATTGGAGTTCGATAAACTTCCGGCACGCCGAGCATAACATACATAGGTTCTGATCGGCCTTGGCAGCGAAGCATGAATGCGTACTGCATGTCGTCCGACATAACGAGCGCCAACGAGACAGGATCTCCGAAGGCGCCGCCTTGCTGCTGGAAAGACCATTCATCGGCGAACGCCTCCTGTGGCAAGGGTAGAAGGCTGAACAACCCCGCAAGCATTCCTGCCGCCGCTATTCGCCGATGCTTCACCCGTCCCACGCCCCTTCCCACGTTCCTGCGCCAGAAACGGTCGCGTTGCTCGCGCATCGTCCGCGCAATGCGGCAGAAAACGGCGGCGTGCACCGAATAGCCGGCTGAGTGCCTACAGTTCGGACTTTCAGACAATCGTTGCTACGAGCGCAGTGCACGGGCCCAAACCCTCGCGCCTATAACTGTGCAGGAGGCTCGAATCGAAAGAAATGGCATCGCCTTTTTCGAGGATTACCTCGCCCTCGTCCACCGTTACGGCCAATGTGCCTTCGATCACGTATAGGAACTCCTCCGTTCCATGCTGGTGCGGCTGCGACGCCGGTCCATCTGTCGGAAACACCGCCATGAAGGCTTCGATGCGGCGATCCGCCAACGCATAGTTCAGGCTCTCGAACACATATGCACAGGGAGAGGCGTCCGCCGGTATTGGCAGGCGTACGCGCTCGCTATTGCGCGTCACTGCGATTCTGGAGCCTTCGTTGCTGAAGAAGTGATCCAGGTCGACTCCGAAGACCAGCGCAATCCGGACCAGGGTCGGCAATGTCGGAAACAATTGCCCGCGCTCGATCTTGGACAGCATGGCCGACGACAGCCCTGTATGTTCGCCCAGTTGGACCAGCCCGAGCTTCTTCTTCAGCCGCAACGCTCTTATGCGCGGCCCTATACGGTATCGCTCCAGCTCCGTCGTCAGCGTCTCTGACAGCACGTTTTGCATCCGGTTTTCACCGGAGGACAATACGGAGTGCGGTATTTTCCTGTCAAGACATAAGTCTTTCATGTAACGAAAATGTTATTCGTAAGAAAATCGGTTTGCTTCATATGAAAATGCATCCGCCCAAAACGACGGATTTTTCAACTGATGGAGATCGAAATGAAGGTCAAACACGCACTGGCTGCCGCCATGATAACAATCGCCGCCGCCTTTCCGGCATGGGCGAATGGCAAGGACATTGTCGACACTGCAGTCGGCGCCGGCGAGTTCACCACATTGGCCGCCGCGCTGGAGGCGGCAGACCTTGTATCCACGCTGAAGGGAGAAGGGCCATTCACCGTTTTCGCGCCGACCGACGCAGCCTTTGCCAAGCTGCCGGCCGGAACCGTCGAAACGTTGCTCAAACCCGAAAACAAGCAGCAGCTCGTTGATATTCTCACCTACCACGTCGTGCCCGGAAAGATCCTGGCCGCCGATGTCGTCGGTCTCGACGAGGCCAAGACTGTGAACGGCAAGATGATCGACGTGGTGGTCGAGGGCGACGCCGTGAAGGTCAACCAGGCCAACGTCACCGCAACCGACGTAGCCGCAAGCAACGGCGTCATTCACGTCATTGACCAGGTCATCCTTCCGCCTGAAGGCTGATTCTGAAATTGGCCGGCGCCTCCGGGCGCCGGCTCCACCCCATTGTCGCCATTCGCTCGTGCCCAATTTCTTGGCCGACGCAGAAGTGGTTGTTTATTTCAGGAGAGCAGGCCCCGGCATGCCGCTGACCGCTGGCGAGCATCACAATGCGGTGCGGCGCGATCTTCCTCGATAATTTTTCCAGAACGCCGTCGGCCGAGAGTACCGGAACCCAATTGCAGCGCTGGACGCGCGAGTTTCGGACCCCTCCGCGATGCTAGATTGTCATCCTGACGTTGATCTCCTTGAGAATAACACGCGCGTGGGGAGGAACCCCTCTCAAAAAATAAAACTTGCGAGATACATCGTGGGCGGGCGCTCCGCGGCCCCTCCCGGCGTTATACGGTCCCTAATCAGCTTTCCGGAAGGCGAGCGCCTGGCGCTCGAGGTGGCGGGCAAAGAGCCGGCCTGCAGTTGCTGCGCATAAGGTGTCCGCTGCAGCTCTCACAGACATAGGCTTTTATTCCTCGGTCGTCAAGCTCGGCGTGTGTAACCCGCAAGCTCGCGGCTTGCTCGCCGCAGCGTCGGCATTCGCCGCGGCGTGTGAGCCGTCACCCAGCTAAAAAGCGAGCTGGCGCGCCAAACATGCCGCGTGCACGACTTGGTGCCATGCGCCTGCGCTCGCTGCAGCTTGCAAGCCGTCAAGCGCGAGCGCCTACGTTACCCGTTGTTGGATTTGTTGAGTGGCGGATTCTCGACAAAATCAACAAAATCAACAGCTTACGCCAAGAAAGATGTTGCACGGAAACGCAACATGGGCTATAAAAGAGTCGGCCCGGAAGAAGCGCCAACTTCAAACCGGGCCTCACCGAAACCGAACTTACAGGAGTTCGATCATGGCTACCAAAGCCCATACCATTCCCCGCCACGAATCCGCAATCATTCGCGAGCGCATCCGCCGCGACAACCGCCGTGCCATCCGCGCGTCCAAACGCGCCTGGCTCGAGCTTAGATAGCTTCCGATCGGCGTAACTCTCACCGCGAATTTCAACTCACGTCCTGGCTGCATGCGCGCCGTTGAGCGCCACGGCCGGACTCTGCCGCAGGATCTGTGCCATGACTTTCACACCCTCTTACCTAAAGCGCTGGACTCGCCCCAACTGCTATTTCGGCGCCGAATGGCCGGACTACTTCAGCTCCGGCGTTGGTCAGTCTCGCGACAGCGACGCATTAGAACGGTCAAACTTCGCCTGCATGCTGCGCGCGTTGGGCGGGGAAAGCGAAACCGTCCTGGTCATCCGTGAGTCACATTGGGCGGTTGGCTGGATCGAATGGATCGCGATCCATGAGTCCGACGAAAAGGCATTGGCCGTTGCCGACGACATCCAGCACGACCTGCAGGACTACCCGGTCATCAGTGACGACCACTTCAGCGAAATCGAAACCGAGGATGCGCAAGAGGTCTGGACCAACTGCTTTTCCGACCGCGACCGCATCGACTACATCCGTCGGCATCGCGACCATTTCGAATTCCACGACTACGCCGATTTAATCGGCTGCGCACGCGGTCGGTATTTCACCGGCTAAACGACATGCTTGAGGATCGCGAGGACGTTTGCCGCCGCTACGGCAACGTCACCGCGAGCTCAATTTCCGCGATCCAGCGCGGCATCCTCGCGCTCGAAGCACAAGGCGGCGATCGGCTGTTTGGTGAACCGCCGTTCGACATTCTCGACTTCATGCGAACCGCGCCCGATGGTCGCGGCGTGGTCAATCTGCTGGATGCCGATCGGTTGATGGAATCGCCGAAGACTTATGCAGTCTTCCTGCTTTGGCTTCTTACAGAGTTGTTCCGCCGACTGCCTGAGGCGGGCGATCTCGATAAGCCCAAGATTGTCTTCTTCTTTGACGAGGCGCACTTGGCCTGCTGCCGGTTTCGTGGACACCGAGATAAGGTGTTTGACGGAACTGGAGAGTGGGAATGCAGA
Source organism: Rhizobiaceae bacterium (assembly GCA_023953845.1). Lineage (NCBI taxonomy): Bacteria > Pseudomonadati > Pseudomonadota > Alphaproteobacteria > Hyphomicrobiales > Rhizobiaceae > Rhizobiaceae bacterium. The sequence goes on along the minus strand of JAMLJC010000001.1, from coordinate 2,390,094 downwards.
GAAGGAAGTTCAGCCGCGAGTTCAAACTTGAGGCGGTGAGGTTGGTGAAGGATCGAGGCGTTGCTGTTGCGCAGGCTGCCCGTGATCTGGATCTCCACGAGAACGTGCTGCGCAAGTGGGTCAGGGAGTTCGCTGCCGATCGACAGCATGCGTTTCCCGGCCATGGTCAGATGAAGCCAGAGCAGCAGGAGATCGACCGGCTGCGCAAGGAAGTGGCGAAGCTGAAGGCGGAACGCGACATCCTAAAAAAGGCCGCAGCCTACTTCGCGAGGGAAGCGATATGAGATTCGCCTTCATCGCGAAGCACCGTTCGATCTGGCCGGTGGCATGGCTGTGCAGTGCGCTGGACGTCTCCCGCTCGGGCTTCCATGCCTGGCTCAACCGCAGCCCCAGCGCCCGGTCGCGGCGCGACGAGGTGCTCATTCCCCGGATCGACCGCAGCTTCAAGAGCAGCGACCGAACCTATGGCGCCCGTCGTGTCTGGCATGACGTGCTGGCCGAAGGCTTCTCCTGCGGCCTTCATCGTGTCGAAAGGCTCATGCGGGAGAACGGGCTGCGTGCTCGGCCCCGACGCCGTGGATTGCCGAAGGATACGGGCGAGCGAGCCTCCGTGTCGGACAACCTGCTTGACCGCGCATTCGAGGCATCGGCGCCGAACCAGAAGTGGATCGCCGACTTCACCTACATCTGGACCGCCGAGGGATGGCTCTACGTTGCCGCCGTCGTCGACCTGTTCTCCCGCCGTGTCGTGGGTTGGGCGATGAAGGCAGAGATGACGGCCCAGCTCGTGACCGACGCCCTCATCATGGCGATCTGGCGCCGAGGCAAACCCGACAGCCTGCTCCATCACTCGGACCAGGGATCGCAATATACAAGCGAGCAGTTCCAGCGCCTGATGGCCGACCATGGCATCACCTGTTCGATGAGCCGGTCGGGCAACGTCTGGGACAATGCCGCGATGGAGAGCTTCTTCTCGTCGCTGAAAACCGAGCGGACAGCCCGCAAGGTCTACAGGAAAAGGGACGACGCAAGGGCAGATGTGTTCGATTACATCGAGCGCTTCTACAACCCCCGACGGAGGCACTCGACACTGGGCTACCTGAGTCCTGTCGAGTTCGAGGAGAAAGCTATGTTAGCTTAACCTCGTGTCCGAAAAACCGGCAGCAGGCCAACTTGCTTTTCAATGACGCGCCGAAGCCACTGCTACAGCAGATCGAAAGGCTTGTGCGCCTTGTACGATCCAAGGGCGTGGGAGTCTATTTCGTCACGCAATCACCCGCAGACGTGCCAGATGTCGTGCTCGAACAGCTCGGAACCCGCGTCTTGCACGGCATGCGGGCGCATACGCAGAAGTCTGAGCGGAAAGTGCGCGCGGCCGCCGATACCCTCCGGCGGAATCCCGATGTTGTCGACGCGCGCACCGAATTGCCGAACCTCGCCACCGGTGAAGCGCTCGTCAGTGTGTTCGGCGACGATGGTGCGCCGGCGCCGGTGGAGAAGGTGTCCGTGTTGCCGCCGCGGAGCAGCATCGAACCGATCTCAGAGCTTGAGCGCCGCGCCGCGATCGATGGCTCCGATCTGCGGGCAAAATATGCGGCTGCAATGTCCGAAAACGCCGCCGGCGCGGCGTTCATTCGGCGGCAGAAGCAATTGCGCGGCATTGACCCTGGGCCGGAACTACCGGGTGACGAGGAATACGAGTCCGGCCTGTGGCTCAATCACCTGCCGAATATCATGCCGGCCGCGCGGCGCGAGCCACGGGCGAAGACACGGGATCTCGTGATGGCGCTGGTGTGCGGGGCCACGTCGTTCGCGATTTTCTGGCACCTGGGGCTGTTCTGACCGGCTCGCTGCGGGTGCTTGCTTTTCGCCGAATTGTGCTGACAGTGTGGCGCGAAATTGAAGGCTGCGGCTTGGAATGGAACGTGATCCACGCGTAGACGCCGTTGCCGCGTCTGACCTTGTCTCGGCTTCCGTGCTGGCGTCGCTGATCGGCGCGCTTGCCGGCAAAGGTATCCTCACCGACGATGAAGTCCGGGAGGTCTACGAGTAGGCGCTGTACCTGCTGGAGTTGCGCCAAGCCGGCGGCGGGGAAGACATGCGGCCTGTCTACCAGGCGGCGCGGGCGATTATAGAAGTGCAGTTGAGGGCAGATGGGGAGTAAGGCGAAGGGCGGCGCATGAAGTGGGCTGCGCTTGCAGTGGCGCTATTGCTCGTCGGGTGCGCCAGTGAGCGTGACAGGTGCGTCGTGACGCCGAATGATACGGTGGAGTGCGGGTAGTGATTGCAGCCGCGGGGGCGGCTTTACCAAGCTGGGGAGCGAGGGGATGGGAGAGCTTGTAGATGGCGACGACGGGTTGCCGGTCGAAGAAGTTGGGGCATGGTCCAAGGACAAAATTGCCTCGCTATGCAAATACATCTCAATTTCGCGCGGCGTCAGGGCTAAATGGGTCGGACACGGAAAGGCCGGCGCAACATACATCGATCTTTTCTGCGGGCCGGGCCGGGCAAAGGTTCGTCGAACAGGAGAGTTCATCGAAGGGAGTTGCGTTGCAGCGTGGAATGAAAGCGTCCGGACGAAGGCACCATTCAGTTCCGTCTTCATCGCGGATGCCAACTCCAAGCGCCTCGAATACGCAACCGAAAGGCTTCGACGGCTTGGTGCTCCCGTTGAAGCATTCCACGGCGAAGCCGTCGATACAGCCACACTGATAAGAGCCAAACTAGACCCTTATGGGCTGCACTTCGCCTTCATCGACCCCTACAACCTTGGAGCGTTCAACTTCTCAGTGATCGAAACGCTGTCTAAGCGTAAGCGCATCGACATGCTGGTACACATCAGCAAGATGGATCTTCAGCGGAATACGTGGCTGAACGTTCAGGCGCAGGAATCCGCTTTCGACAAGTTCGTTCCCGGCTGGCGAACAGCCGTCGATCTCAACCAGCCGTTCACTGCAATCCGCCGTGCTGTTTTCGATTTGTGGAAGAACAACGTGGTGAAACTGGGAATGGCAGCTTCCACCGATATGCAATTAATTACCGGGAGTCGCGGCCAGCACCTGTATTGGCTGACGCTTGCCGCTCGGCATGAACTTGCGCTCGCATTCTGGAAGGCGGCCACCGACAGCAACCAAGGCGAGCTTTTCTAGATCGCCGCAGGCATTTCGTCGTAAGTCCGGCCGTTGAGCAGTCTGCCGGTCGCCTTCTTATTCCGGCCGCCCCACTGCTTGAAAAAGAACGCCGTTCCAGCTGCGCGACACATGCGCTCGATCTCATCGACCCATGCCGGCTCCATGTGGCGTGACTTCGGCCCACTCTCACCTCCGACGATCGCCCAATGGATGTCCTTGAGGTTGGCGCCGGCAACAGAACCAATCAAAGGCTCGAACGAGATGAACCGGATTGCGGCCGGCACCCGTCTCAGTTCGTCAATGCGATGCAGAACGCGTCCGTCCTCGACGCTCGTGCCCAGCCAGACATTCGGCAGTTTCGGCAAGCCCGGAACGATCTCGACCATGCGGTCGGGTCGTTTCGTCAAAATCTGATAGGTGTGGCGCGGCGTCTCGGCCATGACTTTCCACACGTCCGCGATAAAGTTCGGCGGCACGTCGGAATGAAACAGGTCCGACATCGAGTTCACAAAAACCCGGCGCGGCTTCGACCAGGCTGCCGGGATCGATAGAGAGTTCCGATCAAGGTGGATCTTGCCGGTCCACTTCGCACGGCCGCCACTCTTGCGCGTGAGACCACGATATTTCTCCATGCCCATAGCTTCGAGCCGCGCCGCCATGCGCATCGCGTAGCAGTTTGTGCAGCCGGCAGTCAGAATCGTACAGCCCGCCACCGGGTTCCACGTCGCGTCAGTCCATTCGATGGAAGTCTCTGCCATAGGATGATTCTCCTACATTTGCCCAGACACGTAAACCTTGAAAATGACGCGAGGCGGGATGCTAGAGCGCTTTGCCGCAGTCTTCGCACTGCGGATATTACCAGATTTTACTTGCCCCGGTTCCGGCCGGGGTTTTCGTTTCAGGCCTATCGCCAGCTCCGGGCTTCCCGATCACGATCATCTAGCGCATGCCGCATGGCGGCCTCTCGGTTACATCCGTGCTTCTTCGTGTAGTGGTCTATCAATGACCGCCTCTGATCCTCGCTCATGATCGCAAACACGTTGCGAAAACGCAGTTCCGTTTCCGAATAGCCGCACGGGCTTTTGCGGCAGAGGCGCAAGATGCCGATCAACATCACGGCCACCGCGACCGACAACCCGACGATCCACGCGCCGGCATGGAGTTGCCCCACCGATCGGCCGATATTCTCCAGCCAACTCATGGGCTCCCTCCCCGGTTCTAGCTGACTCTCAGCTTACCTAGATCAGAACCGCTGACGCCAGTGTCGCGTATTTGCCCATGTTCTTCCTTAACGGAACGAACCGCATTCATCGCTGTTGTCCAGCGACGGACAGGAGAACGGCGATGCCCGGCATCAATAAGCGAGAGACTGGAGGCAGGCTATTCAAGGAGGGTTCAGCCGATAACCGGTCAGACCCCATCGACACTGGCGACAACGGCGACGAACCGAAAAAGCCATACGGACTGACGCGTCCAGTCAATGAGACCGAGACAAAGATAAGAACTTCGGACGGCGTGAAACCGCGTCGACGGTGATATCTGGTCCGCTCCGGGCCAAGACGGACGTTTGGGAGCTTCGGCGGGCCGGACATGACGCGCCAATTTGCGCCCACGATGGTAATGCCTGCGTTGAACCAGCGTTATTCTGGCCGAAAGCAACGATCCAAACAGGGAGCTGCGCGACAATGGCCGCACAGCGTCGCTGCTACGTTCGGCGGCCGGACCGCGTCATGCGCTCAACGCGCTTGTGCGGACGTCTGGCGCTATTTCTTGCCCTTCTTTTCGGTCGCCTTGGCGGGCTGTCCCGACTTCGCGCTAGTCGGCTTGCTGTCCTTGCTGTGAGCGGCAACCGCCGGGCCGGCGCCCGACTTCTTCTGCGTGTCCTTCGCCATGTCAGATGTCCTTTAGCGGGTGATTGCGGTGCGCCGGTATAATCGCAGGGCTTGCGGCGGGTTCCATCGATGCCAGGCGAAATCCATACTGACAGTGCGTCAGAGCCTTGGTCGCCTGATCCGCGAGAACGAAATAGGAACAAATCCCTTGCCCGTGCAGCCCGGCGATGGCATGCTCAGCCATAAATGGAGACTGAACCTATGGCCGAGCCAGCGTTGGCGCCGGAAGGCAACGCATTGCCGGATTGGGACGCAGCGGCCGATGAGGCCATCGCCGCATGCGACGGTGACGCGAGGGCTGCTGTCAAGGCGCTGCTGGTGCTTCTGGACACGCTGGAACGGGATATGGCCTTCATGCGTGCTGCCATGCCGTCCGGCTTCGCAAGGGGGTGGTTTCAGCGTCAGGTGGCGAATCTCCGGCGATCGCGCTGCTGGAACGACGGAGTTTATGAGGGATGCAGTACGGACTTGAGGAACGCCTTTGTCCGGTCTTCCCGCGGTTCCGAGAATATCTGTTCGGGCGGCCCGATTTCCCGGACCTTGCCCTTGTCGAAGAAGGCCACGCGCTGCGCGACCTTTCGTGCGAAGCCCATTTCGTGCGTCACGATGACCATCGTCATCGTTCCCTGCTCGGCCAGTTCCTGCATGATGGCCAAGACCTCGCCGACGAGTTCCGGGTCGAGCGCCGACGTAACCTCGTCAAAAAGCATGATTTCAGGGTTCATCGCCAGCGAGCGCGCAATGGCGACGCGTTGCTGCTGGCCGCCGGAGAGCTGGCCCGGGAAGTTCCCGGCCTTGCTCTTGAGGCCGACGCGGTCAAGCAGCTCCAGACCCAGTTCTTCCGCTTGAGCCCAGCTCATCCCAAGCGCGCGGACGGGCGCCAGCGCGACATTGCGCAAAGCGGACATATGGGGAAAAAGGTTGAACTGCTGGAAGACGAAGCCGACCTTCGCGCGGGCGGCCCGCAGCTGCGCCTCGCGCGTCGGCAAGACGCGGAGCTGACTGTCCGTATTCCATACCGGCGCACCGTCGATGCGGACGCTGCCGGCGTCGGGGGTCGTCAGCGTCATCAGGATTCGCAGCACTGTGCTCTTGCCGGAGCCGCTCGGGCCGATTAGTGCGAGCTTCTCGCCGGCCGCGACGCTCAGGGAGAGCTCATCGAGAACCGTCAGAGATCCGAAGCTCTTGCTGACCCGTTCAAGCTCTATTTTGGGAGAAGTCATTGACGGGCTCCAAAGTGGGATTTCGTCACCGTTTCGAGCCAGCGAAGCACTTTCGATAGCGGATAGCTCACGATGAAGAACAGCGCCCCGGCCAATGTCAGGGGTTCGAGATACTGGTAGGTCTGTGACGCGGCGCGCTGGGCCTCCCCGAGCATTTCCACGACCGAGATTCCGATCAGGACGGGCGTCTCCTTGAACATGGACAGGCAATAATTGCCCAGGGCCGGAATGACCGAGGCGATAGCCTGGGGCAACACTATGGAACGCCATGTCCAATAGGTTGACAGGTTCAGCGATCGGGCGGCTTCCCATTGCCCTGAAGGGACGTTCTGGATTCCAGCCCGATAGACTTCGGCCGTGAATGTGCTGAAATGAACGCCAAGCCCGATCACGCCCGTCAGGAACGGGCTCATGACCAATCCGAAGCTCGGCCCGACATAATAAAGGAAGTACAGTTGCACGAGCAGCGGCGTCGAGCGCACGAACTCGATAAACCACTTCGCCGGGAGTGAAATCCACGCTTGAGAAGACAGCCGCAGAACCGCGAGCAGCAACCCGAGCGTCAAGGCGATGACCAAACTGAGAACGGTCAGCTGGAATGTCACCAGAAGTCCCCTCAAAAGGAGAGGCAAGACCTCGGCCACATAGCCCCAATCCCAGACCTGTCTCACTTCGAGCTTCCTTCCGCGCCCATTCCGGGGACGTAGAACATCCGGTTCAGGAAGCGCATTCCGGCAGTGATGAGCAGCGCCAGCCCAAAATAGATGGCCAGCGCGATCCCGAACACCAGCGCGCTGTCTCCGGTCTCCGTCCGTACGAGCTTAGCCTGATAGGTGATGTCGGCCAGCGTCACGAGCGACACCAGGGAGGTGCCCTTCAACAACTGGATGAACAGGTTGTTGAAAGGCGGGATCATGATCGGAATGGCCTGCGGCAGCGTGATGTCCACAAACCGGGACCATCGCGGCAGGTTCAGGGAAATCGCCGCATCTGCCTGGCCCCGGGGCACCGCCAGAAATCCGGTGCGCACCACCTCCGCCCCGTAGGCCCCTACATTGCAACCGAGCGCAACGACGCCAGCGACCACGGGGCTGAAGCTGATGCCTACCAACGGCAATGCGAAGAAGATCCAATAAAGCTGGACAAGAGCCGATGTCCCACGAAAGAACTCGATGAAGGCGCCCGCAAGCATCCGGACGGGACGATTGCCGGACATGCGCCCCAGGCCGGCGGGCACGGCGAGCGCGGCCGCCAGCAGGATAGCCAGGACCGTGACGGTGACCGTAACCTGAACACCGGCGAGCAGCGTCGGCAAATAGGTGAGGAAACGTTCAGCCACCGTCACTTGCTCCGCGGAGACAAGGCTCGATCAATCGCCACAGACCTGCTGGAATGTCTGATCGGCAGCCAGATCGACGCCGAACTGCGTGATGGCGAAATCCTTCACCAACGAGCTGACGGTGCCGTCCTTCTTCATGCGGTCGAGCACCTCGTTGAACTTGTCACGGAAAGGCGCATCTTCGAGGGTGAAACCAAAAGCGGTGAACAGCACCTGATCCTTGCCGTCGAGCTTGGGAACAAACGGCCCCGGTGTTTCGAATTCCTCCCAGCCGGCCTTTTTGAGAATCCAGTTGACCTGGAGGTCCGGCAGAGCGAGGGCGTCGATCCTGTCTGCTTTCAGCGCGTCGGCAAGCGTTGCGGAGTCCGGATAGGTGCTGATCTGCGATTCCTGAATGCCTGCAGAGGCAGCCTGCGGGCCTTCCGTGCCACCGAGGACATGGCCAAATCGCGCCGCCGGGTTTTTCGCGATATCGTCGTAGGTATTCAGGCCCAGGGGGTTGCCCTTTTTCACGATGAGCGCTTCGGCCTTTCCGTAGTATGGATCGCTGAAGGCCACCTGCTTGCACCGCGGCGGCGTGATCGACATGCCGCTGGCAATCATGTCTATGCGATTGGCCTGGAGGGCCGGGATCAACGCGCCAAAGTCGATCGTGAGGACTTCGACGTTCGTGACGCCCATTTCGGACAGCGCCTTTCGGGCCACCTCAAGGGCTTCGCCGGTCTGCTTTTGGCCATCCATCACCACGTGGGGCGCGATGTTGGCGGCGCCGATGCGAATGGCTTCGCCCTTTGCAGTCCTTTCGAGAAGGTCCGCCGCGGAAGCCATGCCTCCAAGCGCCAATGCCAATGCGAGGCCGGCCGCGATGCGGACGCCTGTTCCGATCAAAATCGTCATTTGCTCCTCCCTGATCCAAAAACGGAATGCGTTCCATTTCCTATTTGCGATCTTGTCCGGATGTCAAGCGATCATTTCGCGCTTATTTTCTTTATTTTTGCGCTCAAAATTCCGTTTGACAGCGCGCTTTTTGTTCGAGAGGATGAAAAAGAAATGATGAAACACCATTCCGATTTCTACGATGTGCGCGACCGGGATACGAGCGGCCAGCTACGTAAGGGGGTCGATCTGCTGTCGGTCCTCGTGGCGAGCGCAAGCCCGCTTTCGCTCGGAGAACTCGCGTCTGCCTGCGGTCAGCCGAAGGCGACGACGCACCGCCTGCTTGCCACGCTCTGCGAGCTTCAGTTGGCCTCGGCTCGGAATGACGGGCGATACAGTCTCGGCCCCTGGTGCCTGACATTGGGCAGCGCGTATCTCGGAGGACTGGACCTCAGACGGGAGGCGCTGCCTATCCTGCAGCAACTTGTGGCGACGACCAATGAAACCGCGCATCTCGGCGTCAGCGGCGGCGACAAGGTCGTTCTCATCGAGCAGGCCGAGCCCAATCGATCGATAAGGATGGTGTCGCGCGTAGGCGCCAGCAGCCCACTCCATGCCACCTCCATCGGCAAGGTGCTCCTGGCCTACAGCACGGCCGACGATTTGGAGGCGCTTCTCGGCCAAGGCGCGGAACGCCTGACGTCCAACACCATCACCGATCCGCAAGAGCTTCGCTTCGCGCTCAAAAGGGTTCGCGAGATGGGGTTTGCGATCAACGATATCGAGTATGAGGAAGGAATCCGCTGCGTTGGCGCGCCGGTTTACGATCATACCGGGAAGGTCATTGCGGGGATCAGCGTATCCTGTCCGGACTTCCGCACGCCGCGCGACCGACTGCTCGAACTGGCACCCCAGGTCATCGCGGCGGCGCAGCAGCTTTCCGTACGGATGGGCTTCGACCCCGCCACCCTCCACAACACCGATCCAACATCCTAATCACGGAGCAAGAACCATGAACGATGCCGGCAAGATTGCCGAGAGATTCAAGCGGCTGTACGTGCCGGCGGTCGCCGACATTCTGGACAAGAAGGGACTGTGGAATCAGCTGCTCCCGCATGAGATCCGGCCGTTGGACGACGACATGAAGATTGCCGGCCCCGCCTTCACGGCGAAAGGCCACGCAACCGCCGAACTGGATCTTGGCATCGGTCCCCGCATCCTTGAGGAATTCCTGCCGGATTGCGTCGCCGTGTGGGACACCAGCGGAGACATGACGGTAGGCCATTGGGGCGAATTGATGAGCAATTCCGCCATGGCAAAGGGCTGTGTGGGCGCCGTCGTGGACGGCGGCATCCGTGATACCGGCTATATCCGCAAACTCGGCTTTCCCGTCTTCTCGCGTTTCCGCTGCGCGGCGGACGCCATGGGACGCTGGAAGATCACCGACATGAACGTCAGCGTGCGTATCGGCAACGTCGTGATTCACCCTGGCGACTATCTCTTCGGTGACATCGATGGCGTCGTCGTGATCCCCAAGGCCCTTACCCTGGAAGTGCTCGAGAAGGCCGAGGCGGTCGTCGCCGCCGAGGACGAAATCCGCGTGGCGGTCGCCAAGGGCGAGCCGCTCGCAGACATGTACGAGCGCTTTAAGCTTCTCGACCGTCCGCTGGGCGCTGCCAAAGGCTGAAAATTGGGTGGAGTGCGGCGCCTGAGCAAGCGTAAACGAAAGCAGACGGCCATCCCCGAGCTCCACGAAAAGCTCGGGGATGGCCTTTCCGCGCCAACGGTCCAACGCGCGGCAGCGGAGGTGCTGAGCTCGGGTAACGTCCGGGGACAAGCCGGCGGCTCAGCCAGTCGCGACGGGTGGAGTGGCCCGCCGTGACGTCGGTCACGCGGCGTGGTCCACCGCGTGCAATGTCTTTGGCCTCGGAGGCTTCTCGCCGCCAAAGAAGCCCAGCGGGTCGCCGAGATCCGCAAAGTCGGTGAAGTGCTTCGGGCCGTCCCACGACAGTATCGCGGTCTTTTGATATACTTGATGGCCCTCGAAGGCATCGCGCCCTTCCGGCGTGTCCATCCGCAGGGCGAAGCCGGACTCAACAGCGGCATCCGCCACCGGCTCAGGAAGCCAGCGCCTTGACAGCCGACTGACGGTTTCCCAGCAGTTGAAATCGTTGTCGCTGCTGACGTAGCGAAAATCCTTCGTCACGAAGACTTCGACCTCGGAGTGTTCCGGCCGCGCAGGCTCGGCTTCCAGCTCAGGCTTCCGCTCGATGCGCCGCCCGGACGTGAGATCGATCTCACCGCGGCGAATGGCGTCGGCATGCGCCCGGTTGCGATCTCCGATCAGCGTCGTTGCCGCGGCGGAGGCGTCGGTCGGCTCTGGCGGTGCCCCGTACAGCTTGGTCGTCGGCTTCCGGTGCGTTTCGAAGAAGCGGTGCAGTGCGAAGGTAGACCGCTCCTTGATGAAGATGTCTGGCTGCTGGCGATACAACGCTTCAGCGAAAATCACCGTGGCAAGTTCGTGCGGCCGCGCCGGCCCCCAAGGGCGCTTGTATTCCGGCCATTCGATCTCAATCAACGCATAGTCGTCGGGAATGGCATCTTTCAGCTTATCGAAAGCCTTGGATACGCCGGCCACGGCCTTCTCTAGTTCGGCTGCCGCCTCGTCGACGGCATCGGCGATGCCTTCGAAGTGACCGGCGACCTGCTCGCGCTTGCCGGCAAGATCCTGGGCGTCGCGCTCCGTGGTGACGCTGGCGATCTGGCCGTCGATGTCCGCCAGTGCGTCGGCGAACATCTGCAGATGATCTTCCGCATCACGAACCGCGCGAGACAGCGCCGTGATGTCGGCGCCAGGGTCGGAGGTGAGCGCGGAGCGGCGCTGCTCCTTGGCCTTGTCGAAAGCGGCCTGGGCTTCTGCCTGCCGGCTGGCGAGTTCGTCACGTTTGGCGTTCAGCCTCGCGAGATCTTTACCCAGCCGCTCAACGGCTGCGTTGGCTTCGGTGACGGCTTTGGACGGCCGACCGCGGCGTTTGGGGATGATGCTGTCAATGAGGGACATTCGTTTCTCCTTGTCCTGTTGGGGTGGTTGATCAGAGTTCCGATTTTACGGCGGTGGACGGCAGGCCGGCGTTGACGGTGTCCGCCGCGCTCTTCCACATGGCGTCGATCTTGGCCTTACGCTCGGTTTCGGCCGCAGCCGCTCTGGCCGCATCCGCCGCTTTTTGGTCCGCAAGCATTTTCGCCGCCTGTTCTGCGGTCCATTTCGGAGGTGAGGTGGTGGCCGGCGCGGCGGCGGCGGTCGAGGCGTTGGTTTTGGTGATTGAGCCCGTCCGCCGCTGCGCACTCGCGAGCACGTTTTCGAACTGATCCACCGCATCGGCCATACCTGCCTTGATGGCATTCTTGCCGATCTCGACGCCGCCTTTGCCGAATTTCTCGACCACGGTCTGGGCGCTGACGCCACGGTGCTTCGCGATATCCCTTATGAAGACTTCGGCAAGATCGTCGACGATCTTCTGGACGGCGGCGCGGCCCCTGTCGGTGTTGATATCCGGCCGTTTGTTAGGCGACTGCGACGACACGACCTCCCAGCGCTTGACGCCCCGCTGTTCGTCACGCTTCGATGTGTCACTAACAGTCATTGAGACGCCGATGCTGCCGAGCATCGCCATGTCGCTGACGACAATCTTCTCTGCCGCCGAGGCGATCCAATATGCCGCGGAACAAGCCTGGCCACTGACGTAGGCGGTGACGGGCTTCTTGCGCCGGAGCGCATAGACGGCGTCGGCCAACTCGCTGCACCCGTTTACCTCGCCGCCGGGCGAGTCGATGTAGAGGATGATCGACTGTATCTTGTCGTTGTTGGCGACGACGTGCAGATCCTGAAAGAGCGTCTCGTAAGTCGGGAGCCCGAGCAGTTGTGACAGCCACGTCTCGCGTTTCACGAGCGTGCCTTCGAGGTAGATTATTGCCGTGTCGCGGCCGCGCACGCCGATGCGCCGCGTTCCCACCAGGTGGGTTGCGCGATAGGCCTCGAGCGCCTCTGGTTCGAGAAATTCACCTCTGGCGAAACGCTCGAACGCGCGTTCACCCGCGCTCATGAGGCTGCCAAGCGCGTCTTCGGCGAGCGCCCACGCGCCGGCGCCGAAATTCATGTCGTAGAAGATCGCCGGCGTCGGCAGCGCAGGGTTGAGTTCTTTCACTTGCATCGAATTCTCCAGTTCGATCAGAGGGAGCCGGTGAACTGCTGGGTCCAGAGCCGGATCAGCAGCCAGGACACGCCAACAGCACACATGCCGTAAGCCAGGGCATTGGCGCGATCCCATTTGCCGCGCCGTAGCGTCCCGTAGAGCAGGATGGCGCCGATACCGGTTGCCATGACATCGAGTGCGCCGATCATGGGGCAACCCCGTAATCGGCCATGCTGCGGCGAAGTTGGCGGTCGGTGTTCCCGGCCGCGGCTGATGCAGCCGATCCCAACCGCTCAAGCTCCCACAAGGCCGCCCGCACCTTCGCGAGGAAGGCGTCGATCGACGAACTGTCGATATTTGGCCGGACGGTCACGCCGAGGGAGTTTTGAACATCGGTGCCGGTCTGTGCCGCTTCTGTGCGAAGCCGCTCCATGCCAGACAGCATTGCGTCGATCGATCCGCCAGCCGCTGGAGAGGCAGAGGGGCCGCCGGCGGCCGGAGGGGCAGAGGTGCCGCCATTCACACCGGTCTCGATCTTGAAATGGTCGCGGAAATTGAAGTCAGGATCTGCCGCCGCCCCGAACAGAAGGCGCTTCCAATCCAGTGCACCCACAGTGCTTTCGAGTGCTTCACGGGCCTTCTTTTGGTTCGCAACCTGATCTTCGAAGGTGTCGCCAGGAGTGTCCCCATCGACTGCACCGCGAGTGCCCAAACCGCCAGCGCACCGCCGGCACGGCCCAGAAGCCCCAATGCCCCCGCGCCACCGGCATTCGCTTTGCCAGATCCATCCGGAACTGCGCCGTCCGCTACTCCTGCGCCGCCAAGCGCGATCGCCGCCCTCGTCAATGCTGCGGCTGAACCGTCGAGTGCCACCGCAGATGCCCGCAGCCCGAACATGTCGGCCATCTTGCTGATGCCGAATTTGCCGGCGCCGTAAAGGGCCGCGCCCCCAACACCGATGCCAAGGGCGGTAAGTGCTGGGTTCTCCCGTGCCGCCGCGGCCAAGGCGTTGATGCCGTCGGCCAACGTGTTCAACGCCGCGCTGACGTGATCCATCGGCAAGATGGCGGCGGAGAGGTTTTGCATGCTGCTTTTGAAGCCCTCGAAGGCGGCAAACGGGTTGTCCGCCTGGATCGTGTCCGCCGCATCGAGCCCGACGGCGTTGGGGAGCCTCTGTTCGACCAGCCGACGATATTGCTCCATCGACAGGATGGCGCGAAGGATCAGGTCAGAAGACAGCCGGTTGTTTGTGAGTTGGCCCACAACGCGGGCCAGCTCTGTCTCATTCTCAGTGTCGACGCCCTTTTCGCGGAGTTTTGGGAGCATGGTATCCCATATCCACGTCAGCGGATTTTCCGTGAATTTCTCCTGATTGAGCAAGCGCCCCGCCTCGTCGCGAAGCCCGAGTGCCTCTTGCTCGCTCAAGGCCGCCTTTGAAGCGCGACCGACGATAAACTGATCGAAGGCGGCGCGAAGTTGGGTGCCGCTATCGCTCCCGCCACTCTCGGCGATAAGCATCGGCAGCCATTGGAACAGAAACTCGTCGCCGAACACCTTGCCGCCGGCGCGGGCGTACTTGATCGCTTCGGCGAAGGCCGTCGGATCGATGTCACGCCCGACGATCTGCTGCGCCTTGATAAAATTCTCAAGGCCGTACCGGTACTCCTCCGGCGTCACCCTTTCGATGTTGTCGAGCGCCTTGTTAAACTGGCGCAGCCCACCAAGCGCACCTTCCGGCCCCATCATGTTCGAGAGAACAAGGTATGCCCTTGCCATTTCCTCGGAGACGTTGAGGGCCGCCTCCGTCGAGGGCATCGACAGGGACGCTTCCTTGAGAACATCGTAGATCTCGGACTTTTGCAGCCGATACCGCTCAGCGAGCTCGTCGGCGCGGGTGTCGATCTTGCCGCGTTCACCGACGTCGAGGCCGGCATACTTCGCTTCGGCCTGCACCCGCCGTTCATTCGATGCGGCGATCAGCGCCTCACGGCCCATGACGCCGCCGAGATAGGCTCCGGTGTAGCCGCCGCCCATGACCATGAGAGGCTTGAGCCCGTAGCCGAGCGACCGGTGCATGGCCACGATGCGCTTTTCGGTCTCCTGCGCTTCAGCCCGGACTGCGGCCAGATGAGAGATGGTCGCGGTCTTCCACGTCGAGATCTTCTGCTTGCGCAGCGCCTTCGTGATGTTCTTATTGTCGAGATCCGCAACGAGGTTCGTCCAGGAACGACGGACTGCTTCAATCTCGGCGGGAGTGGCCTTGAGCTGGGCAAGCTGCTTGCCGAAGGCCGCGCCCCAATCGCCGGCGCGCACCTTTCCGAGCGTCCGGGCGGCGCTGTCAATGTCACGTAGCGTGCGCGCGACCTTGTCGGCTTCGCCGAGTCCTTCGGCGCGAAGTTTCAGAATTAATTGGCCGACCAGGGTCCGGGCCATGCGTTCACCCAATAAGTTTGGCGCCGGCGAGCTTCACGTCGAGCATCTTCTCAAGATACTCTTCGTGGCTCGCAGCGAGCGCATGTTCGATGATTTCCAGCCAATCCATAGCGAGGACGTCCGGTAGCGGTGTGCTGTAGCGACGGGCTACAGTGCGGACGTAGCTGCGGACGTCTCCTGGGCGAATGCGGCCCCCAGCATCAACCGCCGGGGCAAAAAAGGGAGAAGGGCCTCCTCCACCCGCAGCCGATCGTCGTCATCCATCTCGTCATAAACTTCACGCGGGAAGTCGAGGCACGGAAGCTGAGGCTGAGGCTCGTCTTCCTTCAGGGCGGCGCTGGCGCGAATGAAGTCGTCGACTTGCTTGCCGGTCACGCGGCGGATGGTGACGCTTTCATAGAGCTTGCCGTCGAACTCGACGGGATGGACCAGCGCGACGGTGGTCGACCGCGGCTTGTCGGAAACGATGCGGGCTTCAGGCTTGAGGGCGGGTTCGTCGGTCATGTCGGACTACTCGAGTTGTTGTCTGACACAACAAATGACCGACCAAGCAGCGGAAAAACATAACGAAAAATGGGATGCCTAAGCGCACCCGCCTTCAGGCTGATGTACCCACGCTGTACCCACGACGCCCAAACGGGAAACACATGGCGCTAAGCCGCGAGATCAATTTTCTTAGGAAATTCAATGACTTGTGAGTGGCGCGCCCGAAGAGATTCGAACTCCTGACCCCCAGATTCGTAGTCTGGTGCTCTATCCAGCTGAGCTACGGGCGCAAGGCCGTCAAGACGGCCTCGATGACCAGCGAAAGGCCAGCCACCGAACAGAGGCGCTACCTAGCGAGCCGCCGGTCGAATTGCAAGTGCAAATGACAGCAAATCGTCCGGCGCCGGAAACCGCGTGCTCGCAGGCTGAAGACGTGCTCCGGCTCGGAGTCCTTGGGTCTGCCTGCGCCTCACCGGCCGCGACCGTACGGCCAGGCTCATCAAGCCGGACGTCGCAGCGCGCCGCGCGCCTGTTCCAGACTGACGGGCTGATCCGGAATGGAAACCGCGAAGACCGTGCGGCCGCCGATGCTCTCCACCAGCTCAAGCGTGCCGCCATGGGCGCGGACGAGCTCCTGCGCGATGGCGAGGCCGAGGCCCGTGCCGCCGCTGCGCGCCGAGCCGCGGAAAGCGGTAAACAGGTTTTCGCGCGCTTTCGCGGGCAGGCCGGGACCGGTGTCGGTGACGAGGATGCGGCTGACGCTGCCGATGCGCTCGGCGGAAACGGTGAGGCGGCGGACAACCGCCTCGTCGTCGTCGCCCGACATGGCCTGCACGGCGTTGCGGCAGAGGTTCGAGAGCACGCGAAAGAGCTGGTCGGAATCGGCGTCGACCTCGAAGGCCGGGTCGACGGCGTTGACGAAGTCGATACCCGATGCCTCGGCCCCGACCGCATCCTCCACCTCATCCACGAGCTGGAAGAGTTTTACGCGTCGCCGGGCCGGCGGCGGCTCCTGCGTGCGGCCATAGGCCAGAACGCCGCTCGAATAGGCGACGGCGCGGTCCAGCGTGCGCACCAGCTTCGGCGCCAGCGACTGCACCGCAGGGTCCTTGATCGAGCGCAGGCGGTCCGACAGAAGCTGGGCCGACGACAGCATGTTGCGCATGTCATGGTTGATCTTCGACACGGCCAGTCCGAGATCGGCGAGGTGGCGCTGCTCGGCCAGCATCTTCTGCAGCGAGGTCTGCATGCCGGCCAGCTCGCGCTCGGCCACGCCGATCTCGTCGGTGCGCGGCTCCGGCCTGATGATGCCGGTGCTTTCCTCGGGGGCGCGGGAAAAGGCGAGCATGGAGGCCGTCATGCCGCGGATGGGGCGGATCATGATGCGGTCGATCGCGGTATAGACGAGGAGCGCCGTGAACACCGAGATGAGCAGCGAAACCACGGCCACGTTCCACGAATAGAGGAGCATGGCGCGGCGCAGGCGCCAGTCGGGCATGACGATCTCGAACACCTTGTCGCTGTCGCCCACGGTTCCATAGACGCGCATCATGCGCTTGCCGCCGGAGAGCATGGTGTCGAGCGCCGGGCCGATCGAGTTGAGCAGCGTGCCGGCGCGCAGGTCGATGTGCTCGTCGACCTCCTTGGGCATCTCCGACACGGCCAGAAGTCGCGACACGCCGTCTTCGTCGCGCACGGCGATGGCCTTGGCGCCGATCGCCATCAGCACGTCCTTCTGCAGGGTGGGCTGGGCGTCCGTCGCCTCGTTCTGAAGAAGCACGATGCTGACCGCGGCGGCCGTTGCGAGGCGCTCCTCGAGCCAGCTCAGCCGGAAATTGGCGATGGAGGGGACGAAGATCAGCACTTCGGCGACCAGCACGAAGATGACGGTGAGCACCAGCAGCTTGGCCGAAAGGCCGCGCGCCAGCGGCACCGTCGGGTCCTGCCCGCGGTCGCGGCTGCCGTTTTCGGTGGACGGGCTGGCGTCCATTCTTCCTTTCCACATCGGGCGGGAGCCAGCCCCGCCTGACGACCCGCATGCGGAAAGCAATAGGACAAGGCGGCCGATTTGCCAATTGAAACAGCGGAAAACGACACCTCGCGCACGAATCGGGCAGCGACGGGGCGAATTGACACTGGCGGACCTTCTTTCTATAAGCCGCCGCACGTTCGGGCCGATGGCTCCGGCGCAAATTTCGTTTGCGCCACCGCAGACCGGACAACGCTCCTGTTCATCGAGACAGAACCAAGAAGGGCCGCACCCCGCGGTATCAAATAAATGAAGCGCACCTATCAACCATCCAAGCTCGTCCGCAAGCGGCGTCACGGCTTCCGTGCACGCATGGCCACGAAGGGCGGACGCGGCGTCGTCGCCGCGCGCCGCAACCGCGGCCGCAAGCGTTTGTCCGCCTGAGCGGGCATATCCCTTGCCGGATAACGGCACGCCTGTGCGTCCGCTGCCGAAGCGGCTCGGCAAGCGGGCCGAATTCCTGGCCGTCCGCGGTGGCGAGAAGCGCCGCGGGCGGCTTTTCCTGCTGGAAGTGCTCGACCGCGGCGATACGAATGCGCCACGCGTCGGCTATACGGTCACCAGGAAGGCCGGCAACGCCGTCGCGCGCAACCGCATCCGCCGGCGGCTGCGCGAGGCCGTGCGCCTTCATGCCGCCGCTGACATGTCGGACGGCAGTGACTATGTGATCGTCGGACGGACGGAGCTGGTCTCCGCCCCTTTCACCGAAATCGCGGCGGAACTCTCTCGGCGCATCCGCGGCCGCCGATAGCGCAGAGACAAGGTCATGATGCAAAACAACCGCAACTTCTTCATCACCATCGTTCTTTCGGTGCTGATCCTGACCTTGTGGCAGGTTTTCTACATGAATCCGCGCATCGAGAAGGAGCGCGAGCAGGCCCGCATCGAAGCCGAGCGTGTCGAGCAGCAGAATCCCGGCCAGCAGGCCCCGGGCCAGACCACCACGACGCCGGCCGCACCCGGCACGACCGTGCCCGGCACCGACGGCGCCACGGTCGAAAGCCGCCAGCAGGCTCTTGCCGGCTCGCAGCGCATCGCCATCGACACGCCGAGCATTTCCGGCTCCATCAACCTCAAGGGCGCGCGCATCGACGATGTGAAGCTCAAGGCCTACCGCCTGACGGTCGAGAAGGATTCGCCGAACATCGAGCTGCTCAATCCCTCGTCGCTGCCCAACGGCTTCTACGCCGAGATCGGCTATGTGGGCGGCGCCGACAGCGGCGCGGTTCCGGGTCCCGACACGGTCTGGACGGTCGAGGGCACGCCGACGCTGACGCCCGCCACGCCGGTGGTGCTCACCTACACCAACGACAAGGGCGTTACCTTCAATCGCCAGATCTCGGTTGACCAGAACTACATGTTCACGGTCACCGACACGGTCACCAACGGCAGCGGCGGGCCGGTGTCGCTCAACAACTACGGGCGCGTCACGCGTTTCGACAAGCCGACCCACGCATCCATCTACGTGCTGCATGAAGGCCTGATCGGCGTCACTGGCGAGGAAGGCCTGCAGGAGATCAAGTACGCGACGATCGAGGACGACAAGGCTGTCGTGCCGGGCAAGTCCACGGATGGCTGGCTGGGCATCACCGACAAATACTGGGCGCTGGCGCTGGTGCCTTCCGGCAAGCAGCCCTTCCAGCCGCGCTTCAGCTATCTTGAGGACGGCCGCACCCGCTATCAGTCCGACTTCCTCACCGACACGATCACCGTCGCGCCCGGCGCGTCCGACACGATCGAGACGCTGGTCTTCGCCGGAGCCAAGGAAGTGGCCAAGGTGCAGGCCTATGAGTCCGACCGGCAGATCCGGCAGTTCGACCTGCTGATCGACTGGGGCTGGTTCTATTTCATCACCAAGCCGATGTTCCACCTCATCGACTGGTTCTACAAACTGCTCGGCAATTTCGGCCTCGCCATTCTGGCCACCACCGTGGCCGTAAAGCTCGTTTTCTTCCCGCTTGCCAACAAATCCTACAAGTCCATGGCAAACATGAAGATGGTGCAGCCCAAGCTTCTGGAAATCCGCGAAAAATACGCGGACGACAAGATGAAGCAGCAGCAGGCGATGATGGAGCTCTACAAGACCGAGAAGATCAATCCGATTGCCGGCTGCTGGCCGGTGCTGCTGCAGATCCCGGTCTTCTTCGCGCTCTACAAGGTGCTCTACGTCACCATCGAGATGCGGCACGCGCCGTTCTTCGGCTGGATCCAGGATCTGGCCGCGCCGGACCCGACCTCGATCTTCAACCTGTTCGGCCTGCTGCCCTTCATGGTGCCGCAATACCTGCATATCGGCGTATGGCCGCTGATCATGGGCGTCACCATGTTCCTGCAGATGCGCATGAACCCGACGCCGCCCGATCCGACACAGGCGATGATCTTCAACTGGATGCCGGTGATCTTCACCTTCATGCTGGCCTCGTTTCCGGCCGGTCTCGTCATCTACTGGGCGTGGAACAACACGCTCTCGATCATCCAGCAGGGTGTCATCATGAAGCGTCAGGGCGCCAAGATCGAGCTCTGGGACAATCTCGCCGGCCTGTTCAAGCGAAAGCCCAAACCGGCCGAGTAGCAGGCGCTTGTCTGCCTCCTGCCGTCGCCGTAGAGTGACGGCAGACGTTCTTTGGACAAGAGGAACCGCCCATGTCGCTGCCGGAAAACTGGAAAACCATCCTCAAACAGCCGGTGCTCGTGCACTTCACCACGGTCATGGCCGACGGCAGCCCACAGACGAGCCCGGTGTGGGTCGACGTCGAAGGCGACGATATCCTCATCAATTCGGCTGTCGGGCGGGTGAAGGATAAGAATGTCCGCCGCGATCCGCGCGTGGCGGTTTCGGCCGTCGATCCCGACAACGCCTATCGCGCGCTTATGGTGCGCGGGCGTGTCATCGACATCACCACCGAGGGCGCCGAAGCGCAGATCGACGCTCTGGCCAAAAAATACATCGGGCAGGACACGTATCCTTGGCGGAGGCCCGGCGAAGTCCGCGTCACCTACCGCATCAGGCCCGAAAAGATCGGCACGATGGGGTGAGCGGCCGGTTCACGAAGTGAATTCATCGTGCCAGTGGCACGATGAAAGGCCAGCGAACGCCGGGACGCTGCGAAGCGGCGGGGACCCGGCCGGGTGATGCCGCCAGCATGCCTTTTCTCTCCCTTCGTCATCCTATGGCAAGCGCAGCGAAGCGGAGCGCGACCATAGGATCCATGCCTGAGCGCTGTGGACGGATGAGACGCTGGGCGAAAAGCGCGCTCCCTTCTCCCACAAGGGGAGAAGGAAGGGACGGCGGCGGATATCGCGTCGGACGCGGGGACAAATCCGCCGCCTCTCGAAACTTTCTCCCAGCAACATCAGTCACTTCCACGAATCCTCCCCGCAATCTTCTCCCCGTTCGCCGGTTCCCCGCCATAATGCCCTCGTCCTTCTTGCGCGGCCTTATGTATCAACGGCACCACAAAATATGGTGCTTGGCGGCGGCAGATCAACTAAACTTGCCGCATGGAAAACGATCCTGGCATTCACGCCCTACTCCGCCGCCGCTCAGAGGTTGTTGGCGCGATAGGCCATCTTGAAACAAAGGTATCCAGACTTCGCTTGGATCTTCGTCATTTGGACGCGGCGCTACGGATTATGGGTTACACTGGCGATCAAGCCTCTTTACCCGTGCGTAGAGCTTGTTCCTCTGGCCTATTCCATCGAAAGGAGTTGGGCCGCCTTATCGTGACGATCCTTCGCGCCAGTCCGGAAGGGTTACAAGCAGCGGCAATTGCCCTTGTCATCGCTCGCGACAAAGGTTGGGCAGTAGATGAAAAGCCATTCATGGTAGCGCTCACGGACAAGGTAAGTCGGGCGCTGAGCAAACTCAAAAGCCAGAATCGTGCGAACTTTCAGAATGGAGATACCGGCTATCTATGGCGACTGACATGATGAATGTTGGAGTGAAGCGCTGCGGCAAGGATGCAAGTGTCATTGCGAGACAGGCCCGCCCGTGACATGATATGCAAATGGAAGGACCGGCAACAAAGAAAGACCTTCAAGAGGTCATGAGGCGCTTCGAGCGCAGAATGCTGCCTATGACCGTGCTGATATGGTCCGGTTTCGGCGTACTCCTAACACTGATTGTCAAACAGACATCCTAACCGGCAATCGATCGCTGCCAGTACCCTGCCCATATACGGCTCACAGGATGGTTGAGTGAGCCACCGAGCAGTGCCATCGCATTCCCGCCATTGGAACGGCGGCGGTGATCTTCCAGCCAAGCAGCGTGATTGGCGTACTGATACAGGTACTTGTGCGAAACGAAATGATGCTGCCCACGAACCATGCGGCGAAGGCGGCTGAAATAGTTTTCCACCCAATTCGTATGCTTGCCGTGACCGTCGCTGTAGGAAAGGCTGTGGTTGATGCGGGTGGAGTCGAACTGCATTTCCAGCGCGTCCCAATGCGTTGCCTCATCGGCAAATAGTTTGGCTCCGGCGATCATGCGGGCGCGGGCGATCTCAACGCCATCAGCCTCGCTCATGCGAACGAATGACAGAGTGCGGCCCGAGCGCTGGCGAAGCGCCACGACAACACGGCGGCGCTCGGAACGGTTCTCGCTACGGCGGCGGTCCTTACGGTCCTCTATGTGGTTTTCAGGACGGACATGACCGCCGAAATAGGCACCGTCGATCTCGACTTCGCCGTCCAGCATTTCCGTCACGGTTTCAGCCGCAAGCGCCTCACGCAGCTTGTGCGCCAGAACGAAAGCCGTCTTGTATTGCACGTCCAGATCGCGGGAGAATTGGACTGCCGACATGCCCTTGGAGCCGTTTACGAACAGACAGATCGCGGCCAGCAAGTCCGTGAAAGACAGTTTGCGCGAAGCGAACATCGTGCCGCTCGTAACGCTGAATTGGGCATGGCAGGCCGCGCACTTGAACTTGCGGCGGGTCGGAATGTCATAGTGGTCGAGGCACCCGCACTTCGGGCAAACAGGCTCGCCTTTCGTCTCCGACCAGCGGAGCCGCTTAAACGTGTCGTAAGCCTTTTCCTCGCCACTGCGATAAATCTCCTTCAGCGAAAGAGTCCGCGATTCAGCCGAGAGAAGGAAGTGTTGCGCCATTTGTCTCCATATCCGATGATATTATACATCGTATATGAGGACTTGAATCATCGAAGTCAAGGATTTATATCATCGTATATGATGATATTTTAAGGATACGGCGTGGCAGCGAAGAATGACCCTCAAACCATTGAGTTTGAAAACCGTGCGAAGAATCTTCTCAAAGCGGAATTGAAGCGCAAAGGCATGACCTATGCGCTGTTAGCGGAAAGATTGGCCGCTATGGACATTCATGAGACAGAACGTAATCTGAACAACAAGATCAGCCGAGGGGGATTCAGTGCGGCGTTCTTGCTTCAATGCCTAGAGGCCATTGGCGCTAACGACTTGAGACTCACTTAAGGTGACTTTGAAGTTTGGAACCGCCCCAAATTCATCGTTGATTTCGTCGTCAATTGCGCGTCGAAGGAACGCTTGGAGCGCCGTCTCGTCCACCTGCTTTTGGCCTTCTTCAATCCGGCACGCCGCCTCATTAGAAATACAGAACTGATCAAGTGTCCTGTCCACGAACACATCATACTTCAACAATTTCTTTTGAGATTCGGACATTCCGAATACGGTTCTCTCTTTAGTTAGAGACAGCGCGATGGAGTCCAAAACGCTGACAGTTCGAACAATGTTCGGCGCCTTGAGGCGGCCCCATGAGCTTTCCTTAATAACGCCGATTGCATCATCATGTGCAATCCATACACGTGGCCTGCTGCCGGTTTCGTGGACACCGAGATAAGGTGTTTGACGGAACTGGAGAGTGGGAATGCAGAGAAGGAAGTTCAGCCGCGAGTTCAAACTTGAGGCGGTGAGGTTGGTGAAGGATCGAGGCGTTGCTGTTGCGCAGGCTGCCCGTGATCTGGATCTCCACGAGAACGTGCTGCGCAAGTGGGTCAGGGAGTTCGCTGCCGATCGACAGCATGCGTTTCCCGGCCATGGTCAGATGAAGCCAGAGCAGCAGGAGATCGACCGGCTGCGCAAGGAAGTGGCGAAGCTGAAGGCGGAACGCGACATCCTAAAAAAGGCCGCAGCCTACTTCGCGAGGGAAGCGATATGAGATTCGCCTTCATCGCGAAGCACCGTTCGATCTGGCCGGTGGCATGGCTGTGCAGTGCGCTGGACGTCTCCCGCTCGGGCTTCCATGCCTGGCTCAACCGCAGCCCCAGCGCCCGGTCGCGGCGCGACGAGGTGCTCATTCCCCGGATCGACCGCAGCTTCAAGAGCAGCGACCGAACCTATGGCGCCCGTCGTGTCTGGCATGACGTGCTGGCCGAAGGCTTCTCCTGCGGCCTTCATCGTGTCGAAAGGCTCATGCGGGAGAACGGGCTGCGTGCTCGGCCCCGACGCCGTGGATTGCCGAAGGATACGGGCGAGCGAGCCTCCGTGTCGGACAACCTGCTTGACCGCGCATTCGAGGCATCGGCGCCGAACCAGAAGTGGATCGCCGACTTCACCTACATCTGGACCGCCGAGGGATGGCTCTACGTTGCCGCCGTCGTCGACCTGTTCTCCCGCCGTGTCGTGGGTTGGGCGATGAAGGCAGAGATGACGGCCCAGCTCGTGACCGACGCCCTCATCATGGCGATCTGGCGCCGAGGCAAACCCGACAGCCTGCTCCATCACTCGGACCAGGGATCGCAATATACAAGCGAGCAGTTCCAGCGCCTGATGGCCGACCATGGCATCACCTGTTCGATGAGCCGGTCGGGCAACGTCTGGGACAATGCCGCGATGGAGAGCTTCTTCTCGTCGCTGAAAACCGAGCGGACAGCCCGCAAGGTCTACAGGAAAAGGGACGACGCAAGGGCAGATGTGTTCGATTACATCGAGCGCTTCTACAACCCCCGACGGAGGCACTCGACACTGGGCTACCTGAGTCCTGTCGAGTTCGAGGAGAAAGCTATGTTAGCTTAACCTCGTGTCCGAAAAACCGGCAGCAGGCCAACGTTCTGCCAAAGTGCGCCTCCAGCGAAAAATGATTCTGTGACGAATGCGCCAAAACCACCGCAAGGGCCATATGATCATCAGAATGCCGACTATCACAAGCCCCACCCTGAACCATCCTTGGTTCACAAATTGAGCGATGGCTACCGCGTCCTTTGCAAGCGAAAGAACAAGAGGGTCCCTCACCATTTTGTCGATCCATCGTTCCCACGTTGACAGGTCGTCGGGAACGCCGGCGAACCCAACGAGGGTGTTGACCACACCCACGCAGGCCCAGAACCGAAGCATAGTCTTGGATAGAACCCCCCACATGTAAGGCACCTAACACTAGCAGCAAGCGCTTGTGTAGTGACCCTGCTTCGCTCACCATGTACGCAGGTTGAGGGGAGCGCTATGCGGGTGTGGCTGATTGTGGCGTTCATCGCGTTAATTTCCAGCGCAGGCGCGCAGGAGACCCAGCAACCCGCCACCAACGGCCAGCCAGAAGCCGCCAGCGATCAAAGCACCGCCGCCGCCGCACGCGATGGCAATCCCGCTCCAGAGCCAGGTTATGCCGAGCGCTTTTTGACTGCGGTCGAACGCATCGAGCCCGCTATTCGCGAGCTGATAGCCGAGGAAGATAAGGTAACAGCTGACGCCGAGCGTGAGCGCGATGATGCCGATTTGCGCGCCCAACAGAGCATGGCTGTTTGGGCCTTCTGGATGTTCGTCGCTTCGGCTCTCTCTGTTGTCCTGACTGGCGTCGGTGTCGTTTTGATCTGGCGTACTCTGCTGCACACGCGAGATGCCGCCATACATGCCGGCGCGGCTGTTTTGGAAGCGAAGAACGCCACTAAGGCCGCGCAAGATGCCGTTGATGTGACATGAACCGCCCCGGGTTTGCCGGAGGCCGTTTCGTTTGGGTCACGCTGCCATGGCTGGTTCTTCCAGCATGGCGTAGTAGCGCTCCTCGGCTTCAGCCGGCGGGACGTTGCCGATGGGCTCCAGCAGCCGGCGATTGTTGAACCAGTCGACCCACGTCAGCGTGGCAAACTCGACGGCCTCGAAGCTTCGCCACGGTCCGCGTCGATGGATGACCTCGGCCTTGTATAGCCCGTTGATCGTCTCTGCGAGAGCGTTGTCGTAGGAATCTCCAACGCTGCCCACGGAGGGCTCGATGCCGGCTTCGGCCAGGCGCTCGGTGTAGCGGATGCTGACATATTGAGAGCCCCTATCGGAATGGTGCACCAGACCGCCGCGATGGATGGGCCGCCGTTCGTGCAGAGCCTGTTCGAGAGCATCGAGGACGAAGCCCGCATGGGCGGTCCTGCTCACCCGCCAGCCGACGATCCGGCGGGCATAGGCATCGATGACGAAGGCCACGTAGACGAAACCCGACCAGGTGCTGACATAGGTGAAGTCCGACAGCCAGAGGCGGTTCGGCGCCGGAGCATGGAAGACCCGGTTCACATGGTCGCGCGGACATGGCGCCGCCTTGTCCTGCACCGTAGTCCGGATGGCCTTGCCGCGGATGACGCCGTGAAGGCCCAGGCCGGCCATCAGACGTTCGACGGTGCAGCGCGCGACGGTAAAACCTTCGCGCAGCATCTGCCGCCAGACCTTGCGCGCGCCATAGACCTCAAAGTTCTCGGCGAAGACGCGCTCGATCTCCGGCCTTAAGGCCATGTCCCGCTTCGCCCGCGCCGAGAGCTTCTCGGGATCGACCCGCTTGGCGACATGGTTGCGGTAGGTCGACGGGGCGATCGGCAGCACCTTGCAGATCGGCTCGACCCCGTGAACCTCGCGGTGATCGTCAATGAACGCAATCATCGTTTGAAAGGGCGGTCGAGCTCCGCCTGGGCAAAATAAGCGCTCGCCTTGCGCAGGATCTCGTTGGCCTGTCGAAGCTCACGGTTCTCCCGCTCCAGAGCCTTCAGCTTCGCTGCCATGTCCGTCGGCACACCGGCCCGCTTGCCGGCATCAACCTCGAACTTCTTCACCCACTCATTCAGAGTTTGCGCCGTGCAGCCGATCTTGGCCGCCACCGATGATACCGCCGCCCAGCGCGACGGATGCTCGGGCTCGTGATCAAGAACCAGCCGCACGGCTCGCTGGCGCACTTCGGGGGAAAACTTGTTCGTCGTCTTGCTCATGATGGCTCCACCTTCTCAGGAGTTGGAGCCTCCGGCAAACCCGGGGCGGTTCAGACACGCGACTTGGGAGAGGCCCAGGTCCGCGCTTACTTGTTCTGCAAATCGGCCAAATACCACATAAGAAAAGACGGCCTCTCGGCTGCCGTTGAGCTTGCTAACACTGGCCAGTCTCCCGCCAGCGAAGTTGTTATGATCGGCACGGCTTACGTTAATGGCGTAGGCGGCTTGCCCAACATGCCGCGGGTCCATTCGTGGGTTTATTCCGGCGAAGAGGCGGCGCATTTCCAGCCAATAAGGTCGAATGGAAGTGTCATCGACGAGATTTGGTTTAGCTGGGACTACTCCTTCGCTCCTCTCATTGAAGAAGATGAAGGTGAGATGAAAATCGACACCTTTCAAACCGGCAACGAAATCGGGTTTGACCTCACGGTAAGTTGGCGTGACGTGTTCGGACAGAAGCACGACTTCCCATTGTCCCTCTCTGCCGTAATCGACGCCCATCCGGTCAATTATAGAAAGAAGCGAGCCCCGAAAGGCGTCCTCCATTTTCGTGTTGAAGACGCTCGCTTGCGCGTCAAAGCCGAACAAGGCGATGGCGAGGCCAAAAGCTAATCCCATCAATGCGCGCATAGCGCGATCCTTCCCCGAGGATCGGCCTACGTACCCGCACCGCTTGGTGCTCTTGATACATAAGGCCGTTCTTGCGGGAACGCCGGTCATGACGGTGATTGCGCGGAGATGGGCCGGCGCCGTTGGTCGCGGGGGAACGTGTCCCGCGGGTGGCGGCCGGATGTGCACGGAAAGGGTCTGCTTTGTCGCAGCCTGCGTCGCTCGGTAATGCGGCGGCGCGGACGGTCAACGGGTCAAGCCGTTGGTCAGGCCCTTCGGTTCCCGAAAGGGAGCCGAGACCTCCAGGCGACAGCCGCGTTGATCCGGAAGAATGCCGAACGGGCGATCCGAGGATCGCACATTGCTAACTTACGAGCGGTCCGAGGATCGCCCGTTTTCCCAGTTCTTTGACAATGGCCAGATGCGAAGGCAGGCGTGGCAACGAGGGAACGCGCCCGGCCCTTGAATGCCCTCGCCTCAAATGTCATCACGGCGGAAACGAGGCCTGCGGGCGCGGCGGATGCCGCAACCTTCACCCGCAGCCATGCGTCAGGAGATTTCCGCTTGAACGAAAACAACGTCACCGCCGCGATCTTCGAGACGCCATGGGTCTTCATACGGGGCGTACCGGCGATGGAGTTTTTGCCGCCGGAAGGGCCGCCTGAGATCGCCTTCGCCGGCCGCTCCAATGTCGGCAAGTCGTCGCTTATCAACGCGCTGGTGGGCCAGAAAGGACTGGCGCGCACGTCCAACACGCCGGGCCGCACGCAGGAGCTGAACTATTTCGTGCCCGACGGCTTTTCGGGCGAGGCCGGCGACCTGCCGCCGATCGCCCTGGTCGACATGCCGGGCTACGGCTATGCCGAAGCGCCAAAAGGCCAGGTCGACCAATGGACGAAGCTGATCTTCGACTATCTGCGCGGCCGGGTCACGCTGAAGCGGGTCTATGTGCTGATCGACGCGCGCCATGGCATCAAGAAGAACGACGAAGAGGTCTTGTCGCTGCTCGACAAGGCGGCCGTCTCCTATCAGATCGTGCTGACCAAGCTGGACAAGATCAAGCCGGCCGGCGTGGCGAAGCTCACCGAGGACACGCTGGCGAAGATCAGGAAGAGACCCGCCGCGTTTCCCGGGATCATCGTCACCTCATCGGAGAAGGACAGCGGCATCGCCGAGCTGCGCGAGGCGATAGCGCTTGCAGCGAGCGGTGGTTGAAGACGGTCTTTCCGCCAGCAAGAACATTGCCCCTGCGGTCTCTTCTCGATAAGAGGCCGCCAAACCATCATCCTTCGGAAAAGAACCCATGACGGACATCCCCCAATCCGCCGAAGCGCAGGCCGCCCTGCTGTCGCGCGCGCTGCCCTACATGCAGCGCTACGAAAACAAGACGGTGGTGGTGAAATATGGCGGCCACGCCATGGGCGACAACGCGCTGGGCAAGGCGTTCGCGCGCGACATCGCGCTCCTGAAGCAGTCCGGGGTCAATCCGATCGTCGTGCATGGCGGCGGCCCGCAGATCGGCGCGATGCTCAATAAGATGGGCATCGAATCGAAGTTCGAGGGCGGACTGCGCGTCACCGACCAGAAGACGGTCGAGATCGTCGAGATGGTGCTGGCCGGCTCCATCAACAAGGAGATCGTCGCGCTTATCAATGCCGAGGGCGAGTGGGCGATCGGCCTGTGTGGCAAGGACGGCAACATGGTTTTTGCCGAAAAGGCCAAGAAGACCATGATCGACCCGGATTCCAACATCGAGAAGGTGCTGGATCTCGGCTTCGTCGGCGAGCCGGTGGAGGTCGACCGCACGCTGCTCGATCTTCTGGCGCGCTCGGAGATGATCCCGGTCCTCGCGCCCGTTGCGCCCGGCCGCGACGGCCACACCTACAACATCAACGCCGACACTTTTGCGGGTGCCATCGCTGGCGCGCTCAGCGCCACGCGCCTGCTGTTCCTGACCGACGTGCCGGGTGTGCTCGACAAGGACAAGAACCTCATCGATGAGCTGACCGTCAGCCAGGCGAAGAAGCTGATCAAGGACGGCACCATCTCGGGCGGCATGATCCCCAAGGTCGAGACCTGCATCGAGGCGATCGAGCGCGGTGTCGAGGGCGTCGTCATCCTCAACGGCAAGACGCCCCATTCGGTGCTCTTGGAACTGTTCACGGAGCACGGCGCCGGCACGCTCATCGTGCCGTGAGGCAGCGGAATGCCGGCCGTCTTCCGATACAACGGCTTCAAGTTCCATTTCTACTCGAATGAGGGAGATCCGAGGGAACCGCCCCACATCCATGTACTCAGGGACGGCATAGACGCCAAGTTTTGGCTACGTCCGGAAGTCGTGGTAGCTTACAATGACGGCTTCAATGCCAGAACGCTTCGCGAATTGACCGCGATTATCGAGAACCGCCGCGAAGAGATCGAGCAGGCATGGCATGAGTTCTTTGGTTAAGGCGACGAAAGTGTCTTTCGATGACGACAGCATGTGGGTCGAGCTTTCGGACGGCCGAACGCTCGGTGTGCCGCTGGCATGGTTCCCGCGTCTGCTGCGGGCTTCGAGAGCCGAGCGGGAAGCCGTTTCCATCAGTGGTCGCGGTCTCCATTGGGACGCTCTGGATGAAGATATCTCCATAGCAGGACTGCTCGCCGGGCATGGCGACCAGACGCGCCCGCCGGTACCCGCCGCCGCTGAGTAGGGAACCCGGCATCAAGCGGCATTTGCGTTGTCATTGTTTGCCGGCATTGCTTCCGGAAATATCGCGACGCGACGGCCGACCGCCATCGACTCTTCCTCTGCGTCCTGCGGCGCGCCCCAGAACGCCGCGAGGCTTGGCCCGTTCACGATGTGCCGGTCCTCGAACAGGAACTGCCATATTTCGCGGAACCAGACGCGGCGGCCCATCTTCGTGTACCAGCGCATGGAATGCCGCTGCTCCGGGTCGGGGTGGAAGAGGATGCGCCAAAGCGCGCTGGGACGCGCCTGCACGGCCACCTCTATCAGCTTGACGGCGAAGAACAGCATCCACGGCCTGAGGCGCTTCATCTCGAGGACCTGATGCTTGTAGTCCCATTTGCGCGTGTCGGCCTGGATGACGATGCGGTTCTTCGCAATGCGGAAGAACGGGGTCCAGCGGTGCGGCGTGACGTAAAGCGCCTGGATCTGATCCGGATCGTAGGCGAGCAGTTGCCGGAAGCCGCGCCAGAGATCAGCCGGGCCCTCCTCCTCGAAGCCGGCCACCCAGGTCGCCATGGACAGGATGCCATGGCGACGCAGGAGCCGGATCGCCTCGCGGTCGGATGCGACGCTGCCGCCCTTCTTCACGAGTTTCAGCGTCGCCTCGTCGGTGTTTTCCATGCCGAGCAGCCAGCGGATGACGCCGGCCTTGCGATAGAGATGCAGGATGTCGGCATCGCGCACGATGTCGTCGGCCCGTGTCGAGCCCACGATCAGCACCGGCACGTCCTCGGCGATCATCGCCTCCAGAAAGGCGCGCCATGCCTTCCTTGACGATGTGGGGTTCTCGTCGGCGAGATTGACCAGTTCGACGCCGTGCTCCCGGTGCAGCCGGGCGATCTCCTTCGCG
The DNA here is from genome assembly GCA_023953845.1 of Rhizobiaceae bacterium. Lineage (NCBI taxonomy): Bacteria > Pseudomonadati > Pseudomonadota > Alphaproteobacteria > Hyphomicrobiales > Rhizobiaceae > Rhizobiaceae bacterium. Next base: position 2,359,131 of record JAMLJC010000001.1, on the reverse strand, counting down.
AAGAGCGCCGGATCGCGATGCCGCCAGCGGGTCCAGAAGCCGCGCTGGCCGCAATAATTGCAGAGATGCGGGCAGCCGCGCGAAAACTGCATGACCACCGCGCGCTTGCCGCCCCAGTAGCTGTAGCGGCTATGGTCGATCAGTTCCCAGCCGACGCGATAGTCGTCCAGCCTTGCGATGGTGCGGGCCGGCTTTGTCGCCACCGGGCTGCCGCGACCGTCGCGGTAGGCAATGCCCTCGACCAGATGCAGCGGCGAAGCATCCGCCATCGACGAGGCGAGTGCGACCATCGTCCTCTCCCCCTCGCCGCGCACGACGATATCGAAGGCGGCCGTTTCCGCGAGCACCTCGCGCCAGTGGTAGGTCGGGAACACGCCGCCGTAGATGATGACGATGGAAGGAGCCTCCGCCTTCAGCATCTCGGCTATTCTGACGGCGGTCGGATGCGCTGAGGTCGAGCCGGAATGGCCGATCAGAATGCAATCCGGTCCGTCGGCGAGGGCGGAACGCACGATCTGCATCAGCGACATGGGTCCGAATTCGGCGTCGACCAGACGCACGCCATGTCCCGCATCGAGCAACGGTCCGCCAATGGCCAGAAGCCCGAGCGGCGGCAGGTGATCGTCCGGCACGCGACTGCCGATGGCGGTATGCGGCGGATTGACAAGCACGAATTTCATAGACGCCTCCTTGTTCGGAGGCTTCCTAGAAACCTTGCAGCGCCCGAGAATGATCGCCTTCAGCAGTTTTGCCGCAGGGGCGCCGCAGAATAAGGCGGGAAAGCACGGACGGTCGGATGTGCGCCCGGCCGCTGGTCATGACTGGATGTGACGGCTACAGAAGACCCGCTTCCTGCGCGGCCGCCCGAAGATTCGTACGCGGGCGGGGGCCTATCTGCTGGATGACGAGGCCTGCCGCCAGCGAGCCGAGCTTGCCACAATCGGCGAGCGAGCGGCCGGCCGTGTAGCCGAACAGGAACCCAGCCGCGTAGAGATCGCCTGCTCCCGTCGTGTCGACCAGCTTTTCGATCTCGATTGCATCGACAGGCACGGTTCCGGCGGCGGAGACGATTATCGAACCAAGTTCGGAACGCGTCACGGCGGCGAGCTTGCAGTCCCGGCGGATCGCTTCCAGCCCCGCCTCGAAGGAGGAGGTCTGGTATAGCGCCTTCAACTCGCTTTCATTGGCGAAGACGATATCGACGGTGCCGGACCGCATGAGATCGAGGAATTCGTCGCGGTAGCGGTCGACACAGAAGGAATCCGAAAGCGTCATGGAGACCTCACGCCCGGCGGCATGGGCGTGCTCGGCCGTCAGGCGGATCGCCTCCTTGGCGCGCGGCGGGTCCCAGAGGTAGCCTTCGAAATAGGTGACCTTGGCGCCCTTCGCCTTCTCCGTCTCGACATCCTCCGGGCCAAGTTCGACACATGCGCCGAGATAGGTGTTCATCGAACGCTCGCCATCCGGGGTGACGAAGATCATCGAGCGCGCCGTAGGCGGCTCACCGGTCAGCGGTTTCGTATCGAAGGCGACGCCCTGCGCGCGTATGTCGTGCGTGTAGATGCCGCCCAGATGGTCGTTCGAGATCTTGCCGAAATAGGCAGCGCGGCCGCCGAAACTCGCCACGCCTGCGGCCGTGTTGCCGGCGCTGCCGCCCGACGCCTCGATGGCGGGACCCATGCGGCTGTAGAGGAGTTCGGCACGGTCGGCGTCGATAAGGTTCATCGCTCCCTTGATGATGCCGTTCTCGACCAGGAAGTCGTCGTCGCACTGCGCGATGATGTCGACGATCGCATTGCCGATGCACAGCACATCGTAGTCACTCATCGAGACTGGCCTTCCCCGCAGAAGCAAGTCCCGCATGTTTCCGGCATACGGGGTCGCGCGCGGGTTTACAGGCTTCCGGCCAGTTTGCAACCCCGCCGCTTCGCGGCACTTGCCGATACGTTATGGCGCAACTATCTGCGGCCTCAGGAGAGACCCATGATCCTCGACGCCGCGAGCGCCGCGCTCGCCCGCCTTTTCACCGCCGAGTTCCGCTGGGTCTTCCTCAAGACCCTCGGCCTGACGCTGCTCGCCCTTGTCGCGCTGTGGTTCGGCCTCAGCGGCATTTTCGAGTGGCTGGCCCTGCCCTGGCTGACGGGTTTCGCGCCCGACCTGCCGAATTGGGCCGACTGGCTCGGTCCCGTCGCCGCGATCGCCGCCGGGATCGTTCTGGCGCTTGGATTAGCCCTGCTGATCGCACCGATCAGCGCGCTGGTCGCGGGCATCTTCCTCGACGACATAGCCGAAGTGATCGAGCGCGCGGACTATCCGGGCGACCCACCCGGCCGGGCATTGCCCGCCATCCGGTCACTGGTTTTGTCGTTGAAATTCCTCGGCGTCGTCATCCTCGGCAACATCGTGGCGCTGTTGCTGCTGCTCGTGCCCGGCATCAACATCGCCGCTTTTTTCCTCGTCAACGGCTATCTGCTGGGGCGGGAATTCTTCGAGTTCGCGGCCATGAGGCACATGCCGGAACGGGAAGCGAAGGCATTGCGAAGCCGCAATGCCGGAACGATCTTCCTCGCGGGGCTGGCGATCGCGGCATTTCTGGCGATCCCGCTGGTCAATCTGCTGACGCCGCTCTTCGCCGCAGCGATGATGGTCCACCTTTTCAAGGCGATCACGCGGCGTGGAGCAACGTTGAGGCGATAACATCGCTTCAGCCGCCGTTCCATTTCATGTTCATGTAGACGTCGCCCTTGCGGAGTTCTTCCATCATCTGACGCAGGCGTTTTGCCCGCGTCTCCTCCCGCTTCGCGCGGCCGATCCAGCCGAGATAGTCGTTGCGCTGATAAGGCGGCCGCGCCTCGTAGACCTCGACCAGATCCGCCTTCACCAGCGCGGCCCGCACGTCCTCGGGCATCGGATTCAGCGCGCGCTTCAGATCGGCCATGGAATACTCCGCCGCGTTACCGTTCGATGCCGGCGGCTCACGAACCGGGCGCCGGCTCCTCGAAATTCGCATCGAGCGGTTTCAGTTCCACGAGCGGCGCGGGAATATCTGTCGTTTTCTCTTCCGCCTTGCAGATATCGGCGATCACGCAGCGCGGGCACTCGGGCTTGCGCGCCTTGCAGACATAGCGGCCGTGCAGGATCAGCCAGTGATGGGCGTGGCGCATGTATTCGGGCGGAATGATACGGACGAGACCCTCCTCCACCTCTTCCGGCGTCTTGCCCGGCGCCAGTCCGAGACGGTTGCCGATGCGGAATATATGGGTGTCGACGGCCATGGTGGGCTGGCCGAACGCCATGTTCAGCACGACATTGGCGGTCTTGCGGCCGACGCCGGGCAATTTCGTCAAGGCGTCGCGCTCGTCCGGCACCTTGCCGCCATAGTCGCGGATGAGCGCCTCGCTCAGCGCGATGACGTTCTTCGCCTTGTTGCGCCAGAGACCGATGGAGCGAATGTAGTCGCCCAATCTTGCCTCGCCCAGTTCCACCATTTTTTGCGGCGTATCCGCCACCTTGAAGAGCGCCCGCGTCGCCTTGTTGACCCCCGCATCCGTGGCCTGGGCCGAAAGCACCACGGCGACAAGCAGCGTAAAGGGATTGATGTGTTCGAGTTCTCCTTTCGGCTCCGGGCGCTGGATGGCGAAACGTCGGAAGATTTCCCGCACCTCGGCCGGCGAATAGCGAGGTCGCGCCGACCTGCGCGCCGGGGCCTTCGCCACCGACTTATTTGCGGATGCTATTTTTTGTGATTTGGGGTTGGTCATCGACCCTCTATAATTCCGGGGCATGAGCGACACAAACACCGGACTTGCCGCCGACGAGCCGTTCTTCAGGGCGTTGCTGACCCCGCACCGGTCGCTCGGGCGAACCGGCTTCCTCGTCCTGATGGGAACGCTGACCTTCGGCTGGCTGGTGACGGGCGCATTCTTCCTCAGCCGCGGAGCATGGCCGGTCTTCGGCTTCTTCGGCCTCGACGTCGTGCTGCTCTACGTCGCCTTCCGCATGAATTACCGGGCCGCGCGGGCGCGTGAGGAGGTTTCCGTCTCGCGCACCGCGCTCGACATCCGCAAGACAGCGCCGTCAGGCAAATCTCAAGACTATCGCTTCAACCCGTTCTGGGCGAAATTCGCCGTATCGCGCCATGATGAAATCGGCATCACGCAAATGGCCGTGGAAGGCCAGGGTAGACGCGTGCCGATCGGCGGCTTCCTCAATCCGGACGATCGGGAGAGTTTCGCCAAGGCCTTCTCGCAAGCGCTGGTAAAGGCGAAGAGCTGAATTCCACAAGGCAAGTTTCGGGTGGGAAGCGCGGTCGCGAGTAGCGATATTCTCGGCGAAGGAGATATTCGCTATGAACGCCCTCATGCAGACGAAAGCCTCGATCGCCCTCGAAACCGACATTACGCCGGAAGGCAGCGACTACGAGGTCGTGCGCCGGGTGATCGAGAAGATCAGCCTCGACTATCGCGACCAGCCCTCACTGGAGGCTCTGGCCGAAGCCTCCGGCGACACGCCCAATGGCCTGCAAAAGCTGTTCACGCGCTGGGCCGGCCTGTCGCCGAAGGGTTTTTTGCAGGCTGTGACGCTCGACCATGCCCGCCGTCTTCTGGATGCCGGCCTTTCCGTGCTCGACGCGACCTATGAAGTGGGCATGTCGGGACCAGCCCGGCTGCACGACCTGTTCGTGACGCATGAGGCGATGTCCCCCGGCGACTACAAGACGCGGGGCGCCGGCCTGACGATCCGCTACGGCTTCCACATCTCGCCCTTCGGCATCGCGCTGCTGATGGTGACGGATCGCGGCCTCGCGGGCCTCGCCTTCAACGATCCGGGTGACGAACGGGCGGCGCTGGAGGATATGACAAGCCGCTGGCCGAATGCGACCTATGTCGAGGATATTTCGGCCACCGCGCCCTATGCCGCGCGCATCTTCGACCCGGCGAAATGGCGCTCCGACCAGCCGTTGCGGGTGGTGTTGATCGGCACGGATTTCCAGATCCGGGTGTGGGAGGCGCTGCTGCGCATACCGATGGGCAAGGCGTGCACCTATTCTGCGATCGCCGAGAGCATCGGCGCGCCCAAGGCAAGCCGTGCGGTGGGCGCGGCGGTCGGCGCCAATCCGATGTCCTTCGTCGTGCCCTGCCACCGGGCGCTGGGCAAATCGGGCGCACTGACCGGCTATCATTGGGGCTTGACGCGTAAACGCGCCATTCTGGGCTGGGAAGCGGGACAGGTCTCGCCGTCCTGATTGCCGGTCGCATCGCGACGGAGTAAGGCTTCCCGCTCATGCGGGAGGCCTTTTTCATGATCACCGTCGTCGGCTCCATCAATCTCGACCTCATCGCCGCGATGGATCGGCTGCCGCTGCCGGGCGAGACGGTGCCGGGAAACAGTTTCCGCACCGCCGCCGGCGGCAAGGGCGCCAATCAGGCGCTCGCCGCAGCGCGCGCAGGCGCCAGAGTGCGCATGGTCGGCGCCGTGGGCCAGGATTCCTTCGCGCCGGAGGCCCTGGCGATGCTCAGGGAGGCGGGTGTCGATCTCAGCCTCGTGGCGGAGCGTGACACGGCGACCGGCATCGCGGTGATCTTCGTCGGCGGCGACGGCGAGAACGTCATCGCCATCATCCCCGGCGCCAATGCGACGATGGACGCGCAGGCTGTCGAAAATCTCCGCTTCGCGCCGGGCGAGCACATATTGCTCCAGCACGAAATCCCGCTCGTCACCGTGGAAAAGGTGCTCGACACCGCGCGCAACGCACGCGCGGTGACGCTGCTCAACACCGCTCCATTCCGGCCGGAAGCCGCGCCGCTGCTCGCCAAGGCTGACTATGTGGTGGCCAATGAGACGGAGTTCGACCTGTTCGCGGATGCGCTTTCGCTGGCGGGCACGACGCGGTCCGAGCGGATGAAGGCTTTTGTGGCGGCGACGGGCCGCGCCATCATCGTGACGCTCGGCGGAGACGGCGTCATGGCGGCAACGCCCGGCGGCTTCACGACGGTTCCCGCCATGAAGATCACGCCGATCGACACGGTTGGTGCTGGCGACACATTCTGCGGCTATCTCGGCGCGGCGCTCGCACAGGGCCGCCCGCTGGAGGAGGCGTTGCGGCGAGCCGCCGCCGCCGGTTCTCTGGCATGCCTGAAATCGGGGGCGCAGCCGGCGATTCCGCTCGCGGCCGACGTGGATGCCGCGCTGTCGAAGGCCTGAGAGGCGGCCATGACGAGAAGGCCGCGAACCCGGCACGATATCCCGCCGGCCGGCGCGATCTGCCGTCTTCCGGCGACTGAACTCGTCGAACGCATCAAATCGCGAAAGTTCGCCGTGAGGGAGGTCGTTTCGGCGTTTCTCGACCGGATCGAGGCCGTCAATCCGTGCGTGAACGCCATCGTGTCGCTGCGCGACCGCGATGACATCCTGCGCGATGCCGACGGGAAGGACGCCCTGCTCGCGGCCGGCCGGGAAGCGGGGCCATTGTTCGGCCTGCCCATCGCCATCAAGGACCTCGCCGAGACGAAGGGGCTCCGCACCACCTGGGGCTCGCTGGCCTTCGCGGATCTCGTGCCGCAGGAGGATGCGATCTTCGTCGAGCGCATCCGGGCGGCTGGCGCCATCGTCATCGGCAAGACGAACACGCCGGAGTTCGGATTCGGCTCGCAAACCTACAATGAGGTGTTCGGGCCGACGCAAAACGCCTTCGATCCGGCGCTTACCGCAGGCGGATCGAGCGGCGGCGCGGCGGTGGCGCTGGCGCTCGACATGATGCCGCTCGCCGATGGCAGCGACTATGGCGGCTCGCTGCGCAATCCGGCCGCGTATAACAATGTCTACGGATTGCGCCCTTCGCAGGGCCGCGTGCCTTCCGGGCCGGAGAAGGATCTGTTCCTGACCCAGATCGGCGTCGAGGGCCCGATGGCGCGAAATGTGCGCGACCTTGCCCTGTTGCTCGACGTGATGGCAGGCTATGACGACCGCGCGCCGCTCTCGCTTCGTACCGATGGCAGTTTTCTGTCGGGCATCGGCAGGACGGCGCCTGGACGGATCGCCTGGCTCGGCGACCTGGGCGGTCATCTGCCGACCGAGCCCGGCGTGCTGCCGCTTTGCGAAAATGCCGTGCGGCGCTTCGCCGACGCCGGCTGGCAGGTGGAGCCTTTCGTGCCGGATTTCGACTACGAGCGGCTCTGGCGCGCCTTCGTCACGCTGCGGCACGCGACGAGCGGCAGCGGTCTGAAACCGCTCTACGACGATCCCGCCAGGCGCGCGCTGCTGAAACCGGAAACAGTGTGGGAAATCGAAGGCGCGCTAGCGCTCAAAGCGCCGGAAATCCACGCGGCCTCGGTGGTGCGATCCGACTGGTACAGGACCATTCTGCGCCTGTTCGAGCGTTTCGACCTGCTGGTGTTGCCGAGCGCGCAGGTGTTTCCGTTCGACGTCGCCACGCATTGGCCGGAGACGGTCGGCGGCAAAGACATGACCAGCTATCATCGCTGGATGGAAGTGACCGCCTATGCCTCGATGGCCGGCTGCCCGGCCGCCAACGTGCCCGCCGGTTTCTCGGCCGACGGACGGCCGATGGGCATACAGCTGATCGGGCCGCCGCGCGGCGACGCCGCTGTCTTGCGGGCGGCCGCTCTTTATGAAAGCCTGCTGGACTGGCCGGCGGGAGCTTCGCACTGACCATTTTCGGAAAGTTTCGATGTCGTTTGAACTCTACGCAGCCTATCTGCTGGCATGCCTGATCATCATCCTGGTGCCCGGCCCTACCGTCACGCTGATCATCGCCAACTCGATCCGCCACGGCGCGCGGGCCGGTCTCGCCAATGTCGTCGGCACGCAGGCCGGCCTGACGATCATGATCGCGATCGTGGGTGTCGGACTCACCTCGCTGATGGAGGGCATCGGCCATGGGTTCGAGTGGGTGCGCTTGTTGGGCGCGGCATATCTGATATGGATCGGCGTCCGGATGTTCCGTTCGAAGGGCGTCCTCAATCCCGACGGAACGGCGAGAAGGCCGCGCGGCGGCTTCTTCCTTCAAGGCCTTGTCGTGGCTCTGTCAAACCCCAAGACGCTGATCTTCTTCGGCGCGTTCTTTCCCCAGTTCATCGATCCCGCCGGCAATCACGCCGTCCAGATCATAATCATGGGCGCCACGGCGATGGTGTGCGCGGCGGTCAGCGACAGCGCCTATGCGCTCGCCGCCGGGCGCGCCGGTCGGCTGCTGTCCGCCAGACGCGTCAAGCTCCTGTCGCGCATCAGCGGCAGCTTTCTGGTGGGCGGCGGCGTCTGGCTGGCCACCTCGAAAGCATAGAACGCGTCAGTTCAGCCTGCCGAGGCGCTCGGCCAGCAGGGCATAGAAACCATCCGCGTCGATGTCGCGCATCACCATGGCGTTCTTCTTGCGTCTGGTGACGCCCCACCAGTCGACCACCGTCATGCCCATGGTGAGTTCCGACGCGATCTCGACTTCGACATTGCACTCGCGGCCCCTGAAAAGCTCCGGCTTCAGCAGATAGGCGATGACGCAGGGATCGTGCAGCGGACCGCCATCGGTACCGTATTTCTCCTCGTCGAAGCGCTCGAAAAACTCCAGCATCTCGGCCGCGGCGCGGCCGACGCGCGTACCGAGCGCACGAAACGCCGCCACGCGCGTTGCCGTGGTAAGGGCCTTGTGCGTGACGTCCAGCGGCATCATCGTGATCGCGATGCCCGACTTCAGCACGACGTCGCAGGCGTGCGGGTCGACATAGATGTTGAACTCGGCCGCCGGCGTCGTGTTGCCGCCCTCGAAGAAGCCGCCGCCCATCAGCACGATCCGCCTGATGCGCCCGGCGATCTTCGGCTCGCGGTTCAATGCAAGCGCGACATTGGTCAGCGGCCCGAGGGTGCAGAGGGTGACCGTGCCGCTTTCCTCCCGCATCAGCGTCTCGACGATGAAATCGACCGCATGCTGCTTCTGCAGCGGCATGGTGGGTTCCGGAAGGTCCGGCCCGTCGAGGCCGGTCTTGCCATGCACCTGTTCGGCGGTGACGAGTTTCCGGACCAGTGGCCGGCCGGCGCCGGCAAACACCCTGATGTCCGGGCGGCCGGCGAGTTCGCAGATCTTGCGGGCGTTCTTCTCCGTCAGCGCGAGCGGCACATTGCCGCCAACGGCGGTTATGCCCAGCACGTGCAGTTCCGGGCTGCCGAGCGCGAGCAGGATCGCCATGGCGTCGTCCTGGCCGGGGTCGGTGTCGATAATGATCTTCTGCGCCAAAGCCATCGTTTCCTTGTCTGTTGGGCGACCCTCTGTGGAGCCTTGAACTCGCTGCGGCGGCAGACCATATCAGGAACCAAGGAAAGGACGCCATCCGGGTCTTTTCCTTTTCGGTCGCTCTTCGAGGACAGATGGAATGAGCCGCATGACGCCTTTTTCGAGCCCGCTTCTGCTTGGGTTCGACACAATGGAAAAGACACTCGAGCGTCTTGCGAAGTCCGGCGATTCCTATCCGCCCTACAACATAGAGCGAATCCGCTGCGCCGAGGGCCAGGGCGACAAGCTTCGCATCACGCTCGCGGTCGCGGGCTTTTCGGACGAGAATCTCGACGTCACGACCGAAGAGAACCAGCTGGTGGTACGGGGCCGGCAGAACGACGACGGGGAGCGCGAGTTCCTTCATCGCGGCATTGCGGCCCGGCAATTCCAGCGAACTTTCGTACTGGCCGACGGGATGCTGGTGACGGGATGCGAATTGCGGAACGGTCTGCTTTCGATCGACCTGCAAAGGCCCGAGCCGCAGAGGCTGGTACGGAAAATAAACATTTCGGTGAAAGACTGATCGTCAAACCCACCGGAACTGAAAGCTCTGTCGCGGGTTGGTCATTGGGACGCCCCGCTCCTTGGAGGCTGAAATGGCTGAGAATCAAGTTCGGAATATCTCGCAGGCGCAGTTGGCGCATATCGGCGAAGGGGCTGTGGCCTACGTTCGCGAAATGATCAGCGACGACCTGAAGACCAAGTTCCCCGGTCTGCCCGAAATTGCTCCGGGCACCAAGCTCTGGGCCGTGTTCGCCGCGAACGGCACGCCGATCCTTCTGTCGGACAGGCGCGATTCGGCCGTAGCCGGCGCGTTCCAGAACGATCTGACGCCGGTCGCTGTTCATTAGAGCGGTTCCGGTTTTTACGGAATCGGTGGAACCGCTCTACCTCTTTGTTTTAGCCGCATTTCCGGACGCAAAACCGCCGCGTCACACTTTTGCTGGAAATGCTCCAACCGGATAATCGGAAAAGCAAAGGGCGGCTCCGGCCGCCCTTAAATGGATAATCGATGCGGCCGCGCCTATGCGGCGTGTGACGCCGGGGTGTGCGACAGCAGGGTGTGGATGGCGGCCGCGTCCTTCGTTCCACGGATCTTCGCGACCGTATCGGAATCGCGCAGCACGCGGGCAATGCGCGACAGCGCCTTCAGGTGATCGGCGCCCGCCCCCTCCGGCGCCAGCAGCAGAAACACCAGATCGACCGGCTGGTCGTCCAGCGCCTCGAAGTCTACCGGCGACTCAAGCCTTGCGAAAACGCCCGTGATGCGCTTCACGCCGGCCAGCTTGCCGTGCGGAATGGCGATGCCGTTGCCGACGCCGGTCGACCCCAGCCGCTCCCGCTGCAGGATGGTGTCGAATATCTCACGCTCCGGCAGACCGGTTACCTGTGCCGCCTTCTCCGCCAGAAGCTGGAGAAGCTGTTTCTTGGAGTTGGCGCGCAAGGCGGGCATGATTGCCGGAACGTCGATCAGATCGCTTAGATCCATCATCAAATCCCCTGTTCCCGTCACTGTCACGGGCAGACGCCCGCAACAGCGCTGAGTCGCGTTACGCCCGTGCGACTTTTGCCGAAGACGGGTCGATCCAGCCGATATTTCCGTCCGGCCGACGGTAAACGATGTTGATTTCCTGATTGCCGGCGTTCCGGAACACGAAAACCGGGCTTTCCTTGGTATCCAGTTCGACCACGGCGGAAGCGACCGTCATCGTCTTCAGGGCAAGCGACAGTTCGGCGACGATCGCCGGCGAATAGTCGTCGGCGACCTCTTCCTCCTCGTCGGCGACGGGCGCCATGACGCGGTAGGAAATGTCGATCGACTCGCCCCCGACGCCCGCCGGATGCGCCTTCAGGCGCCTTTTATACCGGCGCAGCCGGGTTTCCAGACGATCCGCCGCCAGTTCGAACGCGATCGTCGGCTCGTGAGCCTCCCCGGCGGCTTGCAGCGCCATGCCGGAATCCAGGTTCACCATGCAATCGGCAGAATAGCGCGATGCGTCCTTGAGCACCGTGACATGTCCGGAAAACCGCCCACCGAAATATTTGGAAACCAGTTCGTTCACGCGTTCCTCGATACGGCTGCGGAACGAATCGCCAATATCCATATGCTTGCCAGCGATACGTAAGCTCATTTCGGGATGGGCCTCCTGTTCGCCCTTTTGGGGAGTTTATACCTGTGGTCGGTGCACACAAGCTTTGCGGCGACCTGAACACCGCTTCGAGGTCCGAACTTTCCGGTTAAACACAGGTCTTGGGGCGACGTTTCATCGGTGTGAACACAACCACCCGGCTCTTGCGGGCGGGCTTCTAGTCAGTTCGCCGGGCATTGTCAATTAAGCGTGAGTCTACTTGTCAGCACGCCCGAAGCCGCGGAAGCGAGTTCTTATCGGCACGCGACTGCACGCTTTTCGCGCCGCCGCTGTACCGATGACGGAATGTCCATACTTTCCCGATACTTGGCCACGGTGCGCCGCGCGACGTCGACGCCGTCCGATTTCAGGAGTGCGACAATGGCGTCATCCGACAGCACGTTGGAGACGTCCTCGTCCGCGATCATCCCCCTGATACGGTGCCGCACCGCCTCCGAGGAATGGCTTTCCTCGCCCTCCACCGCCGCGATCGAAGCGGTGAAGAAATAGCGCAGCTCGAAGACGCCACGCGGCGTCAGCATGAATTTGTTGGCGGTGACACGGCTGACCGTCGATTCATGCATGGAAATCGCGGCGGCAACCGTCTTCAGCGTCAGCGGCCGCAGGTGACGAACGCCGTGGGCCAGAAATGCGTCCTGCTGCTTCACGATCTCGATGGCGACCTTCAGGATCGTCCGCGCGCGCTGATCCAGGCTGCGGGTCAGCCAGTTCGCGCTCTGCAGGCAATCCGACAGGAAATCACGCTCCGGCTGCGTCTTCACCGTGGCGTTGACGCGCGCGAAATAGGAATTGTTGACGAGGACGCGCGGCAGCGTGTCGGGATTGAGTTCCACCGACCACGAACCGTCCGCCGCCGGCCGCACCTCGATGTCGGGTACGATCGACTCCGCCCTGCCACCCTGAAAAGCGAGCCCCGGACGCGGATCGAGCGCCCGTACCTCTGCCACCATGTCCAGAAGATCCTCGTCGTCGACGCCGCACAGCTTGCGGAGCGCCGCATAGTCGCGGCGCGCCAGAAGCCCCAGATTGCCGACGAGCGCCTGCATGGCCGGGTCGAGCCGGTCGCGGGCGGCGAGCTGCAACGACAGGCACCCGGCGAGGTCGCGCGCGAAGAGCCCCGCCGGCTCGAATCCGTGGCAGAGCGACAGCACCCTGTCCAGGGTCTGCCGGTCGACGCCAAGCCGCGCGGCGATGTCGTCCGGGTCGCCGTGGAAATAGCCGGCGTCGTCCAGCCCGTCCGCCAGTTCACGCGCGATCGCCCGGTCCACCGGATCGGCGATCTGGAAAGCGATCTGCTCGGCCACATGATCCTGAAGCGTGACCGGCGCGGCAGCCAGGTCCTCCATGTCGAAATCGCCGGACATGCCGCCCGGCGCGCTGCCGGACGAGGACTTCCATTGCGCGGACAGGTCCGGCGCCAGACGCTCCGAAGCGCCGGTATCCTCCGGAAAGATGTTCTCCAGCGATGTGTCGAGCTGTTCGGACATGGACTGGGCGGTCCAGCTGCCGTCGTCCTGCACCCAGATCCCGTCGGCATCCTGCGGTTCGGCGGGCTGCGAGGGCGGCGTGGCGACATCATCGGGCTGGTCGACGCGCTCCAGAAGAGGATTGCGCTCCATCTCCTCGTCGATGAAACGTTCCAGCTCAGGATGGCTGAGCTGCAGCAGCCGTATCGACTGCATCAATTGCGGCGTCATCACCAGAGACTGGGCCTGACGCAGCAGCAATTTGGTCGCAAGCGCCATAGGCCGCGGCTACTCCGGAATTCCACTCCACCCTGGCATAGCGTTTCCGACCGCTGCGCCCCGTCACTCCATGAAACTGGCCCGGCTCTTGCCTGTCAAGCGCCGGCCATGCAACGTCGCTTACGAAAGGTTGCATTCCGCCGGCCTTGCCCCGGCGCAAGCGCTGACTGGCGCAACTACAGCGTGAAGCCTTCGCCGAGGTAGAGCCGACGCACGTCGGCATTGGCGACGATCTCGGCCGGCGTGCCGTGGGTCAGGACCTCGCCGGCGTGGATGATGTAGGCGCGATCGATGAGGCCGAGCGTCTCGCGGACATTGTGATCGGTGATCAGCACGCCGATGCCGCGCGCGGTCAGGTGACGAACGAGGCGCTGGATGTCCGACACGGCGATCGGATCGATGCCGGCGAAGGGCTCGTCGAGCAGCATGTAGCTCGGCTTGCTGGCGAGGGCGCGGGCGATTTCGAGGCGTCGCCGCTCGCCGCCCGAGAGCGACACCGAAGGCGCCTTGCGCAGATGCGCGATGTGAAACTCCTCAAGCAGCGCGTCGAGCGCGATCTCGCGCTGCTTGCGGCTCTTCTCGACGACCTCCAGCACCGCGCGGACATTGTCTTCGACGGAGAGGCCACGGAAGATCGACGCTTCCTGCGGTAGGTAGCCTATGCCGAGACGGGCGCGCCGGTACATCGGCATGGACGTGACGTCGAAGCCGTCGATTTCGATCGACCCCTTGTCGACGGGCACAAGCCCGGTGACCATGTAGAAGCAGGTCGTCTTGCCTGCGCCGTTCGGCCCGAGCAGGCCGACGGCCTCGCCGGCCCTCACGCCCAGCGACACGCCCTTCACCACCTGCCGGCCCTTGTAGCTCTTGGTCAGGTCGCGCGCGATCAGGGTGCCCTTGAGGCCCTCGCGCATCGCCGCGCTACGTGAGGCGGCGTGGTTGTTGCGCGCCGACCGCGAGGCGGCCGGCTGTGCGGGCGAAGCATCCACCATCAATTGCCCTGGTTGGCGGGCGCAAGCTGGACCTTCACGCGGCCGCCCGAACCGCTGCCGCAACTGTCGAGCTGCGAGCGGCCGGTGGTGGTGTTGACGGTGAGGCTGCACCCTTGAGCGACGTTGCCGCCGTCGGTGAGCACCACTTCCTTGCCCTTCAAGGTGAAGGTGCTGCTCTTGACGTCGAACGTGCCCTCGTCGCCGGTGGCGACCTGGTTTTCCGACTTGATATAGACCTTGTTGGAGACTTCGAGCCGGTCGATCTGCTGCGAGCCCGTCGAGTTGGCGTTGTCCCCGGCGCCCTTGACGTAGAAGACGGTCATGACGCCGGCCTTGAGAAGCGTGGGGCCCTGCACCACGGTGACGTTGCCGGTGAAGATCGCCTTGCTTTCCTGCTCGCGCACCTCCAGCCTGTCGCTTTCGATCTGGATCGGCTTGTCGCCGTCCAGCTTGATACCGGTGCTGCTCGTCTGTGCGAATGCCGGGCCCGCCGCCAAGGTCAGCAAGGCGAAGGCCAGCAGATCAGTTCCCCGCATGTTGCTCTCCAGATTTGCCGCCCGGCTGAAGCGCGTCCGGCATGATGATGAGACGTACCCTGTTCTCGAACACGATCACCTTCCCATTTTCAAGGACGGAGAGCGAGTCGGCCGTGATCTTGCTGCCGTTCCGGGTGATCTCGACCGGCTTGTCGGTCTTCATCGTGCCCTCGTCTATGCTCACGGTGGCGTTGACGAGTTTGGCGGCGACGCCGTTGCTGGCGGTCACCGAAAACGGGCTGTCGATGTTGAGGATATTCGTCTCGCTGTCGTAGACGCCGCGCTCGGCAACGATGGCGGCCGAATTCTCGACGTCGATCGGGATGACGGCGTCTATGCCCTCGAGCTCCACGATATGCTGCTTGCCGGGGTCCTGGACGGCGCGCGCCGCCGTCATGGAATAAGGGCGGTTCTCCGCCGTCACGCCATTGACCTTCGGATTCGCCATGACGAGCTTGCCGTCGGCGTAGGCGACGCTTGCGATATCGTAGGTGAGCTGCGGCACGCGGGAGAGGAAGGTGTATCCGCCAAAGGCCAGCGCGAGCGCGAGACCCAGTGTGGGCAGCGACCATTTGAGCATGCGCACCTTGCTCGAATGGGCCTGCGCGCGCTGAAAGTCCGCCTCGCGCGAGCGTACGCTCTGCGACGCGCGGTCGGCGATCAGCTCGTCTTCTTTCGTGGTCGTGGTCGGCGCCAACATGTAAAACCTATGCCCAGATCGAATTGCACGCGCAACGGCGCGTCGGGCAGACTGTCACAGCTGCAGTCGATTCGCTCGCGACACCGCCCTCTTGACCGCGAGCACCCCAAGTCTCAATTCGCACAATTGCGCTCCGAACGCGCCGCAGGGAACCATGCGCGGGAGCTATTCACGAATAATATGGTCATTTTTCGATCCGTTACCAGCGGGTCGACGACACCGCAAATTCTTCATGGTGGCACGGCGGGGTGGCATGCTCTACAACCGCCCCTTCAAACCGGGCTTCGAGGATGGAGCGGCCATGCGAGTTGATGACCTGATCGAAAGGCAGAGATTGCGCCGAAAGCTGACATTCTGGCGGGTTGCGACGCTCGCGGCGGCGGCGGTCGCCATCGTCGCGGCTATCTATCTCGCCGGCGGAGAGGAATTCCGCGGAATCTCCGCGGATCACATCGCCAAAATAAAGATCGAGGGCACGATCACGGAGGACGACAAGCTGCTCGAAAGGCTGGAGGACATCCGCAAGGCCGGCAGCGTCAAGGGCGTCATCGTCTCGATCGATTCGCCCGGCGGCACGACAGTCGGCGGCGAGGCACTCTACGAGGAACTGCGCAAGCTCGCCGCCGAGAAGCCGGTGGTGGCGCAGGTCGGCACGCTGGCCGCGTCGGCGGGCTACATGATCGCCACGGCGACGGATCATATCGTCGCACGCCAGTCCTCGATCGTCGGGTCGATCGGCGTGCTGGTGCAGTTCCCGAACGTCTCGGGCCTGATGGACAAGATCGGCGTGACGCTGGACGAGGTGAAGTCGGCGCCGCTGAAAGCGGAACCGTCGCCCTTCAACCCGACCACGGAGCCCGAGCGCGCCATGCTGCGGACCATGATCATGGACAGCTACGACTGGTTCGTCGGCCTGGTCGCCGAGCGGCGCGCAATGTCGCGGGCGGAAGTGCTGACGCTCGCGGACGGCTCCGTCTTCACCGGCAGGCAGGCTCTTCAGAAAAGGCTGATCGACGCGGTCGGCGGCGAGGACAAGGCCATCGACTGGCTGGGTACGAAAGGCGTGGACACCGGTCTGGACGTTATCGAGTGGAAGCCGAGGAACGCCAACGGGTCCCTGTTCTTTTCGCAGTCGGCGCTGGACAGGATCGCGGTGGCGCTGGGCTACCCGGCCGGCAGCGGCGAAATCATCCGGGAACTCGGCGCGGAGCGGTTGTTCCTTGACGGGCTGTTGTCGGTCTGGCAACCTAACTGAGCCGGATTGCGTACCGAAAATCCAATAAAAACATTTGCCTACGTCATGCTTACCGAAAGCAAGCGGGGAACGCGCTCAATGATCAAATCCGAACTTGTACAGCTGATCGCAAACCGGAACCCGCACCTGTTCCTGCGGGATGTCGAAAACATCGTGAACGCGATCTTCGACGAGATCGCGGAAGCCCTGGCCGACGGCAACCGGGTCGAGCTGCGCGGCTTCGGCGCATTCTCCGTCAAGAACCGACCGGCACGCACAGGACGCAATCCCCGCACCGGCGAAACGGTCGATGTCGAGGAGAAGTGGGTGCCGTTCTTCAAGACCGGCAAGGAATTGCGCGAGCGGCTGAACGCGGCGAAATAGGCCATTCACGCCGCCGCTTCCAAGCGTCATGATGAATCAATGATCAATCGCATCGTTCTCATCGCCATCATCGTCCCGATCGCCATCGTGCTGATCGCGCTGGCGGTCGCCAACCGGTCGTGGGTGCCGTTCACGCTAGACCCCTTCCACCCCGGCAATCCGGCGCTGACCATCCAGTTGCCGCTGTTCGTCTTCCTGTTCGCGGCGATGGCTCTCGGGGTGCTGCTGGGCAGCTTCGCCACCTGGCTGAAGCAGGGCCACTATCGCAAGCTCGCCCGGCAACGCGGGGCGGAAGCCGAGACGCTGCGCGCAACGCAGAAGAAGAATTTGCAGACGGTTTCCGCGACAGGCCCGAGCCTGCCGAAACCGGCGGCCTGAGGCCGGCGTCCGGCATAGCGACGATGCTCACCCTTTCCGCCGCCGATGTCGACCGCGCGCTGACTTTCGATGGTCTGGTGGAGACGCTTCGCAAGGCGTTCCGTGATGGCGCCGTACAGCCGGTGCGTCATCACCATACGGTGGAGCGGCCTGACGGCGCAGCTTCCACGCTGCTGCTGATGCCGGCATGGAACGATTTGAACGCGGCCGGTACGTCTGCGGGCGGCTATGTCGGCGT
Organism: Rhizobiaceae bacterium; assembly: GCA_023953845.1. NCBI lineage: Bacteria > Pseudomonadati > Pseudomonadota > Alphaproteobacteria > Hyphomicrobiales > Rhizobiaceae > Rhizobiaceae bacterium. The sequence continues at coordinate 2,341,488 of JAMLJC010000001.1, read as the reverse complement.
CAAGATCGTCACCGTGTCGCCCGACAACAACCAGATCGGCAAGCCGGCGGTCATGGGCCTCTACCTGCTGCTCGACGGCAGAACGGGCGAACCCTGCGCGCTGATCGACGGCCAGCGGCTGACGCAATGGCGTACCGCCTGCGCCTCGGCGCTCGCGGCGACCTATCTGGCCCGCGAAGACGCCTCGCGCCTGCTGATCGTGGGCGCGGGCGCCTTGTCGCGCTTTCTGGCCAAGGCGCATGCGGCGGTGCGGCCAATTTCCTCAATCCACATATGGAACCGGACGGCCGAAAACGCCGAGAAGGTGGCGGCCGACTTGCGCGCCGGAGGTATAGCCGCGCAGGCTGTCGACGATCTCGACGCGGAGGTGGCCGAGGCCGATATCATATCGTGCTGCACGATAACCAGCACGCCGCTGGTCAAGGGTGCGCGGCTCAAACCGGGCGCCCATCTCGACCTGGTCGGCGGCTTCACACCGGCGATGCGCGAGGCCGACGACGACGCCATCCGCCGCGCAACCGTGTTCGTGGATACGCGCGGCGGCGCCACCAAGGAGGCCGGCGACATCGTGCAGCCGCTGGCGTCCGGCGTGCTGAAATCGGAAGATATAGCGGGCGATCTCTACGATCTCGCGCGCGGCAATGCGAGTGGCCGCAAGACGGCGGAAGAGATCACGCTGTTCAAGTCCGTCGGAGCCGCGATCGAGGATCTGGCGGCGGGCATCGCCGTTTATGAGAAGATGCGCGGGTAGCGCCAACGGGGCAAAGGGAGGGAAAAATTGAGCGCAGTCGATCCTAAGAAATACGAGACCCAGACCTTCGACTGGGGCGTCATCAAGTGGCTGGTGAGCCCCGACAACACGCCGGGCGCCAACATAACGTTCGGTCAGGTCGTGCTGTTGCCGGGCGAAGGCCATACCCGACACAACCATCCGACTTCCGAGGAAATCCTCTACGTGCTCTCCGGCACCGGCCGCCAGATGGTGGACGACAAGCCGGAGTTCGAGGTACGCGCGGGCGACACGATCTATATCCCGACGGCCATCTACCATTCGACGGTGAACACCGGCTGGGAACCGCTGGTGCTGCTCGCCATCTACAATCCGGGCGGAGCCGAGCGCGACCTGAAGAACCTGCCCGATTTCAAGGCCGTGCCGGTCGGCAGCGCCCCACGTCTGAAACGAGCCTGATTCGTCAAACGCCGAGTCCGGAGCTCGGATCAGGGCGGGGCAGTCCCCGCCCTATCGCGTCCCGACGCCGTTCCGGTCGCCTGGATACGGCACCTCTAAGGCAGCCTTGACGCGCGTGGCAACGTCGACCGGCAGGCGGAAAAGCGCCATGTCGGTGGCGCGATCGCTTCCGTCCTTCGCCTCGCCGTTCAGGACCGGCAGGAATTGCGGATTCTGCTGAAGACCCGCACCCTGAAACACGCCATCCGCGACATGGTGATAAAGTTCGCGCTGGGTGATGAAGCCGTCGCCATTGTAGTCGGCCGCGCCTTCCAGAGCAGCCGCGAAGGCGACGCTGGCAAGGCCGTGCGCCCTGCCCTCGACCTCATACTCCTTCACGACCTCGCCCTCGGCGCTCGAACCGATGAAGGAAACATTGGCGAATTCGCGGTCGAGCAGACCGCCGGCGTCGCAGCCGTCGACGAAGAGCACGACATTGACGTTCCTGTCGGCCGCCAGCGCCATCCAGCGCGTCAGCTCATCATCGGAAATGACCGAATCCGGATCGACCGAGGAGCGGTCGGCGCGGGCTGCGGGAAAATCGAAGTTGCCGAGCGTGAGCGCTTCCTGCCACCCATCCTCTTCCTCGCCGGTCGGGTCCGGCATCTGCAGGCTGGCGCCCGCGTAGGACAGCACGATCGTGTCGCCGGGATTGGCATCCTCCAGCATATCGCGCCAGACATAGTCGATGAACTGGACATTGGCGTTGCGGTCGAAAAGCCGCACGATCTTTTCCGCGCCCAGCGCCTCGATGGCGCGCGCGACCCGCTCGGCATCGTTGACCGCGCCCCGCAACCGATAGCCGACATACTCGTCGATGCCGATGGCGATACCGTAGAGCTTGGGGCTCGGTGGCTGGAAATAATACTGGCCGACGACCTGATCGTAGTAGGCCGGCGCCTGGGTGTGCCGCACCTGCTGGGCAAGGGCGCGCACCTCGACCTGCGTGCGCTTGGCGATGTCGACCAGCGGCAGACCGGGCGTCTCGAGGATCGGCATGAATTTCCGCGTGAATATGGAATTCGGATCGGCATCGCCGGGGCCGAGACGATCCAGCGCCTTTTCGCCGACTCCGGCCGAATAGATGACAAAGACGCCCTTGTTCGGCTGGATCGGCGCAAGTCCGCCGATCTTCGCCGCGCCGCGTGTGCCGTCGCGCGCGAAAGGATCGTCGCGGCAGGCGTCGAGCACCACCAGCGCCAATTGCACGCCACGGTCGGCAAGCGTGCCGACGATCTCCGTCGCATCCACCGCCTCGCGCCGCACCTTGCGCGCATCGTCCGCCTCGATCGCGGGCATGTCCACCGGCAGCAGGTAGTTGACGCCGTCGAGCGCGATCCCGTGTCCGGAATAGAAGAAGACCGCGGTGTCGCCTTCCTGCAGCGTTCCGTAGAACGCTTCGAGGGCGTCGTCGAAGTCGTCGCGCTTCAGGTTCTCGTGCAGCGATACCGTGAAATCCAGCGCCTTCAGCGCCTCGGCAATGGAACGAGCGTCGCCCTCGGCTTTCTGAAGGCGGTCGATTTCCGCATATTCGTCGTTGCCAACGACGAAAGCCCGCCGTTTTCCCGTCGGTGGCGCGCCCGGCATGATTGGAGGCAGCCCCGAAAGCTCCTGCCTCAACATGTCCAGATCGGCTGCGCGCCGGGTGGCCAACTCGTCGCCGGGCAGCTCAACGCCGGCGAAGGATACCGGCGCAAACGCCGCCGCCGCGCCGAGAAAAAAGGCGCAGCATGCCAGAACACGCCAGAATGGCGACGATGCAGACGACGACTTGCCAGACATGGTTTCAAGCCCCGGCAAACGCTAGCCCAGCAGGCGACGGCGAGCAAGGCGAGCACACCCTTCAAACTTGCCCCTACCCGGTCACTGTGGCAGAAGCAGGTCAGCCTGAGCAGGAGCCGCAGAGCAAGTTGAAATCCTTTCGCGACAGGAAGAGCGACCGGCGTCCGGATCGGCCGCAGGCGGGGCGCGAACGGCCTTTGCGGAACGAGCAGAAGCAGGCGGCGCGGCGCCCGGAAAGGCTGCAGCCGGACACCGCGAAGCCCGCACCGCTGCCGCGACCGTCGGGTGCGCTGCCCGCCGAGCGGGTTCCGCTGATCCTCGAAGTGCTGCCCAACGCCGACTACGCCCTTCTCGACAGCGGCGGCGGCCAGAAGCTGGAACAATACGGCCCATACCGCATCGTACGGCCGGAGGGTCAGGCGATCTGGCAGCCCGCGCTACCGGAACGGGAGTGGCGGCAGGCGGATGCCGTCTTCACCGGCGACACGGACGAGGAAGGCATGGGCCGCTGGCGCTTTCCGAAGGCCGCGCTCGGCGAAACGTGGCCGATGCGGCATAACGGCATCGACTATCTCGGGCGTTTCACCTCTTTCCGCCATGTCGGCGTCTTCCCGGAACAGGCGTCCCACTGGGATCATATGGCGGGCCTCATCGCGTCGGCGAAACGTCCGGTGAAGGTGCTCAACCTCTTTGGCTATACCGGCCTCGCGTCGCTGGTGGCGGCGCGCGCCGGGGCGGAAGTGACGCATGTCGACGCCTCGAAGAAGGCGATCGGCTGGGCGCGGGAGAACCAGGAAATGGCGCGGCTTTCCGACAAGCCCATACGCTGGATCGTCGAGGATGCCATGAAGTTCGCCGAGCGCGAGGAACGGCGCGGCAATGGCTACGACATCGTGCTTTTCGACCCGCCTGCCTATGGGCGTGGCCCCAAGGGCGAGGTGTGGCAGTTGTTCGAGGATCTTCCCCGCCTCACCGCGCTCTGCCGCGCCATCCTTTCGCCGAAACCACTGGCAGTCGTGTTGACGGCCTATTCGATCCGCGCGTCGTTCTTCTCCATCCACGCGCTGATGCGCGACACCTTCGCCGGCATGGGCGGCACGGTGGAATCGGGCGAACTCATCATCCGCGAAAAGGCCGCGGGCCGGGCGCTCTCGACCTCGCTGTTCTCCCGGTGGGTGGCGGCATGAGCCAGCGCGAGACAGGCCGCGTGGGGCAGGTCAAGGAAGTCACCAGCCTGGCCAATCCGCTGGTAAAGGACATCAAGGCGCTGGCGCTGAAGAAATTCCGCGACCAGCAGAACGCTTTCATGGCGGAAGGGTTGAAGCTCGTCATCGACGCGCTCGATCTCGGCTGGACGATCAGAACGCTGATCTTCGCCAAGTCGGCAATCGGCAACCCGACGGTGGAGAAGGTGGCCGCACGCACCGTTGCAGCCGGCGGGACCGTGCTCGAAGTGTCGGAGAAGGTGCTTTCGGCCATCACGCGGCGCGACAATCCGCAGATCGTCGTCGGCGTGTTCACGCAGCGCTTCCTGCCGCTGAAATCCGTCAGGCCTGAAGGCAGCGATGTCTGGATCGGCCTCGACCGCGTGCGCGATCCGGGCAATCTGGGCACGATCATCCGCACCGCCGACGCCGTGGGCGCCAGAGGCGTCATCCTCATCGGCGACACCACCGACCCCTTCTCGCTGGAAACCGTGCGCGCCACCATGGGCTCGGTCTTCGCCGTGCCGCTGGTGAAGACGAGCGTCGACGCATTCCTGGACTGGCGAAAGGGGTTCTCCGGACTGTTGGCCGGGACCCATCTCAAGGGCGCGGTCGACTACCGCTCCGTGCGCTATGACGGCAAGCCGGTGCTGCTGCTGATGGGCAACGAGCAGCAGGGATTGCCGGACGAACTCGCCAAAACCTGCGACAAGCTCCTGCGCATCCCTCAGGCCGGCCGCGCCGATTCGCTCAATCTGGCGGTGGCGACGGGCGTGATGCTGTTCGAGATCCGGCGCGGCGCCCTTTCGCTCGACGGTGACGCATGAAGGCGCTGCTCGGCTATTCGGCAATCGCGGCGGCCGCAGTGGCGCTCGACCAGTGGGCCAAGATATGGGTCGAGGCCAATCTCGTCATGCACGAGCAGATCGATATCCTCCCCTTCTTCGCGCTCTACCGCACCTACAATACGGGCGTCGCCTTCTCGATGTTCTCGGAAGCCGGCGACCTGCCGCTCATCATCCTTTCCATCGCGGTCGTCGCCTTCGTGCTGTTTCTCGCGTCCCGCTCACGGCCCGGCCAGATCGTCGCACGCCTCGGCTTCGCGCTGATCGTCGGCGGGGCGATCGGCAATCTGATCGATCGCTCGATGCTGGGCTATGTGATCGACTATTTCCTGTTCCACACGCCGGTCTGGTCGTTCGCCGTGTTCAATCTGGCCGATGTCTTCATCTCGGTCGGCGCGGCGCTCGTCATCCTCGAAGAATTCCTGCAATGGCGACGCGACCGCAACGAACGCGCCATAGGCAGTTGACCGGCAGGACACGCCGCAACACATTCCCGCACCCGTACCGCAAGCTCCAGAGGTCCTCGATGCCCGACACGTTCAAAGCCATCGTCATCACGCGCGGCGAGGACAAGGTGCAGTCCGTGGCTTTCGGCGAACTGAGTGACGCTGACCTGATGGACGGGGACGTCACGGTGCAGGTGGAGGCCACGACCGTCAACTACAAGGACGGTCTTGCCATCACCGGCAAGGCGCCCGTCGTCAGGCGGTTTCCCATGGTGCCGGGCATCGATTTCGCCGGCACGGTGCTGACTTCCGACAATCCCGACTGGAAACCGGGCGACAAGGTCATCCTCAACGGCTGGGGCACGGGGGAAACGCATCTCGGCGCCCATGCGGAGAAATCGCGCGTCAAGGGCGACTGGCTGGTGCCTCTGCCCGAGGGCATGAGCGCCGGGGAAGCCATGGCGATCGGCACGGCCGGCTATACCGCTATGCTCGCCGTGATGGCGCTCGAACGGCACGAGATCACGCCGGATCGCGGCCCGGTGGTCGTGACCGGCGCGTCGGGCGGCGTCGGCACCGTCGCGATCGCCCTCCTCTCCAGGCTCGGCTACCACGTCGTAGCCTCCACCGGCCGCGTGTCCGAAACCGCATTTCTCAAGGATCTGGGTGCAGCCGAAATCATCGACCGCAGCGAGTTGTCGGGACCGGCAAAGCCGCTTGCCAGGGAAAGATGGGCCGGCGGAATCGACGCCGTCGGCAGCACCACTCTCGCGAACGTCCTGTCGATGACATCCTATGGCGGCGCCGTCGCAGCCTGCGGCCTCGCGCAGGGCATGGACCTGCCGGCCAGCGTCGCCCCCTTCATCCTGCGCGGCGTTTCGCTGCTCGGCATCGATTCCGTGATGGCGCCGAGAACGCTGCGTCTGGAAGCGTGGCGGCGTCTCGCAACGGAACTCGACCGTTCGAAGCTCGCAGCGCTTTCCACGAGGATCGGTTTCGACGACATCATCCAGGCAGGGCAGGACATTCTCGACGGCAAGATACGCGGCCGCGTGGTCGTGACGCTGTAAGGTCGGAGCCTGATCCTAAAGTCGGCTGTTCATTAAAATTGCTCTAACCGGCCAAAAGCTTCCCTAAGCGTTCCTGCGCTATGGAACGGCATGGTCGGGGAGCCTGTGCGAAACCAAGCCGTCGACGCAGCGTCGTTCCAGACGATCGATCCTGCGACCGAGCGGCGCGTCTTCATGCCGCTCAACGCGCCGCCGCGCCGGGAACGTCTCAACCCCCGCAACCTGCGCGTCTGGGGCCTGCCGCTCATTCTCGCCGTCTTCATCCTGACCGGCCTCGCGCACATGATGGGCGCGCCGAACTATATCTCCGCCGGCCTTTTCGGCTGTGCGCTGATGGCGCTCTACATGCTCCACCGGACCGTCGACAGCGAAGAACGCATGGTCTCCATGTTCAGCGAGACCGACGCCGACAGCCGCGCGAAGATCGAGACGCTGGCCGACCGCCTGTGGGAGCTGCAGGAAAGCGAGGAACGGTTCCGTGGCCTGATCGACGCGCTGGGCGACCTCGTCATTCATCGCGACCGCGAAGGCCGCATCGTCTATGCGAACAAGGTTTTCGCCAACCTGATGTCGCTGGAGCCGCACCAGTTGCGTGGCAAGACGCTGGGCGAACTCGGCATCGAGATCGGCCTCGTGCCGGACGCCGCGTTCTCCGACGGCGAGTGCCTGAGCTCGACCGACGTCGCCATCCGCTCGGCCTCCGGCATACGCTGGTTCTCCTGGATCGAGCTGTCGGTACGCGACAAGCTCAGCGCCGACGTCTCGCACCGGGCCATCGCGCGCGACATCACCAGCAGGAAACGCGCCGAGACGGCGCTGATCGCATCGCGGGAGCGCGCCGAGTTCGCCAGCCGCGCCAAGTCGCAGTTCCTTGCTACCGTCAGCCACGAGATCCGCACGCCCATGAACGGCATCATGGGCATGGCGAAGCTGCTCGCCGACACCAGGCTGACGCCCGAGCAACGCACCTATGTCGGTGCCGTCTCCACCTCGGCAAGCGCGCTTCTCGCCCTGATCGACGACCTGCTCGACTATTCCAAGATCGAGGCCGGGCGTTTCGAACCCGAGTTTCAGGACGTGTCGCCGCGCGAGCTCGTTGACAATGTCGTGGAACTTCTGGCCGCGCGGGCCTTCGCCAAGGACATCGACCTCGCCTGCGTCGTGGCTCCCGACGTGCCGCAGATGGTGAAGACCGATCCCGGCCGCATCCGGCAGGTGCTGCTGAACCTCATCGGCAACGCCATCAAGTTCACCGATGTCGGCGGCATTACCGTGCGCATGGCGGCAAGCAACAGGGAGACCGGGATGGTGCTGTCCTTTTCTGTGAGGGATACAGGCCCCGGACTTCTGGAGAAGGATCGCGAGCGCATCTTCGAGGAATTCGAACAGGCGGACGGCACGTCAACGCGCCGGCATGGCGGCGCTGGCCTCGGCCTCGCCATCTCCAGACGCATCATGCAGTCCATGGGAGGCAAGATCTGGGTGCAGAGCACGCCGGGGGTGGGTTCGGAGTTCAGCTTCGAGGTGCCCGTGCGCGATGTCCAGCCCCTTTCAGCATCGCGCGAAAACGTGCTCGGCCACCGCAAGGTCCTGATCCTCTCCAGAAACGCGGTGGAGGCGGAAGCGCTCGCCGAGGCTATCCGCGCCCACGGCGGAACCGCCGGTACGGTCACCACGGCCGAGCAGGCGATCGCCAGCGCGGACGGCGTCAACACGGTGTTGATTTCCGCGTCGCTGGAAACGCCGGACGGCCGGCTCATCAACAGGCTGCGCAACAGCGGCCTGGCGACGGCCGAGGCGATCACGCTCATCGCACCGAGCGAGCGCAGCCTGCTGGCGGAGTACCGCGCCAACGGCTATGCGACGTTCCTCGCGCGTCCCATACGCGGCGAGACGCTGCTCAGGGTGATGCTCAGCGAGCCGTCGAAAAGGAGCATCGGCGCTCCGGCGTCCGAGGCGGAGCAGAAATCGCAGCCGTCGCGGATCGATCACAGCGTGCTGGTGGCGGAGGACAACGAGATCAATGCGATCCTGGCGCGCAGCGCGTTGCAAAAGGCCGGCTACAGGGTCGACGTGGTCAACAACGGCAAGGCGGCCGTCGAGGCGCTCGAGGCGTCCATCCACCGCCGCCGCTACGACGTGGTGCTGATGGACCTTCACATGCCGGTGATGGACGGGCTGGATGCGATCTCGCTGATCCGCAGGCATGAGGAAGAGACGGGCATCGCACCCGTGCCGATCATGGTGCTGTCGGCCGACAGTCAGGAGCAGACGCGGCACTCGACGCTGGCGCACGGCGCCTCCGGCTTCCTGACGAAGCCGCTCGATCCGGAACAGCTCGTGCGGGCGGTCGAGGACCAGATCACCATCCGGTACGACATGGCGTTGCCCTGAGCCGGCTCACATTCCCGCCCGAATGCGCTTTGCAGACAAACCCGCGGGAGTGTGTCATATTAGTGTAGCAGATTCCGCCTATGTGCTTCGATGAGAGGGCAAGGAGAATCATAACGTGAACGCCCCGCCCGCATCCGTCATTCGTGAAGCCGGCGCACTCGTGCGGCTGGAACGCGAACCGCTCGCGCCCGGCGCGGTGCTCGGACGGATAGGCTCGCTCGAAGTGCGGCTGGCGCGCGACGAGGACGAAATCCGCGCCGCGCAGGAAATCCGCTATCGCGTGTTCTATGAGGAGCTTGGCGCGAGACGCCTCGACGACCGTCATGCCGAGAACCGCGACGTCGACCGTTTCGACGCGATCTGCGACCACCTTCTGGTCCTGGATACCGCCCTGCCGGGACCGGAGAAGGATCAGATCGTCGGCACCTACCGGCTGCTCCGGCAGGACGTGGCCTTGGCCGCAGGCGGCTTCTATTCCGAGGACGAGTTCGAGTTGCGCGGGCTCGTCGCCCGGCATCCCGGCACGCATTTTCTCGAACTGGGGAGGTCCTGCGTGCTGCTCGCCTATCGCGGCAAGCGCACCATCGAGGTGCTGTGGCAGGGCTGCTGGGCTTACGTGAACCACTACGGCATCGACGTGATGACCGGCTGCGCGTCGTTTCAGGGCACGGTGCCGGCCGCGCATGCCGAGGCGCTTTCCTTCCTGGCGCATCACTGCCGCGCGGAGGAAGACTGGGCGATCCGCGCGGTTCCCGGCCGCTATCAGCCGATGGATCTGATGCCGGTCGAGGCGGTGGGCCTGCGTTCTGCGATGAACGCCATGCCGCCTCTGATCAAGGGTTATCTGCGACTTGGCGCCAGGATCGGCGAAGGCTGCGTGATCGACCATGAATTCGGCACGGTCGACGTCTGCATCGTACTGCCGGTGAAAAGCCTCGATGCGCGCTATGTGAGCCACTATTCGCCGGACGCGACGCGCTTCGCCGCCTAGCGGCGATACGGGAGGGGCGCGATACGTCCTCCACCGGTGCCTGCAAACACGAATTCGCGAGTCGAGTTGACGCCGGAGCCTGCCGGCATACTTGCCTTCGGCAGCAAGAGATGCCGGCAAACAAACAGCGAGCGGAGGAAACGACATGCACTTGACGCGACGGGGAGCCTTGCAACTGGGCCTCGCAGGCACCGCCAGCCTGGGTGTGACGACGATCATGCCTTTTGCTGCGCGGAGCCAGGACATGGGCGACAGCTACGCGACCGATAGTGGACAGATCCTCATCAGCCCGATCTCGCATGCGAGCTTCGTGATGCGGGTTCCCGGCCTCGTCGTCTACAACGACCCGGTCGGAGGCAAGGCACTCTATGACGGGCATCCCGCGCCCGGCCTCATCCTCGTCACACACGAGCATCAGGACCATTTCGATCCCGAGACGCTCGCCGCCATTGTCGGCGAGGAAACGCGACTGGTGACCAATCCGTCCGTGTTCGAAAAGCTGCCGGAGGATCTGAAGGCGAAGGCCACGGCAATCGCCAACGGCGAGAAGACGACGGTCGGCACGCTGGAGATCGAGGCGGTGCCGGCCTACAACACCACCGAGGACCGCAAGAAGTATCATCCGCAGGGACGAGACAACGGCTATGTGCTGTCGGTGGACGGACGCCGCGTCTACATTGCCGGCGACACCGAGGACATTCCGGAAATGCGGGCGTTGAAAGACATCTACATCGCCTTCGTACCGATCAACCTGCCCTACACGATGGACGAGACGCAGGCGAGCTCGGCCGTGGCGGAGTTCAAGCCGGCCTTCGTCTATCCCTATCACTACCAGGGCAGCGACACGCAGGCCTTCGCGGACAAGGTGAAGGCTGCCGCGCCGGACACGGAGGTCGTGATGGGCGAGTGGTACAAGAGCTGAGCGGCTACACGGGTTCGGGAAAACAAGGCTCTCGGCCTGACCCGACCTTCCGGCGGCTCAGCGGATGCGCCTCGCCATCACCGTATAGGCCTTGTGCAGGATTTCGAATTCGTCGCGATGTTCGTCGAGGAACTTGTCGATGCCCTGCTGCGGACGCTTTTCGACCGGCCGATGCAGTCGCCATTCGTAGTCGTCGAAACAGACCACGCCGCCGACCTTGAGCAGCGGCCAGCACATCACCGCGTCGCTGTAGACCTCGTCGGCCGTGTGGCCGCCATCGATATAGATCGCGTCGAACGTCCTGCCGGCCAGCGTCGGCAGGACATCATGCGAAAGGCCCTTGAGCTTCTCCCAGCGACCGGCATGGCCGGAAACGGCGCGGTTGTGATCGAAGCGCGGCTCGTATCCGGTATCCTCGAAGAAGTCGACGATCGTCATCGTCGATGTCGGATGGGTGAGAATATTGTCGAGGAACCACAACGCCGTACGGCCCTCATAAGTACCCACTTCGAGGAAATGCACGTCTGGCTTGCCTTTGAATTCGGCGAGATGGGCTTTGTAGAATGGAATGTAAGGGGTGATGTAGTCCTTGGTGAAGTGAAAGCGACCGCCTTCCTCCACCGGCAGCGCGAAGCTTCCTTTGTCCGACATATCCGGCCTCAGTTTCCCGCGCTGAACGCCGCCAACGCGGCCATGTTGACGATATCGCTGTCCTTGGCGTTCAGCCCGACGATCTGAACGGGCTTGTTGAGCCCGACGAGCAATGGCCCGATGACGGTGGAGCCGCCGAGTTCCTGCAGCATCTTGGTGGAGATCGACGCCGAGTGGAAGGCAGGCATGACCAGCACATTGGCCGAGCCGGACAGGCGGCAGAAAGGGTATTGCTGCTGCATCAGCTTATGATTCAGCGCCACGTCGGCCGCCATCTCGCCATCGTACTCGAAATCCACCCGGCGCTTGTCGAGGATCTTCACCGCCTCCTGCACGCGCTCGGAACGCTCGCCCTGCGGGTGGCCGAAGGTGGAATAGGCCAGCATGGCGACACGCGGCTCGTAGCCCATGCGGCGCGCAAAGCCGGCCACTTCCTCGGCGATGTCGGCGATCTGCTCGGCGTTCGGCATGTCATGCACGGCCGTGTCGGCGACGATCACCGTGCGGCCGCGCGACAGCACCATCGACACGCCGATGACGCGGTGGCCCGGCCTTGCGTCGATGACGCGGCGGACATCCTCCAGCACGGTCGAATAGTTGCGCGTGACCCCCGTCACCATGGCGTCGGCGTCGCCCAACGCGAGCATGGTCGCCGCGAAGTGGTTGCGGTCATTGTTGATGAGGCGCTGGCAGTCGCGGAACAGAAAACCCTTGCGCTGCATGCGCTCGTAGAGATGGTCCGCGTAAACGGCGTTGCGGCGCGAAAGGCGGGCGTTGATGATCTCGATGCCGGGGCGGTTGAGGTCCACGCCGACGGCCTGCGCGTTCTCGCGGATGATATCCTCTCGGCCGACGAGAATCGCGGTGCCGAGGTTCTGGTTCACATAGGAAACCGCGGCGCGCATCACCTGCTCCTCCTCGCCCTCGGCGAAGACGGTGCGCTTGGGCTGGCGGCGGACGCGGTCGTAGATGCGCGCCAGCGTCGAGGCGATCGGGTCGCGCCGGGCGGAAAGCTGCTGGGCGTATTTGCCGAGATCCGGGATCGTGCGGCGGGCGACACCGGTATCCATCGCGGCCTTCGCGACGGCGACCGGCACGGCCGAGATGAGACGCGGGTCGAAGGGCACGGGGATGATGTAGTTCGGGCCGAATTTCGGGCGGTTGCCCTGATAGGCGGCGGCGACATCGTCCGGCACGTCCATGCGGGCAAGGTCGGCCAGCGCGCGGGCGGCGGCGATCTTCATCTCGTCATTGATGGTGGTGGCCCGCACGTCGAGCGCGCCCCGGAATATGTAGGGAAAACCCAGAACGTTGTTGACCTGGTTCGGGTAGTCGGAGCGGCCGGTCGCCATGATGGCGTCGGTGCGGATCTCGGCCACTTCTTCCGGCGTGATTTCCGGATCGGGATTGGCCATGGCGAAGATGATCGGGTTCTTCGCCATGGACTGGATCATGGCCGTCGTGAAAGCGCCACGCGCCGACAGGCCGAAGACGACGTCGGCGCCCTCCATCGCATCGGCGAGGCTGCGCTTGTCGGTTTTCACGGCATGGCCCGACTTCCACTGGTTCATGCCCTCGGTGCGCCCCTGGTAGACGACGCCCTTGGTGTCGCACAGGATGACGTTTTCGGGCGCGAAGCCCATCGACTTCACCAGTTCGATGCAGGCGATGCCGGCGGCGCCGGCGCCGTTGCAGACCAGCTTCGTGGTGGACATGTCGCGGCCGGTGATCTCCAGCGCGTTGATCAGGCCGGCGGCGGCGATGATCGCCGTCCCGTGCTGGTCGTCATGGAAGACGGGGATGTCCATCAGCTCGCGCAGGCGCTGCTCGATGATGAAGCATTCGGGCGCCTTGATGTCTTCCAGATTGATGCCGCCGAAGGAAGGCCCGAGATAGCGCACCGAGTTGATGAAGGCGTCGGCGTCTTCGGTATCCACCTCGAGATCGATGGAATCGACATCGGCGAAGCGCTTGAACAGCACCGACTTGCCCTCCATCACGGGCTTCGACGCCAGCGCGCCGAGATTGCCAAGACCGAGGATCGCCGTGCCGTTGGAGATGACGGCCACCATATTGCCGCGCGTGGTGTAGTCGAAGGCCTTGGCCGGGTCCTCCGCGATCGCCTTGACCGGCACCGCTACGCCGGGAGAATAGGCGAGCGACAGATCGCGCTGCGTCGCCATCGGCTTGGTCGGGCTGATCTCCAGCTTGCCGGGCCGGCCCATCGCATGAAATTCGAGCGCCTCGTCGGGACTGACGGACGGACGCGTGCGGGTCGGCTTGCTAGGGGATGCCATGGCTGGGTGCGTTTCCTGAGGGGACGTTTCTTCTTTTGTGGAGTGTTTCCGATTAAGGCTACAATTTGCCCGCGTAAACCGGCAAGGACCTTGCGGTGCGTGTTTTTGTCGAGCGACCCTTGAACGAGCAGACGGCATATCGACCGGACGACGACGCCGATCCGCAGGAGCGGACGGACCCGGCTCCGAAGGCCGAGGCCAGGGCGGCCGTCACGCCGATGATGGAGCAGTACATCGAGATCAAGGCGGCGAACCCCGACTCGCTGCTGTTCTATCGCATGGGCGATTTCTACGAACTGTTCTTCGACGACGCGGAACAGGCATCGAAGGCGCTCGGCATCGTGCTGACCAAGCGCGGCAAGCATCAGGGCGCCGACATTCCGATGTGCGGCGTGCCGGTGCATGCGGCGGACGACTATCTGCAGAAGCTGATCGCCCAGGGTTTCCGTGTCGCCGTATGCGAACAGATCGAGGATCCTGCGGAAGCGAAGAAGCGCGGTTCCAAGGCCGTGGTGAAGCGCGACGTGATCCGGCTCGTGACGCCGGGCACGATCACCGAGGACAAGCTTCTCGCGCCTTCCGAAAGCAACTTCCTGATGTCGCTCGGGCGCGTGAAGGGCGGAGCCGACAATGCCTACGCACTCGCGTGGATTGATATATCAACAGGAATCTTCAGGGTTTGCGAGACTTCCGCGGAACGGCTTCTTGCAGATATATCACGCATCGACCCGCGGGAACTGATCGTCGCGGAGCCGGTATACCATGACGAGGAACTGAAGCCGGCCTTCGATTTCCTCGGGCGCGTGGCAGGCCCGCAACCGCCGAGCCTGTTCGAATCCGCCACCGCGCCCAGCCGTATCGCGCGATTCTACGGCGTGGCGACGCCCGACAGTTTTGGATCGTTCAGTCGGGCGGAGCTGTCGGCGATCTCCGGCGCGATCGCCTATGTAGAGAAGACGCAGAAGGCCGAACGCCCGCCTCTTTCGCATCCGCAGCGCGAGGATTCCGGCTCGACGCTCTTCATCGATCCGGCGACACGCGCCAATCTCGAACTCCTGCGGACGCTGTCGGGAAGCCGGACAGGATCGCTGTTCTCGGCAATAGACCGCACCGTCACCGGGGCCGGCGCGCGTCTCCTGGCCGACCGCCTCACCGCGCCCCTGACCGATCCCGCACAGATCGCGAAACGCCTCGATTCTGTTTCCTTCTTCCGGCTCGAAGGGCGTCTGCGCGAGGCTGCGCGGGAGGTACTGAAGGGCGCGCCGGACATGATGCGGGCACTGTCGCGGCTGGCGCTCAACCGTGGCGGCCCGCGCGACCTCGGCGCGCTTGCAGGCGGCCTGCAGGCCTCGCTGACGATGGCGCAGGTGCTGACCTCGGGCGAACTGCCGGAGGAGCTGAGGCAGGCCGAGCGTGATCTCAAGGCGCTGCCGGCGCGGCTCCTGGAGAATTTGAGCCAGGCGCTGGATGACGAACTGCCGCTCCTGAAGCGCGACGGCGGCTTCGTGCGCAGCGGTCATGATCCGGAACTGGACGAGATGCGGGCGCTGGCGAAAGAATCCCGGCGCGTCATCGCGGAGATGGAGCGGAGCCTGATCGAGGAGACCGGCATCCGGTCGCTCAAGATCCGGCACAACAACGTGCTCGGCTTCTATATCGAGGTGACCGCCAACAATCAGGCGGTGATGAACGGGACGGATGCTGCCAAGGCGCGCTTCATCCATCGCCAGACCATGGCCAACGCCATGCGCTTCACCACGACGGAACTGGCGGGGCTGGAGACGAAGATCGCCAACGCCGCCGACCGCGCGCTGGCGATCGAGCTGGAAATCTTCGACCTGATGGTGGCCGAGGTGACCGGCCATGCCGAACTGATCCGCGCGGCAGCCAGCGCGCTCGCGGCGATCGACGTATCGGCAGCGCTGGCGCAACTCGCCGGCGGGGAGAATTTCGCCCGGCCGACGGTCGATGCCAGCCTGAACTTCGCCATAGAGCGCGGCCGCCATCCGGTGGTCGAACAGGCGATCAGGCGGCAGGACGGCAGCGCCTTCGTCGCCAATGATTGCGACCTGTCGCCCGAACCGACCGGCAGGAACGGCGCGATATGGCTGCTGACCGGCCCGAACATGGGCGGAAAGTCGACATTCCTGCGCCAGAACGCGCTGATCGCGATCCTCGCCCAGATGGGCTCCTTCGTGCCGGCGAAATCGGCGCGTATCGGCGTGGTCGACCGGCTTTTCAGCCGTGTCGGCGCATCCGACGATCTGGCCCGCGGACGCTCGACCTTCATGGTCGAAATGGTGGAGACAGCGGCGATCCTCAACCAGGCGGGCGAGCGCTCGCTGGTGATCCTCGACGAGATCGGACGCGGCACGGCGACCTTCGACGGCCTGTCCATCGCCTGGGCGGCGGTGGAGTATCTGCACGAGAAAAACCGCTGCCGCGCGATCTTCGCCACGCATTTCCACGAGATGACCGCGCTCGCCGGTAAGCTGCCGCGCCTCCACAACGTCACCATGCGGGTCAAGGAATGGGAAGGCGACGTCATCTTCCTGCACGAGGTCGGCAATGGCGCGGCCGACCGCTCCTATGGCGTGCAGGTGGCGAGGCTGGCGGGCCTGCCGGACGCCGTGGTGTCGCGCGCCCGCGAAGTGCTGGCGCAGCTTGAGGCCGGCGAAACGTCGAACAGAGCGAGCCGCCTGATCGACGACCTGCCGCTGTTCTCGGCTGCGCTCCGGCGGGAGGCGCCGCCCGCGCCGGCCACCGGCGACGCAGTGTCGAGGGAGGTGCAGGCGCTCAACCCGGATGAAATGACGCCGCGTGAGGCGCTGGACGTGCTTTACAGGCTGAAGAAGATGGCATCGGAAAGCCGTTCATAGCTTCTTCCGAACGCGCCGGATCACAGCGATGCGGCGCAGTATTTGACGTTGCGTCAGGTTACTTTCACACCAGAAAGCAATTGCGCGTGCGGGCGCAGGTTCTTCATCGTGTTCAAGGTTTAGTTCCGCTCTCAATGCAAAGTTAAGCAGCCGCGGATAGCCTTGTGTCTCCAGTGAAAGGGATTCGCGGTCAAATAATGCACGTTCAGAGTAGCCAAAGCCGCCTGTGGCGATTGGCGTGCTCCATTTTCCGGCGAACGAATGTTCCCGCGATCGTAGCCTTCGCCGTGGTCACGGCGGCGGGGATCTACGCACATCGCCTGAATCAGACCGTCTACGAACAGGATCTCCGCGCCACCGTGCTGCGGGAAGCCAGCGTGCTGCGCGCCAAGCTGGAAGGCAACGTCAACGGCAACATCCAGCTGATACGCGGTCTGGTCGCCACCATTACCACCGAGCCGGAGATGGACCAGGCGCGCTTTGCCGAACTGGCCTCGGCGCTGATTAACGAGCAATCGCAGATCCGCAACATTGCCGCCGCGCCGGATTTCGTCGTGCGCGCATTCTATCCCGTCAAGGGCAACGAGCAGGTGATGGGGTTCGATCTCCGCAACAACCCGCAGCAGCGCGAGGCCGCGTTCCGCGCCCGCGACACCCGCCATCTGGTCTTCGCAGGACCGGTCAATCTCGTACAGGGCGGTCAGGGGTTTATCGGCCGCTTCCCCGTCTACATCAAGCAGGACGGCGCGGACCGCTTCTGGGGCATCGTCTCCGCGGTCATCGACGTGGAAAGGCTCTACGGGGAAAGCGGACTGCTGGATACGGAACTGCCGGTCGATGTCGCCATTGTCGGCCGCGATGCGCTCGGCACCGCGGGCGAGCTGTTCTATGGCGACGCCGAGATCCTGAAGCGGAATCCTGTCACGACGGACGTCATCGTGCCTTCCGGCACGTGGAGGATCGCCGCTATCCCCAAGGGCGGATGGCCGGCATGGCCGCCGAACACGTTGATGCTGTGGCTGATCGTCTCGGCGGCCGGCGCGCTGATCATCGTGCCGATCCTGCTGTCCGGGCAGCTGATCGAGGAGCGCACCCGCAACGTCGCCGAGCTCAAGCGCCGCGAACGCGATCTCAGCCGGCTTTCGAGGCGGCTCGAACTGGCGCTCGACAGTTCCAGCATCGGCGTATGGGAGCTCAACGTCGAGACCAACGAGCTTTTCTGGGACGACCGGATGAACGAACTCTACGGCTACCCGGCCGATGACGGGCGCCGTACCTACGAGGACTGGGCGCGCCACATCCATCCCGACGACATTGCCCGCGTCACCGCGGCGCAACCCGATCCGGATGCGCAGGACGGCGACGTCGAGATCGAATACCGGCTCGTCGTCAACGGCGAGGTCCGCCACATACGGGAAAGCGCGAGAGCCTATCGCGACCCAGGCGAACCGACGAAGATCGTCGGCGTCAACTGGGACGTCACCGACGACGTCAAGCTGCGCGAGCACCTGACGCAGGCGAACACGTTGACGGAAGCGCGCAACTCGGAACTGGAAGCTGCGAAGGCGCGCATCGAATTCAATGCGCTTCACGACTCTCTCACCGGGCTGCCCAATCGTCGCTACCTAGACGACGTGCTCGACAGGCATCCCCGTTACTTCGACCACGCCGGCGAGCGCGTCGGGCTCCTGCACATAGACCTCGACCGCTTCAAGCAGATCAACGACACGCTCGGCCACGCGGCCGGCGACGCCATGCTGGTGCATGCGGCCGCGGTGCTCAAGGCCAATCTCCGCAGCGACGACTTCGTGGCTCGCGTCGGCGGCGACGAATTCGTCGTCATCCGCGCCGCGTCTGCGGACACGGCGACGGAAAACTGGAATGCCGAGCTTGCCGCGCTGGCGGACGGGATCATCGCCCAGATGCATCAGCCGGTCTTCTTCAAGGGCCACGAATGCCGCTTCGGCGTCAGCATCGGCATCGCCACCAACATGGAGGTCGACGGCAGCCCGCGCGACCTGCTGGTTCATGCGGACATCGCGCTCTACCGCGCCAAGAGCCGCGGACGGAACCGCCACCAGTTCTTCAACGACGCGCTGCAGGCCGAGATCATCACCACCAAGCGCGTCGCCGACGAAATCCTGTCAGGTCTCGAACGTCAGGAATTCGTGGCCTACTACCAGCCGCAATTCGACGCCATCACGCATGAGGTGATCGGAGCGGAGGCGCTGGCGAGATGGCGGCATCCGACGCGCGGGGTGCTCGCGCCGCAGGCTTTCATCAAGACGGCCGAAGAGCTGAACGTCCTCGCCGCTATCGACCGCATCATCCTCGAGCAGGCGCTCGCGCAGATGCAACAATGGGACGGGCTTTCCCTGAAGGTCCCGAAGGTCTCCGTAAACGTATCGGCGCGGCGGCTTCACGACGACGAACTCATCCGCAACCTGCGCCGTCTGAACATCGCGCCGGGCCGCGTCGCGTTCGAGCTGGTGGAATCGATCTTCCTCGACGAACATGACGAGCTGGTCACCTGGAACGTCGAGCAGATCAAGGCCCTCGGCATCGATGTCGAGATCGACGACTTCGGTACCGGCCACGCATCGATCGTCTCTCTGCTCAAGCTCCAGCCGAACCGGCTGAAGATCGACCGGCAGCTCGTCATGCCGGTGGTCCATTCCGCGCCGCAGCGCAAGCTGGTGCATTCCATCATCGAGATCGGGCGGTCGCTCGGCATCGACGTGCTCGGCGAAGGCGTGGAGACGATGCAGCACGCGCGCGTTCTCGCGGAACTCGGCTGCAACGCGCTCCAGGGGCATGCCTTCGCGCGACCGATGAGCGCCGACTATTTCACCGCCTTCATGAAGGCGCGCATGCCCGCCAAGGCCTCGTAGAGCGTTCCTATCCGGCGCAGGACAAGGCCGGCGTCGCCAAGAGTGTTCACCCGCCGGAAATCAGGCTATAGAGCCCGCCCTGAACCCCCACGCGGCCAGATTATCTTCAATGGCGCATATCGCACTGCATCTGGATCGGATTGTCGACGGCAAGGCGCTGCGGCATGCGTTGACGGCGCTCACCGCCGGTACGGACGGCGACGGCTCCTCTTCCGCTATCCGCACCGCCGCGGTCTCCCTTCTGCGCGAAACACTGGAGAACGGCCGCAGGACCGCCGAGGAGATGCTGAAAGCCGACGGTGGCGGGCTCGCCTGCGCCCACCGCCTGTCGCACCTGATGGACGAAGTGATCAGCGCGCTCTACGATTTCGCCGCGACGCATGTCTACCGTTCCAAGAACCCCTCCGCCGCCGAGCGCATGGCGATCGTCGCCGTCGGCGGCTATGGGCGCGGTACGCTCGCGCCGGGCTCCGACATCGATCTCCTGTTCGTGCTGCCCTACAAGCAGACGCCCTGGGGCGAGCAGATCGTCGAGTACATCCTCTATGTGCTGTGGGACCTGAAGCTGAAGGTCGGCCACGCGACCCGCAGCATTGACGAATGCATAAGGCAGGCGCGCGCCGACATCACGATCCGCACGACCATCCTCGAGGCTCGCCTGATCTGGGGCGAGAAGAGTCTCTATGACGACCTTATCGAGCGTTTCGACACGGAAGTCGTCAAGGTCACGGGACCGGAATATGTGCAGGCGAAGCTCGCCGAACGCGACGCCCGCCACGCCAAGGCCGGCGAAAGCCGCTATCTGGTCGAGCCAAACGTCAAGGACGGCAAGGGTGGCCTGCGGGATCTGCACACGCTGTTCTGGATCGGCAAGTATTTCTATCGCGTGCGCACCGCGGAGGAACTGGTCGGCAAAGGCGTGTTCACGCGGGCCGAATACAACCAGTTCGTGAAGGCGGACGACTTCCTGTGGGCGGTGAGGTGCCACATGCATTTCCTCACCGGCAAGGCGGAGGAGCGGCTGCACTTCGACATCCAGCGCGATATCGCGGACCGCCTCGGCTATACGAGCCATCCGGGCCTCTCCGCGGTCGAACGCTTCATGAAGCACTACTTCCTGATCGCCAAGAATGTCGGCGACCTCACCCGCATCTTCTGCGCGGCGCTGGAAGAAGAGCAGGCCAAGCAAGTTCCGGGCTTCAATCGGCTCTTTTCGGGCTTCTCGCGCCGCAAGCGCAAGCTCGCCGGCACCAGCGACTTCATCGTCGACAATCATCGCATCAACATCGCCGACGACAAGGTTTTTGAACGCGACCCCGTGAACATGCTGCGGCTGTTCTGGTTCGCCGACAAGCACGGTCTGGAATATCATCCGGACGCGCTGAAGCTCCTGACCCGCTCGCTCGGCCTCGTCGACAAGACGCTGCGGCGCAATCCGGAAGCCAACCGCCTGTTCCTCGACATCCTCACCTCGGACCGCAATCCGGAGCTCAATCTCCGCCGCATGAACGAGGCCGGGCTTCTCGGCAAGCTCATTCCGGAGTTCGGCCGCATCGTCGCGATGATGCAGTTCTCCATGTACCACCACTACACGGTGGACGAGCACCTGCTGCGCTGCATCGGCGTACTGTCGGAGATCGAGCATGGCGACGGCGAGAAGCTGCATCCGCTGTCGCATTCGCTGATGCCCAGCCTGCGCGGCCAGCGCGATCTGCTCTATCTCGCCGTGCTGCTGCACGACATCGCCAAGGGCCGGCCGGAGGACCATTCGGAAGCCGGGGCGAAGATCGCGCGGCGCATCTGCCCGCATCTCGGGCTGTCCAAGGCCGATACCGACACCGTGGCATGGCTGGTCGAGAACCATCTGGTCATGTCGATGACGGCGCAGATGCGCGACCTCAACGACCGCAAGACGATCGACGACTTCGCCGCCGTCGTGCAGTCGGTCGAGCGGCTGAAGCTGCTGCTGATCCTTACCGTCTGCGACATACGCGGCGTCGGGCCCGGCGTCTGGAATGGCTGGAAGGGACAGCTTCTGCGCACGCTCTACTACGAGACCGAACTGCTGCTGACGGGCGGCTTTTCCGAGGTCTCGCGTGTGGAGCGGACCAAGGTCGCGCGCGAGCGGCTGGAGAAGGCGCTGGCGGAATGGCCGGCAAGGGAACGCGCACGGCTCGTCGACCTGCACTACAGCAACTACATGCTGACGGTCGATCTCGAAGATCAGATCCGCCATGCCGAATTCATCCGCGAGGTGGACAGGGCGGGCAAGAAGTTCGCGACGATGGTCAATCCGCGCGCCTTCGAGGCAGTGACCGAGATCACCGTGCTGGCGCCCGACAATCCCCGCCTACTCTCCATCATAAGCGGGGCCTGCGCGGCGGCCGGCGGCAACATCGTCGACGCGCAGATATTCACCACGTCCGACAGCCGCGCGCTCGATACGATCATGATCAGCCGCGAATTCGACCGCGACGAAGACGAGCGGCGCAGGGCCGAACGCGTCGGCAAGCTGATCGAGGACGCCCTTTCCGGCAAGGCCTGGCTCTCCGACATCCTCGAAAAGCGCACCAAGCCGAAGCGGGGGGCACGGATCTTCCGTATCGAGCCCCGCGTGGAAATCCGCAATGCGCTCTCGAACCGCTTCTCCGTGATCGAGGTGACGGGTCTCGACCGGCCGGGCCTCCTGTCCGAGATCACCAGTACGCTGTCGAACCTGTCGCTCAACATCGCTTCGGCCCACATCACGACGTTCGGTGAGAAGGTCATCGACACGTTCTACGTGACCGATCTCACCTGGCAGAAGATCGAAAGTCCCGGCAGGCAGAAGACCATCCAGAACCAGCTGCTTGCCGTGCTCGATCCGGACGGCCACTACCGCAACCAGCAGGACAAGGCCGCCGCTGAATGAGCCTGCTGAAGAAGTTCGCCACCGTCGCCTCGGGCACGATGATGAGCCGCATGCTCGGATTTGCGCGCGAGATGTTCATGGCGGCCGCGCTCGGCACAGGTCCCGTGGCGGATGCGTTCAACGCCGCCTTCCAGTTCCCGAACACGTTTCGCCGGCTCTTCGCGGAAGGCGCGTTCAACACGGCCTTCGTGCCGCTCTTCGCCAAGGAGATCGAGGCCAATGGGCTGCAGGGCGCGCGCGACTTCTCCTCCGAGGTGTTCGGCGTCCTTTTCACCGTACTGATCGGCCTGACGATCCTGATGGAATTGTCGATGCCGCTCCTGGTGTCGACCGTGATCGCTCCCGGCTTTTCGAGCAATCCGGAAAAGTTCGAGCTGACCGTCGGACTGGCGACGATCATGTTCCCCTATCTGATGTGCATGTCGCTCGCCGCCATGATGAGCGGCATGCTCAACTCGCTCAGGAAATATTTCGCGGCCGCCGTCGCGCCCGTGTTTCTCAACATCATCCTGATCGGCGTGCTGGCCTATGCATGGTACGAGGGGCATGATGGACGCCGCGTCGGCTATGCGCTCGCCTGGGGCGTGCTGGCGGCCGGGGTGGTGCAGCTTGGCATCGTCTGGTTCGCCGTCCGTCGCGCAGGCGTGACAATCAAGCTTCGCATGCCGCATTTCACGCCGAATGTGAGGCGCCTGCTCTGGCTGGCCTTTCCTGCGGCGATCACCGGCGGCATCACGCAGATCAACCAGCTGATCGGCACGGCGATCGCTTCCGGTAAGCCCAGCACCGTGTCGTCGCTGGGCTACGCTGACCGGGTCTACCAGTTGCCGCTCGGCGTTGTGGGCATCGCGGTCGCAATCGTGCTCCTGCCCGAACTGGCGCGGGCGCTGAAAGCCGGCGACACGAAGGAGGCGTCGAACCTTCAGAACCGGTCGGTCGAGTTCACGCTCTTCCTGACATTGCCGGCCTCGGCCGCCCTTCTGGTGATGGCCGAACCGATCATCCGCTTCCTCTATGAGCGCGGCCAGTTCGCCGCCGACAACAGCACGCCGACGGTGGCCTCGATCCTCGCGATCTTCGCGCTCGGGCTGCCGGCCTTCGTGCTCATCAAGGCCTTCACGCCGGGATATTTCGCGCGCGAGGACACGCGCACCCCGATGTATTTCGCGGCGATCTCGGTCGCCATCAATCTCGGCATCGCGCTTGCCATCTTCCCTTCGATGGGCGGTCCGGGAATAGCGATCGCCTCGGCCGTCGCCGGCTGGGTCAATGCGGCGCTGCTGCTCGGCGTGCTCATCAAGCGCGGCCATTGGGGCGGCGACCTGCCGTTGCTGACCCGCATCCCGCGTCTGATATTCGCCTCCGCCGTGATGGCGGCCGCCATATGGTATGTCCAGAACACCGTCGCCGCGCCCTATCTGGCGGCAGGCTCGCCCATCGCGGCCAAAGCCATTGCGCTGGCGGCGATCGTGTCGGGCGCAATGCTCATCTACTTCGCCGTCGCCTTCGGAACGGGGGGCGCAAGCCTCGGCGTGATCCGGCGCAGCATAAGGCGTCCGAAGGGCGGAAAGCCTGCATCTCCACCCCTTTCCGACGAGTTCTGAAGACCTTCGCTCCAGCCTGACACATGCTGACAGAGTGCTGTCAGGAGCACGGTGCTACAAGGACAGCACAGAATGTCTCAAAGAGGGCTCGTGATGGAACCGAATCGGTGTGCAGCCGGCTGGGAACAGACGCTTCTCGTGACGTTCCGTGCTCCCGCCCTCGATCTCCGCGAGATCATGGAGGATGTGACGGCGACCGTGCCAGATGCGCGCTTCCAGTGCGGGACGGCGGGCTCCGACATCGTCGATGTCCGCATGCAGTTGCCCGACGACGCGGCAATGCTGAACAGCGCCATGCAGGTGATCTTCCACGCCCAGGGAAGCCTGCGCCCGGCAATCAGGGTGCGGCGTGTCGTCGGCATTGCGTCGACTTTCGCAGCGTCCACCGGCGCTCCCTTCGCGGTCGCGGCGGCGGCATGACCAGCTACCGGTTCGGCCTCGTCCTCGTCATCGCCTCCACGGTCGCGTGGAGCACGGCAGGCCTGTTCACGCGCATGATCCACCTCGACGCGTGGACGATGCTCGCCTGGCGCGGGCTGTTCGGCGCTGTCTCTCTCGCACTGCTGATCGCAGCGATCGAACGCCGGAATTTCCTTGCGAGCTTCCGCCGCATGGGCTGGCCGGGGCTGGCCTTCGCGCTGGTGTCCGCGGCGGGCATGGTATTCTTCATCACGTCGCTGCGACATACGACAGTCGCACACAATGCCGTTATCTATGCGACCGTCCCCTTCATTGCCGCCGGCTTCGGCGTCCTCCTTCTCGGCGAAAAGCCGCCGAAAAGCGCCCTTGCCGCGAGCCTTTTCGCGCTGATCGGCGTTGCCGTGATGGTCGGCCTCAGCATCGAAGGCGGCCTGCTGGGCGACCTGCTGGCGGTCGCCATGACTGTCTGCGTGGCGCTGATGATGGTCATCGCGCGCCGCTGGCGCGACATACCGACCATGCCGGCTGCCTGCCTGTCGGCGCTGGTTTCCGGACTGTTCTGCTGGCCGCTCGGCGATCCGATGGCCGTTACCGGTGGAGAACTCTGGCTGCTCGCGGCCTTCGGCGCCGTCAATTCGGCGCTGGGGCTGGCGTTGTTCACAGTCGGCGCAAGGCTGCTGCCGGCCATCGAGACGGCCTTGATCGGGGCGCTGGACGCGCCGCTGGCGCCGCTCTGGGTGTGGCTCTTCTTCCACGAAGCGCCGGGCCGGGCGACGCTCGCCGGCGGGCTGATCGTCTTCGCCGCCGTCATGGCGCATATCGTCGCCGGGGCGCGCAGGAGTGTGGCATCGCCGCAACCGATCTAGGCCGATACCCGGCCGGCGCAGATTCGAGGTGACAAGCCAGCAGCGGCGCGCTATAGGGGCGGAATGATCCACCTCGCCGCCAACTATTGGTACTTTAGCTTTACGGGCTCACCGGCGGTGGGAGGATTTCGCTCGATCTGAAGTTACCAGATAGACCATCCGAACAGCCGCCAGACCTGGCGGCTTTTTTGTGCCGCCGGCCATCCAAAAGGACCAAAGCCGTGTTGAGCACAACTGAAGATCTCCGCATCCGGGAAATCCGGGAACTAAGCCCTCCCAACGCAGTCACGCGGGAAATTCCGCGCACCCTGACCGCGACGCGAACCGTCACCGCGTCGCGCAACGCCATCCGGTCGATCCTGCAGCGGACCGACGACCGGCTGCTGGTCGTCATCGGCCCCTGTTCGATCCACGACCCGAAGGCGGCCATGGACTACGCCTCACGGCTCGCGGCCCTGCGCGAAGAGCTTGCCGACCGACTCGAGATCGTCATGCGCGTCTATTTCGAAAAGCCGCGCACGACCGTCGGCTGGAAGGGCCTCATCAACGATCCGGATCTCGACGGCAGCTTCGACATCAACAAGGGATTGCGGCTCGCCCGCAACGTTCTGGCGGCGGTCAACAATCTCGGCCTGCCGGCCGGCTGCGAATTCCTCGACATGACGACGCCGCAATATCTCGCCGATCTCGTCTCATGGGGGGCGATCGGCGCGCGCACGACCGAAAGCCAGGTGCATCGCGAACTGGCCTCGGGCCTCTCCTGCCCGGTCGGCTTCAAGAACGGCACGGACGGCAACATCCGCATCGCGGCCGATGCGGTGAAGTCGGCATCGCAGCCGCATCATTTCCTCGCCGTGACCAAGGACGGCCGCTCGGCGATCGCGGCGACCGCGGGGAACGGCGACTGCCACATCATCCTTCGCGGCGGCAAGGCCCCGAACTATGATGCGGCGAGCGTCGACGCGGCCTGCAAGGAACTGTCCGGCGCGGGCATCGCGCCGGTGGTGATGATCGACGCCAGCCACGCCAACAGCGCGAAGAAGCCGGAGAACCAGCCGGCGGTCGTCGACGACATCGCCGCGCAGATGGCAGCGGGCGACGACCGCATCGTCGGCGTCATGATCGAGAGCAATCTCGTTGCCGGAAGGCAGGACGTCGTGCCGGGCAAGCCGCTTACCTACGGTCAGAGCATCACCGATGGCTGCATCGACTGGGAGACGTCGATCGCCGTGCTGCGTACGCTGGCGGATGCGGTCGAGAAGCGACGTGCGGCGAAGAAGGCGCGTGTCGGAGAGAAGGGGGCAGCGTAGGGGCCGAAGAGAGTCGGATCGACGAGGTGGAGAGTGACGGCGACATCACTCCCGCCTCTCCTCAAACGTCCAGATTCGCCACCGACAGCGCGTTTTCCTGGATGAACTCGCGTCGCGGCTCGACCTCGTCGCCCATCAGGCGGGAGAAGAGCGAGTCGGCGTCGGTCGCGTCATTGACCCTCACCTGCAACAGCGAACGGACGTTGGGGTCGAGCGTGGTTTCCCAAAGCTGCTCGGCGTTCATCTCGCCGAGACCCTTGTAGCGCTGCATGGTGAGACCCTTGCGGCCGGCGTTGAACACGGTGTCGAGCAGCGCCAGCGGCCCGGAGATCGTCTCGTTGAGATCCTTCCGGCGCAGCAGCGGCGGCGTGCTGTAGACCTCTGCCAGACGGCCCGCGTGACGGTCCAGAGCGCGCGCATCGGCGGAATTGATGAGCGCCATGTCGAGCTGCGCCACTTCCTTCACGCCGCGCACGGTGCGCTCGAAAGTATAGCCGCCGGGGCCTTCGTTGGACGTCGACAGCCGGCCCTGCCAGCCGCGCTCGGTCTCCTCCGCAATCACGTCGAGGCGTTTCGCGATAGCCTCCGCCATGGCATTGGCGCGGGCAAGATCGGTGACGCTTTCAAGATTGAGCGCGCCCGCGATCGCCGCCTGCTCCACGATGGAGCGGTTGTAGCGCGAATGCAGGCCGTTGATGAGCTGGCGGACGGCGCGGGCATCCTCGACCACCGCGCGCAGATCGTGGCCAACGCGCACCTCGCCGGAACCGAGCACCAGCGACGCCTCGTCCAGGCCGGTTTCGATGAGGAAGTTCTCGAAAGCCATCTCGTCCTTCACATACTGCACGCTCTTCCCACGCGTGACTTTGTAGAGCGGCGGCTGGGCGATGTAGAGATAGCCGCCCTCGATGATCGCCGGCATCTGGCGGAAGAAGAAGGTGAGCAGCAGCGTGCGGATGTGGGCACCGTCGACGTCGGCGTCCGTCATGATGATGATCTTGTGATAGCGCAGCTTCTCGACGTTGAACTCGTCCTTGCCGATGCCGGTGCCGAGCGCGGTGATCAGTGTGCCGATCATCTCGGAAGAGAGCATGCGGTCGAAGCGCGCGCGCTCGACGTTCAGGATCTTGCCGCGCAGCGGCAGGATCGCCTGATTCTGGCGCGAACGCCCGCCCTTGGCCGAACCGCCGGCGGAATCGCCCTCGACGATGAAGAGTTCGGATTTCGCCGGGTCGCGCTCCTGACAGTCGGCCAGTTTTCCGGGGAGCGAAGTGATGTCGAGCACGCCCTTGCGGCGCGTCAGTTCGCGCGCCTTGCGGGCGGCCTCGCGGGCGGCGGCGGCCTCGACCACCTTGCCGACCAGCGTCTTCGCCTCGGCCGGATGCTCCTCCAGCCATGAGCCGAGCGCCTCGTTGACGAGGCTTTCCACCACCGGGCGAACCTCGGACGACACCAGCTTGTCCTTGGTCTGGGAGGAGAATTTGGGGTCCGGAACCTTGACGGAAAGGACGGCGGTTAGCCCTTCGCGGCAGTCGTCGCCGGTCAGTTCCACCTTCTCCTTCTTGGAGATGCCGGATGTGTTCGCATAGCCGGTGACCTGCCGCGTCAGCGCACCCCGAAAGCCGGCCAGATGGGTGCCGCCGTCGCGCTGCGGGATGTTGTTGGTGAAGCACAGCACGTTTTCGTGGTAGCTGTCGTTCCACCACATGGCGACCTCGACGGTGATGCCGTCCCGCTCGGCGCGGATGGCGATCGGCTTGTCGATCAACGGCTTCTTGGCGCGGTCGAGATATTTGACGAACTCTTCCAGCCCGCCTTCATACATCAGCTCGGCCTGCCTGATGTCGGCATGACGCCTGTCGGTCAGCACGATGCGCACGCCGGAATTCAGGAAGGCGAGTTCGCGCAGCCGGTGTTCCAGCGTGTTGTAGTCGAACTCGACCATGGAAAAGGTCTCGCTCGACGGCATGAAGGTGACTTCGGTGCCCGAACGACCCTCATAGGTGGCGGGCTGCCGGTTCGGCTCGTAGGTGCCGGTGACGGCAAGCGGCGCATCCGCGTCGCCATGCGTGAACGCCATTTCGTGGATCTTGCCGTCGCGGCGGATCTTCAGCCTGAGCCAGACGGAAAGCGCGTTCACCACCGACACGCCGACACCGTGCAGGCCGCCGGAGACCTTGTAGGAGTTCTGGTCGAATTTTCCGCCGGCATGGAGCTGCGTCATGATGACTTCGGCCGCCGAGACGCCCTCGGTCGGGTGCAGATCGGTCGGAATGCCGCGACCGTTGTCGATAACCGTGCAGGAACCGTCGGGATTGAGCGTCACGGAAACGAGATCGGCGTGGCCGGCAAGCGCCTCGTCGATGGCGTTGTCCACCACCTCGTAGACCATATGATGCAGGCCGGAACCGTCATCCGTGTCGCCGATATACATGCCGGGCCGCTTGCGGACGGCGTCCAGGCCCTTCAAAACCTTGATGGATTCGGCGCCATATTCGGCGTTGCCGCCGCTGCCGTTCTCTATCTCGTCGCTCATGCAAAACTTTCGTTGGGAACCCCGCACGAATAAAGCCGGAATACGGCCGAATCGCGCCCTGACTGATGCCCAAGATATAGGCTTTCCGGCCCGAATCTCCAAATCCGGAGGCTGATTTTTCTCAGGAAAACCGGGCTTTTGGCGACTTATTTCAGCTTTGCGAGCTGCCGCCGCATCTGGTCGGCCAGCTTGCGGTCACCGCTCGACAGAAGCCCTTTCGCCGCGAGGCGTTCTGCAATCGCAATCGCCTCGCGGAGATCGCGCTTCGGATCGTCGGAAACATAGGCGAAATCGTTGTGCGCCAGCATCAGGTCGCGCTGCCAGACCATGTTGCCGGGCTGGGTCGCGGCGAGTTGCTGCCGTATGTTCCGGCTTGAGGCGAGCGCATCCCTGGCGCCCTCGTAATCCTTGGCGCGGAGTTTGAGATTGCCGATCTCCGCCAGCGTGATCGAGACGTCGCGCAGCCATTCCGCATTCGCCGGATCGGCGCGGGCGAGCCACGCCGTGATCTTCAAGCTGCGCTGATACTGCTCCAGCGCCTCTCGCTCGTCGCCGAGGCGGCGGTGGATGTCAGCCACCTTCTCGATCGAGATGGAGAGGTCGCGCTGCCAGAGGAGGTTGTTGGGATCGCCGCGTGCCAACTGCTCCACGATCTCAAGCGAGGTCCGGTACGACACCAGCGCAGCCTGGATCTCACCGCCGTCGCGCTCGACATTGCCGATCTTTGCCCGGGTCAGCGCAAGGTCTCGCAGCTTGTTGGAGTCGTTGGGATCGCGCTGCGCGAGATCCTCGACGATGGCGAGGCTGGCGCGGTAAGACGCGAGCGCGCCTGCAAGGTCGCCTTCCTCGCGCATCAGATCGCCCATCTTGTCGTGGCTGATCGACAGGTCGCGGAGCGCCTCAGGATCGGAAGGGTGACGCGCGACGATACCTTCCCGCGCGTCTCGGCTCTTCTCATAAGACTGCCGTGCCATGGCGAGGTCACCGACCTGCCGTGCGAGGTCGCCAAGCGCGTCGTGGGTGATGGTAAGGCTGCGCTGCCGCGCGTCGTCGCCCGGCGACTGTTCGGCCAGGCCGAACTTGATTTCCAGCGCGTCCATAGTGGCCTCTATAGCCCCGTCGAGCTCGCCGGCGGCGATCCGAAGTTCGGAGACCTTGTCGTAGAGGCGCGCGAGCGAGTCCAGCCATTCGGGGTTGCGGTCGCTCCTTGTGAGTTCGAGCAAGATCTCCCGGGCAGCCACATAGCTTGCGAAGGCTTTATCCAGAGTGCCGGCCAGAAGCTCGGTGTCGCCGAGCCGGGTGTATCCCACCGCGGTATCATGGAGCACGACCGGGTCGCCTGCGGCGAAACCGGGCAGTTGCTTGAGGCCGTCGACAAAGCTGCCGAAGGACCGGCCTGCCGCGGTGACGTCTCCCACCGTCGTATAGAGATCGCCGAGATTCTGCAGAACGGAGAGGCGGCGTTCGGCCTGCTCGCGCCCCAGGGCAACGCCTCCAGCCTCGTCGAACAGCGCGAGCGCGCGCTCCAGATCGGCAATCGCCTCGCGATATTTCAGCTCGGCGCGGGCAGCGCCACCGGAGAGCACGCGGGTCGCCGCCTCCGAGAGGGTGCGCTCCTTCACATTGACTTTCAGGGTCTCACGGGAGCGGCTGTCGATGTCGGCCGCCGCCGCCAGCCTCTCGCGCGCTGCCTCGAAAGCGCCGTCTGCAAGGAATTTTCCGGCCTCGTCGCGCAGCGCGGCGACCTCCGGGTCGGCGGCGCCCAGCGTCCGCAGCTCGTCGCGAACCTTGACGAAGGCGGCTGCGGCCTCGCGGAGGCGGGCACTGCGCTCAGCCTCGTCCAGCGCGCCCGCGTCGGAGCCGATCAGCGCGCCGTAGAGCGGCGCCAGCGGCATGTCGGCGTCGTTCGCGATCTGCTCGACCTCGGCGCGCAGATCCGGCGTCACATCGGCCATGGCGAGCAGCAGGCGTTCGCGCTCGGGAAGGTCGGCGCGGGTCTTCGAGGCGAAAAAGAGTTGCGGCAGGCCGCTTTCCACATAGGGAAGCTGCCGGCCGCCGGAGCGCTCATAGACCTCCTGCTGGACGAGCGTGAGCACCGAGCGGATTTCCAGCCCGTCCGTCGCCAGATATTTACCCAGCGCCGCGGCGAAGGGCGAATGGCCGTCATCGCCGTCGGAAGCCGTTTCGCCGGGAGCTGCGGCGAAGGCGAACAGCATGTTTTCCGCGCGCCCGACACGGCCGAGGCCGGGCCTGACCGCATCCGAAACGTCAGCCGAAAGCGCCACGGCGCCGCGCCCATCTTCTGCCGCCGTGCCGAAAGGATCGTTGCGACAGGCGTCGAGCAGGACGAGGCCGATGCGGCCGGCGCTGGCGACCGCGTTGCGGATTTCCTCCAGCGGCAGGCTGGACGCCTTCAGAGCATCGAGCGTCGACGCGTCCCCATCGACAGGAAGCAGGCGGTTGTCGCCGGAAATCTCGACGCCATGGCCGGCGAAATAGACGAGGACCACGTCCGCATCTTTCGCATCCTCGCGAAAATCCTCCATCGCGCGACGCATGCGGCGCAGGTCGCGGTCGGTTTCGGAGATCACCTCGAAACCCAGGCCGCGCAGCGCGGCTTCCACGGCGCGGCCGTCATTCAATGCGTTGCGCAGCGGCCGGAGCGTCCGGTAGGCATCCGCCGCCATGACGAGCGCGACCCGGCGTTCGGCGAAAGCCGGAAACGCCGCCAGACAGGCCATCATCAGGACGAGTAGAAACCTCGGCATGCCCAAAACCCAAAGCCACCGCACGCTTTCACGGCTTTGTGGCGGGCACAAGACCAGCCTCCCGCATTGAAGGCGTTCGGCCAGAGGCCTAGATTTCTCCCATGGACACGTCGCCCGCACCGTTCGTCCCGCCCGCGCCGAAACCGCGCACGAGTCCGCCCTCGACGCTGGAGCTGATGCGGATCATCCGCCGCAACCCGCTCGAACTCTGGGGCGAGCCTTCCTACAACAAGCCATGGATCAGCGTCACCGGCATTGCCGGACCGCTGGTCCTGGCCAACGATCCGGGCCTCATCCGCCACATTCTCGTCGATAATGCGAAGAACTATCGCATGGCGATCGTCCGCCAGCTCGTCCTGCGGCCGATCCTGCGTGACGGGCTTCTGACGGCGGAAGGCGAAGTCTGGAAGCGCTCGCGCAAGGCGATGGCGCCCGTCTTCACCCCGCGCAACATCTTCGGCTTCGCCCGGCCGATGCTGACGCGCTCGGAGGACTTCGCCCGCAAATACGAGGACATGGCGGGAACGGTCGATATCGCCGATGACATGACCGCGCTGACCTACGAAATCCTCGCCGAAACCCTTTTCTCGGGAGAGATCGCGGGCGAATCCGGCTCCTTCCCCGAACAGATCGAGCATCTGTTCGAAACGATGGGAAGGGTCGATCCGCTCGACCTCCTGCGCGCGCCGACATGGCTGCCGCGCCTCACGCGGCTGAGGGGGAGGAAAACGCTCGACTATTTCCGCCAGATCGTGCGCGACACGATGGAGATGCGCATCGAAAAGCTGAGACGCGATCCCGACAGCGCGCCCAACGATTTCCTGACGCTGCTCCTGCGCGCCGAAGGCCCGGACGGGCTTACCCGCGCCGAGATCGAGGACAATATCATCACCTTCATCGGCGCCGGCCATGAGACGACGGCCCGTGCGCTCGGCTGGACGATCTACTGCCTTGCCGAAGCGCCATGGGAACGCGACAAGGTCGAGGCCGAGATCGACGCGGTGCTGGCGCGCGAGAGCGATCCTTCAAAATGGCTGGACGCCATGCCGCTGACGCGCGCGGCCTTCGAGGAAGCCTTGCGGCTCTATCCGCCCGCCCCGTCGATCAACCGTGAGCCGATCGTGCCGGAGACCTACAAGGACCTCTACATCCGCGAGGGCGCGGCTGTGCTGGTGATGCCCTGGATCATCCACCGGCACCGGAAATTGTGGGATCAGCCCGACGCGTTCATGCCGTCGCGCTTCCATCCGGGAAACCGCGAGAAGATCGACCGCTTCCAGTATCTGCCCTTCGGAGCGGGACCGCGTGTCTGCATCGGCGCGGCCTTCGCCATGCAGGAGGCGATCATAGCGCTGGCCGTGCTGCTCTCGCGTTACCGGTTCGACACCGTCGCCGAAACAAACCCCTGGCCGGTGCAGAGGCTGACGACGCAGCCGGAAGGCGGCCTGCCGATGGCGGTATCGCCGCGCAGATAGCGGCGGAGGCCACAAGAGGCTCGAAAGCTTGTGTCGGCACTGCCGACGATCAGTCCTGAGGCTGTTTTGCCTTGCGCAAATAGGGAAGCACGCGGTCGAAACCGCCAAACTTCTCGTTTGCCTCGTCGTCGGAGAAGGCGGCGGTGATGACCACGTCCTCGCCCTGCTTCCAGTTCGCAGGCGTCGCCACCTTGTGTTTGGCGGTGAGCTGGATGGAATCGATGGCGCGCAGAATCTCGTCGAAGTTGCGGCCGGTCGTCATGGGATAGGTCAGCGTCAGCTTCACCTTCTTGTCGGGTCCGATGACGAAGACCGAGCGCACGGTCTGGTTGTCGGCGGGCGTGCGGCCCTCCGAGGTATCGCCGGCGCTCGCCGGCAGCATGTCGTAAAGCTTGGCCACCTTCAGTTCGCCGTCGCCGATCATGGGATAGTTCACGGCGTGCCCGGTCGCCTTCTCGATGTCGCCCTTCCACTTGTTGTGGCTTTCGACGGAGTCGACGGAAATGCCGATGATCTTGGCGTTGCGCCTGGCGAATTCGCCCTTCAGGCCCGCCATCAGGCCCAGCTCCGTCGTGCAGACGGGCGTAAAATCCTTTGGATGCGAAAACAGGACGGCATAGCCGTCACCGATCCATTCGTGGAAGTGGATCGTCCCTTCGGTCGTGTCGGCGGTGAAATCGGGCGCCGTGTCGTTGATGCGGAGGCTCATGGATTCTTTCCTGGTTCGTTCGAGTGCCGGATGCTTCATGCATCCTGGCGAAAACGCTCATACGAGCGCAATGATCCTTGCAGGGCCGCCGCTCCCCTTGCTGATCTTGGGCGCGCCGACAACGATGGTCGCGCCCTTGGCCGGAAGGCGATCGAGATTGGCGACGCCCTCGATCCCGTAGCGGCCGGCCGGCAGCCAGGTCTTGTGGACGATGAAGTCCGGCGACGCGCCAAAATCCAGCGAAAGCGTGTCGACGGCGATCGCCTTGGTGGTCGTCTCCAGAAGCTGCTGGGCAGCCTCGACATGGAAGCCCGGATAGTGCTGCGTCTTGCCGTCGCCGCCGACATTGCGGAACTTGTCCGTCGCGACATGCGCGCCCCAGCCCGACAGAAGCGCGACGACCCCGCCTTCCGGCAGCGGCCCGTTCTTGTCGGTCCACGCCTTGATGTCGTCGGGCGTCAGTTGCGCGTCCGGATCGCTCTCCGCCTTGGCGCGGATGTCGATCACGGAGAGCGGCGCGACCAGATCCTCGACCGGGAGTTCGCCGACGCCCTTGCCGTCAGCGGTGAAATGCAATGGCGCGTCGATATGGGTGCCGGTGTGCTCGACAATCCGCCATTGCGAGATGTTGAAGCCGTCCTTGGCGAAGTCGTTCAGCTTGTCGATGAAGAACTGCTGGCTGCCGAAATAGGTCGGAAAATTCTCGACCAGATCATGGGTGAGATCTTCCGCCTTGGTCGCGGACTGCGCCAGCACGGGAGAGGAAACCGTCGAAACGACGGCGCCCGCCGCAGCCGCAGCGGCGACGCCGGTGAAGAAACTGCGCCGGCTGAGCATGCTCTGCTTGACGCTGTCGATGACGCAATGATGGCACATTGCCGGGACTCCCTCGCCAATTGGTGGTGAATGAAGAGTGTTCCGGCGACGCTTCGCCGGCAAGAGAAAATTCCTTCGCCTTACCGCCGTCCCTGGAAAATATTTTCCACATGGACCGGCCAGCGCCGCGGGAGGACGGCCACCATGTCGAAACGCAGCGAAAGCCGGGCATAGTCCGGCTGGCGCGCCAGCCAGAGATCCGCCGCGCCGTCGATCCGCCGTTCCGATATGTGCCCGATGGCCTCCATCGCCTCGGCAAGCGTCGGCCGCGCCTTCACCTCGACGATCAGCACCAGATCGCGGCGGCGGGCGATCAGGTCGATCTCGCCGAGCTTCGTGCGGTAGCGCCAGGCGACGATCTGGTATCCCTTGAGCATCAGCGCGAGCGCCGCCAGCCATTCGCTGCGATGGCCGAGGCGGTAGGCGGCAAAGCGCCGGTCGCGCCGGGCATCCGTCGATACGGGACGCAAGGCCGGACGCTTCAACCCTTTTCCTCCCGCAATTCGAGCAGGCGGCGATAAAGGTCGGGCTTCTTCGCGCCGGTCATGCGCGCCGCCTCGCCGGCCGCCTTGGAGGCCGGCATCTCGGCGGCGAGCGACAGAAGCAGGCGGTCTATGTCGTGCTCGTCGGCCCCGCCCGGCACCGGCGGGCCGACGCAGATCACGACTTCCCCCTTCGGCGTGTCGGCAGCGGCATAATGCGTGGCCAGCGCGGCGAGGCGTTCGGTGCGGAACTCCTCGAAGGTCTTGGTCAGTTCCCGGCCGATCGCCGCCGGGCGGTCGCCGAGCACGTCGGACATCGTGGCGAGCGTGTCGGCCAAGCGGCGCGGCGATTCGAAGAAGATCAACGTCGCCGGGGCCGCCTTCAGTTCCTCCAGCCGCGAACGCCGCGCGCCGTCCTTCACCGGCAGGAAACCGGCGAACAGGAAGGCGTCGGAGGGCAGGCCGGACCCGGTCAATGCCGCGAGCACCGCGGAAGGGCCGGGAACGGGGACGACCCGGATGCCGGCTTCCCGCGCCTTCTCGACCAGACGATAGCCGGGGTCTGACACCAGCGGCGTGCCGGCATCGGAGACCAGCGCCACGCTGCGGCCCTCGGAAATGGCGGAAATCAGGCGTGGTCCTGCCTCCTCAGCATTGTGCTCGTGATAGGCGACGGGCTTCTGGCGAATGCCGTAGCGGTCGAGCAGGATGCGGGTGACGCGCGTGTCCTCGCAGGCCAGCACGTCGCAGGCGGCCAGCGTCTCCAGCGCCCGCAGCGTGATGTCGGCGAGGTTGCCGATCGGCGTCGCCACCAGATAGAGCGCCGGCTCAAGCGGCCGCGCGGCGATCTCGGTCCCGCCGACCATATAGCTTGCCGCCCGATTTTCCACGCATTCTCCATCGATGCCGCACGGATCGATCCGCGCGGGCAAGCATTGACATGACAGACCGCCGGTTGCAAAGCGCGCGATCACGCAGCGAAGACAGGCTATGACCCTCCTTCTCACCCGCCGCCGGCTTCTCGCCGGGCTTTCCAGCATGACGCTCGCGCCGATGGCGCTGGCGGCCGGCTGCCAATCCGTGCCGGGAGGTCTGCCGTCCCCGCAGCCGGAAGGGCAGATGCCGGTCGTGACCGAGGCGTTACCGACCGCCAATGGCGAGATCATCGGTTCCGGGCCGGTGCGCGTGGCAATGCTGCTGCCGCTGGGCGCCGACGGCAATGGCGGCAAGATCGGGCTCGAACTGCGCAATGCCGCACAACTCGCCATCGACGATTTCGGCCAGCAATCGCTCCAGATCGTTGTCAAGGACACCGCCGGACAGCCCTCGCGCGCGCTAGCCATGGCGACGGAAGCGACCGCCGAAGGATCGTCGGTGGTGCTCGGTCCCGTCTTCGCGCCGGAAGTGGCGCAGGCCGCGACCGTGCTCAGGCAGGCCGGCAAGATCGCCATCGCCTTTTCGTCGGACCAGTCGGTCGCGGGCAGCGGCGTCTATCTCAACTCCTTCCTGCCACAAGGTGTGGTCGACCGCACCGCCGCCTATGCGTTCGCACAGGGCTACAAGAGCTTCGTCGCGCTGGTGCCCAACGGAGCCGCCGGCACCGTTGCGGAGCGCCAGTTGCAGCAGACCTTGCAGACTCTGGGCGGATCGCTGCTGCAGGTCGAGCGCTACGATCCAAACGACGCCTCGGTGCAGACGGCCGCCTCCGCCATCGCCGCCAAGGCCAACGAGGCGCAGGCGATCTTCATTCCCGACGGAGGCCCGAGCCCGAACGCGATCGCAGCGGCGCTACGCTCCAACGGCGTCGACCTTGCTACCAAGAAGCTGCTCGGCACAGGTCTCTGGAACAGCGCGTCGCTGGGCGATCCCGCTTTGACCGGCGCGTGGTTCGCCGATGTCGACCAGGCCCGGATCGGCGAGTTCAAGGCGCGCTACAGGCAGAAATTCGGCACAGAACCCTCCACCAATGCCGTGCTCGGCTATGACAGCGTGGCGCTAGCCGTGGGTATCGTGCGGCACTACGGGCCGGTCGGCTTCACGCCTGCCGTGATCGAGGCACGCGCGGGCTTCACCGGCTATGGCGGCGTCTTCCGCTTCGGCTCGGACGGCTCCAACCAGCGCGCCTATACGGTTTACGAGGTGCAGCCGGGAGGTGGCCGCAAGATCGTCAGCCCTTCGCCGACGAGTTTTGGCGGCGCGTAGCATCATTTGTGAATGCGAAGGCTGGCGTCAGGCGCGAAGGTGCGCGCCTGCCCGGTTTTTGGACTCATTGGGAACAAAACAGGCAGCTACCGGTTCTTTCCCGACAGCGGAGGACGCCATGGGTCAGCTCGAAATCCAGGACACATTCACGCCCTATTTCGATCCGGAAAAGGAAATCGAAGTCACGATCCGCGTCGAACGTCGTGAAATCCGGCGGTTGCGGGCCAAACGCTCCTTGATCGTGGCCGGCCTCAAGACCTCCGCTCCCGTGGAGCGGCCCGCATTGTTGAAAGAATCTCCACCTCGCAGCTGAACTATCAGCGTTGGGCTACAAGGATGGCGCCACCGCCGATGAGAAGCACGCCGAGCCAGTTGATAAGGCTCAGGCGTTCGCCGAGGAAGACAACGCCGAAGACAGCGACAAGCACGACGCTCAGCTTGTCGATCGGTGCGATCTGGGCGGCGGCGCCAAGCTTCAGCGCACGAAAATAGCAAACCCACGACGCGCCGGTCGCCAGGCCGGACAACACCAGAAACAGCCAGGTCCTGCCGGAAATCGCCGACGGAGCATGCAGCCGCCCCGTCGCGGCGAGCAGCGCCGCGAGTACGGCGAAGACGACCACCGTGCGGATAAGCGTGGCGAGGTCGGAATCGATGTCGTGCACCCCGACCTTGGCGAAGATCGCTGTCAGCGCCGCAAACACGGCCGATAGCAGCGCCCAGAACAGCCAGGAAGACGTATATTCCACCACGCGAACCTCGAAAAGGCATGTCGCCCGAAAGTGGGAACCGGTTTCGGGACAACGACATGCGAAAAAACAAGAACTTAAAGCGTGTCACCTGATTCCGGTTCAACGCGACACGCTTTGAGAAATCATCCTATCGTGGTGCAGGGCGAGTTACCGCGCAAGATCGGCGACCAGCGCGTCGAGCACCACCATGCCTGCCGGTGTCGCGCGCAGGCCGGAATTGCCGACCGGCGTAACAAGGCCTTCCTCTCGCAGGATCGACACGCGGCGCGACGGCAGAGTGTGGCCGGAAAGGGCTTCGTAGCGCGTCAGGTCGATACCCTCGACCAGGCGCAATCCCATCATCAGGAATTCGTCGGCTTCCTCGGAGCGGGTCAGAACCTCGCCGCCGGTAAGGCCGTGACCCTTCTCCTCCACCAGCTTCAACCACGCTTCCGGAAACTTTTCGGTGAAGGTGACGACCCGCCGGCCGTCCTCGACATAGCGTCCATGCGCTCCGGGGCCGACGCCGACATATTCGCCATAGCGCCAGTAGGTGAGGTTGTGGCGGCTCTCGCAGCCGGGCTTCGCATGGTTCGAAATCTCGTAGGCCGGCAGGCCATGCGCGGCCGTCACCTCCTGCGTGACCTGGTAGAGGTCAGCGGCCGCATCGGCGTCCGGGATAGCGAACTTGCCGGCGGCATGG
This sequence comes from Rhizobiaceae bacterium, assembly GCA_023953845.1. Taxonomy (NCBI): domain Bacteria; kingdom Pseudomonadati; phylum Pseudomonadota; class Alphaproteobacteria; order Hyphomicrobiales; family Rhizobiaceae; species Rhizobiaceae bacterium. The sequence continues at coordinate 2,302,294 of JAMLJC010000001.1, read as the reverse complement.
AGATCGTGGAAGCGCGTGCCTTCCTCGATGGTCAACTGGTAGAGCGACAGGTGATCGACGGCATGGCCGATGGCCCTCTTCAATTCCTCGGCCCACGCTTCCGGCGTCTGGCCGGGGCGAGCGTAGATCAGGTCGAAGGACAGGCGTGGGAAAATCTCGCGCGCAAGCCCGATGGCCTTGAGCGCCTCCTCAACATTGTGCAGCCGGCTGAGAAAGCGCAAATCCTTGTCGTTCAGCGCCTGCACGCCGAGCGAGACGCGGTTGACGCCGGCTGCGCGGTAGCCACGGAAACGCTCCGTCTCGACCGATGACGGATTGGCTTCCAGCGTCACCTCGATGCCGGAGGGCACCGACCAGTTGGCGGCGATGCCCTCCAGAATAGCGCCCACCGTCTCCGGCTTCATCAGCGAGGGCGTGCCGCCGCCGATGAAGATCGAGGTGACGGTGCGCGGCCCTGTGCGGCGGCGGCGATCCGCCAGCTCGATCAGAAACGCCTTCGCATAGCGCTCCTGATCGACGCCCTGATGGCGGACATGACTGTTGAAGTCGCAATAGGGGCACTTGGCCGCGCAGAACGGCCAGTGGACATAAATCCCGAAACCCGGATCGCGGTCGATGGGCAGGAGCCGGTTCAAGCGGAGCCCAGACGTGCGCGGGCGAATTTCTGGAAGGCACGGGCACGATGCGACAGGGCGTCCGGCTGGCCCGGTTTCCAGCCGTGCTTCTCCTCGGCGGCCATCTCTCCGAAGGTGCGGGTGTGGCCGACCGGGAGAAAGACCGGATCGTAGCCGAAGCCGCTCGTGCCGCGCGGCGGCCAGACCAGATGGCCCTCCGACTCGCCACGGAAATATTCGGCCTCGCCGTCCGGCCATGCGAGGCAGATGACGGCGACGAAGCGACCCGTCCGCGCAGCAGGATCGGTGGCGCCGCGCTCCTGCAGGAGCTTTTCCGTCTTTTCCATCGCCATCATGAAGTCGCGCGCGCCATCCGCCTTTTCCGCCCAGTTGGCGGTGTAGACGCCCGGTTGGCCATCGAGCGCGTCGACCACGAGCCCGGAATCGTCCGACATGGCTGGCAGGCCGGTCGCGCTGGCCGCCGCGAAGGCCTTGATATAGGCGTTCTCCTCGAATGTCGTTCCGGTTTCATCGGGCTCCGGCAGGCCGAACTCCTTCGCCGACTTCGCGTCGATGCCGAACGGTCCAAGCAGGTCCGCGAATTCGCGCAGCTTGCCGGCATTGTGGCTGGCGACGACAAGCATCCGGCCCTTCAGGTCTCGCATTCAGATGCCCCAGATACGCGGTTCGGCGAACTCGATCGAATTGCCGGACGGATCGCGGAAGTAGATCGACCGGCCGCCCTTCGGCCATTCGAAATCCGCCTCGATGGCAATCTTGTGCGATTCCAGATGCGACTTCCAGCGTCCGATCTCCTCGGCGGTCGCGGAAAAGCACAGATGCCCCTCTCCCACCGTGCCGTGCGGCGGAACCGGCAGCTTCGCATCGGGCGCCGGCGGAATCTTCGTGGCTTCGGCGTTGAAAAGCAGCAGCACGCTGTCGCCGCAGCGGAAGAAGACATGCCGGCCGGGCACCTTGACGATGACGGAAAGGCCAAGGATTTCGGCGTAGAACGCCTCGGCCGCATCGAGATCGGTGACGTAGAGCGCGGATTCGAGGATGGCAGAGGGGGTCATGGGAATGCCGGGACTATCCCACCGCCATCTGCTGAAGGCTGACGAGGCGCTTGATGCCGTTTCTGGCGAGCCCCAGAAGCTGGCCGAACTGCTCCTCGGAAAACGGCTCGCCCTCGGCCGTTCCCTGGATTTCGACGATGCCGCCCTTGCCGGTCATGACGAAATTGGCGTCGGTGCCGGCGGAGGAATCCTCCAGATAGTCGAGATCGATCACCGGCTGGCCGTTGTGGATGCCGCAGGAAATGGCGGCGACGTGATCCTTGAGCACCTTCGAGACGCTCGTCATCTGCCGCGCCTCCATCCAGCGCAGGCAGTCGTAGAGCGCGACCCAGCCGCCGGTTATGGAGGCGGTGCGCGTGCCGCCATCGGCCTGGATGACGTCGCAGTCCACCGTGATCTGCTGCTCTCCGAGCGCCTGGAGGTCGACCACGGCGCGCAGCGATCGGCCGATCAGGCGCTGGATCTCCAGCGTGCGGCCGCCCTGCTTGCCGGCGGAGGCCTCGCGGCGCATACGCTCGCCGGTGGCGCGCGGCAGCATGCCGTATTCGGCCGTGACCCAGCCCCGGCCGGTGTTGCGCATCCAGCCCGGCACCTTCTCCTCAAGGCTCGCCGTGCACAGCACATGCGTGTCGCCGAACTTGACGAGGCAGGAGCCCTCGGCATGCTTCGACACGTTGCGTTCGAAGGAAATGGCTCGCATCTCGTCGGGTTGACGTTTGGAAGGACGCATCAAGGCCTCTGTCTGGCGCGGGATTCTTGGCCGGCTTGTAACCGTACGCGGCGGGCGGCGCAAAGGAAAAGCCCGCGCATCGCCATGTTGTGTTCCGGCCTGCGGCCTCTATATTCCCGGTCGAGGTTTTTGACGCGATGACGAAGCCCATCACCGATCCGACATTGCAGACACTTGACCTGAGGTCGCGCGACATCTTCCGGCGCATCGTCGAATCCTACCTGAGGGACGGCGAGCCGGTCGGCTCGCGCAATCTGTCGCGGCTCCTGCCGTCCTCATTGTCGCCGGCCACCGTGCGCAACGTGATGAGTGACCTTGAGCATCTGGGGCTCATCTATTCGCCGCACATCTCGGCCGGACGGCTGCCCACACAGCGCGGGCTACGCTTCTTCGTCGACGCGTTCATGGAGTTCGGCGACCTCACCGAAGAGGAAAGACGCAATATCGACGCGCAGGTGAGAGCATCGGGCTCGGGCGCATCGGTGGAGCATATGCTGACCGAGGCAAGCCAGATGCTCTCCGGCCTGTCGCGCGGCGCGGGGCTGGTCCTGACCGCCAAGAACGAACTGCCGCTGAAGCACATCGAGTTCATCCAGCTCGACCCGATGCGCGCGCTCGTCGTGCTGGTGTCGCAGAACGGCGACGTCGAGAACCGGGTGGTGGAGCTGCCCGCCGGCGTGACGACGTCGCAACTGCATGAGGCCTCCAATTTCCTCAACGCGCATATTCGCGGACGCACGCTCGCCGAGGCTCGCGGCGAGATCGAGCGGCTCAAGGACGAGACGAGGCAGGCCCTCGACACGCTCTCGCAGGAACTGGTGAGCAAGGGGCTTGCGGTCTGGGCCGGGTCCGAAAGCGGATTGCCGGCGCGGCTGATCGTGCGGGGACGCGCCAACCTGCTCGAAAACGTCACGGAACAGGCCGACCTCGAACTGCTGCGGCACCTGTTCGACGATCTGGAGACGAAGGACGGCCTGATCCAGCTCCTCGATCTGGCCGAGGGCGGATCGGGCGTGCGCATCTTCATCGGCTCGGAAAACAAGCTGTTTTCGCTGTCGGGATCGTCGCTGGTTGTCGCGCCCTACCGCGACAAGGACGCGCGGGTGGTCGGCGCGCTGGGCGTGATCGGGCCGACGCGCCTCAACTACGCCCGCATCGTGCCGATGGTCGACTACACGGCCCAGCTCATCAGCCGCATGCTGCGCTGACGCCATGGCGACGGCCGACGATTTCCGCCGCGCGGCGCTAGCTCTTGAGGGGACGGTGGAAGCCCCGCATATGGACCGCAGGGCGTTCAAGGTGGCCCGCACCTATGCGACTCTGGCCGCCGACGGGCTTTCGGCCAATTTCAAGTTCAGCCTCGACGAGCAGGAACTCAAATGCCTCGTCAATCCGGGAGCGTTCGCACCCGTGCCGAAGGGCTGGGGCCGAATGGGCTGGACGACCGGCATCCTTTCCGAATTGACGTCAGAGGAACTTCAGGCCGCACTCCAGATAGCCTGGCGGCATGCGCTGCCCGAGAAAAGGGCGCCGGCTCGCCGGCGCTCCTGATTGAAGCATCGTCATGCCTTGATTTTTGCCCTCCGAACCTCGATATCGGGCGCAAATTCGTGGCTCCCGGACCAACGGACAGATGATGAACGACATGCCAAAAGAAGAACGCCCCGTCGAAGACCTGCTCGATACGTCGGAGACGGTGAACGTCGAAACATCGAAGGCGGCAGAAGGCGACTTCGAAGTGCTGACGCGCCTGATGAAGGAAAACGAGGAACTCAAGGACCGCGCCCTGCGCGCCGCCGCCGAGATGGAGAACCTGCGCCGCCGCACCGCGCGCGATGTGCAGGATGCGCGCGCTTATGCGGTATCGAATTTCGCCCGCGACATGCTTTCCGTCTCCGACAATCTGCGCCGCGCGCTGGAGGCGATCCCGGCGGAGGCGAAGGCGGCTGCCGACGCCGGGCTGAAGGCGCTGGCCGAAGGCGTCGAGATGACCGAGCGCGCCATGCTGGCGGCGCTGGAACGCCACGGAGTCAAGAAGCTGGCGCCGGAAGGCGAGAAATTCGATCCCAACTTCCATCAGGCGATGTTCGAGATCCCCAATCCGGGCGTCCCGGCGAACACCGTCCTTCAGGTGGTGCAGCCCGGCTATTCGATCGGCGACCGCGTGCTCAGGCCGGCTATGGTCGGCGTCTCCACCGGAGGTCCGAAGCACGCGCCGGCCAACGATTCCAAGCCGGAGCCGGGGCCTGTCAGCGACGAGGCCGCGAAGGATGCCTGAGTGGTGAGCGGTTCTCGCCAAAGCTGAGAAACTGCGTCAATACTGATCAGCGTTCACGGATCACTGTTCACGTCCCATGCCGCTGATCCAGCTCCTCGACTATGCCGGTGTCGCCGTGTTCGCGGCGACCGGCGCATTGGCGGCCTCCCGGAAGCGGCTCGACATCATCGGCTTTCTCTTTCTCGCCAGCGCGACGGCCATAGGCGGCGGCACGTTCCGCGACGTGATCCTGAACATCCCGGTCTTCTGGATCGGCAACACCGACTATATCTTCATCTGCGTCATCATGTCGGTGCTGGTGTTCTTCACGGCGCACCGTATCGAGTCGCGCTACAAGCTGCTGCTCTGGCTCGATGCCGTCGGTATGGCGGCCTTCGCCGTCATGGGCGCGGCGAAGGGGCTGACCGTCACCGGCTCGGCTCCCGTCGCCATCGTCATGGGCATGCTGACCGCGACCTTCGGCGGCGTGCTGCGCGACCTGCTGGCCAGCGAGCGTTCGGTATTGTTGACGCGCGAAATCTATGTGACGGCCGCACTTGCCGGCGCGGCTGTCTACACGGTGCTGGAGATAGCCGGCCTGCCGATGTACGCCTCCGCGACGCTGGCTTTCCTCGTGGCGTTCGGCATACGCGGCGGCGCGCTGCGCTACGGCTGGAGCCTGCCGGACTACAAGGGGCGCCCCGGCCGACGTCCCGAAGACATACCCTAAGCAGCCACCTTCGCATCGAGATCGAAGACGCTGCAATTGCGGCCCCCCTTCTTGGCCGCATAGAGCCGGGCATCCGCCGCGCGCATGTGATCGCTGACGCTCGCGCCCCTGCGCAGTTCGGCGCCGCCGATGCTGATGGTCAACGGCAGCATGACGCCCTGCTGCGGGAAGAACTTCAACTGCTCGACTTCCCGCCTGACGCGTTCCGCGATCGCGATCGCCTCGTCGCGGCCGGCGCCGATCAGGATTCCCCCGAACTCCTCGCCGCCGATGCGGCCCACGATGTCGCCGGCGCGCACGGCCCGCCCGATCGCCGCCGCTATTTCGCGCAACGCCTCATCGCCAACCAGATGGCCGTAGCGATCGTTGATCCGCTTGAAGTGATCGGCATCGATGATCAGCAGCGAGCCGCCGCCGATCTCCCCCTGTCCGGCGAGTTCGTCAAGGAAGCTCTCCCGGTTGAGGAAACCGGTCTGGAAATCGTGCCGCGACTTCTCCAGCAGCTCGGCATGCGTTCTCGCCAGCTGTCGATGCGCCTCCTCCAGCGCATCGTGTGCGATCTTCAACCGGTCGCGCTGCCAGAACGTGTAGGCGCTCGCAGGTCCGGCGACGACGATCGGGCAGAGAATGCACATGAGCAGGCCGTTGCCATCGAGCGAACCGCCGAACGCCGGCACGACAGAGGCGGCCGCGAGGACCGAGCCGATCACGGAAAGCAATGTGGTCAGCAGCGACTGAAGAACGATTTTCTGCATGATGTCGGGCGACACTGCATCCGGACAGGAAACATATCGTTACGGTGCCGCGAAAGATTCTAACAAATCTGATATTTGCGCCGCCGCCGCTTCGCCATGTGGTATACGTGGCGTTTCATGGCATAAGAGCCGGATGACGAACCATCCAGAGCCTCACCAATTCAGCCATGTCACCGACTGGGTCTTCGACCTCGATAACACGCTCTATCCGCATCACACGAATTTGTTCTCGCAGATCGACGTGCGCATGACCGCGTATGTGTCGGACCTGCTCAAGCTGCCGCGCGAGGATGCGCGCAAGCTCCAGAAGGAGCTTTATCTTGAATACGGCACGACGCTCGCCGGCCTGATGGCGCGGCACGGCATCAATTCCGACGACTTCCTGCAAAAGGTGCACGACATCGACTACACCTGGCTGAAGCCCGACGAAGCGCTGGGCGACGCCATCAAGGCCCTGCCCGGGCGAAAATTCATCCTGACGAACGGCAGCAGGAGCCACGCGGAACGGACCGCGCGCCAGCTCGGCATCCTCGACCATTTCGACGATATCTTCGACATCGTCGCCGCCGGGCTGACGCCGAAGCCGGCCCGCGAAACCTACGACAAGTTCCTGACGCTGCACGAGGTGGCGGGTCCGAACGCCGTCATGTTCGAGGATCTGGCGCGCAACCTGATCGCCCCGAAGGCGCTCGGCATGAAGACCGTGCTGGTCGTGCCGCGCAATTTCGAGCCGACATTCGCGGAGATATGGGAGCGCGACGCCGCGCAGGACGACGATGTCGACTATGTCACGGACGACCTGACCGCGTTTCTGCGGACGATCGCGCCGGCGGCGGGCTGACGCACCGGGTGATATGCGATCTCAGGCGGCTTCCGAGAGCTTGTAGAACTTCGCGATGATGGCCCACGCTTCGTCCGCGGTCTCGGCGTAGTCGATGACGTCCTGATCGCCCGGCGAGATCGTGCCCTGTTCCGCCAGATAGTCGAGATTGAGGGCGCCGTGCCAGAATTCCTTGCCGAAGAGGATGACCGGCACGCGCTCCATGCGCCCGGTCTGGATGAGCGTCAGTGTCTCGAAGAACTCGTCAAGCGTGCCGAAGCCGCCGGGAAAAACCACGACCGCCTTGGCGCGCATGACGAAATGCATCTTGCGGACGGCGAAGTAGTGGAAGTTGAAGCAGAGGTCCGGCGTGACGTATTCGTTCGGCGCCTGCTCGTGCGGCAGCACGATGTTCAAGCCGATCGACGGCGCTCCGACATCGTCGGCTCCGCGGTTTCCCGCCTCCATGACGCCCGGCCCGCCGCCGGTGACCACGACGTATTCGCGGTAGTAGGACGCCGCGGACTGCTGCGAGCAGAGCCGCGCGAACTTGCGCGCCTCGTCGTAGTACTTGCTGTTTTTCAGGAGGTTGCGCTTCTGCGTCTCGTTCTTTGCGGCCCAGGCGGCGCCGCCTGGTTCCGGCAGGCGGGCGCCGCCGAACATCACGACCGTCGAGCGGATGCCACGTTCGGCCAGGATCATCTCCGGCTTCAGAAGCTCGAGTTGCAGCCGGATCGACCGCGTCTCCCGGCGCGTCATGAAGTCCGCATCGTTCCAGGCAAGCCGATAGGTCGGCGCGCGCGTCTGCGGCGTATCCGGCACGCTTTGCGCGCGCTCCAGATCCTCGTCCGAATGCGGCAGCGGCGTCCAGCCGGCATTCTCCATTGGTTTCATACTCTTACCCCGTCCGTTCAGCTTACGCCGCCCCGTGTCGCCGGCGCGATTGACCCTTTCCGATCCTTGACATACTAGGGTCCGCGCGGTTCCAGAACACCTTACCCGTCCGCGTCTTAACGCCACCTTTAACGGAGTATTTGCCATGGCGAAGCCCGATCTTGCCAGCCTCGAAGAGGCCATCGAAAAGGCATTCGACGCGCGCGACGGGATTTCCGCTTCCACGGGTGGCGAGGTACGCGACGCTGTGGAGACCGCGCTCAACCTGCTCGACAGGGGCGAGGCGCGCGTCGCGGAGCGGCAGGCGGACGGCCAGTGGAAGGTCAACCAGTGGCTGAAGAAAGCCGTGCTGCTCTCCTTCCGCCTCAACGCCATGGAGATCATCGAAGGCGGCCCGGGCGGCGCGTCCTGGTGGGACAAGGTGCCCTCGAAGTTCAGCGGCTGGGGCGCCGTGGATTTCGAGCGGGCCGGCTTCCGCGCCGTGCCGAGCGCGGTGGTGCGCCGCTCCGCCTATATCGCGCCGGGCGTGGTGTTGATGCCGTCCTTCGTCAATCTCGGCGCCCATGTCGACAGCGGCACCATGGTCGACACATGGGCGACGGTGGGCTCTTGCGCCCAGATCGGCAAGAACGTGCACCTGTCGGGCGGCGTCGGCATCGGCGGTGTGCTGGAGCCGCTGCAGGCCGGACCGACCATCATCGAGGACAATTGCTTCATCGGCGCGCGTTCGGAGGTGGTGGAAGGCTGCATCGTGCGCGAAGGCGCGGTGCTCGGCATGGGCGTCTTCATCGGCCAGTCGACCAAGATCGTCGACCGCGCCACGGGCGAGGTGTTCTATGGCGAGGTGCCGGCAGGTTCCGTCGTCGTCGCCGGTACAATGCCCGGCAAGCCGCTGCCCAACGGCGAACCGGGACCGAGCCTCTACTGCGCCGTCATCGTCAAGCGTGTCGATGAAAAAACCCGGTCGAAGACCTCCATCAACGAACTGCTCAGAGATTGATCTTTTCGCCGCGCGGACGCACCTTCCGCACGGGCGCAGACTGACGCGCCTTTCTGGAGGGGTGAAAGATGGACTGGAAATGGCTTTTCACCAGCTTTGACGGACGCATCAACCGCGCCAAGTTCTGGGCGGGCATCGGCGTCATGTTCGTGGTCATGATCGTCGCAATGATCCTCGACAACCTGCTCGGGTTGAACTTCAGCCCGGAAATCCCTTATGGATGGCTCTATGCGCTTGCCACGCTTGTCATGCTCTACCCGGCCTTCGCGCTCTATGCGAAGCGCTGGCACGACCGCGACAAGTCGGGGTGGTGGACACTGATCATTCTGGTGCCCTTCATCGGCGGCATATGGTTCCTGGTCGAATGCGGCATCCTGGAAGGCACACGCGGCGCAAACAGATTCGGACCGGACCCGCTTGGCTGATTCCAAAACGTTTTTCTGGTTTTTCTTCAAGCTCAGGGGCCGCGTCGGACGCGCGGCCTACTTTCTCGGCTTCCTGTTCATGATGATAGCGGTGTCGTTTCCGCTCTATCAGTTCATGCGTTTTCCCGAGGAGGCGCCGGCTGCACAGGCATGGTCGCTGGTCTTCGGCATCGCCTTCTTCGCCGCGCTCTGGTCGCACGTCGCCATGACGGTGAAGCGGTTTCACGATCTCGGCAGGACCGGCTTCATGAGCCTGAGCCTGTTCATTCCGGTGATCTCGATCATCGCGTTCATCTATCTCTGCGTGACGCCCGGAACGGCCGGTCCGAACATGTATGGCAGGCTCGCCGATTCGCCTGACTGAGCGCCGCGAAGCGTCACGCCGGTCGTGACAGGCCGCGCGGATTCCACTATCGCTTGCGCCATGACGCAGACCATCGATCCGGCCGCCAATCTCGCCGCCCTCATCCGCTGCCCCTCCGTGACGCCCGCCGAAGGCGGCGCGCTCTCCACGCTCGAAGCCATGCTGAAGCCGCTCGGCTTCTCGGTGGAGAGGCCGGTTTTCCGCGAAGACGGCACGGCCGACGTGGAAAACCTCTATGCCCGCATCTCCGGGAACGGGCCGCATCTGATGTTTGCCGGACATACCGACGTCGTGCCGCCCGGGGACGAATCGTCCTGGACGCATCCGCCTTTTTCCGCCGAGGTCGCCAACGGCATGATGTATGGGCGCGGCGCCGTGGACATGAAGGGCGGCATCGCCTGTTTCGTCGCGGCGGTCGCCCGGCATGTCCAGAACAAGGGCCAGCCAAAAGGATCGATTTCGCTGCTGATCACGGGCGACGAGGAAGGTCCGTCGATCAACGGCACGGGCAAGCTGCTCGAATGGGCGGCGGCGCGGGGCGAAACGTGGGACGCCTCCATCGTCGGCGAACCGACCAATCCCGAAACGCTCGGCGACATGATCAAGATCGGCCGGCGCGGCTCCATCACCGGCGCCGTCACGGTACAGGGCAGGCAGGGCCACGTCGCCTATCCGCATCTGGCGGACAATCCCGTGCGCGGGCTGATGGCGCTCGCCGACGCGCTGATCGCCACGCCGCTCGACGACGGAACGACGGATTTCCAGCCCTCGAATCTGGAAATCACAACCATCGATGTCGGCAATCCGGCATCGAACGTGATCCCCGCGCGCGCCACGGGGACCTTCAACGTGCGTTTCAACGACACCTGGACGGCCGAGACCCTGCAGGCCGAGATCCACAATCGGCTGGACCGCGCCGCCGCGCGCAACCGATACCGCAAGGATCGCGACGAGCCCGTCAGCTTCGATCTTGTCTGGAAGGACCGGCCGAGCCCCGTCTTCCTGACGCGCGACGAGAAGCTGATCGCCGGCCTTTCCGCCTCCGTCGAGGCCGTCACCGGGCGGCAGCCGAAGCTCTCGACATCCGGCGGCACGTCGGACGCGCGCTTCATCAAGGATTATTGCCCAGTGGTCGAGTTCGGACTTGTCGGCCAGACCATGCACATGATCGACGAGCGCGTGGCGCTCGACGATCTCGAGACGCTGACGCGGATCTACCAGCGTTTCCTCGAAGACTGGTTCGGCTGACAGCCATGCTCGACGCCGCCGAAATCCAGCGCAACATGACCGGCGCGTGGCGCGTCATGACCGGCCGCGCCGATGGCATGCGCCTTCTGGACACCACGGCGGAGGGTTTCTGGGACTCCTTCTTCGCCATCGCAGTCGCCGCGCCGGCCCTCGCCATCGGCTGGATCTCCAGCGCCAATGACTTCGTGGCCTATGAAACGACCGCCTCTCGCTTCGGCGTCATGCTGCGGCTCGCCGTGATCGACATGTCGGTATGGATATTGCCGCTTGTCGGGCTGGCGCTCGTCGCCGGCCGCGCGGGCATCGCCGATCGCTACGTGCACTATGTCGTTTCGGGGAACTGGGCCTCGGCGCTGCTCGTCTGGATGATGCTGCCGCCAACCATCCTCAGATTGGTGCTTCCGCAGACGGCCGACGTCGCCACGCTGCTGTCGCTGCTGCTGTTCCTTGCATCGCTCGTGCTCACCTGGCGGCAGACGAACGTCGCGCTGAACAAGGGGCCGGCCGTCGCAACGGCGCTGTTCGTGGCCATGTTCGTCGCCGCGCTCGCGGTGCTGATCGTTTTGCAGAGCCTGCTGGGGCTCACGCCCTCCGGTCAGATGCCAGCGTAGTCGACGCGGATCAGATAGAGCCCGTCCGGCGGCGCGACCTGCCCGCAGGCGGCACGGTCGCGGGCGTCGAGCGCGGCCCTCAGATCGGCCGGCGACCATTTGCCTTCGCCCACCTGCTTCAGGCTGCCCACCATGGAGCGCACCTGATTGTGCAGGAACGACCGCGCGGACGTCCGGATCTCGATGAGGTCGCCGATCCGCGTCACGTCGAGGCGGGCAAGCGTCCGGACCGGACTGCTGGCCTGACAATGCGCGGAACGAAACGTCGAGAAATCATGCCGGCCGAGCAGAAGCTGCGCGGCCTCGTGCATGATCGCCGCATCCAGCGGCCGGACCACGCGCCAGGCCCGGTTGAAATCGAGCGCGAGCGGCGCGCGGCGATTGACGATGCGGTAGAGATAATGCCGGGCAGTCGCAGAGAAACGCGCATCGAAATTCTCGTCCACCACCGCTACGGCAATGATGCCCACCCTTTCGCCGACCTGCGCGAGGTGAGCGTTCAGCGCGTTGGCGACCGTGTTCGCCGGCCAAGCCTTCTCCAGATCGCAATGGGCCACCTGTCCGGTCGCATGCACGCCCGCATCGGTCCGTCCCGCGCCGCGGATCGTGACGGTTTCCCCGGAAAAGGCGAGAATCGCCTGCTCGATCGCCGCCTGCACGGAATGCTGATCCGCCTGCCGCTGCCAGCCGGCATAGGCGGTCCCGTCATATTCGATGTCGAGGCGGTAGCGCGGCACGGTCACAACCCCGCAAACGCCGCGGCATAGACAAGCCGCCCGGCAAAAGGCGCTTCCTCGCTCCATGACAGCGCCTGCAAGGCCTCGCACTGGTAAGCGCTGCTGAAGCCCGCCGCGCGGGCGTGCTCGTAGCCGAAGCGGCCATAATATCCGGGCTCGCCGAGGACCACCGACAGGTTTTCGCGCGGTTTCAGCAACCGGTGCGCTTCGCCGACCAGCGCCGTGCCGACGCCCTTTCTCTGCATCGCGCCGGCAACTGCGAGAGGCGCAAGCGCGACCGCCAGAAAGGGCGCGCCCCGATTTTCGACCAGAAGGCGGGAGAAGAGGACATGGCCGACGGCGCGACCGCCAGCGACCGCCACGAGTTCGAGCACGACGCTGCCCGATGCACGCAGCGCCTCGACCAGATCGGCCTCGCCCGTTCCGGCGAAGGCATCCGTCTCGATCTGCCTGATCGCCGCGTGATCGGCCAGCGTTGCGAGCCTGACGACAATATCGATCATCCCAGCATCGTTCCCGGTTCCATCTTCGCCCCACGCAGAAACTCTGCGGCCGGGACAGGCCTGCCGCCAGCCCGCTGCACTTCGGTGAGGCGCACGGCGCCGTCACCGCACGCCACCGTCAGCCGGTCATCAAGCACCGTGCCGGGCGCGCCCGTGCCCGCAACCAGCACCGAACGAAGGATTTTCAACCGCTCCACCCTGCCGCCGACAGCTGCCTCGCACCAGGCGCCCGGAAACGGCGACAGACCACGTATATGATTGTGGATCTCGACTGCCGGCCGCGTCCAGTCGATGCGCGTCTCGGCCTTGTCGATCTTGGCGGCGTAGAGAATCCCCTCCTCCGGCTGGGGCGTCAGCGTGAGTCCACCGCGCTCCAGCCTGTCCAGCGCCTCGACCATCAGATCCGCACCGACGCCCATGAGTTCGTCGTGGAGTTCACCGGCGGTCATGTCGGGTTCGATCGGAACACGCGCGGTCAGCGCGACGGGTCCGGTATCCAGCCCCATATCCATCTTCATCACCATCATGCCCGTTTCGGCATCGCCGGCCATGATCGCCCGCTGGATCGGCGCGGCCCCGCGCCAGCGCGGCAGCAATGAGGCATGGCCATTGTAGCAGCCGAGGCGTGTTCCTTCGAGGATCGGTCGCGGCAGCAGCAGCCCGTAGGCGACGACCACCGCCACATCCGCCCCAAGATCACGAAACGCCTGCTGCTCCGCCTCCGGCTTCAGCGAAACCGGCGTCCTGACCTCGACGCCCAGCCGTTCGGCCTCACGCTGCACCGGCGACGGCGTGAGTTCCAGCCCGCGCCGGCCGGCCGGCCGGGGCGGCTGCGTGTAGACCGCGACGATCTCGTGGCCTGCCTCAGCAAGCGCGCGCAGGGTAGGCACGGAAAAATCCGGCGTTCCCATGAAGATGACACGAAACGGCATGCGGTCTCCGCCAAAGGCAGCATTCGGGGGTCTGGTCAGGACAACGCGAGTCCACGTCTCAAAACGGGTTCAGCGGCTTCAGGTCAAGTGCGCCAACGAGAACAGCCGCGCGGATCACACCGCCAGACGGCTTGGGGCCTTTTCCTTCGCCAGCTTCCTGAACTTGCGCACCACCATGTCGCGCTTCAGCTTCGAGATATGGTCGATGAACAGCACGCCGTTCAGATGATCCATCTCGTGCTGGAGGCAGATCGCGAGCAGTCCTTCGGCAAGCACTTCATGCTGCTTTCCGAACTGGTCGAGATAACGCACCCGCACGCTCGCGGGGCGCTCGACCTCGGCATAATAGTCGGGAATGGAGAGGCAGCCCTCCTCATAGACGGAGCGCTCATCGCCGCTTTCGACAAGTTCGGGATTGATGAAGACCTGCGGCGCAGGCGTCTCGCCTTCCTTGGCGAGATCCATGACAAGCATGCGCAGCGGTTCGCCGACCTGAATGGCGGCAAGGCCGATGCCAAGCGCGTCATACATGGTCTCGAACATGTCGTCGGCGAACTTGCGAAGCGAATCGTCGATCCTTTCCACCGGCTTCGAAACCTGGCGAAGGATCGGATCGGGAAGGATGACGAGCGGCTTGATCGACATAGCGCTTCACCTATGCGCTCGCCCCCCAAGCGTCAACAGGAAGGCTGCGCCGACGTTCACGTTTTGATCTTCCATCACGACGAGAATCGCGTATGGTCGCCGCCATGGATGCCTCAACACTTCTCGCGCAGCCCGTCGCGCAGTTCGGCGCGACGACGGTCACGCTCGGGCAGGCGGTGGTCGCCGCCGGTCTGGCGGTTGCCTTTATCGTCGGCCTCCTCTGCATCGGCTTGCTGCGAGCCGCACGGGCAAGGCGGGCGCTGGCAGCCGAAGCTGCGGAGCGAGCGCGGCAGGCCGACGAGCGGTTGATGGGCATCCTCAGCGCCCAGTCGGAAATGCAGGGCAGGCTCGGCACCATCGCCGAGGTGTTCGGCGCGCGGCAGGCGGAACTCAACCAGTCCATCGGCCAGCGTCTCGACGCCATGACCGGCCGCATCGGCCAGACCATGACGGAGCAGACCCGCTCCACCCATGAGAGCCTGACGAAGCTGCAGGAGCGCCTTGCGGTCATCGACAAGGCGCAAGGCAACATCCAGTCGCTTGCCGGGCAGGTGGTGGAACTCCAGGCGATCCTTTCCAACAAGCAGACGCGGGGCGCCTTCGGCCAGTCGCGGATGGAAGCGATCGTCGCGGACGGGCTGCCGCCCGGCGCGTTCGAATTCCAGGCGACGCTGTCGAACGGCTACCGACCCGACTGCGTGATCCGCATGCCGAACGGCGCGCCGGGCCTCGTCGTCGACGCGAAGTTTCCGCTGGAGGCGTGGAACGCCATTCGCGCGGCGGAAGGCGCGGACGCCCAGAAATACGCCGCGCAGGCGTTCCGGCGGGATATCGAGCTGCATATCCGCGACATCTCGGAAAAATACCTGATCACCGGCGAGACGCAGGACACGGCGTTCATGTTCGTGCCGTCCGAATCGGTCTTCGCTGAGATCCACGAGAATTTCGAAGCCGTGGTGCAGAAGGCGCACCGCGCCCGCATCGTGATCGTCTCTCCGTCTCTGCTGATGCTGTCGATCCAGGTGGTGCAGGCAATCCTCAAGGACGCCCGCATGCGGGAGCAGGCGCATGTCATCCAGGGCGAGGTGATCAGGCTGCTCGACGACGTCAACCGTCTCGACGACCGCGTGCGCAAGCTGCAGGGGCACTTCTCGCTGACGCAGAAGGACATAGAGCAGATCCTGACCTCCACCGACAAGGTGACGAAACGCAGCCGCAAGATCGAATCGCTGGAGTTCGGCGACGACGAGGCTCCGGAGGCGGAAGAAGCGCCGGCTCGCGACACGATGCGGGTGGTGGATTCCAAGACGGGACATCTGCGCCTGCGGGTTGTCGATGAAGGCGACTGAAGGTCGCGACAGGCCTTGCGCTCGCCCGAATCTGTTGTTTGATAAGACTCTGCTTCTGGAGGAACAGACGATGGCAAAAGGCGCGATGAGACCGGGCAAGGAGGCCCGCAAGCCGAAGAAGGACGCCAAGAAGCCGGCCGCCGCGCCGACGATCAAGGCGACCCCGGTTCAGGCGATCCGCATCAAGGAAAAATAGGAGCGCCGTGGCGTCGTTCCGGTCGGGCGGCTCGGCCGAACGGGCTTGCCTGCCGGATGATGCGCGCCTATTTGAGGGCGGCAAGGACGACCTTGCCTTCAGCTGAAAATCTTGCGGCCGGGACGACCCGCCTTGGACGGAGCGTTCGATGTCGTGGATTTTTCTCTTCTTCGCAGGCCTTTTCGAGATCGGTTGGGCAATCGGCCTGAAATATACGGACGGCTTTTCGCGGCCGGTTCCGACCATCCTCACCCTTGCCTCGATGATCGTCAGCCTAGGCCTGCTGGGGCTGGCCCTGAAGACGCTGCCGGTCGGAACCGCCTATGCGGTATGGACCGGAATAGGCACCGTCGGCACTGCGCTGCTCGGCATCCTGCTGCTCGGCGAACCGGCGACCGCGCTCAGACTCGCCTGCATCGCGCTGATCGTCTGCGGCATCGTCGGGCTCAAGGTGCTGGCGTAGGCGGTCCAGACAACCTTGCGCCGCATGAGAAAGAAGACAGACGCCGTATAGGTTGCCGCCTTGGCGCGCGCCGGAATCTGGACGCGCAGAAACGACCGTGCGGAGCCTCGCTTGCGAGACCCTGCCGGTCGTCAATCCTTGAAGCGAATGCCGCTCAGGCCTTAAAGCCGGGCGGCAGCCGGCCGCCGCGCGCCTTGCGCGCCGCATAGCGCGCGTCGCGCTTCGCCTTCTGGGCGGCTTCGAGCGCCATCTTCGCCGACAGCATCTCTTCCTCTTCGGCCGCCTTGATGCGCGCCAATTCAGCCGCTTCGGCCTCGGCCTTCAGCCGTGCCTCTTCCTCGGCCTTGCGCCGGGTCTCTGCCTCGGCGGCCTCGCGGGCGAGCCGCTCCTGCTTGAGACGGGCTTTCTCGGCCTCGCGAATCGCGCGGGCTTCCAGAATTGCCTTGCGTTCTGCCTGCCGCGCCAACACCGACGGATCGTCGGCGTTCGGTCTTGACTTGAACTTCGCCAGTAGTGCCTGTTTCGCGTCGCTGGCGGCGTTGCGACGCTCCGCGAAGTCCTTTTCCCTGTATATTGCCAAAGTTGCGTCCTTGCTGTGATTCCGCGTCGCTTAGATACTCATCGAGAGACAGAGTTCAAGTCGTCGCGCGGCAGGAAACGCCAATTTTCGACAGCGTTGCGCGATACGCGTCCATTCCCGGGCCGGCGATTGCGGCCGCGGCGCGCCGTTCCTATATCCGGTGCCCTGCCGTTTCCTCCAAGGTGTCTTCATGGCCGTGCTTTCCGTCCTCGATCTCGCGCCGGTGCCGCAGGGAGCCACGGCCGGCCAGGCCCTGCGCAACACGATCGATCTGGCGCAGCATGCCGAGGCTCTCGGCTATCACCGCTACTGGCTGGCGGAGCATCACAACATGCCGGGCATCGCCAGCGCCGCGACCGCGGTGGTGATCGCGCATGTCGCGACGGCGACGTCCCGCATGCGGATCGGCGCCGGCGGCATCATGCTGCCCAATCACGCGCCGCTGGTCATTGCCGAGCAATTCGGCACGCTGGCCGCGCTGCATCCGGGGCGCATCGATCTCGGCCTCGGCCGCGCGCCGGGCACCGACATGCTGACGGCGCGGGCGCTGCGCCGCAATCTCGACGCGGGCGTCGACACTTTCCCGCAGGACGTCATCGAGCTCATCAATTACTTCGCGCCCGCCGAACCCGGCCAGCGCATCCGCGCGGTGCCGGGCGAAGGCGAACAGGTCGAGGTCTGGGTGCTCGGATCGAGCACCTACGGCGCGCAACTGGCCGCCATGCTCGGCCTGCCCTACGCCTTCGCGTCGCATTTCGCGCCGGCGGAAATGGAGCACGCCATCGACATCTATCGCTCCCGGTTCCAGCCGACCGAAGCCATGCCGAAGCCGCATCTGATGCTCGGGCTGAACGTCGTGGCGGCGGAAACCGACGAGGAAGCGCGCTTCCTGTTCTCCTCGCTGCAGCAGGCCTTCGTGAACCTGCGCACCGGCCGTCCGGGCCGCCTGCCGGCGCCGGTCGAGAATTTCGAGGCCACGCTCGATCCACAGGCGAGGGCAATGCTCGACCACGCGCTGTCCTGCGCCATCGTCGGCTCACCGCAACGCGTGGAGCGCGAGCTTGATGCCTTCGTGCGCCGCACCGGCGCGGACGAGCTGATGGTCACGGCTCAGGTGTTCGATCACGGCAAGCGCAAGCGCTCCTTCGAGATCCTGATGGCCGCGCAGCAGGCTTTGAGCAAGGCGGCCTGACACCTCAGCCGAGCGCGTCGACGATGGCGCGGCTCGGATAGCAGGTCGGCGTCGCGCCGTTCTTCGCCTGCCATTCGCCGATCGAGCGCCGCGTCTTGAAGCCCGGCAGCCCGTCCGCGCCGCCGACGTCGTAGCCGAGCTTTTCCAGTCCGCGCTGCATCGCGGCGACATCGGAGCGGTAGAGCCCGCCGACCTTGCCCCACTGGCCGGCAAAGGCCATTTCGCTACCGGCGATGCGGTCCGCGCCGTGGCCGATGAAGAGAGCATAGAGGTCGCTCTCATTATACTCCTTGAGCACGTAGAAATTCGGCGTGACGATGAAGGCCGGGCCGCTGCGACCGGCAGGCATGAGCAGAAAGCCCTCGGCCTTCGCCTCCTTCGCCGGAAACGCCTTGCCGGTCACGCGCTCTATGCCGAGCTTGGCCCAGTCGGAAATCTTCTTGCCGCGATCCGGTCCTTCCAGCGCGCAGGACACGCTTTCCGGCACGGCCACCTCAAAGCCCCAGTCGCGGCCCTTCTGCCAGCCATAATGGTCGAGATAGTTGGCGATGGAGCCCAGCACATCCGGCATCGAGTTCCAGATGTCCACGCGGCCGTCGCCGTCGAAATCGACCGCATGCTTGAGGAAGGACGACGGCAGGAACTGCGGCTGGCCGAGCGCGCCGGCCCAGGAGGATTTCATCTGGTCCGGCGTGGCGAGCCCGCGTTCCGCCATTTCGAGCGCGGCCAAAACCTCGTTGCGGAACATCTCCTTGCGGGTGGCGAGAAACGCCTTGGTGCCGAGCACCTCGAAAGCGTCATAGGGGATTTTCGCAGCGCCATAGCCCGACTCGCGACCCCATATTGCAAGCACGATCTCCCCCGGCACGCCGAAGCGCTTTTCGACCGCGGCGAGCGTCTTTGCGTATTTCGCCGCGCGGCTGCGACCGCCCGCGATCACCGGATTGAGCGTCTTGTCGGCGAAATAGCCTGATGGCGAATTGAACTCCGCCTGATGCTGCTTCTTCGGCGTCTTCGGTCTCTCGCCCGGCATGACGAGGTCGGGCAGCTTGAGATTCGGCTTCACGCCGTCAAAAGCCGCATCGAAGGTTTTTCGCGAAATGCCGTTCGACTTCGCTTCCGGCCAGAGCGAGGTTTCAAGCCAGTCGCGAAACTGTTTATCGATGGAAGCGGCGGAAACAGGAGATGCCTGCAGCACGAGCAGCAGCATGAGAAACAAAAGGCAACTCCGAGCATCGATCATCTTCGCTGCTTGCCCTCCAATCTCGTCAAAACTCCGTCCGCGATTTCAGCGCGGCCGACAGCGTTCCCTCGTCCAGATAGTCGAGTTCGCCGCCGACCGGCACGCCATGCGCAAGCCGCGTCACCTTCACCTCAAAATCGGCGAGCTGGTCGGTGATGTAGTGCGCCGTCGTCTGGCCTTCGACCGTCGCATTGACGGCCAGAATCACCTCGCGAATGCCGCCTTCCGCCACACGTTCGACCAGCCGGCGGATGTTGAGCTGGTCCGGCCCGATGCCGTCCAGCGGCGACAGCGTGCCGCCCAGCACATGGAAGCGCGCATTCATGGCGCCGGCCCGCTCCAGCGCCCAGAGGTCGCCGACATCCTCCACCACGATCAGCGTGGCATCGTCGCGGCGCGGATCGGTGCAGATGGTGCAGGGATCGACGGTGTCGATATTGCCGCAGGTGGAGCAGACCGTCACATGCTCCACCGCATCCGCCATCGCCGTCGACAGGGGCTGGAGCAGCGCTTCCTTCTTCTTGATGAGGTGCAGCGCCGCACGGCGCGCCGAACGGGGCCCGAGGCCCGGCACCTTGGCCAGAAGCTGGATCAGGCGTTCGATCTCCGGACCGGCGATTCGCTTGGACATGGGAGTCCTATAAAGCGAATGGGGAATGGCGAGTAGAGTGATCCGCCGCAGGCATGCCACCCGGCGGAAGGCAGAGTTGCTGATCCAGCAGGCAGTCGCTAGTCGTTCTGGATCAGCAACTGGCCGAGCACGCCGGTGCCTATGTCGTCGCCGGCGGAAAGGCCGGTGTCGCTGCCGCCGGCATAGGCCGGCATGGCGCCGCCGAAGCGCTCCTCGGAAGGCGCCTCATATGACGCTTCCTGAACGATTTCAGCCTGAGGACGCTTCACCTTGAGTTTTCTGGTCTGACGCGCCGGAACCGATTCATCCGGTTCTGGCACGGCGGCGAACGCCACCTGTTCCGAGGGTGCGGCCATGGGGATCGGCGCCTCGTCGGCCAGTGCGACCTGCACATTGTCGTCTTGCTGGAGCGCTTCCTCGGCGGCGAGCGAGCGGATCGCCGGTTGTTCGACGGGTTGCGCCTTGCGCTTGCCGAACAGGCTGGTGCGCTGCGGCTTGGCCGGCGTGTCGCCGGCATACGCCACCTGCACGGGCTCGAACGGCTGCGCGGTTTCGGCAGCGACGCCCGGCAGTTCCTTCGCTTGCGCTCTTGGCTGTTCGACCTGCGCCACCATCACCGGCTGCATGCCGGGCAGCGCGTCATCCTGCTTCACCGGCAGGCGATCCTGCTTGCGCCCGGCCTTGTAGTAGAAGGCATTGCCGCCGGCCACGGTCGTGTAACGCATGTTCTTGTAGGGAAACTTCAGGCCCGCCGTGTGGAAGAACATCACATCCTTCGACACCTTCGGATGCCGCTCGCCCTTCAGCACCGCGTCGGCGGCGTCCATCACGTCGGGCAAGGCCTTGGAATTCATCGGGCGGCTGAGCACGCCGGGTGCGAACTGGCGCTTCGCGCCGACCACGTCGCAGATGTCGTCGCCCCACTTGCCGCTGTCGCGGCGGTTCATCACCACCGAACCGACGGCGACAAGGCCGTCGCGGCTGGAACGGTTGGATTCGAAGAACATGGCGCGGGCGAGACATTCCCGCTCGCGCTCGCTGGCGCGATAGCCGTGGGCATGACCAGCCCGGGTCGGCATGACCATGGACTTCATGCTGCTGAAGCTGCTGCTCACGCTGGAGGTGCTCTGGCTGCAACCCGCCGCCGCAGCAAGCGCGACGAACATGGCGGCAATCGGCACAGGGCCGCGCGTCAAGATCCGCATCCGAAACTTCCGATTTCCCCTGGCGGCAGGATTGTGCCGCTTTCGGGCGAAATCATGGCCTGATCGTGGTTAACGCTTTTCACGACCGGCGGACGCAAGCCGGCCGAACATCGTTCAAATCAACTTAAATATTTGTTTTCAAAATGCTATTTTCGATTAACCATCTTCGTTCTATGGTTAACGGATGGTTGCCAAATCAGGCGCCGATCTGCAGGATTTCAGCACGCCTGCGTCAAAATGGCAGTTTCAGACCGGGCGGCAGCGAAAGACCCGCAGTCAGCGCTTTCGTCTTTTCCTGCATCGTCTCCTCGACCTTGGCCTTGGCGTCGTTGTGGGCGGCAAGGATGAGGTCTTCCAGAATCTCGACGTCGTCCTCCTTGAAAAGCGAGGGATCGATGTCAAGCTTCTTCATGTCGAATTTGCCGTTCAGCGTCACCTTCACGAGGCCGCCGCCGGACTGGCCCATGGCCTCGATTCCGGCCATTTCTTCTTTCATGGCCTCGAACTTGGCCTGCATCTCCTTCGCCTTGCCCATCAGGCCGAGAAGATCCTTCATCGAACTCTCCTATTCGTCATCGTCATCTGCCACCGGGTCCGGCGGCGTCTCAGTCTCTGCCTCGTCGACATCGGGCGCGCCGGGGAGACGCACGTCGATGATCTTCGCACCGGGGAAACGCGACAGGATGGCGGCGACCGCCGGATCGTTGCGCGCATCCATGAAAGCCGTCTCGCGACGGCTGGCTTCCTCTTCCGCCAGCGTCCTGCCGCCTTCCTCGCGGGACAGCGACACCACCCATCGCATGCCGGTCCAGGTCTGAAGCCGGGTGGCAAGATCGTTGAGCAGCGTGCGCGGCGCATCGTCGGTAAGGCTGACGTCGAGGCGTCCCGACTCGATCCGCACCGGCCGGACGGAACGCCTGATCTGCGCCTTCATCAGGCCGTCGCGATGCCTGTCGGCGAGAGCGACGATATCCTCCAGCGAACGGATCGCCGGCTTCTGGACGTCCGGCGCGGGTTTGACCGGAGCCGGCTGCGTCTCGGCGCGGGCTTCCTCATCGGCAACCGGGGCCGGCGCGGAAACAGCGTCAGGCAGCGCGGCTGCCTCAGCCTGCACCAGCCGCATTGTCGCCGCACCCTGACCGCCCGGCGCCATACGCGTCTGCGAGATGGCCGAAACGCCCGACGCAGAAACGGGAGGCGCGCCGTTTGCAGACGAAGCAGCCGGACGACCGCCGCCGCTGGAGGCGGAGGACGGCGCGTCGGCCAGCGCCTTCAGCGCCTCGTCGAGCGTCGGCAGCTCGGCCGCATGGGCGATGCGGATCAGCACCATCTCGCCGGCGCTGACCGGGCGGTTCGAGGTCTGCACCTCGGGAATGCCCTTGAGCAGCATCTGCCAGGTCCGCGAAAGAACGCGGACGGAAAGCTTCTGCGCCAGTTCCGCGCCCCGTCGGCGCTCCTCCTCCGATATGGAGGCATCCTCCACCGCCGCAGGCACGAATTTCAGCCGCGTGACCAGATGGTTGAACTCGGCGAGGTCCGTGAGCACGGCGGCCGGATCGGCGCCGACATCGTATTGCGCGCGATACTCGCCGAGCGCGGCCGCTATGTCGCCGGCCATGAGCTTCTCGAAAAGGTCGACGATGCGCGCGCGGTCGGCCAGTCCGAGCATTGCGCGAACCGCCTCGGCGGCAACGGCGCCGCCGCCATGGGCTATCGCCTGATCGAAGATGGAAAGCGAATCGCGCGCCGAGCCCTCGCCCGCCCGCGCGATCATGGCCAGCGCCTCGTCCTCCACGTCGATCGCCTCGAGATCGGCGATGCGGCGCAGATGCCCGACCAGCGCGTCCGCCGAAATGCGGCGCAGGTCGAAGCGCTGGCAGCGCGACAGGATGGTGATCGGAACCTTGCGGATCTCGGTGGTGGCGAAGATGAATTTGACGTGCGGCGGCGGTTCTTCCAGCGTCTTCAGCAGGCCGTTGAAGGCCTGCGTCGACAGCATGTGGACCTCGTCGATGATATAGACCTTGTAGCGCGCGGCGACCGGTGCATAGCGCACCTGCTCGATGATCTCGCGGATGTCGTCGATGCCGGTGTGGGAGGCCGCGTCCATCTCGATGACGTCGACGTGGCGGCCTTCCATGATGGCCTGGCAATGCTCCCCCGGGACGGTCAGGTCCACCGAGGGCTGGTTGACGCTCTCGGTCCTGTAGTTGAGCGCCCGCGCGAGGATGCGCGCGGTCGTCGTCTTGCCGACGCCGCGCACGCCGGTCAGCATCCATGCCTGAGCGATGCGCCCGGTGGAGAAGGCGTTGGTGAGGGTGCGGACCATCGGCTCCTGGCCGATCAGTTCCGAGAAATTCGACGGACGGTATTTTCGCGCCAGAACCCGGTAGGCGCCGGCCGCCTTGCCCTTGTCGATGCTGCCGGCGTCGTTCATTCGCCCGATCTGTTCCCTACGGCACGACCCATCCGAGGTCCCGTCCTTGCGTTCGGGACCGAGTGTCGCCCATGACCCGACAGGCCGTCAACGCGGCAGCATGCCTTCCGACGGAGGCGACGAAGCCGCATGAAGGACGATGAGGCGGGAGGCTGGAACAATGACCCGTTCCGTGGCTCGTTAGGGCTGCTTCCTTCCGGACCTGACCCGGTTGGCGAGTGGATCGTCCACCACCAACCTCCCGCGATCCATATCGGCAATCCGGGAGGGAAATGCAAGGGCTTCGCCGCGCCGGCGCGGGCGACGGCCCGATGCGAACAATCGCAACGAATCGCTTGCAGGCTGCGAAACCGCCCTTTAGCTTCAGCAGAAAGTGCATCCGCACCAAAATTTTCGGACTGGAAACGCCATGCTGCCGGGCACGAAGGCCGGGTTCGAACTCGATGTGCGGCTCGAAACCGACAGCGAGCACGTCATGTGGCTCGGCCTGTGCGAATTGCGCCTCATGAACGACAGCCGCTGGACATGGCTCATCCTCGTGCCGCAGCGGCCGGGAATCGAGGAAATGCACGACCTGACGCCGCTCGACCAGGCGATGCTGACCTTCGAGACCAACCTCGTCGCGCAGGGCCTCAAGAAATCCACCGGCTGCACCAAGATCAACACCGGCGCGCTGGGCAACATCGTCCGGCAGCTTCATGTCCATGTGGTGGCGCGCAACGAGGGCGATTCCGCATGGCCGGGACCGGTATGGGGCCACGGTCCGCGCGTGCCCTATCGACCCTCGGAACTCAATCGCGTCGCGGACACCATCCGCGCCGCACTGTAGTATATCGTTCATCAGCCTACGGATCTCATGACCTTCCCTCTTTTCGACGCGCCCCAGCAGGAGCCGAGCCGGTTCGTCGGCTTCGGCGGCAACATGATCGACCGGCAGGCCGAGCACCGCAGCGACGACGTCACCGTCAGGGCGCTGGCGCAACCTTCCGCGCGCCTCATGCTGATGCGCGGCGGCCGTTGCTACCTGAAACTGGCCGGCGAGACGTTCCAGCCCTATTTCAGCCTCGCCGAAGCCGAGACCCTGGGAGCCGTGCTTTCCGAAGCGGTGCTGCTCGGCGTCGATGCTGACGGGCCGGTGGTGGCGGCGCCCGGCGGGCTCGAACCCGAGGCCCTGCCCGACGGCATCAAGGCGATCGACTATCGCTCGATCAACGTTCAGGGTCTGATCGATCCTGCGGCCGCCGGCGCGCTCGCGCAGGGCGCCGCGCTGCTCGCATGGCACGCCAGCCACGCCTATTGCAGCCGGTGCGGCACGAAGAGCGAGATGCGGATCGGCGGCTACAAGCGCGCCTGTCCGAGTTGCGACGCGGAGCATTTTCCGCGCACCGATCCGGTGGCGATCATGCTGGCGGTGACGCGCGAGCGCTGCCTGCTCGGACGCGGACGGCATTTCGCGCCGGGCATGTTCTCGGCGCTCGCGGGCTTCATCGAGCCCGGCGAGACGATCGAGAATGCTGTGCGGCGCGAAACCCTCGAAGAGTCCGGCATCCGGCTCGGCCGCGTCGTCTATCATGCCAGCCAGCCGTGGCCGTTCCCCTATTCGCTGATGATCGGCTGCTATGGCGAGGCGCTGAACGAGGACATCACGGCCGATACGGCCGAACTGGAAGCCTGCCGCTGGTTCACGCGCGACGAAGTCTTTGCGATGATCGAAGGCAGGCACCCCGACGGCATCTTCGTGCCGCCCACGGCGGCAATCGCAAGCCTCCTGATCCGGAACTGGGCAGAGAACGGCTGAAAGGAGTCTTTCGATGATCCGCCACACCGTCGTCTTCCGGCTGAGGCACGAACGTTACTCCGCCGCCGAAAAGGGCTTCCTCGATGCCGCTAAGGCGCTGGCCGACATTCCGGGCGTGAGGAAGTTCGAGCAACTGAAACAGGTGAGCCCGAAGAACGACTACACGTTCGGCTTCTCCATGGAATTCAGCGACCAGGCCGCCTATGACGGCTACAATGGCCATCCGGACCATGTCGCTTTCGTGCGCGACCGCTGGGTGCCCGAGGTCGAGGCGTTCATGGAGATCGACTACGTCCCGCTCGGCCGCCAGCCTGTGCGGAAACCCCGGCAGGGCCTGCCCGGTCGGACAGCCTGAGCTTCGCCTACGCGGCGACCTCGTACCTCAGGATCACGGCGCCGTTCTGCAGCGGGCGTGTTTCGAGCAAGCGGAAATCCGCGACTCGGCCCTTCTTGAAGAGAGGCGTGCCGTCGCCGATCGCGGCGGGCACGACGCAGAGCATGATCTCGTCCACCAGCCCGTTGTCCATCAGCGAATCGACGAGTTCGGCGCTGCCAAAGACATAGAGGTCCTTGTCGGCCTCCGCCTCTCGCTGGCGGATGGCGCCGGCGATGTCCGCCACGATGCGCGTGTTGTTCCAGTCGGGCTCCGTCAAGGTGCGTGACGCCACCAGCTTCGGCAGCGCGTTCATGTAGGTCGTAATCGTGCCCGGTTCGGCCGTTTTCCAGTACGAGGCCATGCCCTCGTATGTGCGCCGTCCGAAAACCAGCGTATCGGCCTTTTCGCCGAAGGTGTTGCTGAGCTCCTCCAGCTCAGGCCCCCAGACCTTTTCATGAAAGGAAAGGTCCCAGGGCTGTCCGCCCTCGAAATAGCCATCCAGCGTCATGAGGTTCCAGACGATCAGTTTCGACATCGCTCTTCTCCAACCGATTGCATTTCTGAACCGGTTTCAACATATATCGAAACCGCTATCGAATTGCAAGCGGTGCGGCGCGTATCCTAATCCGCCAGCTTCCATTCCTCGCGCGAATCGCTGCGCGGATAGACGCCGACGATGCGCATCTCCTTGGAGAAGAAGCGCAGTTCCTCCAGCGCCAGCTTGACGTTGGGGTCCTCTGGGTGCCCCTCAATGTCGGCGTAGAAGAGCGTCGCGGTGAAGGCGCCGAGCTGGTAGCTTTCCAGCTTGGTCATGTTGACGCCGTTGGTGGCGAAGCCGCCCATGGCCTTGTAGAGCGCGGCCGGCACGTTGCGGACGCGGAAGATGAAGGTCGTCATCATCTTCGCCTCTGGCGAAGGGCGTTCAGCCCAGCGCTTCTCCTTCGTCAGCACGACGAAGCGGGTGACGTTGGTATCGGTGTCCTCGACATTCTCCTCCAGAATATCGAGGCCGTAGAGGCTGGCGGCCAGCTTCGGCGCGAGCGCCGCCATGGTGCGATCGCCGATCTCGGAGACGAGCTTGGCGGCGCCGGCCGTATCGCCGGCCACGATCGGCTTCCAGCCGTTCTTGCGGATGTATTTGCGGCACTGGCCGAGCGCGTGGATGTGGCTGTGGACGGTCTTGATTTCCTTGCGCGCCACGCCGGGCAGAACCATGAGCTGGAAGTGGATCGGCAGGAAATACTCGCCGATGATGCTGAGCTTCGACTCCGGCAGAAGATGGTGGATATCGGCCACCCGCCCGGCGATCGTGTTCTCGATCGGGATCATGGCGAGGTCGGCCTTGCCCGCCTCAACCGCGTTGAAGGCATCCTCGAAAGTCGGGCACGGCAGCGGCTCCATGTCCGGGAACATGTTGCGGCAGGCCGTGTCGGAATTGGCGCCGGGCTCGCCCTGGAAGGAGATGCGGTTCGTCTTCTGGATCATGTTGCTTCGTTTCGTGGATTCAGCGGGCCAGCATGGCGCGGGCGCGTTCGAGGTCTTCGGGCGTATCGACGCCGAGCGGGACGGAATGGACGATTTCGGCGTCGATGCGCATTCCGGCTTCGAGCGCGCGCAGCTGTTCCAGCCTTTCGCGCAGCTCGAGGACGGACGGCTTCAGCGAAACGAAGCGCTCGAGCGCGGAACGCCGGTACGCATAAAGCCCGATGTGGTGATAGAGCGGCCCCTCGCCCCAGGGCGCGGTCGCGCGCGTGAAATAAAGCGCCCGCAGCCGGGAGGACGACAGCGGCGAACCGACGATCTTGACGACGTTCGGATTGGCCTTTTCCTCCTCGCGGACGATCTCGACGCCCAGCGTGGCGATGTCCACCGTCCTGTCCGCGAGAGGCTCGACGGCGGCGCGGATGAGCTGCGGCTCGATCGTGGGCAGGTCGCCCTGCACATTGACGACCGTCGTGACCCTGCCCTCCGGGTCGAGCGCCTGCAACGCCTCGAAGATGCGGTCGGAGCCGGACTGGTGGTGCGCACCGGTCATAACCGCCTCGAATCCATGATCCGTGACGGCAGCGGCGACTTCCGGCGCATCGGTCGCGACCACCGCCCTGCCGAGGCCGCTTTCAGCCGCCCGCCGCACGACATGAACGATCATCGGCACCCCGGCGATGTCGGCCAGCGGCTTGTTCGGCAGGCGCGTTGACGCCAGGCGGGCGGGAATCAGGATCAGCGTGGTCATCGAAGCGGGCGGAAGGGCGTCAAAAGGTGTCAAAACGTCTCACAGGAAAGCGCCCTTATAGGTGTTGCAAGGATTGGGCAAAAGACCTAGTTTCCGCGCGGTTTGCCGCGCCTTGACCACGGATGCCCCAGCCGTACGATTGGGGCAGTACGATAGGCGGCACTTTTCATCCGGTTTCGCCGGAACATGGAGCCTCGGGGGCGTATGGATTCGTCTGAACTGAACAAATATCTGGCAGGGTTCCTGGGGACCTGCTTCGTCGTGATGTCCATCGCGATCGTCTCCGATTCGATCTTCGCCGCGCCGCATCCGGAGAAACCCGGCTATGCCATCGAAGCCGCAGAAGGGTCCGGGGGCGGCGCTGAAGCCGGTGGCCCGGCCGCCGAGGAATCCGTCCTGCCGCTGCTCGCCGGCGCCAATGTCCAGGCCGGCGAGGCCGTGCACAAGAAGTGCGTCGCCTGCCACACGACGGAGAAGGGCGGCGCCAACAAGACCGGCCCGAACCTCTGGGACGTGGTGAACCGTCCGCTCGCTTCTCATGAAGGCTTCGGCTACTCGGCCGCGATGAAGGAATTCTCGCAGGGCGGCTCCGTGAAGTGGGACTACGAGCATCTCGACAAGTTCCTGACCTCGCCGAAAGGCTTCATCAAGGGCACGGCGATGGGCTTCGCCGGCGTGAAGAAGACGCAGGAACGCGCCGACCTGATCGCCTATCTGCGCACCCTGTCCGACAATCCGGCCCCGCTGCCGGAAGCTGCCGCTCCGGCGCCCGAGAACGCATCGGCCACGGGCGGCGAAACCGCGACGCCGGCAGAAGGCGGTGCGGCGCCCGCAGAAGAGGCCCCGTCCGGAGAGGCGGCTCCCGCCGAGCAGGCCCCCGCGCCTGCCGAGCAGACGCCGGCGGCACCGGCCGAGCCTGCACCGGCAGCGCCCGCCGAACCCGCACCGGCTCAGTGACAAAAAAGTAATCTCGCATTTCACGAAAAAGCCGGGTTCTCCCCGGCTTTTTTGCTATGAGGCATCTGGATGACGGCGAAACGCCGGAATTGCGACCAGCCACGAGGAGCAGGATGTCGATTTCATTCAGGGTGACCGGTCTAGCCTTCAGTCTCGCAGCCACCCTCGCGATCGGCCAGGCCTCCGCCCAGGAGTGGCACACGACTTCCTCCCTCATGGGCGAGTCGAAATACGGCGAAAACTTCCAGCGCTACGACTACGTCAATCCCGACGCCCCGAAGGGCGGTACGCTGAACAGCGTCGCCGGCAGCACGTTCGACAGTTTCAACCCCTATATCGTGCGGGGCAGTCCGGCGGCGGGATTCGGTTCCTTTGGCGGCGGCCTGCTCTACGACACGCTGATGGAGCAATCGATTGACGAGCCGAGCGTCAGCCATCCGCTCATCGCGAATGCCTACAAGTTCCCCGAAGACTATTCCTCCGCGACCTACAGGCTCGATCCCGCCGCGCGGTGGCATGACGGCCAGCCCATCACGGTCGACGACGTGATCTGGTCCTTCAACGTTCTGAAGGCCAACAGCCCGATGTACAACCGCTACTACGAGAACGTGACGGAAGCGGTGGCGCTGAACGACCGCGAAGTCGAGTTCCGCTTCGACCAGAAGGGCAACCGCGAATTGCCCAAGATCATGGGCGACCTCGTCGTCCTGCCCAGGCACTGGTGGGAGGGTACGGACGCCAAGGGCAAGAAGCGCGACATCACGCAGCCGACGCTGGAGCCGCCGCTCGGGTCCGCCGCCTACAGGATCGCCAGCTTCAAGCCCGGGCAGGAAATCGTCTGGGAACGCGTGCCGGACTATTGGGGCGCCGGGCTGGCGGTGAAGATCGGCCGCGAGAATTTCGACAAGCGCCGGTATGTCTACATCCAGGACGACAACGCCGCGTGGCAGGCCTTCACCAAGGGCGGTTTCGAGGACATACATTCGGAAAACAGCTCGCGACGCTGGGCCACCTATTACAATTTTCCGGCGTTCCAGGCCGGCGACGTCGTGACGAAGGAGTTCCCGGCCACCTCCCGCGCCTCGTTCCAGGGTTTCGTCATGAATACCCGCCGACCGCTGTTCCATGACCGGAAAGTGCGGCAGGCGCTGACCTACGCCTTCGACTTCGAGACGATGAACCGCACGATCTTCTACGGTTTCAACACGCGCACGGACAGCTTCTTCGAAGGCAGCGAACTCGCCGCGCACGGACTGCCGCAAGGCAAGGAACTGGAGATTCTGAACCAGTACAAGGATCAGTTGCCGCCGGAAGTCTTCACCACGGAATACAAGCTGCCGGTCTACGAGCAGCCCAAGACCGGGGATCAGGCGGATGCGAAGGCCCCGGCCAGCCCGCCGCAACCGGAACGCGCCATCCTGCGCGAGGTGATAAGGCTGTTCGGGGAAGCCGGCTGGAAGATCCAGAACGGCAGGATGACGAACGAGAAGGGCGAGCCCTTCACCATCGAGATCCTCGGCAACAACGATACGGACGAGGTCATCGCCAACCCCTATATCAACCAGTTGAAGAAGATCGGCGTGACGGCGACGCTGCGGATCGTCGATCCGAGCCAGTATGTGAACCGGGTCAACAATTTCGATTTCGACATGCTGACCACGGTGCTGGCCCAGTCGGATTCGCCGGGCAACGAGCAGCGCGATTTCTGGTCGTCGAGAGCAGCCGACTCGCCCGGCTCGCGCAACCTCTCCGGCATCAAGAACCCGGTGGTGGACGCGCTGATCGACCGCGTCATCTTCGCCACCGACCGCGAGGATCTCGTCGCCGCGACGAATGCGCTCGACCGCGTGCTTCTGTGGAACTTCTATGCCGTGCCGCAATACCACCGGGCCGTGGTCTGGCTCGCCTACTGGAACAAGTTCGGCATCCCGGAGAAACAGCCGGATTATGTCGGCCCGGACATCGATTCCTGGTGGATCGATCCGGAGAAGGAAGCCGCGCTGGCCGCCAAATACAAAGGCGCCAATTGATGGCGGCGCTCTCGCGACGCCATTTTCTCGCGGGAGCCGGCGCAGCGGTTGCTGCCCCGTTCGTTCGGGGAGCGGCGTTCGCCTCCACCCCGGCCGGCGTGCCGCTGCACGGGCTCTCGGCTTTCGGCGAGCTGAAATACCCGGCTGATTTCAAACATTTCGACTATGTGAATATCGACGCGCCGAAGGGCGGCACGTTCAACTACGGGCCGTCGCAGTGGCTATACAATCAGAACCCCTACACCTTCAACACGCTGAACAGCTTCGTCGCCAAGGGCGACGCGCCGCCGCGCATGGAGATCTGTTTCGATTCGCTGATGACCGGGGCGATGGACGAGCCGGATTCGATCTACGGGCTCGCGGCGGAAAGCGTCACCATTTCGGAGGACAGGCACAGCTTCACCTTTGCCATGCGGCCCGAAGCGCGCTTCCATGACGGCTCGCCGCTGACGGCGCATGACGCGGCCTTCAGCTATCTTCTGCTCAAGGACAAGGGCTATCCTGACCTTCTGCTGACGCTGACGGAACTCAGCGAAGCCGTCGCCGTCGACGATCACACGCTGCGCCTCACCTTTTCCGGAAAACAGTCCGACCGCACAATCCTCGACGCCGCGACCTTCCCGATCCTGTCCAAAGCCTATTTCGACAAGGTGCCGTTCGACAGTTCGCGCATGGAGCAGCCGCTGGGCTCCGGCCCGTACAAGGTCGGGCTCGTGCGGCCAGGACAGACCATCGAATATGAACGCGTCGCCGACTATTGGGGCCGCGATCTTCCCGTGAACCGGGGCATCTACAATTTCGACCGGCTGCGGATCGAGTTCTACGGCGACCGGCAGGCGGCGTTCGAGGCGTTCAAGAAAGGCGAGGTGCTGTTCCGCGAGGAGGCGACGTCGCGCATCTGGGCGACAGGCTATGATTTTCCGGCGATCAACGACGGCAAGGTCGTGAAGCGCGAGTTCCCGTCCGAAAAGCGGCCGGCGATGCAGGCCATGGCCGTCAATCTGCGGCGCGAGCGGTTCCGGGACGTGCGCGTGCGCCGCGCCATCGCGCTCTGTTTCGACTTCGAATGGACGAACAAGTCGCTGTTCTACGGTCTCTACGACCGCTCGCAATCCTCTTTCGAGCGTTCGGAGTTCAAGGCGGCGGGCGCGCCGTCGCCGGCCGAACTGGCGCTGCTGGAGCCCCTTCGGGACAAGCTGCCGCCGGAGGTCTTCGGCGAACCTTATTCGCTGCCATCCTCCGACGGCAGCGGCCGCGACCGAAAACTGCTCGGCGAAGCGCGCAAGCTGATGACCGAAGCGGGCTGGAAGCCTGAGGGCGGCGTTTTTCGCAACGACAAGGGCGAGACGTTCAGGCTGGAAATCCTCGTCGACGACGAGGGTTTCGTGCGCATCTATTCGCCCTGGATCGAGAGTCTCAAGGCGATCGGCTTCGACGCCTCGCTGCGCATGGTCGATTCCGCGCAGCATCAGGCCCGGCAGTCGAGTTTCGACTTCGACATGATCGGCATGGCGCTGCTGTTCAGCCCGACGCCGACGCG
This sequence comes from Rhizobiaceae bacterium, assembly GCA_023953845.1. Classification (NCBI taxonomy): domain Bacteria; kingdom Pseudomonadati; phylum Pseudomonadota; class Alphaproteobacteria; order Hyphomicrobiales; family Rhizobiaceae; species Rhizobiaceae bacterium. The sequence goes on along the minus strand of JAMLJC010000001.1, from coordinate 2,269,723 downwards.
CGAGGGCATGGACGGCATCTTCCACTCGAAGTCCGCCAGTCTGCAGGGCTCGCGCAACCTGCCGGGCACCGCCGATCCCGCCGTCGACGCGCTGGTAGGGGCGATTGCCGGCGCATCGAGCCGCGCGGAGCTGGTCACGGTGCTCAACGCGCTCGACAGGGTCTTGCGCGCGCGGCTGGACTGGATTCCAAGTTGGTACTCGGCGAATCACCGCGTGGCGTTCTGGGACATGTTCGGCTTCAGGGAGCCGAAACCAGACTACGGCTTCGCGACCGAAACGCTGTGGTGGTTCGACAGGGACAAGGCGACGGCGATTGGGAAGGGGTGAAAAGGGGACGAAAGGCCAACGATCCGGCTTTTCGAGCGATGAACGCCCGAAGCGCAGGCGTAGGGCCGGGCGACCCGTGATGCAGGTTCGCGCCTGATGGCCGCCTATATCCTGCGCCGCATCCTGCTGATGATCCCGACCATCCTCGGGATCATGGCGATCTCCTTCGCCGTCATCCAGTTCGCGCCCGGCGGCCCGGTGGAGCAGGTGATCGCCAGGATCACCGGACAGGGCGGCGATGCCGGCGAGCGCATATCGGGCGGTGGCGGCAGCGATGCCGGCCAGAATTTCGACGCCGGCGGCGAAGGCTCGAAATATCGCGGGGCGCAGGGACTCGACCCCGAATTCATCGCCAAGCTGGAAAAGCAGTTCGGCTTCGACAAGCCGCCGCTCGAACGGTTCGGCAAGATGCTGTGGGACTATCTGCGCTTCGATTTCGGCGAGAGCTATTTCCGCGACATCTCGGTACTCGACCTCATCGTCGAGAAGATGCCGGTGTCGATCTCGCTCGGTCTCTGGATCACTCTGATCTCCTACGCGATCTCCATCCCGCTCGGCATTCGCAAGGCGGTGAAGGACGGCTCCGCCTTCGATATCTGGACGAGCGGCGTGGTCATCATCGGCTACGCCATCCCCGGCTTCCTCTTCGCCATCCTGCTGATGGTGCTGTTCGCGGGCGGTTCCTTCTGGGACTGGTTCCCGCTGCGCGGCCTGACCTCGGAGAACTGGTCGCAAATGTCGTGGCCGGACCGCATCCTCGACTATTTCTGGCACCTGACGCTGCCGCTGACAGCCATGGTGCTGTCGGCCTTCGCGACGACGACGCTGCTGACCAAGAACTCGTTCCTCGACGAAATCCGCAAGCAATATGTCGTGACGGCCCGCGCCAAGGGGCTTTCCGAGCATCGCGTGCTCTACGGCCACGTCTTCCGGAACGCCATGCTGATCGTCATCGCCGGCTTTCCGGGCGCCTTCATCTCTGCCTTCTTCACCGGATCGCTGCTGATCGAGAACATCTTCTCGCTCGACGGGCTCGGGCTGCTCGGCTTCCGCTCGGTGCTCGACCGCGACTACCCCGTGGTCTTCGCCAATCTCTACATCTTCTCACTGCTCGGGCTGTTCGTCAGCCTGATCTCCGATCTCACCTATACGTGGATCGATCCGCGCATCGACTTCGACCGGAGAGACGTTTGAGCGAGATCCAGCTCAAGGCCGAGGTGGAGCAGGTGCGGGAGCGGACCGCGCGGCCATGGCTGTCGCCGCTCAACCAGCGCCGCTGGCAGAATTTCAAGGCAAACCGGCGCGGCTACTGGTCGCTCTGGATCTTTCTCGTCCTGTTTCTGCTCTCGATGCTCTCCGAGTTCATCGCCAACGACAAGCCGATCCTCGCCTCCTACAAGGGCGAAATCCTTTTCCCAGTCCTGATCGACTATCCGGAGGAGAAGTTCGGCGGCTTCTATGCCGTCACCGACTATCGCGATCCGGTGATCCAGGACGAGATCAACGCTAATGGCTGGATGATCTGGCCGCCGATCCGCTATTCCTATCGCACCGTCAACAACGAGATACCGGAGGCCGCGCCCGCAAGGCCGAGCTGGCGCTTCACCAAGGAAGAGCGCTGCCAACGCTATCCGATGGGCGCCGACGATCCCAACTGCGTCGTCGGCAACTGGAACTGGCTCGGCACCGACGACCAGGCGCGCGACGTCATGGCGCGCGTCATCTACGGCTTCCGCATCTCGGTGCTGTTCGGCCTCGTGCTCACCGTCGCATCGGCGGTCATCGGCGTATCGGCCGGCGCGGTCCAGGGCTATTTCGGCGGCTGGACTGATCTTCTCTTCCAGCGTTTCATCGAGATCTGGACCTCTATTCCGGTCCTCTACCTCATCCTCATCATCGCCGCCGTGCTGCCGCCGGGCTTCTTCATCCTGCTCGGCATCATGCTTCTGTTCTCGTGGGTCGGCTTCGTCGGCGTGGTGCGGGCGGAATTCCTGCGCGCCCGCAACTTCGAGTATGTGAATGCGGCGCGGGCGCTCGGCGTGCCGAATCGCACCATCATGTTCCGACACCTCCTGCCCAACGCCATGGTGGCGACGCTCACCTTCCTGCCCTTCATCCTCAACGGCTCGATCACCACGCTGACATCGCTCGACTTCCTCGGCTTCGGCCTGCCGCCCGGCTCCGCCTCGCTCGGCGAGCTGCTCCGGCAGGGCCAGCGCAACCTCAACGCGCCGTGGCTCGGCATTTCGGGCTTCGTGGTGATTTCGCTGATGCTCTCCCTGCTGATCTTCATCGGCGAGGCGACGCGCGACGCCTTCGATCCGCGGAAGACTTTTCGGTAGAGGGGGGCCGTGGTATAAATTTTTCTGATTTTCTACCACGGAGGCTGCGATGAGCCTGAACATAAAGAGCGAACGCGCCCACGAACTGGCCCGCGAACTGGCCCGCGAAACCGGAATGAGCATGACCTCCGCCGTCGAGAAAGCCTTGGAAGATCAATTGATGCGGATACATCGACATGCGGAGCGCGAATATCGCTATCAGCGCATCAGAGAAATCGTCTCCAGCCTGCCGCCGGTACCTCAGGGTGTGACGAGTGATCATTCCGATCTCTACGACGATGACGGGTTGCCTGCATGATAATCGACGCATCTGCATTGCTCGCCATCCTTCTGAACGAAAGCGATGCGGACAAGTTCAGTCGCGCGATCGCGGACGAGCTTGAGGATCTTCTGATCTCGCCGATCAACTTTGTGGAAGCTGCAATTCGGGCGGACAAGCAAGGCGAGACGGTGTCGGCGGCCTTTGACGAAATCATCCGTGTTAGCGGCATCAAAGTCTCTCCACCCTCTGTCCATCAGACGCGCCTCGCCCGGGAGGCCTACAAGACGTTCGGCAAGGGCAATCACCCTGCCAGGCTAAATCTCGGCGATTGTTTCGCCTACGCTCTCTCCAAGGCGCGCAACGAACCTTTGCTCTTCAAGGGCGACGATTTCCGGCAGACCGACGTCGAGGCGGCCCTTTGACGGCTCCCCTCCTCTCCGTCCGCGATCTCTCCGTCGCTTTCACGCAGGGCGGCCGGACGACGACGGCGGTCGACCATATCTCCTTCGACATAGGCAAGGGCGAGACGGTGGCGCTGGTCGGCGAATCCGGCTCCGGCAAATCCGTGTCGGCGCTCTCGGTGCTCAAGCTCCTGCAATATCCGGCCGCGAGTCATCCATCGGGGCAGATTTTCTTCGACGGCAAGGACCTGATGGCGCTCGACGAGCGCGACCTGCGCAAGGTGCGCGGCAACAAGATCACCATGATCTTCCAGGAGCCGATGACCTCGCTCAATCCGCTGCACACGATCGAGCAGCAGATCGTCGAGGTGCTGAAGCTGCATCAGGCGATGAGCGACCGCGCCGCCCGTGCGCGTACATTGGAACTCCTGAAGGAAGTCGGCATACGCGACCCAGAGAGCCGGCTCGGCGCCTATCCGCACCAGCTTTCCGGCGGCCAGCGCCAGCGCGTCATGATCGCCATGGCGCTGGCCAACGAGCCGCAGCTCCTGATCGCGGACGAGCCGACAACGGCGCTCGACGTCACGGTTCAGGCGCAGATCCTCGAACTGCTCGACGGTTTGAAGAAGAGGAACGGCATGTCCATGCTGTTCATCACCCACGACCTCGGCATCGTCCGCAAGATCGCCGACCGCGTCTGCGTCATGACCCATGGCAAGATCGTGGAAAGCGGACCGACGGAACAGCTTTTCAGGAATCCGACGCACGAATACACGCGCCACCTGCTCGCCGCCGAGCCGAAGGGGCGCCCGCCGGCTCCTGATCCCAACGCCGAAACCGTGATGAAAGGCCATGACGTCAAGGTATGGTTCCCGATCAAGCGCGGATTCCTGCGCAAGACCGTCGGCCACGTGAAGGCAGTCGACGGCATCGACGTGCATGTCGAGGCTGGGCAGACGCTCGGCGTGGTCGGCGAGTCCGGCTCCGGCAAGACCACGCTCGGGCTGGCGCTCTGCCGCATGATCTCGTCCACCGGCGAGATCCACTTTTCGGGCCGTGACATCGCGAAACTCTCCTTCACGGAGATGCGGCCGCTCCGGCGGGAATTGCAGATCGTCTTCCAGGACCCCTTCGGATCGCTGAGCCCGCGCATGTCGGTGGCGGAGATCATCGAGGAAGGGCTGAAGATCCACGAGCCAAAACTCTCGGCGGACGACCGCGACGGCAAGGTCGTGGCCGTGCTGAAGGAGGTCGGACTCGATCCGGAGACCCGCTTCCGCTATCCGCATGAATTCTCCGGCGGCCAGAGGCAGCGCATCGCGATTGCCCGCGCCATGGTGCTCAATCCCCGCTTCGTCATGCTGGACGAACCGACTTCGGCGCTCGACATGAGCGTGCAGGCGCAGGTGGTGGACCTCTTGCGCAATCTGCAGGCGAAGCACAATCTCGCCTATCTCTTCATCAGCCACGATTTGAAGGTGGTGCGGGCGCTCGCCAACCACGTCATTGTCATGCGTAACGGCCAGATCGTGGAGGCGGGTCCCGCCGAGCAGATTTTCGAGCGGCCGCAGACCGATTACACCAAGGCGCTCATCTCGGCCGCGTTCCATGTGGAGACCGCGCCTGCCGGCGTCGTCAGCCAATAGGAAGCGTCATGACTACAGCACCCAAGGGCCGCGTCCTGCTGGCGATTTCCGGCTACGATCCGCACGCCTGGCAGGCTGCATTCGCAGGCCGGCGCGACGCCGTGCTCGACACGGACGACCCACACGATCCGACCATCCGCTATGCTCTCGTCTGGAAGCAGGGCGGCAGCCGGCTTAGGGCCTATCCCAATCTCAAGGCGATCTTCTCGGTCGGCGCGGGCGTCGATCATCTGCTCGCCGACCCGATGCTGCCGGACGTACCGATTATCCGCGTCGTGGACGATTCGCTGACCCAGCCGATGACCGAATATGTCGTCTGGCGCGTGCTCGACCACCATCGGCAGGGCGTGCTCTACCGCGCCCAGCAGCGTGACAGGATCTGGTACGAGCCGCCGCAGCCGCAGGCGGGCGAGGTGGCGGTCGGCATCATGGGACTCGGCGAACTCGGCTCGGCCGCCGCGAGAGCGTTGCTGGCGCTCGGCTATCGGGTCAACGGCTGGAGTCGGCGGCCGAAGGACCTGCCGGGCGTGACGACCTTCGCCGGCACGGATCGCCTCCCTGCCTTTCTGGCCGCGACGGACATCCTCGTCGTCCTGCTGCCGCTGACGCCCGACACACGCGGCGTCATCGACTATGGCCTGCTGCGGCAGTTGCGACGCGATAACAGGCTGGGAGGCGCCTGCCTCATCAATGCGGGACGCGGAGGATTGCAGAAAGGCGCCGACATCCTGCGGGCCTTGGACGACGGCACGCTGAAGGAGGCGACGCTCGACGTGTTCGAGACGGAGCCCCTGCCGCGGGACAGCCCGATGTGGACGCATCCGAAGGTTTTCGTCACGCCGCACGCCGCCTCCACGTCTGACCCCGCGCATCTCGTGCCGCCGATGATCGCGCAGATGGATGCGTTCGAGCGCGGCGAACCGCTGCGCAATGTGGTCGACAGAACTGCCGGTTATTGAGACGCTGGACGCCTGAACGCCGTCGGCAGACCGTAGAGCGGGCTGATCCGCGCGACAGCGTCACGCAGCGACTCGTTCGACACCAGCATGGTGTGGCCGCTGGCATGAATCATGTTCACGGCGTCGGTCATGATCGCGACGTGACCCTTCCAGAACACGAGATCGCCGCGCCGGAGTTTCGAGAAATCCGCATCGACGGCGAGCGGCTTGCCGATCGAAGCCACCTGCATGTCGGTATCGCGCAGCACGCTGACGCCGCACATGCGCATCGAAAGCTGGACGAGACCCGAACAATCGATGCCGAAGCCCGAAGTGCCTCCCCAGAGATAGGGCGTATGGATCAGGGTTTCCGCCACTGACACGTAGTCGGCGGCATGGCTGCCGACGGGCAGGAGATGCTGGGCGATGACCGCCTCGCCCTCGTCAAGCAGCGCATAGACGGTGTTGCGGGTTTCGGCGAGGCCGACGACGGCGACGCGCGATCCCATGGAGAGAACGCGAACGCGGGGCCGGCGCAGATCCGGGGCCGGATAGACGAAGGTGCGTGGCACCGAGACGACATGGGTGAATTCCGCAGCCGCATCGCCGAGCGCATCGGCCGCGACATAGCCGACATAACCGTCGCGTACCCCCTGCAGCCAGGCCCAGCCGTCATGGTTCTCGAAAACCAGCACCTCGTCGCCAAGCAGGAACTGGGTGTTCAATCCGGAATGGACGTCCGGCGCCTTCATCACATCGGCCACGGGAACGGCGATTGAAGCCGGTCGGCCGATGACATTGCGGGCGGCGGTCACCTGCTCGCCGAGCCGCGCGTCGGCTAGATCGGGCCGAACCGCGTTCAGGCGCAAGTCGAGGTCGGTCAAAGGGGAAGCTCCCTGGCCTTGGCCATGATCACGTCGCCGAGACGCTCGACATACAATGCGCCTTCGACCGTTCGCTTGACAAGCACGTTGCGCCGGTCGGTTTCGTCGCGGTGCCGCGAGACGAGCTTCAGCGCGCCCATCGTATCGAGCGCGCGGGTGATGACAGGCTTTGTGACACCCAGCGTCGCGGCGAGCCCGCGGATCGTGTGAGGCGGCGGTTCGAGATAGATATGCAGCAGGATGGCCATTTGACGCGAGGTCAGATCGGGCGCGTCGTCGCGCACCTCGGAGAGCAGAACCGTCTGCCAGAGCCGTAGTGCCTGGCTGGGGCGCAGCTGAATCGCCATTGCCCGAGCATGACGGAAATTCGTTTCGCTTCCGTTTCGAGCGGCAGGATCAGCCCGGATAGCGCCGGGCAAGCACGCGCTCGAGCGCGCGGATCGCCTGCGCCTCGCCGCCGACCGGGCAATGCGGCTTCTCCACCGGATTCCAGCCGAAGATATCGAAATGCGCCCAGGTCCCGGCCTTCTCGACGAACTTCTTCAGGAAGAGCGCCGCGGTGATCGATCCGGCGAAGCCGTCCGAGTTCACATTGTTGGTGTCCGCCACTTTCGACGCCAGCCGCGCCTCATAAGGCTTCCAGAGCGGCATACGCCAGAGCGGGTCCTCGACGGCGTTGCCGGCCGCCGACAGCTCGGCCGCGAAGCCGTCGTCGTCGGTGTAGAAGGGCGGCAGATCCGGACCGAGCGCGACACGCGCAGCGCCTGTCAGCGTCGCCATGTCGATCAGCAGTTGCGGCTCCTCCTCGTCGGCCAGCGCCAGCGCGTCGCCCAGCACCAGCCTGCCCTCGGCGTCGGTGTTGCCGATCTCGACGGTAATGCCTTTTCGCGACGGCAGGATGTCGCCGGGACGGAAGGCATTGCCGGCGATGGCGTTCTCGACGGCGGGGATCAACACCCGCAGCCTGAGCTTCAGGCCGGCCGACATGATCATCGACGCCAGACCGAGGACGTTGGCCGCGCCGCCCATATCCTTCTTCATTAAAAGCATGCTGGATGCCGGCTTGATGTCGAGGCCGCCCGTGTCGAAGCAGACGCCTTTGCCGACCAGCGTCACCTTCGGCGCGTCGGATGGCCCCCATCGCAGGTCGATGAGGCGCGGCGCGTCGGAGGAGGCGCGGCCGACCGCATGGATCATCGGGAAATTCTGGGCCAGCAATTCGTCGCCGACGATCGACTTTACGGCCGCGCCATGCGCCGTGCCGAGACGGCGCGCGGCGCTCTCCAGCGCCTCCGGCCCCATATCGTTCGTCGGCGTGTTGATGAGGTCCCGCGTGAGATAGACGGCCTCGGCGATGCGCCGGACGCGCGCCGTGTCCGCGCCGTCCGGCGCCAGCAGACGCAAAGCGCGGCCGGGCTTCTTGCCATAGCGCGTGAAGGCATAGTTGCCGAGCATGACGCCGAGCAGGATCTGCTCGGCATTGGCGGGATCGCCTGCCAGCCGCCAGAGTCCTTCCGGCAGCGCCTTGCCGAGCGCCCCCGCCGCAAGGTGGCCCTCGCTTCCGTCTCCGGTTCCAAGCAGCGCGCCGACGACCGCGCCGTCACGTCCGGCCAGCAGCAGGACACGACCGGCCTCGCCGGAAAAGCCGTTCGCGCCGGCCCATCCCATAGCGACGGGGTCCAGACCGGCCTCATCGAGACCGTTCTTCGGCACAAAATGGATCGGAGCGCCCTCCTCGGCGGATTCGACGATCACTTCGACAGTCATTCCATCCAGTCCTTCCGGCAGACGTTAACCATTGCGGGACGGTCTTAACCATCCGTTAGGGTTAACAGAATATTTCTCCGGGATGCGCGGCCCGCTTGCCGCGGCGGTTTCGAACGGAGAATCGGCGCCGATGTTGACCAAACACCGCACGAAGGCAATCACGAATCGAGTCCTGAGGGCGGGCGCGGCGATGCTGCTGGTCGCGAGCGTCGCCGGATGCGCGAGCAACAAGAACCTCACCACCGGCTCCATATCGCGAGCGGACACAGGCCGCCCCGTCGATCAGATGTCGGCCGGCGAACTGGCAAGTGCGGCCGATTCGCTCGGACAGGCCTATGCGAAGAACCCGACAGACAAGGCGATCGGCCTGCGCTACGCCAGCGTGCTGCAGATGAACGGACGGGCGGATCAGTCGCTTGCGGTCATGCGCAAGCTGGCCATCACCCATGCGAAGGACCGCGAAGTTCTCGCCGCCTATGGCAAGGCGCTTGCGGGCGCGGGACAGCTCGAACCCGCGCTCGACGCCGTGCGGCGCGCCCAGACGCCCGAATATCCCGACTGGAAGCTGCAATCGGCGGAAGCCGCCATCCTCGACCAGCTCGGCAGGCAGGCCGAAGCGCGCGAACTCTACCGCAAGGCCCTGGACGCCAAGCCGAACGAACCCTCGGTGCTCTCCAATCTCGGCATGTCCTACCTGCTGCAAGGCGATCTCAAGACCGCCGAAACCTATATGCGCTCCGCGGCCGAGCAACCGGGCGCCGACAGCCGGGTGCGCCAGAACCTGGCGCTCGTGGTCGGCCTGCAAGGCCGTTTCGGCGAGGCCGAAAAGATCGCCAGCCACGAGCTTTCGCCGCAGCAGGCGCAGGCCAACGTCGCCTATCTGCGCTCCATGCTCGCCCAGCAGAATGCCTGGAAGCAGATCAAGGACGAGGAAAAGGAAACCAACACCAACTGAAGACGGAGCCGGCAGCAGCCGGTTTCTCTCTCTCTCACAGGCCGCAAGAAAAAAGGACGCCGGATCACCCGAGCGTCCTTTTTCCGTTCTGCGGAAGGACTTACTGCTGCTGGTTCGGGAAGATGCCGCGCTGGCTGACCTGAATGCCGGCGGGTCCGAGGATGACCGCGAACAGCACCGGCAGGAAGAACAGTATCATCGGCACGGTCAGCTTCGGAGGCAGGGCCGCCGCCTTCTTCTCGGCCTCGTTCATGCGCATCTCGCGGCTTTCCTGCGCCAGCACGCGCAGGGCATGGGCGACCGGCGTGCCGTATCGTTCCGCCTGGATCAGCGCCTGCGTGACCGCCTTGACCGAATCGAGGCCGGTGCGGTCGGCGAGGTTCTCGTAGGCCGCCCGCCGCTCCTGAAGGAAGGAGAGTTCCGCATTGGTCAGCACGAACTCTTCCGCCAGATCGACCGACTGCGTGCCGATCTCGTCCGCCACCTTGCGGAATGCGGCCTCGACCGACATGCCCGATTCCACGCAGATCAGCATGAGGTCGAGCGCGTCGGGCCATGCCCGCTGGATAGACTGCTTGCGCTTGGTGCCGCGATTGCTGACGTAGAGCACGGGCAGGTAGAAGCCGGCATATGCGGCGCAAACGCAGACGAAAAGCTTTATGAAAGTCGGCTGCTTCGGCAGGCCGCCGAGCACGAAGAGATAGATGCCGGCGAGCGCGATGCCCGCGAAAGGCAGCGTCACGCGCGCGAAGAGAAAGATCGTCAGCGGGTTGCTGCCGCGATAGCCGGCGGTCCGCAGTTTCTGCAGCGTCGCCTCGTCGGCCAGCGCGCGCCGGAGATCGAGCCGGTCCACGATGCTGCGGACGCGGGACTGCTGCTCGCGAAGCCCCTGCCGCTTCTGGTCGCCGGTAGCCATCCAGTTGCGCTGCTTGGCGCGCAGCTGCTCGCGCTCGAGCGCCACGGATTTCATGCGGTTCTTCAGCGGATCGCCGCCGAGCGCCGGCAGAGCCGTCAGCAATGTCGCGAAGACCGCCACCGCCACCAGAAGCGCGATGAGGAAGGAGGGGTCGGTGAGGGTGCGGATGACTTGTTCGGACATTTGGCCGCCTCACACTTCGAAGTTGATCATCTTCCGCATCACCAGAATGCCGATCAGCATCCAGAAGCCCGCCACGCCGATGATGATGTGACCGGGGCTCGTGGTGAACAGCGGCATGATGTAGCCGGGGCTCGAAAGATAGACGAGAAACGCGACGACGAAAGGCAGCGCGCCGATGATCATGGCAGAGGCCTTGGCTTCCATCGATAGGGCCTGGACCTTGGCCTTCATCTTCTTGCGGTCGCGCAACACGCGAGACAGATTGCCCAGCGCTTCCGACAGATTGCCGCCGGCCTGCGACTGGATCTGGATGACGATGCCGAAGAAGCCGGCCTCGGGGCAAGGCATGGTCTCGATCATGCGCATCGAGGCGTCGGGAATGGAAAGGCCGAGCTGCTGCGCCTCCACGATGCGGCGGAATTCCGTCCTGACCGGCTCCTTGGCCTCGTGGGCGATCATGCGGATGCCGTCGTTGAGCGGCAGGCCCGACTTAACGGCGCGCACGATGATATCGAGCGCGTTGGGGAATTCCTCCAGAAACTTCTGGATGCGGCGCTTGCGCACCAGCGCCACGATCCATCGCGGCAGCCCGATCGCGCCCACGATGGCGACGGCCGGCACGGCGTAGCGTGGCAGGCCGCCTATGAAAGCCGCGACGGCGAGAGCGAGGCCGCAGGCGACGGCAAGCATGTAGAAGCGCTGTATGGACAGGTTGAGGCCCGCCTGCTTGATCTGTATCTTCAGCGGCGGCCGGCGGATGTTGCGGTCCCGGTCCTTTTCCTTGGCTTCGAGATCCTTGAGCGAATCGGCGATGTTCTTGCGGCGCCGCACGACCTCGGCGTTCTTGTCCTTCGCCTGGCGCATCGCGTCGCGCTCAACGTCGGACCGCGAGACGCCCTCCAGGCGGCGCTCCACCTTCGCCTCGGATGCGACGCGGTTGAACAGGAACGCATAGGCCAGACTGCCCGCGCTGAGCCCGGCGAGGGCGATCACCGCCAGTATGGTCAGGTCCAGACCGAACATCGGCTACCGCCTCGCCAGTTTCATTCTAGTCCGCCCGCTTTTCCATCGCTTCCAGCGCCGTCGCCAGCCGCTGCTCCTCGCCGTAGTAGCGGGCGCGATCCCAGAAATGCGGGCGTCCGATGCCGGTCGAGACATGCTGGCCGAGAATGCGGCCGTTCGCGTCCTCGCCCTTGATGTTATAGAGGACGAGATCCTGGGTGATGATGACGTCGCCTTCCATGCCGACCACCTCGGTGATGTGGGTGATGCGGCGCGAGCCGTCGCGCAGGCGGGCGGCCTGGATGATGACGTCGACGGAGCCGACGATGATCTCGCGCACCGTCTTCTGCGGCAGCGAGAAGCCGCCCATCGCGATCATCGATTCCATGCGGTTGAGGCATTCGCGCGGGGAGTTCGAGTGGATCGTGCCCATCGAGCCGTCGTGACCGGTGTTCATCGCCTGCAACAGGTCGAAGACCTCGGGACCGCGCACCTCGCCGACGATGATGCGCTCGGGACGCATGCGCAGGCAGTTCTTGACCAGGTCGCGCATGGTCACCTCGCCCTCGCCTTCAAGGTTCGGCGGACGGGTTTCCAGCCGGACTACGTGCGGTTGCTGCAGCTGGAGCTCCGCCGAGTCCTCGCAGGTGATGACGCGCTCCTCGCGGTCGATATACCGGGTGAGGCAGTTGAGCAGCGTCGTCTTGCCCGAGCCGGTACCGCCGGAGATGACGACGTTGCAGCGGACGCGACCGATGATCTTCAGCACCTCCGCCCCTTCGGGCGAGATGGCGCCGAACTTCACGATCTGGTCGAGCGTCAGCTTGTCCTTCTTGAACTTGCGGATGGTGAGGGCGGCGCCGTCGAGCGCCAGCGGCGGGGCGATGACGTTGACGCGGGAGCCGTCCGGCAGACGCGCGTCGCAGATCGGCGAGGATTCGTCGACGCGGCGGCCGACCTGGCTGACGATGCGCTGGCAGATGTTCAGGAGCTGCTGGTTGTCGCGAAAACGGATCTGCGTCGGCTCGACCTTGCCGTTGACTTCGATGAAGACCGTCTTGGCGCCGTTGACCATGATGTCGGCGATGTCGTCGCGCGCCAGCAAAGGCTCCAGCGGACCGTAGCCCAGCACGTCGTTGCAGATGTCCTCGAGCAGTTCTTCCTGCTCGGCGATCGACATCGCGAAGTTCTTGATCGCGATGATGTCGTTGACGATGTCGCGAATTTCCTCGCGCGCCGATTCGGGATCGAGCTTGGCGAGCTGCGACAGGTCGATCGTGTCGATGAGGGCGGAGAAGACCTGGGATTTGGTGTCGTAATAGCTTTCGCTGCGCTCGCGCGTGGCCGGCCGCGGACGCGGCGCCAGCGGCGGAGCTTCGACGGCGATGCGCGGCGGAGTTGCCGCGGCAGCGCGCGGCTCTGCGGCGGACTGCGATGCTGCCGGGACGGCGAAGCCTGCCGCAGGCGGCTGTGGGGGCGGCACCGGCCGGAATTCCGGCGCGCCGATATTGCCTCCTTCGTTGCCGCGCTTTCCAAACATGATCCGTCGTCCGCCCTACGCGCTTACGTCTTCCGCTTCAGCTTGCCGAGCAAACCGGACAGGGCCATGGATTTCCTGGCCTTTATCTCGCCACGGCCGGTCAGGACGTGGGCGATGTCTTTTACCATATGCACGGCTGCATGCTTGGCATCCATCTCGCCCAGCATGCGCCCGTTGTTCGACGCATTGCCAAAGAGCTGCGCGTCGAAGGGGATCACCGCCATGGGCGTGATGTTGAGAGGACCAGCGAAATCGGCTGCGGAAATCTCCGGCCGCTTGAGGACGCCGGCCTGATTGAGAATGAGCTTCGGCGGCGCATCGTTGGGCCTCATCTTCTTCAGCATGTCGACGAGGTTCTTGGCGTTGCGCAGATTGGCGAGGTCGGGCACGGCGGTGATAACGATCTCGTCCGCCTGCGCCAGCGTGTTGCGGCTCCATCCGCTCCAGACATGGGGCACGTCGAGGACGAGAAGCGGCGCGGTGCGCTGTGCGGTGTCGATGACGGCCGAGAAAGCGTCCGCGTCGAAGTCGTAGACGCGGTCGAGAGTGGACGGCGCCGCCAGCAGCGACAGATGCTCGGCACATTGCGCGAGCAGACGGTCGAGATAGACCTCGTCGATGCGCTCGGGCGAGAAAACGGCTTCGGCGATGCCCTGCACCGGGTCCTGGTCGAAATTGATATTGGCCGTGCCGAAGGGAAGGTCGAGGTCCATCACCACGACCTCCGATTTGAACAGATTCGACATGCACCAGGCGACATTGTGCGCCAGCGTGGACGAACCGACGCCGCCCTTGGCGCCGACAAAGGCGATGGAGCGGCCGAGCGGCGCCGCCTCCGGGTCGACGAAGATCGCCGAGATCACTGCGATCACATCAGCCAGCGAGATCGGCGCGACCATGTATTCGGATACGCCGGAGCGCACGAGATCGCGATAGAGGGCGACGTCGTTGTAGTGGCCGATCACCACGACCTTGGAACTCGGATCGCAGTGCTCCGCGAGCTGGCGAAGGCTGTTCAGCAGTTCCTTCGGCTCCTGCCGCGATTCGAGGATGATCAGGTTCGGCGTCGGCGCGGACTGATAGAATTCGATGGCCGTCGGAATGCCGCCCATGTGCACCTTGAGGTGCGCACGCGCCATGCGCCGGTCTTCCGAGGCGCGTTCGATCGGGTTGGCGATGCCTTCGGTCTCGCAGAAGGCCTGGATCGAGATCCGCGGGATCGGGCGCATCGACTGCAATGCCGCCGTGTCCCGCTGCTCCTGTTCCGCCTCGTCATATGCGTTGTCGTAGGCTGCGTTGTTGCTCATGCCCGCCTCCGCGCCTTTTCCTTAATACTGGACTTCGCCCAAGCCGCCGGTCGACGCGTTGCGATAGTCGTCAATGATGATGTTGCGGCGTTCGGCGTCGATCTCGCCCGGCTTGCGCGGCCCGAGCAGGTCGGCCGGATTGGCGATCTGCGCCGCCAGGTTGTTCTGGTACGAGCAGCCGAAATTGGCGTAGTTCTTGTTCTCCGACGTCTTGGTGAGGTCGTCGGGCCACCTTCCGCACTTGCTCGTATGGGCCATCATGGCCACGTAGGACACACGGATGGGCGCCGCCGTCTCGGCCGCGTCCGCCTGATAGGCGGCGATGGCGATACGGCTCGCGGGCACGCCGTTCTTTTTCAGGAGATGCACGAGGCCCTGCGCCACATTGTTCGCCGCGATCTCGTTCTGCGAACCGTAGGGCGTGAGGATGGTGACCGGCGGCGCGGCGCTGCGGTCGTAATTCGCGATGAATCCTTCGACGGCGTCGCGCTGGGTGATGGTCACGCCGCGATCGGTCGCGGCGACAGGCACGTCCACCGACTGCTCCTTCTCGGAAACGACGATCGGATGACGGGTGCGGTAGTCGTCCGGAATGGACCCGACGGTGACGCTGTCGCGATTGGCGCAGCCCGCGAGCAGGGCGACCGCCGTGGCGGCAAGCGCCAGGCGCAGCGCGGTGGAGTTCCGGTCTCTTCGCAGGTCGAAGCGCATGGTGTCGGTACTCCGATCACTTGTAGATGTAGCCGACGACGCCGTGATACTGGCCGTTCGGCAGATTGGTCTTCATCGTTCCGTAGACCCGGTTGACGCGGCCGAGGAACATTCCGGCGCCGTCGCTCGGCGGATTGAAGTTGTCGTCCGGCTTGGCGAGCGCCGAGCGCGCGGTCGGCTTGGTCAGGTAGGGCGTGATGATGATGACGAGTTCGGTCTCGTTGCGGATGAAGTCGCGACTACGGAACAGCGTGCCGAGCACCGGCAGCTTCGACAGGCCCGGCAGGCCGTTCACCGCCTGACGCACGTCGTCGCGCACAAGACCGGCGATCATCATGGAGCCGCCGGAAGGCAGTTCCACCGTCGTGTCGGCAAGGCGCTTGCGGATCGAAAGCATGGTGGCGCCGGGGTGGTTGATGCCCGTCGCGAGACCGACGGAGCCTTCCGTCGTCGGCTCGGAAACGGATGTCCGCACCTTGAGGCTGATGCGCCCCGGCGACAGGACCGTCGGCAGGAATTCGAGACCGATGCCATATTCCAGCTTGGTGATGCCGTAGGTGATCGTCGCCGGATCGTTCTCTTCCTCGTCAGGCGGGGTCACAGACTGGCTGCTGACAAGATTGAACTCACCGCCGACACGGAAAGTCGCCTTCTCGCCCGAAACCGCCGTCAGCGTCGGCTCCGCCAGCGTCTTCATCACGCCGGTCTGCTCCATGGCGTTGATGTAGCTCTGGATGAGCGCCGAACCGGCATTATAAGCACTGGACACGCCGGAATCCGCGAGCGGCTTGCCGAGGCCCATAATGCTGTCGCTGAAGGCGCCCCAGCTCAAACCGTCCGAGCTTCCGTTGGCGATCAGCGTCACGCCGAGCTGCTTCATCACGGCGCGGCTGATCTCGGCGACCGTCACCTTGAGCGTGACCTGGTCCTCGCCGACGATCTTGAGAAGGTTCACGATCTGGCTGACGCGCCGGGACTCGTCGGGGTTGTCGATCGCCACCCCGCCATTCGCCGAACCGCCGGCGGCCGTCTGCGAATACTGTCCCGTCGTCGCCTCGCCGCCGGTCACGAAGATGCGGGCCAGATCGACGGCCCGGGTGGCGTCGAGCGGCGTATCCACCGTTCCGGTCAGGATGACGTTGTCGTTGAGCAGCTCGACCGTGATGTCGGAGGACGGAAGGAAGCGCTTGAGGTATTCCTCCAGCCCGGAAACGTCGCGCTCGACCTTGAGGTCGAGGCTGACGATCTGCTCGCCATTGGCGCCGAAGACGTAGATGTTGGTTTCGCCGACCGACTTGCCGAACATGTAGATGCGCCGCGAGGTGCGCGTCACCGCATCCGCCACGCCGGGATTGGCGACCAGGATGTCGTAGGCGTCCTCCGGCAGGTCAATGATGATCGACTTGTTGAGGCCAAGTTTGACCCGCTGCGCGCCGCGCCCGGTAGAGCGCACCTTCGCGTCCTTGGCGACGGCGGCGGTGTCCATCGCCGGAATGACCGGGCTCGCCGCCAGCATCGCCGACGACAGGACGCACGCCGTGGTCAATCGCAGCACAGTTCGCAAACGCGCGCGCATCTCCAGCCGAAGGCTCTTCGGATGCATCATTGCCTTGCCCCCACCTCGGAAACCTGCCCCGACTTGATCACGCGGATGACGCCCTTGCCCCGGCCCGAGACCAGATAATCCGCCTGCCCCGTCGGCCTCTCATTCGTATCCGCGACCGCCCTCAACGACAGGGCCAGCCGATCCGCCATCTGCTGCGCAACGGTGATGATCTCGGCCTGTTGCGGCGTCAGCTCCAGCGTCGCCGTCTGGCCGACGCGCGTGCGCTTGCCTTCCTCGTCCAGCTGGATGGTCTGGTCGATCGCCAGAACCCGTATGTTCTTGAGGATGGTCTCGGTGGTGTAGCCACCGGTCGCGCTCGACGAGCCTTCGCCCCGGCGCACCATGATGACGTCGACATAGTCGTTGGGCAGGATGAAGCCGCCCGCGGACGTATCCGCGCTGATCGAGGTGGCCACGGCGCGATAGCCGGCCGGCAGCACGGACGAAAGGAAGGAGACGCCGCCGCCCACCAGTTTCGACTTGCGCACCGGCTCGCCTGCATAGAGCGGCACGCGTGCTATCGATTCGCGCATCTGGTCCAGCGCTTCGGGTTCGGCGCTGCGGGTGATGAAGTTCTCGTTGACCGCGTCCTGCGGCCAGTTCTGCCAGCCGATCTTGTCGGCGAGCTGCGTCCCCATCGGGACGTCGCCCCTGAGAACGAGCACCTCCGATGTCGGGATCGCCGGCGCCGGCGCGGTGACCGTCACCCGCGGCGGCTCCTTCGACATAAATTTTGCAACGTATCCCGCGCCGCCCGCAGCAGCGACAGCGACACCCAGGATAATCAATCGCGATGCAGCCATGACATCGTGCCCCGCACTCGGCAAATCAGCAGTCCGAGGCAGACATTGCGCGGCCAATCGTCAAATTAGGGTTAATGCAATCCTTACGATCGTGATTAATTTAAAGTTTATTCAAACCCTCGGATCGATGCCGTACCTAGTTCGCGGCGAGCTGCTGCAGCGCGGAGACGACGAGAGGCGACTGCGGAAACACCAGAAGTCCAGCCACGCCGAGCGCGATGCCATAAGGAATGCCGGTGCTTTCGTCGCTCAGGTGGCGCAGGAACATATTGTTGCCGTGCACTGTCGCCAGCGGCGATTTCCGGAACATGAGGATGAGAATGGTCAGCAGACCGCCCAGGAACGCAGCCGAGACAAGATAGTCGAGCAGCTGGAAATTGAAGCCCATCCAGACCGCGGTGCCGGTCATCAGCTTGGCGTCGCCGCCGCCCATGCCGCCGATGGCGAAGATGCCGAAGGTCACTGCCAGAACCAGCGTTCCGGCAAGGAAATGCAAGCCGTATGTCGCCCAGTCCATGCCGGTCAGGGGCGCGAGGACGGCAAACGCCGCCACGAGAAGCACGGACACGCGGTTGGCGATCGTCATCGACAGGAGGTCGGATATCACCGCGAAAACCATGCAGAACGGAAAGATGACGAATATCGCAGCGTAGAGCATGAGCGGACCGGCGGATTCGGATGAAAGGGATCACAAAGCAAAAGGCCGCCCCACGGGACGGCCTCTTGCATTCAATCGTCGAGCGAGCGGCCGATTACTCGTCCACGGCGGCGTTCAGCTTGGACGCGATGAAGCTGAACTGCGCGTTCAGCGAGTTGCCGAGGGCGCCAGCGCCGACCATGATGGCGAGAGCGATCAGAGCGGCGATCAGACCGTATTCGATGGCGGTAGCGCCGGACTTGTCCTTAGCGAACCGCGCCATGAGCTTAGACATTGGAGAACTCCTTACTCCGGGTGATACAGCACTTCCGTCAACATTGTTCTTCCGTCGATCGGATGACTGCACACTATGCGGAAGCTCTTTCAATCGGCTTAAGAGACAGCGTTACCGAAACCTTGCGGCATCGGCCCTCGTTTCGGTGGTTAATGGCCGGCTAAACGATTGGCGCGCAACGGACACCCCGATCCCTGTCCACTATAAAGAATCGCGCGTGGCGCGCGCATTGCCGGGTCGCGGCAAGCCCTTAACGCTTGGTTCACCAATCTGGTTCATTTTCCATTCAACACTTCGAGATGCGGAGGCAGAGGGCATGCGCATTCCTTCCAGGGCAGGCTTCGCGGTCATGCTGTCCGTCGCCACGCTCGCGAGCAACGCGGCATTGGCGGCCGATATCGGCGTCAGCGTCAACCAGGCGAAGATTCTCAAGCTCGCACGGCCGGCCGACACCGTCGTGATCGGCAATCCGCAGATCGTCGATGCGTCCGTTCAGGATGCGACGACGATCGTGCTCACCGGAAAGGCATTCGGGCAGACCAACCTCGTCATTCTCGACGGCAACGGCGCTCCCATCGTCGATCAGCAGGTGGTCGTCTCGCGCGACGAAAGGGGCACGGTGCGCATCTTCCGTCGCGCCGCGACGGAAATGCTGTCCTGCACGCCGAAATGCGAAGCGGCGTTCCTCTCCGACTCGGAAAACGCAGGCGCTCCCTGACGTTTTTTCCCGCCTGCCCCGGCAGAAGTTAGCGGCCCGTTAAGTCGCGACGGTGTTTTCTAACTGTCGGCAAAACAGCATCTCAACGTGTTTCCGCTATTGATGCACGTGAACGGGATATGGGCGCGGGAAGCCTATGAGCAACAAACAAACAAAGGAAGCCGCCACGGCGAAGAAGGGGCGCAGACGATTTCTGCGCAGCTTCACCAAGGATCGCAAGGGCGCGACGGTGGTCGAATTCGCCCTGCTCGCGATGCCGTTCTCGCTGCTGGTCTTCGCCATACTCGAAAGCTGCATTTCCTTCGCGGCCGAAGAGTATATGCAGAACATCACCGACGATTTCGCCCGCGAACTGCGCACCGGACGCATCAAGCCGGATACCTATTCGCAGACGGAGTTCCAGGAGAAGTTCTGCGACGAGTTGCAGATCTTCGTCGGCGCGGGCTGCCCCGGCCTGTCGATCGACCTCCAGAACTTCACCACCTTCGCGCAGGCCGCGGCGCTCCGCACGCACGTCAACGCCGCCGGCGAGATCGCGCTGCCCGGGGGCTTTCAGTACAAGCCGGGTCCTTCGCAATCCATCAATGTGCTGCGCGTCTTCTACAGGTGGCCGATCATGACCGATCTGCTGCGCAAGCAGATGTCCACCCTCAAGGGCGGCAAGACGCTGCATTTCGCCACGGCGACCTGGCGCAACGAGCCATTCGACGACTAGAGCGAGGCCTGTCATGACTATGCTGTCTCGATTGTCTTCCGGGATCGAAGCCAGGGCGCGGCGCGCCCGCGCGCTCCTCAAGGACCGCCGCGGCGTCGCCGCCGTCGAGTTCGCCTTCATCGTGCCGGTGCTGCTGTGCATGTACTTCATCACCATGGAGGCATCGCAGGGCATCGAGGTGAACAAGAAGGTGTCGCGGATGGGCAGCGCCGTGGCCGACCTGATCACGCAGCAATCGGCGATCACCAAGGCGGAGGTCGTCGCCATCATGCAGATCGGCGGGGCGATCATACAGCCCTACGACCGGTCGCAGCCCACGCTCGACGTGACCGCGATCCAGCTCGGCACGGAGGCGACGCCGGTCGCGCGGGTCGCCTGGTCGCTGAAGCTGAATTCGAGCGGCAACCCCGTCGCAGTCGTCGCCAAGAACAGCGTCGTCACCGACAGCCAGCTGAACCGCATCAGGGCGCCGGGCGCCTTCTACATCCGCGTTCGCAGTTCCCTGAACTACGAGCCGGTCGTGACGTGGAACGGCGACGCCACCTCGATGGGATTGCTCACGGCCTTCAACGATATCGGCATGGGCGAGACATTTTACCTGCGGCCGCGCATCAGCCAGAAGATTCCTTGCGACGATTGTCCTTGACGGCAGCGGTCATTTCGCTTCCGAAATGAAGCGCGCGAGATCGACCGCGATCGCATAATCCGCGTCGTTCACGCTGACGAAGCCGCCTTGCTGATGCCTGGCCAGGGCAGCGAAGAGATCGGGCTCGCCGTCCTTCAGCCCGGTCAGGAACGGGATCAACCGCCGCCTCACCTCCGGGTCGAGATCCTTGCTGATCGCATGCGGTCCGTAGCGCAGCAATTCAGACGTCCAGACGACCTGGAATCCGTCGCTTCCGCCCGCCGACGCCGCCAGCCGCGCGAGTGTGCCGTCTCCGGGCAACGGGTTCCTGTCGATGCCGGTCTCGATCCAGCCGAACATGGCGTCGACCTCGCCGGCAACCAGCCGGTCGTCCGCTTCGGCCTGGGAGGCGACCTGAACGAAGAAAGGCTCGTCGCCTCGTAACGCATGGCCTTCCCGGCCGAGCGAAAACAAAGGCAGTTCGCGGCCTGCGATGTCGCCGCGCCCGGGAATCGCGATCCTGAACCCGGCGAGGTCCGAGACCGATTTCGGGCCGTCCGGCCGGGCAACCAGCACCGAGCGTATTCCGATGGCGCCGCTCGCCGCCGTCGGGGCCACGAGCGCCGACACGCATCCGCATGCAAGCTCCGCCGTCGCATAGGCCGTGACGGAATAGACTGCGTAGTCGATGCGCCTTTCGGTCTGCGCCTCGATCAGCGTGCGATAGTCTTCGGCGACGAAGAACTCCACGGGAATGCCGAGCGCAAGCGTATACGCCTTCTTCAGACCAGCGAGGTCCTGCACCGAGGAGTCCGAGCCGGCTTCCGCGAGAATGCCAATCCGGAACGTACCGATCCCTTCGGGCGCTGTCTGCGCCGATGCCGGCGCGCCTGCCGGCGAAAGCAGGAATGCGAGAGCGAGCGCGACGCGCCTCAGCGACATGCCACGCGCAGGCTCCCGGGCGGTCGGGGTGAACCTTCCTGTCGACTTCAAACCGTTTTTCCGCCTCCTGCCGGCGCCCGCTTGCCAATAGGCCCGCCGCCACCCATCTTGGCGAGGACGCGAGGGCGGAGCATCCATGGCGCGAGCCTTTCTCTTTGTACTTGATTCTTTCGGCGTTGGCGGGGCCGCAGACGCCGCCCGCTACGGCGACGAGGGAGCCGATACGCTCGGCCATATCGCGGCGGCATGCGTGTGCGGCGACGCCGATCGCGCCGGCATCAGGAAAGGCCCGCTCTCGCTTCCGCATATGGCCTCGCTCGGCCTCGGCGAAGCCGCACGCATCGCGAACGGTTCCGCGCACGGGCTTGGCGGAAATCCGCTGGCCGGCTCCTTCCATGCGGCGGCGCAGGAAATTTCCAGCGGCAAGGATACGCCGTCCGGACACTGGGAGATCGCGGCGCTCCCCGTGCCTTTCGACTGGGGCTATTTTCCCGAGACGCAGCCGACATTCCCGGCCGAGCTGACCGCCGCCATTGTCCGCGAGGCCGGGCTTCCCGGCATTCTGGGCGACCGCCATGCATCGGGCACGGAGATCATCGCGGAACTGGGCGAGAAGCATATCCGCACCGGCAAGCCGATCTGCTACACCTCGGCCGATTCGGTCTACCAGATCGCCGCGCACGAAACGCATTTCGGGCTGGAGCGTCTGTACCGGCTCTGCGAGGTGGTTCGCCGGCTGGTCGATCCGCTCAATATCGGGCGCGTCATCGCCCGCCCCTTCACCGGTGAGACGCGCGATACGTTCGAGCGGACCGCCAACCGCCGCGACTATGCCGTGCCGCCGACAGAGCCCACGCTGCTCGACAGGGTGGAGGCCGCCGGCGGACGCGTCATCGGCATCGGCAAGATCGGCGACATCTTCGCGCATCGCGGCGTCAGCGAAGTGCGCAAGGGCGCCAGCAACATGGCGCTGGCCGACAAGGCGCTCGGCGCGATGGACGACGCGCGCGACGGCGACCTCGTCTTCGCCAACTTCGTCGATTTCGACACGCTCTACGGGCATCGACGGGACGTTGTCGGCTATGCGGCGGCGCTTGAGGAGTTCGACCGACGCATGCCGGAGTTCCTTGCGAAACTCCGGCCCGGCGATCTCCTTCTGCTGACGGCCGATCATGGCTGCGACCCGACCTGGAAAGGCACGGACCACACGCGCGAGCGCGTTCCGGTCTTCGGCATCGCTCCAGGCTTCCGGGGCGGCAGCGCGGGTCTGCGCATCACCTTCGCCGATATTGGCGAGACGGTGGCCGAGCACCTCGGCCTGCCCGTCGGCCGCCACGGTTCCTCCTTTTATTCCGCGATCGCCTGAATGCCCGAGCTTCCAGAAGTCGAAACCGTGCGGCGCGGGCTCGAGCCCGCATTCGATGGCGCCGTGATCGAAAGCGTGGAACTGCGCCGCCCCGATCTGCGCTTCCCGCTTCCGGCCGATCTGCCGGTGCGACTCGCCGGCCAGAGGGTTCTCGGCATAGCAAGGCGGGCCAAGTATCTGCTGCTGCAGACCGCTGCCGCGCCGACGCTCATCTGCCATCTCGGTATGACCGGCTCTTTCCGGATCGAGAGCGATGCGAATTCATCGGTACCGGGAACGTTCCACCACGAGCGCTCGAAGGACAGCGTCCACGACCATGTCGTCTTTCACCTGATCGGCACGCGCGCCGGACCGACCCGTGTCGTCTTCAACGACCCGCGCCGCTTCGGCTTCATGCTGTTCGCGAACAGAGACGGCGGACACGCCATGCTGGACGGTCTCGGCGTGGAGCCTACCGGCAATGCGCTCGACGGTTTTTTGCTGGCCCGGCTGTTCGCCGGACGCTCAGCGCCGCTGAAGGCGGCGCTCCTCGACCAGAAGCTGATCGCCGGGCTTGGCAATATCTATGCGTCGGAAGCCCTTTGGCGGGCCGGCCTGTCCCCACGGCGCGCGGCCGGCTCGATCGCGTCCAGGTCCGGTGGACCGACGCAGCGCGCCGAGCGTCTTGCCGAAGCCGTCCGCGACGTGATCGCGGAGGCGATCGAGGCCGGCGGTTCGTCGTTGCGCGACTATATGCATGTCGACGGCTCGCTCGGCTACTTCCAGCACCGTTTTTCCGTCTACGATCGCGAAGGGGAGGCATGCCGCAAGCCCGGCTGCAACGGCGTCATCCACCGCATCGTACAAAGCGGACGCTCGACATTCTTCTGTCCCGTCTGCCAGAGATGACGGCGCATTTCCATCGACGCAAGGACCATCGCCATGCCCCATGAGACCATTCTCGTCGAAACCCGCGGCAAGATCGGGCTGATCACGCTCAACCGCCCGAAAGCGCTGAATGCGCTCAATTCGCAGGTGCTCGCGGAGCTTGTCGACGCGGCGCGGTCATTCGAAGCGGACCCGGCCATCGGCTGCATCGTCCTGACGGGCTCCGAAAAGGCCTTCGCGGCCGGCGCGGACATCAAGGAGATGCAGAACAGACAGTTCGCCGAAATGTATGCCGAGGATTTCTTCGGCGGCTGGGAGGAATTCACCCGCGTGCGCAAGCCCGTCATCGCGGCCGTCGCCGGCTATGCGCTGGGTGGCGGCTGCGAGCTCGCCATGATGTGCGACTTCATCATCGCAGCCGACAATGCGAAGTTCGGCCAGCCCGAGATCACGCTCGGCGTTATGCCGGGCATGGGCGGCTCACAGAGGCTGACGCGCTTCGTCGGCAAGTCGAAGGCGATGGATATGTGCCTCACCGGGCGCATGATGGATGCGGCGGAGGCAGAGCGGTCGGGCCTCGTCTCGCGGGTGGTGCCGCTCGGCGAGTTGCTGGAGGAGACGCTGAGGGCGGCGGCGAAGATCGCCGACATGTCGCAGCCGGCGACGATGATGGTCAAGGAGGCCGTCAACCGCGCCTATGAGACCACGCTCGGCGAGGGGCTGAGGTTCGAGCGGCGCGTCTTCCATTCGATGTTCGCGCTGGAAGACCAGAAGGAGGGCATGGCCGCCTTCGTGGAGAAGCGGACCCCCAACTTCCGCAATCGCTGAGCAAAATAGCGTCTGCCTCGTTGACGGTGCGGCAAAGCTGGGCTATATGCGCGCCCAACCGAGGCGGCCCATTGGCTGCCCTGTCTTTTTTTGTGCCTGACGGTTCAAGCCGCGGCCTTACACAGAAGAATAGAGAGGCATCATGGCCAACACGTCTTCGGCCAAGAAGGCTACCCGCAAGATCGCGCGGCGCGCCGAAATCAACAAGTCCCGGCGTTCGCGCGTGCGCGGCTTTGTCCGCAAGGTGGAAGAGGCCCTCGCCTCCGGCGACCAGGCAGCGGCTCAGGCGGCTTTCGCCGTAGCACAGCCGGAGTTGATGCGCGCCGCCACCAAGGGCGTGCTGCACAAGAACACGGCGTCCCGCAAGGTGTCGCGCCTTGCCAATCGCGTCAAAACGCTCGGCGCCTGATCTTTCACGCATCGACAGGCAAGCCCGGCGCTTTGCGCCGGGTTTTTCTTTTGCCGGCAGCGCGCATTGCAGACAGGCGGCGCTTATGCGCTGAATCCCGCCGGTATCCGTTCGCACGATGCGCGATGCCGCAACGGAAGCTCCGATCTCATACATATTCCTTTGCCGACAAGCGGCCCCCGCGGGCGGTTGCGGAAGCATCCGGCACGCCGTCGCAATAATTTTACCTGCCCTATTTTCCTTAATTCTTCCAAAGGGTTATGGAAGGTTATCCACAAACTGTTCATGGGCTCGGCGCCGATGGTGGACGGGCACGCTGTCAAGCGAATTTTTTGATTTTTTTTCTCGTCGGCGAAGGCCGGCAACGGGACAGGCGAAGGGCGTTGAATCAACAGGGCTTTGCCGATTGAGTCAAAAAAATCACGTCCCGAAGCAACCATCGGTCGCACCCGATTGCTTAAGAATCGGTTAGCCGCGCCCTTGCTCTCCACAGAGATTTTTGTAGTGTCGGGTTGCCAGACGGGACGGCAATCGCCCCGAAACAAGCAAACATTCCGATTTTGATCGCGCGGGGTCAACCCCATGCGGCGGGGTTCGTTTGTCCCGATGGTGCGGCGTAAAAGTGGGGTAAGTCGACATAGCGGGAATTCAACGGGCGCGGAGTCCATTCGCGCCGGGAATGAGTTTTTGCCTGTCCGTCACAAGGAGTCGGATTGAACGCCGGATGCTCGCCCGAGCATCCAACGGGGAGATTGTGCGCATTACGAGGCGCAGCAGCAATCACGCCGGCGCGGGACCGCCGGTGGCAGAACAGAGAGAGGATGCGGATAATGAAGAGCGGCTTTGCCGAAGAACCCAAACCGGGACAATTCCCCACTTCGGCTCTCATCCAGGGCGAAGACGGAACGGCGTCCCATGGGGAACAGGCCTTCGAGCGGGTGAAGACGCAGCTCAAGGCGCAGCTGGGTAGCGAAGTCTATGCAAGCTGGTTCGGCCGCATGAAGCTCGACGAGGTTTCGAAAGGTCTTGTCCGCCTGTCCGTCCCCACGGCATTTCTGAAGACCTGGATCAATGGCCACTATCTCGACACCATCTCTGCGCTCTGGAAGCGCGAGGACGCGTCGGTCCTCAAGGTGGAGGTGATCGTCCGCAGCGCGACCCGGCAGGGCAAGGCAGCGGCGCCTGAGGCCGAGGCCGGGCTGCGCAAGACCGCCTATGCTCCCGTCGCCGCGAGCGGCGCGATGCCGGCGAACCGCAACGAGCGCGGCTCCACGGTACGCCCGACGCCGGCCGAGCCCGTCGCGCGGCAAAGCGTGCTCGGCTCCCCGCTCGACCCCAGATACACGTTCCAGTCCTTCGTCGAAGGCCCGTCCAATCGCGTGGCGCTGGCTGCCGCGCGCTCGGTCGCGGAATCGGGATCGAGCGCCGTGCGCTTCAATCCCCTCTTCCTGCATGCCTCTGTCGGCCTCGGCAAGACGCACCTTCTGCAAGCCATCGCCACGGCGGCGCTGGCCGCCAATCCGAAAGCGCGGGTGGTCTATCTGACGGCGGAATATTTCATGTGGCGCTTCG
The DNA here is from genome assembly GCA_023953845.1 of Rhizobiaceae bacterium. Lineage (NCBI taxonomy): Bacteria > Pseudomonadati > Pseudomonadota > Alphaproteobacteria > Hyphomicrobiales > Rhizobiaceae > Rhizobiaceae bacterium. Next base: position 2,243,158 of record JAMLJC010000001.1, on the reverse strand, counting down.
CCACCGCGATCCGCGACAACAACGCGCTGACGCTGAAGGAGCAGCTGCGCGACATCGATCTTCTCATCATCGACGACATGCAGTTCCTGCAGGGCAAGTCGATCCAGCACGAGTTCTGCCATCTCATCAACATGCTGCTCGACAGCGCCAGGCAGGTCGTGGTGGCGGCGGATCGCCCGCCGGCGGAACTGGAGTCGCTGGAGCCGCGCGTACGGTCGCGCCTCAATGGCGGCGTCGCGCTCGAAATGGCGGCGCCCGATTACGGCATGCGCCTTGCCATGCTGAAGCAGCGCATGGCCTCGGCGCGCGCCGAAGACCAGTCGATCAGCATTTCGGAAGAAGTGCTTCAGCATGTCGCGCGCACCGTGACCGGCAGCGGCCGTGAACTTGAGGGCGCGTTTAACCAGCTCGTCTTCCGCCAGTCGCTGGAACCCCAGATCACGGTCGAGCGCATCGACGAGATCCTGGGCCATATCTACCGCTCGGGCGAGCCGAAGCGGGTGCGCATCGAGGACATACAGCGCATCGTGGCGCGGCACTACAATGTGTCGAAGACGGAGCTGCTGTCCAACCGGCGCACGCGCACCATCGTCAAGCCGCGCCAGATCGCCATGTATCTGTCCAAGGTGATGACGCCGCGTTCGCTGCCCGAGATCGGCCGGCGCTTCGGCGGCCGCGACCATACGACAGTGCTCCATGCCGTCCGCAAGATCGAGGACCTGTCCTCCGGCGACAACACGCTGGCGCAGGAACTCGAACTGCTGCGCCGCCTGATCAACGAGCAAGGGTAAGGCTGCCCCCGATCTCAGGCCGGGGATAGAGGCGGACCGCCTTGCTCCTCCCGGCGGGCGTTATCCCCAGGCCACCCGCGGCGCGGCTCAAAACCGCGCCGCGGGCTTGCCTTTCCCGAGCATTTCCTGTCAGTCTGCTTGGAACTCCATCCGCTTCCTGCGAGGTGCCGCCGTCCCGACCGGGCGGGCGCCGGGCAGCCCAGACCGAGCCTTGTCATGCGTGTTGTTCTCGAACGCTCCAATCTCCTGAAATCCCTTAACCATGTTCACCGCGTGGTTGAGCGCCGCAACACCATACCGATCCTGTCGAACGTGCTGCTCAACGCCACCGGCGCCAGCCTCGAGCTGAAGGCGACCGACCTCGACCTCGAAATCACCGAAGCGACGCCTGCCGTGGTGGAGCGCGCGGGCGCGACCACCGTGCCGGCGCATCTGCTCTACGACATCGTCCGCAAGCTGCCGGAGGGCGCGGAGGTGATGCTGAGGACGGACGAGGACGGCAACTCGATGACCGTCATTTCCGGCCGTTCCAGTTTCCGCCTGCAATGCTTGCCGCAGTCCGATTTCCCCGAACTCACCGCCGGCTCGCTGTCGCACATCTTCCGGCTGGAGGCTCCGTCGCTGAAGGCGCTGATCGACAAGACGCAGTTCGCGATCTCCACCGAGGAGACGCGCTACTATCTCAACGGCATCTATCTCCACACGCTGGATGTCGGCGGCAAGCTGAAGCTGCGCGCCGTCGCCACCGACGGCCACCGTCTGGCGCGCGCCGAGATCGATGCGCCCGCGGGTTCGGAGGGCATGCCCGGCATCATCGTGCCGCGCAAGACGGTCAGCGAGTTGCAGAAGCTGCTGGACGATCCGGACATCGCGGTGACGGTCGAGCTTTCCGACACCAAGATCCGGCTCACCATCGGCAGCATCGTGCTGACGTCGAAGCTGATCGATGGCACGTTCCCGGACTACCAGCGCGTCATCCCCACCGGCAACGACAAGCAGCTCGTCATCGACCGGCAAACATTCGCCCAGGCCGTCGACCGTGTGTCGACCATCTCATCGGAGCGCGGGCGGGCGGTGAAGCTGTCCATCGGCAGCGGCCAGGTGACGCTGGCGGTAAACAATCCGGATTCCGGCAGCGCAACCGAGGAGCTTGCGGCCGACTATTCGTCCGACCCGCTCGAAATCGGCTTCAACGCACGCTACCTGCTCGACGTAGCGGCGCAGCTTTCGGGCAGCGAGGCGAAGTTCATGCTGGCGGATGCCGGTTCGCCGACGCTGATCCACGACACGGCCGACGAGCGCGCGCTCTACGTGCTGATGCCGATGCGGGTGTAGGCCCGCATCCCAGCCGGTCTTGGCCACTTTAAGCACATCGCAGAGCACGCCCCATATCAGCCGGTTGCAGCTCGCCAATTTCCGCAACTACACATCCCTCTCGGTCGACCTGAAGCCGGGTGCGGTGGTGCTCACCGGCGAGAATGGCGCGGGCAAGACCAACCTTTTGGAAGCGGTATCCTTCCTTTCCCCCGGCCGAGGTCTGCGCCGGGCCACGTTCGAAGAGGTGCGGCGCGAAGGCGCGGAGGACGGCTTCGCCGTCAACGCGACCCTTGAAGGGCCGCTGGGAACGGGCATGATCGGCACCGGCACGGCCGGCAACGCTCCCGGTGAGACCGGCCGGAAGGTGCGCATCAACGGCGCCAATGCGCGCTCGGCCGAAGAACTGCTCGAATGGTTGCGCGTCATCTGGCTGACGCCATCCATGGACGCGCTGTTCACCGGTCCGGCCGGCGACCGCCGCCGCTTTCTCGACCGTCTGGTCCTCGCCATCGATACACAGCATGGGCAACGCGCCAGCGATTATGAGAAGGCGATGCGCGGTCGCAACCGCCTGCTCGCCGAAGGATCGCGCGATAGCGGATGGTTCAACGCCATCGAGACCCAGATGGCCGAGACCGGCGTGGCGATCGCCGCCGCCCGCGCGGAACTCGTCCGGCTGCTGACGGCGATGGTCGAAAAGCTGCCCTCCGACGGCGCGTTTCCACAAGCCGACATCGCTCTGGACGGCTTTCTCGAACAGGCTGTCGCCCGACATGCGGCGGTCGATCTGGAGGAACGGTTTCGCGCGATGCTCGCCGATGGACGCGAGCGCGACCGCGCTGCAGGACGAACGCTGGACGGGCCACACCGCTCGGACATGCTGGTCCGCCACAGGCCGAAGAACATGCCGGCGGAGCTTTGCTCGACCGGCGAGCAGAAGGCGCTGCTGGTCGGCATCGTACTCTCGCACGCCCGGCTGTGCAGCGAGATGTCCGGTTCGGTGCCGATCCTGCTGCTGGACGAGATCGCCGCGCATTTCGACGCCGGACGCCGCGCCGCTCTGTTCGATATCCTCCAGAATCTCGGCTGCCAGACTTTTATGACCGGCACGGAAGCCGCCCTGTTCTCCAGTCTTGACGGCCGCGCGCAGTTCCTCACCGTCGACCACGGCACGGTGCTGCTGACCGAAGGTCACTGACAAGCGGGCATCGCATCGCTATGTTGCCGCCATGACAAGGCACGAGGCACCGCCCCTCTCACCTGAAGAGCTCGAGCGTTACGCGCGCCACATCGTGCTGCCGGAAATCGGCGGCGCCGGCCAGCAGGCGCTGAAGCGCGCACGCGTTCTGGTGATCGGCGCCGGCGGGCTCGGCGCGCCCGTTCTCGAATATCTCGCCGCCGCGGGCGTCGGGACGCTCGGCATCGTCGATGACGATCATGTCTCGCTTTCCAATCTCCAGCGACAGGTGATCCACGAGACCGGAGCGGTCGGCCGGCCCAAGGGCGAAAGCGCGCGGGACGCCATCCGCCGCATCAACCCGCATGTCCGGGTCGAACTGCACGACCTCCGCCTGACGGCCGCAAATGCCGGCGGTCTCGTGCGCGAGTACGACATGGTGGCTGATGGTTCGGACAATTTCGACACGCGCTATGCGGTGGCGGACGCCTGCGCAGCGGAGAAGAAACCCCTCATCCACGCCGCGGTCGGGCGCTTCGACGGATCGCTGACCGTGCTCAAGCCTTTCGAGACGGACGATAATGGTAAGTCGAACCCGACATATCGCGATCTGTTCCCGGAGCCGCCACCGACCGGCCTCGTGCCCTCCTGTGCCGAAGCGGGCATCGTCGGCGCTCTCACCGGCGTGATGGGAACGTTGCAGGCCATGGAAGTGATAAAGCTGATCACCGGCGTCGGCGAACCGCTCGTCGGCCGGTTGCTGCTCTACGATGCGCTCGCCGCCCGCTTCGACACGATGAAATACGGACGTGCACGGACATGACATCGGTCGCGACATTTCCCGGCACGCATTCCGCGGATCGTCTCGTTATTCGCGCAAATTCCCACGATTTCAGTGATTGGACCGGATTGCTCGCGCTGATCCTGCGCGCATTCGCCTACATGGACGGACGCATCGATCCGCCGTCGTCGGCGCTGGCACTTACGCCCGAAAGCCTTGGACACAGGGCCGCGACCGAGACGATGCTGCTCGCCTGTAAAGGCGACAGGCTTGTCGGCTGCGCTTTCCTCGCCGATCGCGGCGATCATTTCTATCTCGGCAAGCTTGCGGTCGAGCCGGACTGCCACGGCCAGGGTATCGGAAAAGCGCTTATGCAGGCAGCAGAGCGCCACGCAATAACGGCCGGCAAGACGGCCATCGAGTTGCAGACACGCATCGAGCTGATCGAAAACCATCGCATGTTCGAACGGCTGGGCTTCCGTGAAATCGCGCGAACGGCACATCCCGGCTACAAACGTTACACGTCGCTTACCATGCGGAAGGTTCTTGCGTGAGCCTCGTTCTCACGGGGGAAGAACGTGCGATCGCCGCAGGCGATGACGGAGCGGCGATCGCCATGCGCATCATGGCCGAAAGCGCGCGGCTGCTCGGCGCGCCGCGCCTCATCCCGGTCGCCTCCGCGCATATAGACGGCGCGCTCTATCACGGCGATTCCGGCACACTCTTCGCCGAGCGTCTGGTCGAGCGCGGCGCGAAGGTCGCCGTGCGTTCGACGCTCAATGTCGGAGCGCTGGATCTCGTCGGCTGCGCCCGCGTGCGGCTTGAAGAGCCGGAGCGCGGCATGGCGCGGCGCATGATGGAGGCTTACCGGAGGCTCGGCTGTGAACAGAGCTGGACCTGTGCCCCCTATCAGGCCGGGCACCGTCCGGCGAAAGGCGTCGATGTCGCCTGGGGCGAATCCAACGCCGTCGTCTTCTGCAATTCGGTGCTCGGAGCACGCACCAACCGCTACGGCGATTTCCTTGACATCGCCTGCGCCATCGTCGGGCGCGCGCCGGACTACGGGTTGCATCGTCCGGAAAACCGGAAGGCGACAGTGGTTTTCGATATATGTCAGCTTCCGCTTACGTTTTTGCGCTCGGAGGCAGCGTGGCCTGTGCTCGGCAGCCTGTACGGCCGGAGCATCGGTACGGCCATCGGTGTCGTCACCGGCGTTGCCCGGCACCCCGGCGAAGACGCGTTGAAGGCTTTCGGGGCGGCGGCGGCATCCTCGGGCTCGGTCGGCCTTTTTCACATGGCGGGTGTAACGCCGGAAGCGCCGGATGTGGAAACCGCCCTTTGCGGCGCGCTTCCGGTCGAGACGATCGTGGTGACGCCCGACATGGCGCGGGACGCCCTCGGGCGCTTGTCAACGGCGCAGCGACCGGATCTTATTGACGCCGTCGCGATCGGCAGCCCGCATCTGTCGCTGGCGGAATTCGATGCGCTCGAACGCAACATTGCCGGCAGACGGCTCGCGGTGCCGCTTTATGCCTGCACCGGCCGCTATGTCGTGTCGGAGCTCGATCGCGACGGCCGCCGCAAGACGCTTGAAGCCGCCGGCGTCGTGGTCGTGGCGGACACCTGTGTGGTGGTCACGCCGATCCTGGCCGACAGGACCGGCGGCATCCTGATGACCAACTCCGGAAAATTCGCGCATTATGCGCCCGGCAACACCGGCTACGCCGTCGTCTATGGAACGCTGCGCGATTGCGTGGAAAGCGCGGTCGCCGGACGACCGGTCATTTTGGAGACGCTGCTGTGAACGCGCTTGCGCCTTCCTTGCAGGCCGAGTTGCTGGTCCCGGGCCAACCGGGACAAGGTCCCGCCCTCATCCTCTCCGCGCCGATCAGTTTCTGGGGCGGCATAGACCCGAAAAGTGGACGAATCATCGATGTGCGCCACCCCGAATGCGGGCAGTCGGTGGCCGGCAGCGTGCTTTTCCTGCCCGGCACGATCGGTTCGTCCTCCGCGTCGGCCGTGCTGATGGAACTGGTGCATGGCGGCCATGCGCCGGCCGCGCTCGTGCTGCACGAGCCGGACGCCATCCTGCTGCTCGGCCTCATCGTGGCGCGGGAGATGGGCTGGGACACGCCGGTTGCGGTCAGGCTCGACCGCAGCCGCTTTGCGAGCTTCGCCGGGCGGGATGTGACGATCGACGCCGAGGGCCGCCTCGGCTGCTAAGGCATCAGGATCGCGACACGCGTCGAGCGATCAGACGCGGCTCGGCAGAACCCGATCCGGCGGGCGATGGCCGTCGACGAAGGCGCGGATGTTGATGATCACCTTCTCGCCCATGTCGATGCGGCCCTCCAGCGTCGCCGAGCCCATATGCGGCAGCACGACCACCTTGCCCTTGTTGGCGAGCTTCAGCAGCTTGGGATTCACCGCCGGCTCGTTCTCGAAGACGTCGAGCCCGGCGCCGGCGAGCTTGTTGTCCTGGAGAAGCTGGATCAGGGCGGATTCATCGATGATGTCGCCGCGCGCGGTGTTGACGATGTAGGCCGTGGGCTGCATCAGCGCCAGCCTGCGGCCCGACAGAAGATGGAACGTGGCCGGGGTCGAGGGGCAGTTCACCGAGATGATGTCCATGCGGGCGAGCATCTGGTCGAGGCTTTCCCAATAGGTCGCCTCCAACTCGTCTTCCACGGCGGGCGTGACCCTGTTCCTGTTGTGATAGTGGATCGACAAGCCGAAGGCCTTGGCGCGGCGCGCCACCGCCGTACCGATGCGGCCCATGCCGACGATGCCGAGGCGCTTGCCCCAGATGCGGCGGCCGAGCATCCAGGTCGGCGACCAGCCGGGCCATTTCGTGGTGCTCAATATATTGGCGCCCTCGGTCAGGCGGCGCGGCACGGCGAGCAGCAGCGCCATGGTCATGTCGGCCGTGTCCTCGGTCAGCACGTTGGGCGTGTTGGTGACGGTGATCGAGCGCTTCGTCGCCGCCGCCACGTCGATCCGGTCGACGCCGTTGCCGAAATTGGCGATCAGCCTGAGCCGCTCGCCGGCCTGCGCTAGCAGCGCCTCGTCGATGCGGTCGGTGACCGTCGGCACCAGCACGTCCGCTTCCTTCACGGCGGCGACGAGTTCCGGCTGCGTCATCGGCCGGTCGTCGACATTCAGGCGCGCATCGAACAGCTCGCGCATCCGCGTCTCGACGGGGTCCGGAAGCTTCCGCGTTATGACGACAAGTGGCTTCTTCCTGCCGGCCATTGTTTCCTCGATCCGGGTCCTGTTGAGACCTCTTTAACCAACTCCGGCGAAACTTGAAGCCGGCCCTGCCCGTGCCACTCTGTAACAAGCGAGCGGGCCGATGACAAAGAAAAATGGCCGGCCCTGCCGGCCGTGGTCCCCGCTGGCAATAGAGGTAGGCAGTGTTCCGTCCGATGTCGTTCCGTTCGCTCGTTGCGGCATGTTCAGTGGCCCTTGCGGCCGTTTCCGCCGGCGTTCCGGTGCCGCAGGCGCAAGCCGCGGCGAACCAGAGCGTCACGCTCGGTCCCAGCGGCCTGCCGCTCCCGCGCTTCGTCAGCCTGAAGTCCGGCCGCGTGAATTCGCGCGTCGGCCCCGGCGTCACCTACGCGGTGGACTGGATGTATCTGAAGACCGGCCTGCCGATGGAGATCATCCAGGAGTTCGACAACTGGCGGAAGGTCCGCGATTCGGACGGCTCGGAGGGCTGGGTCAACCAGTCGCTGCTTTCCGGCAAGCGCACCGCTATCGCGGCTCCGTGGCAGCGCGGCAAGGATGCCCGCCTCGCGCTTCGGTCCGAGCCGGACGAGACGGCTTCCACGGTGGCCGTGCTCGAGCCCGGCGTCGTCGGCACGATCAAGGTGTGCAACGGCGAATGGTGTCAGGTGACGTTCGACCGCTATACGGGCTGGCTCAGCCAGTCGCAGATCTGGGGCGCCTATCCCGGCGAGACGATCAAGGACTGATCGGCAAAGGGTCGAATTGACGCGTCCGGACGTCCTGTGCCCAAACTGGTCAGCCGCGCTTCGGACGCAGGCGAATCACGATATCTACGTTGGCGATTTCCATGCCGTCGGGCGGCTCCGGAAGGTTTTCGACGCGCACCGGACCGGCGTCGATGTCGAACACCCGGTTCTCGCCTTCGATGAAGAAGTGGTGATGGTCCGACGTGTTGGTGTCGAAATAGGTCTTGACGCCCTCGATGGCGAGAATGCGCAGCAGGCCGGCCTCGGTAAACTGATGCAGCGTATTGTAGACCGTCGCCAGCGAGACCGGAACGCCGGCGACCAGCGCCTCCTCGTGCAGTTCCTCCGCCGAAAGATGACGATCGCCCTTGGCGAAGAGCAGCGTCGCGAGCGCGATTCGCTGCCGCGTCGGGCGAAGCCCCGCGTCCCGCACACGCTGATCGATCGTCTGTGATCTCACCGTCAGTCGCCTGTCCTCATGCCCAGCGGAACCGTTGAGCCAGCGAAATGGGCCGGCCTGCTGAAATTCCAGCATTCCTGACATATATTCGGTCGTGCAAACCCGATCAATAGCGCCGTTGACGGCCTTTCCGCTACGAATTATCGCCTACCAAGTGTTTCCGACCCGAAACACTGTGTGATAGGAACAGCGGACCGGCGGTGAGGGATAACGCCGGCCAGACCGGGGAGTGGAATGGCAGATCGGAAATCCAGCTACGACTATGAAGATCTGCTGGCTTGCGCTAAAGGCGAGTTGTTCGGCCCCGGCAATGCGCAATTGCCATACCCGCCGATGCTGATGTTCGATCGCATCACGGAGATCAGCGAGACTGGCGGCGCGTTCGACAAGGGTTTCATCCGCGCGGATTTCGCCATCAACCGCGACAAGTGGTTCTTTCCCTGCCATTTCATCGACAACCCGATCATGCCGGGCTGCCTCGGGCTGGACGCCATGTGGCAGATGACCGGCTTCTTCCTCGGCTGGCTGGGCGAGCCCGGCAAGGGCATGGCGCTCTCCACCGGCGAAGTGAAATTCAAGGGAATGGTGACCCCATCGGTGAAGCTGGTGGAATACGGCGTCGACTTCAAGCGCGTCATGCGCGGCCGTCTCGTACTGGGCATCGCCGACGGGTGGCTGAAGGCCGATGGCGAGCAGATCTATTCGGCGACCGACCTCAAGGTCGGCCTGTCCCGGCAGTCCGCAGCCTAGGTCAGGACATATCAGGAATTGACGAGGAGCGCAGCATGAGACGGGTCGTCGTGACGGGCTTCGGCATCGTGTCGTCGATCGGCAACAACGCCGCCGAGGTGGAAGACTCGCTGCGTCACGCCAAATCGGGGATCAGCCATTCGGACGAATTCGAACGGCTCGGGTTCAGATGCCAGGTGTGGGGCAATCCGACGCTCGACCCGACCGAACTGATCGACAGGCGCGCCATGCGCTTCCTGCACAAGGGCGGCGCCTGGAACCATGTCGCCATGCAGCAGGCCATCGCCCATGCGGGCCTCGAGGAGAGCGATGTCTCCAACGAGCGTACCGGCATCATCATGGGCTCCGGCGGCCCATCGACCAAAACGATCTTCGAGGCGGCCGAGATCACGCTGAAGAACAACAGCCCAAAGCGCATCGGGCCGTTCGCGGTGCCGAAGGCGATGTCGTCGACGGCATCCGCGACGCTCGCCACCACCTTCAAGATCCACGGCGTGAACTATTCCATCTCGTCGGCCTGCTCGACCTCGGCGCACTGCATCGGCAACGCCGCCGAGATGATCCAGTGGGGCAAGCAGGACGTCATGTTCGCCGGCGGCCATGAAGACCTGGACTGGACGATGTCGAACCTGTTCGACGCCATGGGCGCGATGTCGACCAAATACAACGACCGCGCTGCGGTTGCGTCGCGGGCCTATGACGTCGATCGCGACGGCTTCGTCATTGCCGGCGGCGCCGGAGTGGTGGTGCTGGAAGAACTGGAACACGCCAAGGCGCGTGGCGCGAAAATCTATGCTGAACTCGTCGGCTACGGCGCCACTTCCGACGGCTACGACATGGTCGCGCCGTCCGGCGAAGGCGCGGTGCGCTGCATGCGCCAGGCGCTCGCGACGGTGAAGCAGCCCATCGACTACATCAATACGCACGGCACCTCGACGCCGGTGGGCGACAGCAAGGAGATGGGCGCCATTCGCGAGGTTTTCGGCGACAGGCTGCCGAACATAACCTCGACCAAGTCGCTGACCGGTCATTCGCTCGGCGCGGCGGGCGTGCAGGAGTCGATCTATTCCATTCTCATGATGCAGGCACGCTTCATCGGCGAGAGCGCCCATATCGAGACTCTCGATCCGGAGTTCGAGGGCATGCCGATCGTGCGCAAGCGCATCGACGACGCGAAGATCGATACCGTCCTGTCGAACTCCTTTGGCTTCGGCGGCACCAACGCGACGCTGGTGTTCCAGCGCTATACCGGGTGAGCAGTGGACAGTGAGCAGTGAACGGATGTCCCACCGTCCCTGCCTCACGGATCACTGGTCCCTGTTCACCGTTCACTGTTCACATTTCTAAGGACTGTTCGGCATGACCGCACTGATGAAGGGCAAACGCGGCCTGATCATGGGCGTCGCCAACGACCATTCGATCGCCTGGGGCATCGCCAGCAAGCTCGCCGAGCACGGCGCGGAACTGGCCTTCACCTATCAGGGCGAAGCCTTCGGCAAGCGTGTGAAGCCGCTGGCGGAAAAGATCGGCACGAAACTCCTGCTGCCCTGCGACGTCGAGGACAGCGCTTCCGTCGCCGCGACCTTCGATGCCCTCGGGGCGGAATGGGGCAGTCTCGATTTCGTCGTCCATGCCATCGGCTTTTCCGACAAGAACGAATTGAAAGGCCTCTATGCGGACACGACGCGCGACAATTTCGTGCGCACCATGGTCATCTCCTGCTACTCCTTCACCGAGGTCGCGCGCCACGCCGCCGCGCTGATGCCGGACGGTGGTTCGATGATCACGCTCACCTATGCCGGATCGGTGCGCGTCATGCCGAACTACAATGTCATGGGCGTGGCCAAGGCGGGGCTGGAAGCGAGCGTGCGCTACCTCGCCAGCGACTACGGTCCGCGCGGCATCAGGGTAAACGGCATCTCGGCCGGACCGGTGCGCACGCTCGCCGGCGCGGGCATTTCGGATGCGCGCTACATGTTCTCCTACCAGCAGCGCAATTCGCCGCTGCGCAAATCGGTGACGCTGGAAGAGATCGGCGGGTCGGCGCTCTATCTGCTCTCGGACCTGTCCGGCGGCGTCACGGGCGAGATCCACTATGTCGACGCAGGGTATCACATCGTTTCGATGCCGACGCTCGAGGAACTGAAGCGCACCGACGCCGGCAAGGACTAGGGTCGGGACTGGGATCGGCTGTCCGATTCCACAGCTTTCCCGCTTTGTCTAAACTTGGATCGACCTGCGGTAGCCCGAATTAAGGATTGAGGCGGTACAACTGCAAGGTACGGGGAGCCTGCATGTTTTCGCCTATCAGGAATCCGAAGCGGAGCAGAACGTTCCGTCTCGTCACAATCGCTGCTTCGGGCCTGTGCAGCCTTGTGCTGGCTGCTGCCGCGCTGCGGTACAGCTTCGGCGCGGACACCGCCGTGCTGCCTGCGGAGCCGGTCGGCATCATCATCATTTCGCTGAGCGCGCTGGCGGCGGCTTTGGCCGCGCTTTCTTTCTACGCTGGCGTCGACGAATCCGCCGCCTATGTCTTCCACGAGACCCAGATCGACAAGCTGACCGGACTTTATGCGCGGACGGCCATGATCGACCGTGTGGCCGAAGCGGCCGAGGAAACCGCCACGACCGGCAAGTCGATCTATCTCCTCGACATCGACATCGACCGCTTCAAGCAGATCAACGAGGCGATCGGCTACGCCGCCGGCGACAAGCTGATCCATAGTCTTGCCCGGCGGATCGAGGATGCGATGCCCAAAGGCGCCGTGGTCGGGCGGCTCGGCGCCGGCGAGTTCGCCGTGCTGGTCACCGAGAGCCAGATGCGGCAGCGGCTCGAACCGTTCATCCAGTCGCTGATCGAGAAGCTGATGCAGCCTTACCGCCTGCCGACGCACATGCAGTCGATCAACCTGTCGATCGGTGTCGTCGAGATCCCGACAGACGGCACCGACCCGGCGCTGCTGCTGCGCCGTTCCAACCTCGCCCTGCGCCATGCCCGCGCGACGGGCGTCGGCACCTGGGCCACCTTCCATCCGGACATGGGCAGGGTCGCGGACCATCGCCGCTGGATTGAGGCCGAACTCAACACCGCCTTCGAGCGCGGCGACTTCCATCTCCACTACCAGCCGCAGCTCGATCTCGGCACGGCGCGGGTCGTCGGCTACGAGGCGCTGATCCGCTGGAAGCATCCCGAACGCGGCATGATCCCGCCGAACGAGTTCATCTCGGTCGCCGAGGAGACGGGCATGATCGCGCCGCTCGGCAACTGGGTGCTCAGGACAGCCTGCGAAGATGCCGTCAGACTGCTGCCGGAAGACTGTTTTGTCGCCGTGAACATCTCTCCGGTGCAGTTCATGACGCGCGACTTCGTCGGCACGGTGAAGGCGACGATCGAGGCAGCGGGTTTGGCGCCTTCGCGCCTCGAACTCGAAGTGACCGAGTCGGCCATGATGCAGGACCGGGACCGGGCCGCCGAGATCCTGAAGCAACTCACCGGAATGGGCATTTCGGTCGCCGTGGACGATTTCGGCACGGGCTACTCCAACCTCAGCTTCCTCATCGATTTCTCGTTCCAGAAGCTGAAGATCGACCGCTCCTTCGTCAGCCGCATGGAGACCGATACAAGCAGCGGCGCGGTCATTTCCTCGATCGTGGACCTGTCGCGCGCCCTCGGCGTCGACACGATCGCCGAGGGCGTCGAGACCGAGAGTCAGGCAGCGCTTTTGAGGGAAGCCGGTTGCCGCGTTGTGCAGGGCTATCTGTTCGGCCGCCCTGCCCCGCTGCCCGCGTCGGAGACGACCGGCGTCGGGCCGGCATCGACGGTGCACTGATTAAGACAAGAACTTGGGTGAGAAGCGCCTCCGAAAGGATCGCGACGCGCTTCAAGGCTCAGCGGCGGGCGCGAAACACCTTGAAACCCTGCTCCTCGCGCAATTTCTCCACACACGAAAAAGCCTGCGCGAGTGCCGCCTCATAGGGTAGCTGACGGTTGGCGACCATATAGAGCTGTCCACCGGGTCCGAGCGAGCGCGCCGCGACACGGATCAGCGCCTCGCCCAACGCCGGCTCCGCCGCCCGGCCGGTATGGAAGGGCGGATTCATGACGATAAGATCGTAGCGGTCCCGGACCGGCTCGTTGACAAGATCATGCCAGAAAAAGCGCGCGGGCATATCGGATGCCAACGCCGCCATGTTGCGGCGCGCCGCTTCGAGCGAAGCATGATCCGCCTCGTAGAGATCGATGCCTTTGATGTCGAGCGCACGCAGTGCGAGCGCGACCGACAGATACCCCCAGCCGGCACAGAAATCCGCCGCCCTGCCCGAAAGATCGGCGGGCAGGCATTGGACGAGCAAGGCCGATCCCGCATCGACATGCCCATGCGAGAACATGCCGGGCGCGGTCTCGAATGCGGCTGATCGATCGGGTGCGAGGCCGCCTGCTAAGGCGACAGCTTTTTGATTTTCCTGCGATATATCATCGATATATCGTTCAGCACTGCCGTCCTTCCGCAGCCAGGATACCAGCCCATGGTGCTTTGACGCATGTCCGGCCTCCGGCAAAAACTCCGCGATGTGCTTGCGCAGGCTTGCGATTCCATCCGTCTTCGCGCCGCCGACCAGCACCAATCCCTCTGGCCGCACGCGCCGCAGGGCCTCCGCGATCCACGCCTCGTTCTGGCGGCGGTGCCGGCCGGCCAGGACGAGCGCGGCGTCGTAATCCTCGCCCTCCGGCTCTGGCAGTGTCTTCCAGCCCTCCGCCGCCAGCGCCAGAAAGGTGGGACGGAAACCCTGGACACAGGTGACGTCCATGCCCGCCAGTCCGGCGTATTCCGCGAGGCCGGACTCCGCGCCGACAAACAGGACGCGCCCATCGCCGGGCAGCGCGAGGATTTCCTGTCCGAGCGGATAGAGCAGCGTTTTCAGCCGGTCCGAGATCATGGTTCCATCAGCGATGAGCCGGAGCGATCATCTTCCGCGCGGAGCGTTCCGTGCAACCGAAAAAGGCGCGGCGTGGCCGCCGCGCCCTTTGAAAAACAGGACCGACGAGGCGATCAGGCCGCGTCTTCGGCCTCGTCCTTCTTCTTCTCCCGGACGATCTCCTTGCCGGTCGCTTGGTCCACGACCTTCATGGAGAGGCGGACCTTGCCGCGCTCGTCGAAGCCCATCAGCTTGACCCAGACCTTCTGGCCTTCCTTGACCACGTCGGTGGTCTTCTGGACGCGGGCGTCGGCAAGCTGCGAGATGTGGACGAGGCCGTCGCGCGGGCCGAAGAAGTTGACGAAGGCGCCGAAGTCGGCCGTCTTGACGACCGTGCCTTCGTAGATCTCGCCGACTTCCGGCTCGGCCACGATGGTGTGGATCCACTTCTTCGCCGCCTCGATCTCCTTGGCGTTGGACGAAGCGATCTTCACCGTGCCGTCATCCTCGATGTTGATCTTGGCGCCAGTCTTTTCGACGATCTCGCGGATGACCTTGCCGCCCGAGCCGATCACGTCGCGGATCTTGTCGGTCGGAATGTTCATCACCTCGATGCGCGGGGCGAACTCACCGAGCTGGCCGCGGCTCTCGGAAAGAGCCTTCGCCATCTCGCCGAGAATGTGCAGGCGGCCGTCCCTGGCCTGGCCGAGAGCGACCTTCATGATCTCCTCGGTGATGCCGTCGATCTTGATGTCCATCTGCAGCGAGGTGATGCCGTTGGCCGTGCCCGCCACCTTGAAGTCCATGTCGCCGAGGTGATCCTCGTCGCCGAGGATGTCGGAGAGGACCGCGAAGCGCTCGTCTTCCTTGATCAGGCCCATGGCGATGCCAGCAACCGGCTTCGCTAGGGGAACGCCGGCATCCATCAGCGCCAGCGAGGTGCCGCAGACGGTCGCCATGGAGGACGAGCCGTTGGACTCGGTGATCTCGGAGACGACGCGCAGCGTGTAGGGGAACTGCTCGGCAGCCGGCAGCATCGGATGCACGGCGCGCCAGGCAAGCTTGCCGTGGCCGATCTCGCGGCGGCCGGGCGAGCCCATGCGACCCGTCTCGCCGACCGAGAAGGGCGGGAAGTTGTAGTGGAGCAGGAAGGTCTCCTTGCGGGTGCCGGTCAGTTCGTCGATGAACTGCTCGTCCTCGCCGGTGCCGAGCGTGGCGACGACGATCGCCTGCGTCTCGCCACGGGTGAACAGCGCCGAACCATGGGTGCGCGGCAGGACGCCGACCTCGGCGACGATCGGGCGGACCGTCTTCAGGTCGCGGCCGTCGATGCGGCTGCCGGTGTCCAGAATGTTCCAGCGCACGATCTTGGCCTGGAGTTCCTTGAAGACCGAGCCGACCTGCTCGGCCGTCCAGCGGGCGCTCTCCGCGCCTTCCGGCAGAAGGGTGGCCTTGACCTTGGCCTTGGCCGCGTCGACGGCGGCGTAGCGCGCCTGCTTGTCGACATTCTTGTAGGCGGCGCGCAGCTCGTCCTCGATCAGGCCGAGCATGGTCTGCTCGAGTTCCTTCAGGTCTTCCGGGTGATGGTCGCGCGGGTCCTTGGCGGCGACTTCGGCCAGCTTGATGATGGCGTCGATCACCGGCTGGAAGCCCTTGTGGCCGAACATGACGGCGCCGAGCATGACGTCTTCCGGCAGTTCCTGCGCTTCGGACTCGACCATCAGCACGGCATCCGAGGTGCCGGCGACGACGAGGTCGAGCTTGGACTCGGGCATCTCGTCGATATGCGGGTTGAGCTTGTATTCGCCGTTGATGTAGCCGACGCGCGCGCCGCCGACCGGGCCCATGAAGGGCACGCCGGAAAGCGTCAGCGCGGCCGAGGCGGCGACCATCGACACCACGTCCGGATTGTTCTCCAGATCATGCTGCATGACGGTGATGATGACCTGCGTGTCGTTCTTGTAGCCATCGGCGAAGAGCGGGCGGATCGGACGGTCGATCAGGCGGGAGACCAGCGTCTCGTTCTCGGAGGGACGACCCTCGCGCTTGAAGTAGCCGCCCGGGATCTTGCCGGCGGCATAGGTCTTTTCCTGATAGTTGACGGTCAGCGGGAAGAAGTCCTGGCCCGGCTTCGGCTCCTTGGCCGAGACAACAGTCGCGAGGACGACGGTCTCGCCATAGGTCGCGAGGACGGCGCCGTCGGCCTGACGCGCGATCTTGCCGGTCTCGAGGGTGAGCGGGCGTCCTGCCCACTCGATTTCCACTTTGTGGTGATTGAACATATCCTGTCCTTCATATGCGGGAAGCGCGCGGCCATTCCCAATGGCCACGACGAATGCTTCCCTGGCTTCGTACGGCGGACGAGCCACGGGCAAGACAACGGGAGGCTCGACCAACCGGCGCTTCCGGAAGCGCCTGCCGAGCGTCCTGCAATCCTGCCCCATGACCTGTCCATGGGACGTTCCGGGCGTTGCCCTCAAGCCTGGAACGGCGGGCCGGCCAGAGTCCGGCCCTCATGCGTGGACGCCGGGCGCTCAGAGAGGACCCGGCGTCCGATAGTTCGTCAGCGACGCAGGCCGAGCTTTTCGATCAGCGTCGAGTAGCGGCCTTCGTCCTTGCCCTTCAGATAGTCGAGCAGACGGCGGCGCTGGGAAACCAGTGCGAGCAGGCCACGGCGGGAATGGTTATCCTTCTTGTGGTCCTTGAAGTGCTCGGTCAGGTTCTTGATCCGCTCGGAGAGGATGGCAACCTGAACTTCCGGAGAACCGGTATCGCCCTTGGCGGTTGCAAACTCGGTCATGAGCGCCTGCTTGCGCTCTGCAGTAATCGACATCGGATTCTTCCTTTCTGAACTTCAGGAAACGGGACGCCCACAGCCGGGATGTCGTCCAGCAGGGGCCGGTGGATGTTGCGATCGCCGCAACATTGCGGCGCATATAGTGGAATTGAAGGGAAAACGCCAGATGTATTCCGGAAGGCCGCCGTGACGGCTCAGAATGCCTCGCCAGCGGGCTCCTCTGTGGCCTTCGGGCTCGGCTTCAGCTTCTCGACCGGGAAGGCGAAACGCGCCTCCAGCCCGTCGGCACGGAAGTCGCGCGTGTATTCGGCATCGAGCGCGCCGACCAGCATGCGTTCGATGAGCTGCGAGCCGAACCCCTTGCGGTCGGAAGGCGGGGCGGCATTCGGCACGAACTCGCGCCACAGCAGCACGAGCATGCCGTCCTTGACCGACCAGCTCACCGCGAGCCTCCCCGCCGGCGCGGCAAAGGCGCCGTATTTGGCGGCGTTGGTCGCCATCTCGTGTATGGCGAGGCCGAGCGTCTGGGCCGCCTGCAAGGACAGCCGGAATTTCGGCCCCGATACGGTGGTGCGCGACGTGTCGGCGGGACGGAAGGGCTCGAGCTGGACATTGATGAGCTCCTGCAACTCCACGCCGGCGGCGCTGCCTGCGATCAGGAGATCGGTGGAGCGGGCAAGACCCATGAGCCGCTGCTGGAAGCTCTCGCTGAATTCGGCGACGCCGCGCGCGTTCCGGGCGCTCTGCTTGGCGATGGAGGAGACGACCGTGAGCTGGTTCTTCGAGCGGTGCGCCACCTCGCGCATCACGAAGCGTATCTCGCTTTCGGCGGCGCGCCTTTGCGCAGCGCCCTCCGCCATGGCCGCGGAAACGGTCGTGAGCTCGCGCACCGGGAAGACCGTGGCCTTCACCTCCTCGCCGGCGCCCAGCCGCTGGGCATCGCGCGCCAGCCTGCGCACGGATTTCGAGATCTGCCGTCCAAGAAGCCAGGCCGCCAGCCCGCCGACGGCGATCATGGCGAGGCCGCCGAGCATCAGCAGCCGCAACGTGCGTTCCAGAGGCCGCTGCACCGCGTCGCGCTCGGCCCAAAGGATGACGCGCCATCCGCTGAGCGGCGAGGCCTTGATGATCAGATCGTAATCCTTGCCGTCCTTCACGGCTTCGCGGTGAACGGGACCGTCGCCGGCCGCGGCCTCGCTCAGCAGGAAAGGCTTGCCGATGTCGGAAGACATCAGCGTAGAAGCCATCACCATGCTGTTGTTGTCGACCACGGCCGCGTTCCAGCCGCCGCGCAGATTCTCCATCGACAGCGCGCTCGACAGCGTCTCGGCGTTCTGGGTCAGGATGAGGAGCAGCGGGTCCTTGCCCTTCGGCGTCCAGGGCAGGATGATGTTGAAGACCCATTTCTGCGCCGTGCGGCCGAGGAAGCCGTCCGAAATGACCGGCTTGCCGGTTTCCAGCGCCCTGAGCGCCGAAACGGGCTCCGACGTGGTGCCCAGCACGTCGCCGAAGGGCCGGCGCGTGTTGAGCATCTGGTTCAGTTCGGCGTCCAGCACGATGACGTAGGATTCGGTGTCGGAAAGCGCGGTCTTCGCGCCTTCGTAGAACGAACGCATGTCGCCGTCGCTCAGCGACTTCGAGGTCGAAAGGCTTCGCAGCGTGGTGACCATGCCCTGCAGCTGGCTGTCGACCGTCTGCACGGCGGCGCCGGCGGCAGCTTCCGCCAGCGTCTCGACGACCTCGTTCTGGGCGCGGTTGTTGCGATCGATCAGGAAGACCGACAGCAGCAACGGCGGCACCACCGCCGCCGCGATGAGCAGACCGAGCAATATGGTGATGGAGAGCGACCCGGAAGCGCGGGGCAGGCGTCCCGAGTCAGCCTTCATGCGCGTCCACCGTGCCGGAAATCATCTTCTATGCGAACTTTCAGAAAAGAGCACCGCCCGACGCAATCAAGCCTAGCGGCCTACAACCACTTTTTCCAGCGGAAGTAGAGCACCAGAAAGACGGCGACAATGAGCATGAAGAACAAGGCCAGCGGATAGCCAAAATAGGCCCGCAGCTCCGGCATGTTCCATGGCGACGAGTCGGGATCGAAATTCATGCCCCAGACGCCGACGAGGAAGGTCAGCGGGATGAAGATGGTCGACACCAGCGTCAGCAGGTTGATGACCTCGGCCGTCTTGGCCTGACTCAGCGACAGGTGCATGTCGATCATACCGGTGAGCACGTCGCGGTACATCTCGACCATGTCGAGGAGGCGCGTCGTGTGGTCGAGCGTGTCGTTCAGGTAGATCTTCGTTTCCGGTTGGATGAACTGGGCATCGGCGCGCACCAGGGTCGCGACAGCGTCCCGCATCGGTCCGAGCACCCGCTTGGCGACGATTATGTTGCGCCGCATGAGGTGGAGGCGGCTCGCCTGCCTCTTGTCGAAGGCGTTGAGCATCTCGTCCTCGAAGGCGTCTATCTTTTCCGCCACATCCTCCATGACCGGAAAATAGCTGTCGACGACCGCGTCGAGCAGCGCATAGGCGAGATAGTCGGCCGGACGGGTGCGCAGGCGCCGGGACTTCGACGATTCGATGCGCTTGCGCACAGGGTCGAAGGGATCGCCCTCGCGCTCCTGGAACGTCACCACGAATCTCTCGCCGAAGAAGATCGAGATCTGCTCGTAGCGATTGGTCGCGGCGTCGTCGATCATCGAGGCGACGACGAAGGTGTGGTCGTCGAAGAAGTCGACCTTCGGCCGCTGTCCGGTGTTCACCGTATCCTCGAGCGCCAGAGGATGGAGGCCGAACAGCTCGCCGATCTCGGCGACCAGCCCGACATCGGCCAGCCCGGCGCAATCGAGCCAGAGCAGAGGCCACTCACTGCAATATTCCCGCACGAGATCGATGGATGCTTCGGGAAGGGTGACCTGGCGGTCCGGCGAAATCGCCGTCAGGGTCAGGACCGGCTGCCTGGCGCCGGGATCGGCGACGAGCGTGCCGGGCGAGGCGCCGACCGGCGACAGCTTGTTCTTCTTGCGCGACCGTTTCTTCTGGCCCTCGACCTTGCCCGCCGCCATATCGCACCGTGCGCCCGAATCTATCCCGCGAACACCCGCTTCGGCTTGAACATACCCGCTTCCACCGCACCGATGGCAACAAGTTTTCCGCGCGCCGTCACGCAGGCCTCGTCGGCCTCGACGGGCGCGTCCCGGCCGCGCACGATGATGGGGTTGCCGAGACGGACTTTCTGCGCGGCGTCATCCGACAGGGCGATCTGCGGCAGGCAGTCGAGCGCCGCCACCGTATCCAGCAGCAGCGCGTCGAGCGCGGAATAGTCGCGATAGGCGGACGGCTTCGGCGCGTCGTCGTCCGCGGCTTCGTCGGCGGGGCGCGCGGCCTCCAGTTCCGTGATGGTGACGAAGTCCTCCTCGGTGAAGGGGTCGACCTCGACGCGGCGCAGTTCGGCGATATGGCCGAAGCAGCCGAGGTCCCGGCCCATGTCGCGGGCGAGCGACCGCACATAGGTGCCCTTGCCGCACTCGATCTCGAAGACCGTGCGGTCTGCGTCATGCTTGACGATGTCGAGCCGGCCGATCTCCACCTCGCGCGCCGGGATATCCACGGTCTCGCCCTCGCGCGCCAGATCGTAGGCGCGCTCGCCGGCGATCTTGATGGCGGAGAACTGCGGCGGCACCTGCAGGACGACGCCCGTGTATTTCGGCAGCAGCGCGCGGATTTCCGCCTCGGACGGACGAGCGGCGGAGTGCCGGGTCACGGGACCTTCGAGGTCGTCGGTGGAGCGCTCCTCGCCCCAGGCAACGGTGAAACGGTAAACCTTTGCGCCATCCTGCACATAGGGCACCGTCTTGGTCGCCTCGCCGAGCGCGATCGGCAGCATGCCCGAGGCCAGCGGATCGAGCGTGCCGGCATGGCCGGCCTTCTCCGCCTGGAACAGCCACTTCACCTTGGATACGGCTTCAGTCGATCCCATGCCGACCGGTTTGTCGAGGATGACCCAGCCGGAGACCGGACGTCCCTTCTTCTTGCGCGGGCGCGACATCAGTCCTCACTGTCCTTGTCGAGATCGCGCGCCACCTCGGGCGAGCGCAGCAGTTCGTCGATCTTCGCCATATTGTCGTAGCTGGTATCCAGCCTGAACCGGAATTCAGGCATGTATTTCATCTGGCGCAGCGCCGGCGACACACGGCCGCGGATAAAACGTGCGTTGCGGTTCAGCGCATCGACCACCGCCGCGTCGTCCTTCGCACCGAGCGGCGAGACGAAGGCGGTGGCGATCTTCAAGTCGGGCGACATGCGCACCTCCGAAACCGAGATGACGGTCGTTTCGATCAGGTCGTCGCGCACCTCTCCGCGCTGCAGCATGTCGGAAAGCGCATGGCGCACCTGTTCGCCGACGCGAAGCATGCGTTGCGAGGGGCCTGCATTGTTTGACTTGGACATGGCATCGGTCCGAATTTGCCCGGCGCGGGATCGAACTGCGCCGGGCTTTGAGGATAACAGAAAAGCGGCAGCCTCACGACTGCCGCTTCGATCGATCGGGGCAAACGCCCTACAGCGTGCGCGTCACCATCTCGACGCGGAAGCACTCGATGATGTCGCCCTGGCGGATGTCTTCGTAGTTCTGGAAGGCCATGCCGCATTCCTGGCCGACCGGAACCTCGGACACTTCGTCCTTGAAGCGCTTCAGCGTCTTCAGCGTGCCTTCGTGGATCACCACGTTGTCGCGGATCAGGCGGACGCCCGCGCCCCGCTCGACGCGGCCTTCCGTGACGCGGCATCCCGCCACCTTGCCGACCTTGGTGATGTGGAAAACCTCGAGGATCTCCGCATTGCCGAGGAAGGTCTCGCGGCGCTCCGGCGAGAGCAGGCCCGACATGGCCGCCTTCACGTCATCCACGAGGTTGTAGATGATGTTGTAGTAGCGGATGTCGATGCCGGCCTGCTCGGCCGCCTGACGGGCCTGCGGATTGGCACGCACGTTGAAGCCGATGATGGCCGCGCCCGAGGTCTCCGCCAGCGTGACGTCGCTCTCGGTGATGGCGCCCGCGCCCGAGTGCACGATGCGGGCGCGCACCTCGTCGGTGCCAAGTTTGTCGAGCGCCGCCGAAATGGCCTCGATGGAGCCCTGCACGTCGCCCTTTATGATCAGCGGGAACTCCTTGAGGCCGCTGGTCTGGAGCTGCGACATCATCTGTTCAAGCGAGCCGCGCTGGCCGGCATGCTTGGCGACCGCCTTGTCGCGGGCCAGACGCTGGCGGTACTCGGTGATCTCGCGGGCGCGCGCCTCGTTGTTGACGGCCGCGAAGCGATCGCCTGCCTGCGGCGTGCCCTGCAGGCCGAGCACCTCGACCGGCATGGCCGGGCCGGCTTCCTCGACATGCCTGCCGCGATCGTCGACGAGGGCGCGGACGCGACCCCACTCGTTGCCGGCGACGATGATGTCGCCCGGCAGCAGCGTGCCGGTCTGGACCAGGACGGTGGCGACGGGACCGCGGCCCTTGTCGAGCTTCGCCTCGATGACGACGCCTTCCGCAGTGCGGTCCGGATTGGACTTCAGGTCGAGGATTTCGGCCTGCAGCAGGATCGCCTCGAGCAGCTTGTCGAGCCCGGCGCCGGTCTTGGCCGAAACCTCGACGTCGAGCACCTCGCCGCCCATGGATTCCACGAACACCTCGTGCTGCAGAAGCTGCGTGCGCACCTTCTGCGGATCGGCGCTCGGCTTGTCCATCTTGTTGATCGCCACGATGATCGGCACGCCGGCCGCCTTGGCATGGTTGATCGACTCGATCGTCTGCGGCATGACGCTGTCGTCGGCCGCCACCACCAGCACCGCGACGTCGGTCGACTGCGCGCCGCGGGCGCGCATCGCCGTGAAGGCGGCGTGACCGGGCGTGTCGATGAAGGTGATCTTCTGGCCGTTCTTCTCGACCTGATAGGCGCCGATATGCTGGGTGATGCCGCCCGCCTCGCCCGACACGACGTTGGCGTTGCGGATGGCGTCCAGCAGCGACGTCTTGCCGTGGTCGACATGGCCCATGATGGTGACGACCGGCGGCCGCGACACGAGGTCCTCGGGACGGTCCGGAATGTTGAACAGGCCTTCCTCGATGTCGGACTCGGCGACGCGCTTGACGGTGTGGCCGAATTCGGACGCGACCAGTTCGGCCGTGTCGGCGTCGATGACGTCGCCCGGCTTCAGGATTTGGCCCTGTTTCATGAAGAACTTGACGATGTCGACCGCGCGCTCGGACATGCGGTTGGCGAGATCCTGGATGGTGATGGTCTCCGGGATCGTCACCTCGCGCACGATCTTCTCGCGCTGCTCCTGATACATGGCGCGCTTAAACTTTTCCTGGCGCCGGCGCATCGAGGCGATGGAACGGCCACGCGCGGAATCCCCGTCTTCCGACGACGTGACAGCGCTCACGGTCAACTTGCCCTGGCGCCGGTCGGCGTCTCCCTTGGCGCGGGTCGGGCGGGCAATCTCCGGCTTGACGATGCGCTTCGGCGGCAGGGCCGCGCTGGTGCTGCGTGCGGCCGGGCGCTTCTCTTCCACCTCTTCTTCATCGGCGAGCTGGCGGCTGTCGGCTGTCGGCGCACGGCGGCGCGCTTCTTCCTCGGCGCGGCGGCGCGATTCCGCCTCGGCCTTGATGCGCGCTTCCTCCTCGGCCTGACGGCGCGCGGATTCCTCGCGCTCGCGGCGGCGGCGCTCTTCCTCGGCAGTGCGGCGCTTGGCCTCCTCGGCCATGCGGGCGCGCTCCTCGCTCTCGCGCGATTTCGAGCCTTCGAGCGCGCGGCGGCGCGCCTCCAGCTCCTCGGTCGAGAGCTGGTTCAGAACCATGCCCGAGCGGTCGGGCTGCGGACGCGGGGTCTCGCGTGGCTGCACCTGGGGCTGCGGCTGCGGCGTCCTGGGCTTCAGCGACGTGACGACCTGCACCGGCTCGCGCTTGGCGCCCGGCATGTCGAACTTGCGCTTCTTCGTCTCGACAACGACGGAGTTCGAACGACCGTGCGACATGCTCTGCCGGATCGTCCCCTGTTCCGGCCTCTTCAGGGTCAGGGTCGTCTTCTTGTTCACAGTCAACGTCTTGTCGTCGCCTGACTTGCTATCACTCATTCCGTATCCTCTGCGGCAACATCGTCATCGCCAGCCGCCGCAACCGCTGCGATTTCCTCCGGAGATCCGCCCCGGTACCGGTCGAGCGCAACCATGCGCTTCAACGCAGCCTTTCCCGCGTCGCCCGCGAGAAGCGCTGCATGTATCACATTTGTCCCCCCCAATGCCAAACCCATTTCCGCTTCCGCGAAAAGTTTGTAGGCGGGGATGTCCGGGCCACCCAGATGGACGGTCGCGCGGCGCGCCTGCGCGATCTTGCGCTGCCCGTCCCCGGCCGCTTCATGGGCGTGAAGGACGGCAAGCGCCTTGCCGGAACGCACGGCGGCCTCGGTCTTGGCGGCGCCCATCGCGACCGCGCCGGCCTTGCGGGCGAGGCCCAGCGCACCCAGCGCGGATTTCACCAGAAGGCCGTCGACCATGCCGCCGAGATCGGCCGGAATGACCACGTCCCGCTTGAAGGCGCGCGCGAACAGCCGCTTGGCGGCCGCCTTGTCTATATGGGTACGATCGGCCGTGACCCAACACCCGCGGCCCGGCAAATTTCTCTTGAGGTCGGGAACGACGGACGAATCCGGTCCGACCACGAACCGGATCAGTTCATCCGGCGCGGCAGTCCTGCGCGTGACGATGCAGGTGCGATCGTTCATCTCGTCCAAGGACGTCTCCGCGCCGGTTCATCTCAGGCGCCGACGGCTTCGGCGTCTTCGTCCTCGGCGGCGAGATCATCCTCGTTGATCCAGCCAGCCTTGAGACGCGCCGCCAAAATCATCTGCTCGGCATCGGCCTTGCTCAGGCCGAACTCGTCGAGAACGCCCTTGTAGGTCTTGGTCTCGCCGTCCTTGCGCTCCTTCCAGCCGACGAGGTCGTCGGATGCGTAGCCGGCGAAATCCTCGATCGTCTTGACGCCGTCCTCGCCGAGCTTGACCATCATGGCGGTGGTGATGCCCGGAATGTCGCGCAGTTCGTCCTTGACGCCCAGCTTGGTGCGCGCGGCGTCGTGCTCCGCCTCGATCTTCTCCAGATAGTCGCGGGCGCGGTTTTGGATTTCCGTGGCGGTGTCCTCGTCGAAGCCGTCGATGGAGGAAATCTCGCCCTGGTCGACGTATGCCACTTCCTCGACGCTGGTGAAGCCCTCTGAGGCCAGCACCTGGGCGACCATCTCGTCCACGTCCAGCGCATCCATGAAGAGCTTCGAGCGGTCGACGAATTCCTTCTGGCGGCGCTGCGACTCCTCTTCCTCCGTCAGGATGTCGATGTCCCAGCCGGTGAGCTGCGAGGCGAGACGCACGTTCTGGCCGCGACGGCCGATGGCCAGCGAGAGCTGATCGTCCGGCACCACCACCTCGATCTTCTCCGCGTCCTCGTCCAGCACCACCTTGGCCACCTCGGCCGGCTGCAGCGCATTGACGATGAAGGAGGCCGCGTTGGGCGACCACGGGATGATGTCGATCTTCTCGCCCTGCAACTCGCCGACGACAGCCTGAACGCGGCTGCCGCGCATGCCGACGCAGGCGCCGACCGGGTCGATCGAGGAGTCGCGGCTGATGACGGCGATCTTGGCGCGGCTGCCAGGGTCGCGGGCCACCGACTTGATCTCGATGATGCCGTCGTAGATTTCCGGCACTTCCATGGTGAACAGCTTCGCCATGAACTGCGGATGGGTGCGCGACAGGAAAATCTGCGGGCCGCGCTGCTCGCGCCGCACGTCGTAGACATAGGCGCGCACGCGGTCGCCGTACTTGTAGTTCTCGCGGGGGATCAGCTCGTCGCGGCGGATGATCGCCTCGCCGCGTCCGAGATCGACGATGACGTTGCCGTATTCGACGCGCTTCACCGTGCCGTTGACGATCTCGCCGATGCGATCCTTGTATTCGTCGAACTGCCGGTCACGCTCGGCCTCGCGCACCTTCTGCACGATCACCTGCTTGGCCGACTGGGCGGCGATGCGGCCGAAATCCATCGGCGGAAGCTGCTCGGCGATAAAGTCGCCCGGCTCGGCGTCGGGATTGCGGCGGCGGGCATCCTCGACGGAGATCTGCTTGTCGTAGTCCTCGACCGTCTCGACGACTTCCATCAGCCGCTGCAGCTTCATCTCGCCGGTGTTCGGGTTGATGTCGGCGCGGATGTTGGTCTCCTGGCCGTAGCGCGAGCGCGCGGCCTTCTGGATCGCATCGGCCATGGCGGCGATCACGATCTGCTTGTCGATCGACTTCTCGCGCGCGACCGCATCGGCGATCTGCAGCAGCTCAAGCCTGTTCGCACTGACTGCCATTTTCATCTCCCTGACAGTTCACAGGCACTCACGGCGCCCGCATCTTCCGGTTCATTCCGCGTCGTCGGCCGCTTCTTCGGCCTCGCCGCGATGCTTCTTCGCTTCCTTGCGCGCCCGGTTATCCTTCGACAGAGCGTCACGGATCAGGTCGTCGGTCAGCACCAGCCGCGCCTCGGAGATCGCCTCGAAAGGCACCTTCACGGTCGGCGCCTCGCCATAGGCGGGCTGGTCGCGGGTGATCTCGACGCCGTCATCGTCGGCCGCCGCGATCTTTCCGCGGAAGCGCTTGCGGTCGCCGACGAGGATCGAGGTCTCGACCTTCACCAAATGACCCTGCCACGCGGCGAAATCCGACTTCCGCACCAGCGGCCGGTCGATGCCCGGCGATGAAACCTCGAGGTGATACTGCTTCTCGATCGGGTCCTCGACGTCGAGCACCGGCGACAGCGCCCGGCTGATTTCCTCGCAGCCCTCGACGTCCATGGTACCGTCTTCGCGTTCGGCCATGATCTGCAATGTCAGACCGTTCTGCCCTAACAGGCGGACGCGGACGAGCCGGTAGCCGATCCCGCGCAGCACCGGGCCGACGATCAGCGCGATGCGCGCATCGATGCCGCTCTCGCGGATGATGCGGTCGTCGCCTGCGTCGTGCGCCACTGCCTGCTCGTTCATCGAATCTCCGGAACGGGAGGCCGGGTAACAAAAAAGAGCGGGACCGGGTGGACCCACTCTTCGTCATACCGACCAAGAATTTGAAGCTGATATAGATCGTCGGCGAGGAAAGTGCAAGGAGGTTGCGCGCCGTCAGGCCATGTCCGTCCGGGCGAAGTCGTTCCCTTTGTAGAGAAGAGGGATATTCAGGTTCCTGGCGCAGGCATAGGACAGGCAATCCGCGAGGTTGAGCTGGGCAGGATGGCCGCGCCCCTTGCCGTATAGCGAAAACGCCTCGATGGCCAATTTGCATTCCGCCGCGCCGATCGGCGAAATCACGATGCCGAAACGCTCCAAGAAGCGGAGCACCACGGATTCAATCCTGAGTGGTTCGAGTCGAAGCTTGCTGGAAAGCCTCATGACCGACTCGAGCATGACGACCGCGGACGTCGCCTTGGTCTCGGCGGTCCTCAACAGCTCCAACCACTGTTCCGCGTCGTCTTCGTCGGAAAGGATCGCCACAACAACGGAACTGTCGACGAACATGGATCGGACCCTAATCGTGCCCCCACATCGCGTCTATCTCCTCCTTGGTCATATCCCGTCCGCCGGGCTTCGCCATATCGCGAAGCTCCTTCACCAGATCGGCGACGCCAAGTTTCGTTGATGAACTGGCCGATTCGCGCTTCAACTCGGCCTCCAGCGCCCCGATGACGGCTTCCGTCATCGTCACATTGCGTCGGGCGGCGAGCTTTTCCGCCAATTCCCGCGCTTTCGGGTCCCTGATCTGCAGGTTCATGTCGCGCTCCATGATGTCATGACAATATAGCATACGCGTCATGACGACGCCATGCGCCTGTGGCATGCCTGCCGTGCGCTTTTGCCTCTGACACAAGCCTTCGCGCGATCCTATCTTTGTTGCGGTGCACAATGGCACCGGAAAGACAGGAACACATGTCCAGCAAGCCCAGCGCCCTTCGCCAGTTCTTCGCGGTCGTTGGCGATGCGGTAGCCGTTTCGGCTGCCGTCCGCATCGGCAGGCAGCCGGCAGCGCACAATCTCCGCGGCCTCGGCATCGACCCGAAGCGTTTTCGCGAGATCCGCCTGCACTAGGCGGAAACGGCGTATGACATCGGCGCGGGTACAAGCACCCCGCGCCCTGTGCCGTTTCGCATCAATCCGTATCGCCGGCGATCTGGGCGAGCATCTTGCCCTTGCCGCGATAGCGCAGATACATGGGCAGGAACACGGCCGTCAGCGCCAGCACCCATAGCAGCACCGCGATCCAAGAGTGGAACAGCGCCAGCGGGTTGCCCTGGCTGATCTGCAGCGCCTGACGCAGGCTCTTCTCCGCCATAGGCCCGAGGATAAGACCGACCACCACCGGCGCGATCGGATAGTGGAAGCGGCGCAGTACGTAGCCGAGGATGCCGAAAAGCATCAGCAGGCCCAGCCCGAACGATATCGGAACCCCGAACAGCGAATAGGTCGAGCCGTCGGCGCCGATGGTGCCGAGCGTGGCGAAGACCAGGATGCCGCCATAGAGCCACGGCTTCGGGATCGTCAGCAGCTTCACCCACAGCCCGATCAGCGGCAGGTTCAGCACCAGAAGCATGAGGTTGGCCACCAGCAGGCTGGCGATCAGGCCCCAGACCAGCGGCGCATTGCTGATGAAGAGCAGCGGCCCCGGCTGCAGGCCGAATTGCTGGAAGCCGGCGAGCATGATCGCCGCCGTGGCCGTCGTCGGCAGACCGAGCGTCAGCAGCGGCACCAGCGTGCCGGCGGCCGACGCGTTGTTCGCCGCCTCGGGTCCCGCGACGCCCTCGATGGCGCCATGGCCGAACTCCTCCGGATGCCTCGAGAAATTGCGTTCCGCCGAGTAGGACAGGAAGCTCGACACGTCGGCGCCGCCGGCCGGCATGGCGCCGATCGGAAAGCCGATCGCCGTGCCGCGCAGCCACGGTTTCCAGGAGCGCTTCCAGTCCTCCTTCGTCATCATCACCGAGCCCTTGACCGCTTCGATCTTCTCGTCGGCGAGATGCTTCGCGGACACCACCGCCAGCGTCTCGCCTATGGCGAAGAGCGCCACGGCCAGAGTCGTCACCGAAATGCCGTCGAAGAGGTTCGGTAGCCCCATGGCGAGCCGGGTCTGCCCGGTAAGCTGGTCGATGCCGATCAGGCCCAGCGCCAGCCCAATGAAGAGCGAGGTGAGCCCGCGCAGGGTGGAATCGCCGAAGGCGGCTGAAACGGTCATGAAGGCCAGCAGCATCAGGCCGAAATACTCCGCCGGGCCGAAGGACAGCGCGAATTTCACCACCGAAGGCGCGATGAAGGCCAGCCCCAGCGTGGCGATCAGGCCGGCGATGAAGGAGCCTATGGCGGCTGTGGCGAGCGCCGGGCCGCCGCGCCCCTTGCGCGCCATCTTGTTGCCTTCCAGCGCGGTGACGATGGAGGCGCTCTCGCCCGGCGTGTTGAGCAGGATCGACGTGGTCGAGCCGCCATACATGCCGCCATAATAGATGCCCGCGAACATGATGAGCGAACCGGCCGGATCGAGCTTGTAGGTGACCGGCAGGAGCAGCGCGACGGTCAGCGCCGGCCCGATGCCCGGCAGCACACCGACGGCGGTGCCGAGCGTCACGCCGATCAGCGCGTAAAGCAGGTTCGACCATTGCATGGCCGTCAGGAGGCCCTGACCAAGCAGCTCGAACGTGTTCATGCCCACTCCCCAGAACAGTCTAGAACAGTTTCTCGAGCGGCCCGGCGGGAAGACTGAGCTGCAGGCCCTTGGCGAAGATGAACCAGACTATGAACGCGAAGACGATGCCGGCCGGCACCGTAAGATAGAGCGGTCCGCGCCCGAAGCCTTTTGCCGTCGCGGCGAAGAGCAGGCCGGTGGCGATGGAGAAGCCGACCGTCTTCATGGTCAGCATCTGGATCGCCAGCCCGCCGATGATCCATGCCATGGGCGCGATCGCCTGCGGCTCGCGCTCGGGAAAATCGCCGCGCCAGCCTTCGATGGCGGTCAGCACGCCGAGCCCGAACAGGCCGATGGCGATGATGTACGGGAAGGTCTTCGGTCCTACCGGAGAATAGCCGGCGACGCTTCCGGTCTGCGATGTCGAATAAGCGATGGCGATCGCGGCGAGCACCAGAAGCGCCGCGATGACAAGCGCCGCCCTGTCGGGGCGGCGCTGTCCGTTCGAGCGCTCGACGTCGCTCATTTCACCAGACCGATGTCTTTCAGGATGCCGGCGGTAGCCTCCGTATCCTTCTTGAGCTGCTCGGCGAAGGCGTCGCCGGCCAGATAGGTGTTGGCCCAGCCCTTGTCGGTCAGCGTCTTCTGCCACGTCGCCGAGTTCACCATCTTCTCGATGTCAGCGATGATGGCGGCCTTCTGCTCGTCGGTGATGCCGGGCGCGGCGGCGACCATGCGCCAGTTCTGGATGGAGACGTCGACGCCGCCCTCCTTGTAGGTCGGCGCGTCGATGCCCGGGACCCGCTCGTCCGACGAGATGCCGATGACGCGCAGCGTGCCGGCCTTCACCTGCTCGGCGAATTCGCCGTAGCCGGAAATGCCGACCGTCACCTGGTTGCCGAGGATCGCGGCCAGCGCCTCGCCGCCGCCGGAGAAGGCGATATAGTTGACCTTGGTCGGATCGACGCCGGACGCCTTGGCGATCAGGCCGGCCGTGATGTGATCCGTGCCGCCGGCCGAACCGCCGCCCCAGGACACCGAGCCTGGATCGGCTTTCAGCTTCTCGACCAGACCGGCCATGTCCTTGATGTCGGAGGCAGCAGGAACGACGATCGCCTCGTACTCGCCGGTGAGGCGCGCGATCGGCGTCACCTGATCGAGCGTGACCGGCGAATTGTTGGTGAGGATCGCGCCGACCATCACATAGCCGCCGACGATGAGCTGGGTGGGATCGCCGCCGGCCTGGTTGACGAACTGCGCGAGACCGATGGTGCCGCCGGCGCCCGGAACGTTGGTCACCTGCACGCTGTCCGAGATCTTTTCGTCCTGCAGCGCGCTCTGCATGGAGCGGGCGGTCTGGTCCCAGCCGCCGCCCGGGGCCGCCGGCGCCATGATCTTGTAGTCGGCGGCCATGGCCGGCAGGGCAAGCGCCGCGCTGATGATCGATGCCCAAAGGAATTTCTTCATCGTTCGATGTCTCCCGTTTGTCGCCGGCATCTGGAGCTGCCGGACGATCGATGCCGGCCTCGCGCGAGACGCGCTTGCCGGAGTTGCTGCGGCCAGGGATCAGGATGACATCGGACCAAAACCGGCACCGCGCGCACAGCGCGACCGAGAATGTCCGAAAGCTGCTCCTCCCACCGGTGCGATCCGGCCGCCTCCAACAGCCGGAACCCGCATTGAAACTAGCGCGCCAAGCTGACATCTGCCTGACACTTCCCGATGATGCCCGACATCGCCGATCATTTCTACTGGCGGATTTCTATTGTCCGCGCAGCGCCTCGTTCCAGCGCTTGATCATGCGCGAGCGCTTGACCTGGTCGAGATAGACCATGAGGCCCGGGCTCACCGGCACGGGCCTCAGTTGCGCGCCCATCGCAGCCTGCATGGAGTTCGCGGTGTTGTCGCCCGACACGTCCGGGTTGACGGCGGCGATATGGAGCTCCCGCGCCATCAGGCTCTGACCTTCGGCCGACATCATGTACTCCAGATAGCGCCGGCCGAGATCAGGCTCCCGCGCCGCCTTCGGCACCAGCCCGATACGCGACATGACGATGGTGTAGTCCTTCGGCAGGACGATGCCGATGTCGGGGTCACGCGCCGCCCAGTCCGCGGCATAGGAACCGACGATGTTGTAGCCCAGCACGAAGCGGCCGTCGGCAATGCGTTCGAGGATGGCCGAGCTCGTCGAATAGAGCTTTACGCCCGCGCCGCCCATGGCGCGCACGACGGACCAGATATCGGGAAACTGCTCCTGATCGCGGGACATGAACATGAAGCCGACGCCGGAGCGTTCTATGTCGTAGGTGGCGATGCGGCCGAAAACGCGGTCGCCCTGCTCCTTGAGATAGCCGACGAACTGCCCGCGCGTGGCCGGCGGCGGAGCCTCGCGGAAGCTCGGCTTGTGGTAGACGAAGACGGCCGGCTCGAAGGTCAGCGCATAGGCGGTGTTGCGCCAGTTCGCCCAGCGCGGCCAGCGGGCGCTCATCGGCAGCTCGCTTTCCTGCGCATAGCCGTCATTGGCGAGCTTCACCTGAAGATCCATCGCCGAGGAGAAGGCGAGATCGGCGGTCGGCCGCCCGGCATCCGTCTCGGCGACGATGCGGTCGTAGATATCGGAGGTGAGCAGCTCCTCGTAGCGCACGGCGACATCGGGATTCGCCGCCTGGAAGCCGGCGACGATCGGTTTCGCGACGGGCGTGTCGAGGGCCGAATAGACGGTGAGCACCCGGCCGCCCTGATTGCCGTCGAGCGCCGGGAAGACCGTTTCCTCCGCTTTCGCGGTTGAGGCGATCGAAAACAGCAGCATGGCGGCGGCAAGACGGCGCATGGCCGTCAGCATGCCCCGCCCGGCTCTTGTTCACAACAGCGGCGATGGCGGATAGAGTCGCGCCGGGAGGACACGTTGCGCATCCTGATCGTGGAAGACAGTGCGGCGCTGGCCGGCGGCCTAGCCGCCGTGCTCAAGGGCGGCGGCTACGCCGTGGACGCCGTCGGCGACGGAGCCTCGGCGCTCGCCGTGCTTGCCGCCGAGCGCTTCGACCTCGTCATCCTCGACCTCAACCTTCCCGACATGGACGGACTCGAGGTGCTGAAAGCCCTGCGGGGGCGCGCGATGCAGGCGAGCGTGCTCGTGCTGTCGGCGCGCGGCGAGCTGGAGGACCGCGTGCGCGGCCTCGACCTCGGCGCCGACGACTATCTGACCAAGCCGTTCGACGTCGACGAACTGGAGGCGCGGGTGCGCACGCTGCTGCGCCGGCAGGCCGGGCTGAAATCCGCCGTGCTTTCGCACGGATCGATCACGCTCGACCTCAACACGCGCTCGTTCATGTCGCAGGGTTCGCCGCTCGACATGCCGGCGCGCGAGCGCAGCCTGCTGGAGACGCTGTTCGTGCGCGCCGGCAAGGTGGTGCCGAAGCAGGCGATCATCGAATCCCTCGCCAGCTTCGACGACGATCTGAGCGCCAACGCCATCGAGCAGTACGTCAGCCGGCTGCGCAAGCGGCTGGCGCCTTACGGCCTGACGGTGCGGACGGCGCGCGGCATCGGCTACTATCTCGAAGCCGCGAAGCCGGAATGAAGCGGCGGGCGGGCGCGTATTCCCTCCGCCGCCGGCTGCTGGCGCTGTTGCTGGCGCCGCTGATCGTCATCGGCCTCGTCGCGCTCATCGATTCCTACCGCGAGGCGGACAGGACGGCGGACGCCGTTTCCGACCGCGTGCTTGCCGGCTCGGCGCTGGCGATCGCCGAACGCGTGGTGGTGGGCGAGAACGGCCGGCTTGAGGTCGACGTGCCCTATGTGGCGCTGGAGATGCTGACCTCGGCCGCGCAGGATCGCGTCTTCTACCGCGTCGACGGCCCGCCCGGCACGTTCATCACCGGCTATCAGGATCTCCCGACCGTCGGCGCCCCCGCCCGCGAGACGACGGCCTTCGCCGACGCTTCGTTTCAGGGCGAGCAGATCCGCGTGGCCGCGCTCGCCCGCTCGGCCTCGACCGGCGCGAGTTCGATTCCCTATGTCGTCACGGTCGCTGAGACGACCATCGCGCGTGCGCAGCTCACCCGCACCATCCTGATCCGTTCCGCCATCCGGCTCGGCGCGCTGATCGTCTGCGCGGCCGCGCTGGTGTGGGTCGCCGTCAGCGTTTCGCTGCGGCCGCTCTACCGCATGCGCGACGCGATCGCGGAACGCAGCCCGGACGACCTCCAGCCCATCGACCAGGCCGTGCCCTCCGAGGTGCTGGGTCTGGTGGAAACGGTCAATTCCTTCATGGCCCGGCTGGGCTCGGCGCTGGCCGCCATGCGCAACTTCACCGGAAACGCCAGCCATCAGTTGCGCACGCCGATGGCCATCGTCCGCACGCAGCTCGCGCTCGCCGCGCGGGCGCCCACGGTGGAAGCGGCGCGGCAGGCGGCGCAGGCCGGCGACGAAGCCGTAGCGCATGCCGAGCGCGTGCTGTCGCAACTGCTTCTTCTGGCGCGAATCGATGCCGCCGATTCGGAGCGGCTTGCCGCCTTCGAGACACTCGACCTGACCGCGCTGGCCCGCGAGCGGACGGTCGAACATTTCATGCGCGCCCGGAACGAAAACGTCGATCTCGGCTTCGAAGGCGACGACTCCTGCATGATCCGGGGCGACATGCTGCTCCTTGGCGAGCTTCTCGACAATCTCATCGGCAACGCCATCGCCTATGCGGGAGCCGGCGCGGAAGCGACGGTCGCCGTGCGCCGCGAAGATGGCGTGGCGCTGACGGTCGAGGACAACGGGCCCAGCCTTTCGCCGGAGGAGCGGAAACGCGTGCTGGAACGGTTCGCCCGTGGCTCAAGCAAGGCCGGCGCGGGTCTCGGCCTGCCGATCGTGGAAGAGATCACGCGGCTCTTCGGCGGCCGGCTCGACCTGGCCGAGGGACGCGAGGGGCACGGCTTGAAGGTCAGCGTGCGGTTTCCGGAAAGTATCGGATAGCCCCTCTCCGCCTCGCTTTGCGCGATCCTTCGGCTCAGCGCCGCCTGAATGTCAGATACGCCGGCCGACGCCTCTCGCGCAGCGCCTTGGCCTCGTAGCGCGTGCCGGGCCATGCCTCGTAGGGCGTATACCAGTCGGCAGCCGAGCGTGCCGTCCATTCAAAATCGGCATGCGCGCGGCAATGGAGCAGCGTCCAGTTCACATAGGTGTCGATATCGGACGCGAAATGGAAGAGCGCGCCCGGCTTCATCACCCGTACGAAGCGGTCGAGGTTCGTTTCGTTGACGAAACGACGCTTCCAGTGCCGCTTCTTCGGCCATGGATCTGGATAGAGAAGGTCGATCCCGTCGATGGAGGACGCCGGCAGCCAGTCGAGCAATTGCGTCGCGTCATCGTCATATATGCGGAGATTGGGCAAGGGCTCGGCGGCCAGCGCCACCATCAATTTCGCCATGCCATTGACGAAGGGCTCGACCCCGATGAAGCCGATATCCGGCTGCCGCCGCGCCTCATGCAGAAGGTGCTCGCCGCCGCCGAAGCCGATCTCCAGCCAGACACGCGATACCGGAGCCGAGAAGAGCGCGCGTATGTCCTGCGGCGCGTCGTTCTTCAGTTCGACGCGGTAGTGCGGAAGCTGCTCCGCCAGCGCGCTGGCAGGGGCGGAGCGTATCGACTTGCCGTGACGCCGGCCGAAAAAGGCCTCCGTCGAGCGCTGGCGCCGGGTTTCTTCCGTCATTGCGGCGCCGCTGCCGCGATCAGGCGGCAAGCGCCTGCTTGATCGGCTTCACCAGATCGGTCTTCTCCCAGGAGAAGGAACCGTCGCGGCCCGGCTTGCGGCCAAAATGGCCGTAGGCCGTCGTCTTGGCGTAGATCGGCTTGTTCAGGTCGAGGTGCCGGCGGATGCCCGAGGGCGACAGGTCCATGACCTCGCGCAGCGCCTTCTCCAGCGCCGCCTCGTCCACCTTGCCGGTGCCGTGCAGGTCGACATAGATCGACAGCGGCTGGGCCACGCCGATGGCGTAGGCGAGCTGGATGGTGCAGCGCTCGGCGAGCTTCGCCGCAACCACGTTCTTGGCGAGGTAGCGCGCCGCATAGGCGGCCGAGCGGTCGACCTTGGTCGTATCCTTGCCCGAGAACGCGCCGCCGCCATGCGGAGCCGCGCCGCCATAGGTGTCGACGATGATCTTGCGACCGGTCAGGCCGGCATCGCCGTCGGGACCGCCGATGACGAATTTTCCGGTTGGATTGATGTACCAGTTGCAGTCCTTGGCGATCTCCAGGTCGCCGAGCGCCTCGCGGATGAAGGGCTCGACCACCTTGCGCACCTTCCTGGAATCCCAGGACGAATCGAGATGCTGGGTGGACAGCACGATCTGCGTCACCGCCGCCGGCTTGCCGTCGACATATTTTACCGTGACCTGGCTCTTGGCGTCGGGGCCGAGCCTGCCGACATCGCCTACGCCCGCGCGGCGCGCCTTCGACAGCAGTTCGAGAATCTTGTGGCTGTAGTAGATCGGCGCCGGCATCAGGTCCGGCGTCTCGCTGCAGGCATAGCCGAACATGATGCCCTGGTCGCCCGCGCCCTCTGTGTTGGCGTCCTGCGCCTTGTCGACGCCCTGCGCAATGTCGGCCGACTGGGCATGCAGCAGCACGTCGATCTTCGCCGTCTTCCAGTGGAAGCCGCTCTGCTCGTAGCCGATATCGCGGATCGCCTTGCGCGCCACCGAGCGGAATTTCGAGGGATTGATGACGGGATGACCCTGCGCGTCCTTCAGCGGCTTGCCGTCCTTGCCCTTCTTGAGCAGCGTATCCGGCACGCGGACCTCGCCCGCGATGACGACGCGGTTGGTGGTCGCCAGCGTCTCGCAGGCGACGCGCACGTCCCATGCGTTCATGCCTGACTTCCTGGCTTCGCGGTAGACCAGATCGACTATCTCGTCGGAGATGCGGTCACACACCTTGTCGGGGTGACCTTCGGACACGGATTCGCTGGTGAAGAGATAGTTCTGGCGTGGCACGGGCTGTCCCTCTCGAAACGGATCTTTTGCGGCCGGACCCATCGGCGCGCCGTGTTAGCGAAACAAGCCAACCCGCGTCAAGGATCGCCATGCCGCAAAACCCTTTTGCCGCGGAATCTGAGTTCTCTCAGAAGGAAAATGTGCGAACGGGAGGGGCGGCCGCCGCCGGCGGCGTCACTCGTCCTCGTCTTCGGCGATGCTCTTGACGAGGTCGATGATCCGTCGCCGGGTTTTCGGATTGGTGATCTTGATGAAGGCGCGGTTGAGCGCGAGGCCCTCCGCCGTGGAGCAGAACTCCATCGCCATGGCGTTCGGCGCCTCTTCGGCGCGCAACGGCATGGACGTGCTTTCCCGGTTCGGCGCGTCCTCGAAGAAGAAGGCGACAGGCGTGCTCAGGATCGAGGCGATGTCCTGCAGGCGGCTGGCACCGACGCGGTTCGTGCCTTTTTCGTATTTCTGCACCTGCTGAAAGGTGATTCCCAGGCTTTCGCCGAGCTTCTCCTGACTCATGCCGAGCATGTTCCGGCGCAGCTTGATGCGGGCGCCCACATGCACATCGATCGGGTTGGGTTTCTTCACTCTGTCCATCTGCCTCCCCGGCTCGGCGGGTCGTTCCGTTGGTTGCAGTTGCAACCCGCTGCGCGCGCGGGCTGTATTTCCACTGGCCGCGAGACATGCGACGGCGCGCACTATGGGTTCGCGCAAGCCGTGCTGTCAATTCAGCCGGTCGCGCCTTGCAATGCGCAATCCCACGGAGGCCAGCGCGAAAACGCCGAGGATGATCAGTCCGTTCCGCGCAGGATCGCCGAGCGGCGGATTTCTGCGGTCGAGCTTCACCGAAGCGTCGATCGAGGCGCGCGCGTCGATGGCCAGCGCGTCGAGCACCTCGCCCCGCGAATCGATGACCGCGGAAATGCCGTTGTTGGCGGCGCGCAGCACCGGAATGCCGTTTTCCGCCGCGCGTATCTGCGCTTGCCGGAAATGCTGGTACGGGCCGGCCGTGTCGCCGAACCAGGCGTCGTTGGTCACGCTGACGATGACATTCGCGTTCCCGGCATCGGCCGCGACCAGTTCCGGAAAGATGATCTCGTAGCAGATGAAGGGCACGCCCCTTGCGCCGCCCGGCAGCGTGATCGCATGCCGCTCGGTGCCGGCGAAGAAGTCCAGCGGCAGCGCCACGACCTTCTGGAAGCCGAGGTCCTCAAGCGTCTCCTGGAACGGCAGATATTCGCCGAAGGGCACCAGGTGCACCTTGTCGACGGCATCGGCGATCTCGCCCGCGTCGTTGATCGCCACGACGGAATTGTAGTAGCGCGCCTCGCTTTCCGACGACGAGGCTCCCTCCTCGCGCACGACGCCGGCAAGCAGCATCTGGCCCGGCATCAGCAGTTCGCCGAGCGCCACCAGCGCGTCGGGCCGGTCGGTCAGCAGGAAGGGGATGGAGGTTTCCGGCCAGACGATCAGGTCGGGTCGCGCCCTGCCCTCGGCGGCCGGCGCGGCGGAAAGGTCGAGCAGGGTGCGGAAGATGCGGTCGCGCACGCCCTTGTCCCATTTCTCGCTCTGGTCGATCGACGGCTGCACGATCCTGACATTCAGGCCGGGCGCGTCCGCCGGAGCCGGCCGCGACAGCGCCCATTGGCCGAAGCCGGCATGCGCCGCGACCAGCAGCGCCGCGAGGGCGAAGCCGGGCGCGCGGTCCCGCCGCGCCGCCAGCAGGGCCGGTATGGCGAAGACGAACACCGACAGTACGTTCATACCCATCGAGCCGGCGACCGAGACGGACTGCATGAGCAGCGGAACAGGCATCGCCAGAAAGCCGACGGGGTTCCATGGAAAGCCTGTGAAAAGCACTGTCCGCAGCCACTCGGCAACGCCGAAGGCCATGGCGAGAGCGGCGATCCGTCCTACCCCTCCCGTCCAGACCAGCCGCGCCAGCACGGCGGCGAAGGCATAGAAGAAGGCAAGCAGCGCCGGCAGCCCGAGCACCGCCAGCGGCAGCGCCCAGGCGAACGCATCCGCTTCGACCAGCAGTGCGCCGCCGACCCACCAGAGACCCGCCAGAAAATAGCCGAAGCCGAACCACCAGCCGGTGGCGAAAACGGGGACGAGCCCGCGCAGCCGGCCGGCCGACGGGGAGGCCGTGGCGCCGTCCAGCAGCCAAACCAGAAGCGGAAACGAGACGAATCCCGCCGCGAAGAAATCGTAGGGCGCGTGGCCGAGGACGCCGAATGCCCCGGCCAGAAAGGCAACCAGCGTGCGCCGCCACCCCCACAGCAAAATGATCTTGCCGGCCAGGCGCTCCATGACAGGTCCGGATTGAGCGAATCAGAGGACCTAGCTGTACCAGCAACCCGGCGGGCGACCAATGCGGCGGCGCGTTCGCGGGTGACCGGAGATTTCCGGCCGGATCAACCGCTCGGCTGTTCGGCGGTCTGCGCCTTGCGGCGGCGCTCGCCGCGCAGGTCCTGCACGATGCGGACGCGCTTGACCCGGCGCGGATCGGCGTCGAGCACGTGAAACTCGAAACCGGGGATGGCCTGCACCACCTCGCCGCGGGCAGGCACGCGCCCCAGCGCGTTGAACAGCAGGCCGCCGATCGTATCGACCGACTCGGCATGCTCGCCGGCCGAGAAGGCGGCGCCGATCTTCTCCGCGACATCGTCGATCTCGGCCTTGGCGTCGACGACGAAGACGCCGTCGCCCGTCTGGGTGATCAGCGGCACGTCCTCGTCATGTTCGTCCTCGATGTCGCCGACGACCATCTCGACAAGGTCCTCAAGCGAGACGAGGCCATCAGTGCCGCCATACTCGTCTATCACCAGCGCCATCTGGATGCGCTGCGCCTGCATGCGCCCCATCAGGTCGGAGGCCAGCATGGAGGGCGGCACGAAGAGCACCGGGCGGATGAGATTCAGTTCGCCGATCGTCCTGGTCAGATCGACATTGCCGAGATCGAACGGCAGTTGCAACGCCGGCTGCGCTTCCGCCGACTCGCCAGCCGCCGCCTTCTTCGAACGGCGCGGCTTCTTCACGCGCGCCTGCCGCGTGATGTGGCCGAGCACGTCGCGGATGTGGACCATGCCGCGCGGGTCGTCCAGCGTCTCGGCGTAGACCGGCATGCGCGAATGTCCGGATTCCTCGAACAGTTCCATCAACTGGCCGAGCGTGGTCGAAAGTTCGATCGCCTCGATGTCGGCGCGCGGGATCATCGCGTCCTCGACGCGTTCCTCTCGCAGGCGCAATATGTTGTTGAGCATCGCCCGCTCGCCGGGCGAAAATGCCTCCGCATCGTCGTCCGCCTGGGTCTCGGCGAGAGCGTCGGCCAGCTCCTCCCTCAGGGAGGAGCCGTTTCGGTTGCGGAACAATCCGGCGAGGCGTCCCAGAAGGGACGGGCGTTCGGCAGACTGTTCCGCGCTTCTACTCGGCCCGTCTCCCGGTTTGGGGGACTGGGCGTCGCCGCCGGTTTCAAGCACCGGGGACTGGCTGGGTTCGTTCATCTCTTCTCGGCCAAAAACCGTTTCCTGTTACGCATAGGGATCGCCGATGGCAAGCCTTGCCAGCGCCCGCCTCTCAAGCTCCTCCATCTCCTCGGCCTCGTCGTCGCTCTCATGGTCGTAGCCCAGAAGATGCAGCATGCCATGCACGAGAAGATGACTGAGATGGTGCTCGAAAGGCTTTTCTTCCAGGGAAGCCTCCTTCGCGACCGTCT
This sequence comes from Rhizobiaceae bacterium, assembly GCA_023953845.1. Classification (NCBI taxonomy): domain Bacteria; kingdom Pseudomonadati; phylum Pseudomonadota; class Alphaproteobacteria; order Hyphomicrobiales; family Rhizobiaceae; species Rhizobiaceae bacterium. The sequence goes on along the minus strand of JAMLJC010000001.1, from coordinate 2,202,756 downwards.
CAAAGGCAAGAACGATGTCGCCCAGCAAGGGCGGCAGGTCCCGGCTTCCACGGGTCACGGGAAAGGCCGGAAAGGACAGCACGTTGGTCGGCTTATCCTTGCCACGCCACCCGGCGTTGAGCTCGCGGATATGCGCATCGTCGGTGAAGACGAGGCTCACCTCGCTCTCCGCGCCCTTGATCCCGAGTTCGGCGATCGCGGCGCCGATAGCATGGTCGGCAATGACCCGAAGCGCCGTTTCGCCGGGCCAGTCGCCGGCCTCGACAAGCACGTCGCAGGCAAGACCCGCAGCGGCAGGCACGGCACTCTTTCCAGCGGCGGAAGCCATGGTTTCCGCTCAGTTCTCCACCGCGCCGCCGCGGGCGAGCTTCGCCTCACGGTCGTAGGCGGACACGATCTCGGCCACCAGCGGGTGGCGCACCACGTCCTTCTCGTTGAAGCGGACGGTGACGATGCCTGGAATGTCGGTGAGGATGCGCAACGCCTCGACCAGTCCCGACTTGGTGTTGGGCGGCAGGTCGATCTGGGACGGATCGCCGGTCACGATCATGCGCGAATTCTCGCCGAGACGCGTCAGGAACATCTTCATCTGCATCGGCGTCGTGTTCTGCGCCTCATCGAGGATGACAGCGGCATGCGCCAGCGTGCGGCCGCGCATGAAGGCGAGCGGCGCGATCTCGATGACCTCGGCCGCGATGGCGCGCTCCACCTTGTCGGCCGGCATCATGTCGTAAAGCGCGTCGTAGAGCGGACGCAGATAGGGATCGACCTTCTCCTTCATGTCGCCGGGCAGGAAGCCCAGCCGCTCGCCGGCCTCCACGGCCGGGCGTGACAGCACGATTCGCTCCACCATGCCGCGTTCGAGCAGCATGGCGGCATGCGCCACGGCGAGATAGGTCTTGCCTGTGCCGGCGGGGCCGATGCCGAACACCATCTCGGAGCGCTCCAGCGCCCGCATATAGGCGTCCTGGTTCTGCGAGCGGGCATAGATGGTGCGCCTGCGGGTCGAGATCTGCGCGGCGGCGACCTTGCCCTTCCGTTCGAGCGTCGGCAGCGTCAGCTGGTCATCGGCGGCGAGCGTCATGCGGATGGCGCCGTCGACATCCGACTGGGCGATGTTCGCGCCCTTTTGCAGGATGCCGTAGAGGTGGTCGAGCGCGCGCCGCGCCTGTTCGGCGGCGATGGCGTTGCCGCGGATGTTGAGCTGATTGCCGCGCGGGCGGATATCGACGCCGAGCTTCTGCTCAAGCCGCGCCAGATTCTCGTCGAACTGGCCGTAAAGGGCGCTCGCCAGCCTGTTGTTGTCGAAGGTGAGAACGATGTGCGCCATGTCCGATGCCCCTGCGGGCACGTTTTTCAGATCGGCAGCGGCGCTCAAAGGCTTCTCCTCGTCGGCGGCCATTCAGATGCGCTCGGCATGCAGGCTGTTGAAGCCGGCGCTCGTGATTCGTACCGGTACAATGTCACCGATTTCGCCGGCCGTTTCATCAACAATCACCGGCTGGAGCCAGGGCGACCGGCCTACCTTCTGCCCCGCCTGCCGCCCCGGCTTGTCGATCAGCAGATCGATCTCCTTGCCCACCATGCCGGTGACGAAAGCCTGCTGCTGCTCGACCAGCAGCGCCTGGAGCCGCTGGAGGCGCTCGTCCTTGACGCGTTCCTCGACCTGGTCGGGAAGATCCGCGCCTGGCGTGCCGGGACGCTGCGAATATTTGAAGGAGAAGGCCTGCGCGTAGACGACCTCGCGCACCAGCGCCAGCGTCGCCTCGAAATCGGCGTCCGTCTCGCCGGGGAAACCGACGATGAAGTCGCCGGACAGCGCCATGTCCGGCCGCACCGAGCGGATACGCTCCATGAGCTTCAGATAGTCGGCGGCCGTATGCTTGCGGTTCATCGCCTTCAGGATGCGGTCCGAGCCCGCCTGCACCGGCAGGTGCAGGTAGGGCATCAGCGTCGGCAGATCGCGATGCGCCTCGATCAGCGCGTCGTCCATGTCGCGCGGATGGCTGGTCGTGTAGCGCAGCCGCGCGATGCCGGGGATTTCGGCCAGCGCGAAAAGCAGCCGGCCGAGGCCCCACTCCCTGCCATCCGGCCCCTCGCCATGCCATGCGTTGACGTTCTGGCCGAGCAGCGTCACCTCGCGCACGCCGGCTTCAGCGAGCTTGCGCGCCTCGGCGACGATCTGCGAGACCGGCCGCGAGACCTCGGAACCGCGCGTATAGGGCACCACGCAGAAGGTGCAGAACTTGTCGCAGCCCTCCTGCACCGTCAGGAACGCGGTCACGCCGCGCTTGATGACCTCCGCCTTCCTCGGCTGCGGCAGATGCTCGAACTTGTCCTCGATGGCGTAATCCGTCTCGACCACCTTCTCGCCGCGCCTTGCCTTGCGCACGGCGTCCGGCAGGCGGTGATAGGTCTGCGGGCCGATGACCAGATCGACCACCGGCGAGCGACGGATGATCTCCTGCCCTTCCGCCTGCGCGACGCAGCCGGCAACGCCGATCACGGTTTCGAGCCCTGCTCCGGCCCGCTCGACCTTCAGCTTGCGGATGCGACCGAGTTCCGAATAAACCTTTTCGGCCGCCTTCTCGCGGATGTGGCAGGTGTTGAGCAGAACGAGGTCGGCTTCCTCGATGGCGTCCGTCGCGACATAGCCGTCCGCCGCCAGCGCATCGCCCATGCGCTGGGAATCGTAAACGTTCATCTGGCAGCCATAGGTCTTGACGAAGACCTTTTTGGGCGGGCGCATCGTCGCGACGGCTTCACCGGCTGCCGGTTCGCTTCCGGGCGCAATCGTGTCGTTCAACTCCATTGGCGGGCTTCTAGAGCAATTTGGTGACGGAATACAGACGATTCTGCCGGCTTCACGCCGGATTGCGCAGTGCTTCCGCGTGGAGCCGACGGACTTCGGCCTCCGCGAGCGCAGCAATAGCCTTGCGGTCCGAAGCGGCGTCGAAAGCGAACGGTTCGCCGAAGCGCAGTTCGACGTCGACGGCGCCTTCCTTCAGCAACGCGCCTGCATGCGGCAGCAGGTCGGCATCGCCGATCCAGGCCGCCATCGGCCGGTGGATGCGCTGCATCGGCATGCCGTGGAAACGCGTATAGGCGATCGCCATGGGCTGGATGAAGACGCGCTCGGACGCGCCGCCCGTCAGCGCCATCTTTGCCGCGCCGAACAGTGTGCTCTTGAAAGGCAGGACAGCATTGCCGTCGCCGGTCGTGCCCTCTGCGAACAGCACCATCACGTCGCCGTCGAGCAGCCGGCTGCCAATCTCGTTCGCCTGCTCGCCCGATTTGCGCCGACGCTCGCGCTCGACGAAGACGGTGCGCTGCATGCGCGCCAGCCAGCCGGCGACTGGCCAGCCGGCCATTTCCGACTTGGCGATGAAGGAGACCTCGGCCGCCGCGCCGATCGCCACGATGTCGATCCACGAAACATGGTTCGAGACCAGAAGCAGGGGGCGATCGGTCGCGATACGGCCCGTCACCCGCACCCGCATGCCGAGCGCCCGCGACGCCACGCGGTGCCAGAGCCTCGGCACCAGCGAGGGCCGGGGAAAGCCGGTGCGGATGGCGAGCCACTGGACAGGTCCAAGCGGTATCGTGACGCCTGCGACCAGCAGCAGCGCAAGCCCTGTGCGTATCCTGCCGATCATCGTGCGCTTCTGTAGCCGGTTGCCGAAGCACCCGGCTAGCGAAGATCGCGGCGCATGACAAGCGCGCCGGATTTCCGGCCCGCCTCGTGATCGTAATAGGCAGGCCGCCTGCCGACCTCGCGGAAACCAAGCCGCCGATAGAGCCCGATGGCCGGCGCGTTGCCCTCATCGACCTCGAGGAACAGCGCCTCGGCGCGCGCCGAATGCAATTCGCGCAGCACGGCGTCCATCAGCTTCCAGCCGAGCCCCGACCGCCGCTGGGCGCGCGCCACCGCGAGCGTCAGGATCTCGCCCTCGCCGGCCGCGAGCCGCGCCAGCACGAAACCCGCAGGACCGCGCCGGGCGTTGCCAACCTCGCGCACGGCATAGCCGAACACGGTTTCCTGCGTCAGCAGCGCCTCGAACTCCACATCCGACCAGGGCCGGCGAAAGTCCTCCTTGTGCAGTTCGGCGATGGTGCCGGTATCTTCGAGTTTCAGCGGTTCGACGATGAAATCCCGCTGCCGTGTCGCGACGAAGGGCAGGCGCATCATGACGGCCGCCTCGGCAGGACGAAGCCCGTCTGTGGCTTGGCGTCAGGCGCGCGCAGATAGAGCGGCTTCGGCTTTTCGTCCGGGATTTCCTTGCCCGCCGCGAGCCGCGCATAGACGGCGATATCCGCGGTCGCGCCCTCGAAACCGGTCATGCGCACGTCACCTCCCGCCAACGCCGCGATCTTGCCTGCGGCGGAGCCGGCAAGCGCGAGCCCTTCCCGCGACGCAAGCCTCGCGGCTTCCTCCAGCGTCGCAATGGCAGGATCATAGCGCACGGAACCGAAACGATCGTAAACGCCGATATAGATGCCGTCGCGCCCGCCATCGATTGCCGCGAGGACATTTTCCGGCGCCACATCGCCCGCCCGCGCAAAACCCTCGGCCGCGATCGCCTCCAGCGCGGTGACGCCGACCGCCTGGATTTTCAGCGCCAGCGCCAGACCGCGCGCGGTGGAAACGCCGACGCGCACGCCGGTGAAGGAGCCGGGACCGACGGAAACGCCGATGCGGTCCAGATCCGCATAGGCCTTGCCGGCCGCCGCCAGCGCCGTCGCGATAACGTCCATCAGATGCTCGGCATGGCCCTTGCCGAGATCGCGCACCTCGCGCCCGAGCGTCTTGCCCGTCGTCTGATCGTAGACGCAGGCAGCACAGAGCGAGGCGGCGCAATCGATGGCGAGAAGGGTCATGACGGACGCCTTGTCTCTCCCTGCCGGAGGCGGCTTACGCCTTGGCCGCCGCCTTCAGCTCCAGCCGCCGCGCATGCAGAACCGGCTCGGTGTAGCCGCTGGGCTGCTTGCGGCCCAGGAAGACGAGGTCGCGGGCGGCGAGGAAGGCGATGGAGCGATCGTAGGCCGGCGCCATCGGGCGATAGAGCGGATCGCCGGCATTCTGCTGGTCGACCACCGTCGCCATGCGCTTCAGCGTCTCCATCACCTGATCGCGGGTGCAGACGCCGTGATGCAGCCAGTTGGCGATGTGCTGGGAGGAGATGCGCAGCGTCGCCCGGTCCTCCATCAGCGCGACATCATTGATGTCCGGCACCTTGGAACAGCCGACGCCTTGGTCGACCCAGCGCACGACATAGCCCAGAATACCTTGGCAGTTGTTGTCAAGCTCCTTCTGGATGTCCTCGGGCGACCAGTTCGGGCGAGGCGCCACCGGCACCGACAATATGTCGTCCAGCCTGGCGCGCGGCCGGCTCTTCAGGCTCTCCTGCACCGCATGCACGTCGACCTTGTGATAATGAGTGGCGTGCAGCGTGGCAGCCGTGGGAGACGGCACCCAGGCGGTGTTGGCGCCGGCCTTCGGATGGGCGATCTTCTGCTCCAGCATGGCCGCCATCAGGTCGGGCATGGCCCACATGCCCTTGCCGATCTGCGCGCGGCCTTCCAGCCCGCAGGCAAGGCCGATATCGACGTTCCAGTTCTCGTAGGCCCCGATCCAGGCGGCCTGCTTCATGTCGCCCTTGCGGATCATCGGTCCAGCTTCCATCGAGGTGTGGATCTCGTCGCCGGTGCGGTCGAGGAAACCGGTGTTGATGAAGACCACGCGCTCCTTCGCGGCGCGGATGCACTCCTTGAGGTTCACCGTGGTGCGGCGCTCCTCGTCCATGATGCCCATCTTGAGCGTGTTGGCCGGCATGCCGAGCGCCAGTTCGACGCTGCGGAACAGGTCGACGGCGAAAGCAACCTCTTCCGGACCGTGCATCTTCGGCTTGACGACATAGACCGAGCCGGCCGGCGAGTTGGCGCGGCGGCCGTTCGGCCCCACATCATGCAGCGCGATGGCGCCGGTGATCATGGCGTCCATGATGCCTTCCGGCACCTCGTTGCCGTCGCGGTCGAGGATGGCCGGGTTGGTCATCAGGTGGCCGACATTCCTGACCAGCATCAGCGAGCGGCAGCGCGCCATGAAGGTCGAGCCGTCCGGCGCGTTGTATTCGAGATCCGGGTTGAGCTTGCGGGTGAAGGTCTTGCCGCCCTTGGAAACCTCTTCCGTCAGGTCGCCCTTCATCAGGCCGAGCCAGTTGCGGTAGACGGCGACCTTGTCCTCGGCGTCCACCGCCGCGACCGAATCCTCGCAATCCATGATGGTGGTGATCGCCGATTCCAGCCAGATGTCGGAGATGTCGGCGATGTCCGCCTTGCCGATCGGCGAGGTCGGATCGATCAGGATCTCGATATGGATGCCGTTGTTCCGGAGCAGGAACTGCTCCGGCCTGGCGGCGTCGCCGAGATAGCCGGCAAACTGTTCCGGCCGCTTCAGCCCCACCGTCCTGCCGTCTGCGGTCCTGACGTGCAGCGCGGCATCGGCGACCGAGAAGCCCGTGGCGTCGCTCCAGCTTGCCGAGGCGAGCGGCACGGCATCGTCGAGGAACTTGCGCGCCCAGGCGATCACCTTCTCGCCGCGCACGGGATTGTAGCCCTTGCCCTTCTCCGCGCCGTCCGTCTCGGGAATCGCATCGGTGCCGTAGAGCGCGTCATAGAGCGAGCCCCACCGCGCATTGGCGGCGTTGAGCGCATAGCGGGCGTTCATCACCGGCACGACGAGCTGTGGCCCGGCGATGGTGGCGATTTCGGGATCGACATTCGTCGTCGTCACCTTGAAGTCGGGCCCTTCCTCGAGCAGGTAGCCGATCTCCTTCAGGAAAGCCTTGTAGGCTTCGAGGTCGATCGGCCCGCGATGGCCGCGATGCCATTTGTCGATCGCATCCTGCATGTCGTCGCGTTTCTTCAGCAGCGCGAGGTTCTTCGGCGCGAGATCGCGGACGATGGCGGAGAAGGCCGCCCAGAAGGCGGGATTGCCGATGCCGGTGCCCGGCAGCGCCTCGTTAGCCATGAAGTCATGGAGTTCCCGCGCGATCTTCAGCCCGGCGATCTCGATGCGATCCGTCATGCAGTCTCTCCATTCCCTCTTGTTCCGGCCAGCGGCCATTCGCATGACAGATGCGGCGGGTCAATTCGTCGGAAACCACAAAGTCTTTCGTGCCCGGCAAGACCAGTGGGACGCCGGCTCACATGCCGGCCGGCAGGTGGCGGAAGGCCATCCACACCGCCATCGCCACCATCATCAGATTCTCCGTCAGCGAGACGAAGCCCAGCGGCACCTTGCTGGAACCGCCGACGCAGGCGCATTCAGCTCCCGCCGGTCGATATAGACCGCCTTGAACACCGAAACCGCGCCGATCGTGCCGATGAAAAGCGCTATCGGGACGGACAGCCAGACCAGCGCGCCGGACACCATCAGCACGCCCGCCGCCAGTTCCGCATAGGGATAGACGTAGGAATAGGACACGTAGCGCTTCGCCAGCAGGTCGTAGTTCAGGAACATGGCCGAGAAGCTCTCGACGTCCTGCAGCTTCAGCATGGCGAGAAGACACATGGCGAATGCGATGAACCATTCCACCGCATGCAAGGTGGCGAGATTGCCCGTCGCCGCCCAGCTCGTCGCCAGCGCCATCAGCGCGGCGACGGCGAAGACGGCAATGACGGGCCGGTAGCTGACGGCGTCCGGGTCGTGCACCTTCAGGCCGAAGAAGCGCCGCAGATCGTCGTAGCCGCCGATGCGCTTGCCTTCTATGAAGGTCTGCGGCGTCGTCTTCACGCCGTGCTCGGCCTTGAACGCATCCGTTTCCGCGCGTGTCCGCAGCCACCGGTCATCGACCGCGTAGCCCTTGCGCTTCAAAAGATCGAGGCTCTTCAGGCCCCACGGGCAGGTGTGCTCCGGCATCACCATCCGGTAGATCGTCGCGGCCTTCGGATTTGACTCTGTCATGGTCAACGTTCCTTTCGGGGTTGAGCCTCATGTAGGGTTTCCAGTGACTGGAAGGTCAAGCCGCCCGAGAGTATCACGAAGCGGCGCCCGCCATCCCCTCACACTGCAATCCGTGGCCGGCCGCTGGCGGTCGCGACGATATGCGCCTCGATGAACTTGCGCTGGCCCTCGACGGTGGCGGTGCGGACGTCGCGGACAACCGCAAGCTCGGCCGTATCGGTGCCGGCCAGCACTGCGCGCTCCATGGCCCGGGCGCGAACATGCTGCTCCGCGGCTTCCAGAGCCTTGTCCTCGTCCAGGAAATCGCGGATGTGATCGTCCGAAGACAGACGGAACAGGCCTTCCTGCGGCTGGCTGACCGTCGCCTCCGCCGAGACGCGAACCTGACCGACCACCGCGCCGAGCGCATTGGCGACGTCTGTGTCTTCCGGCACGATGCAATGATTGCCGACCAGCGGCGAGAGGCTCGCATAGTGCAATGGGGCCGATGCGCCGAGGCCGATGACCGGCCGGTCGAGAGCGACGGTGAGACGCGCGATGCCGGGATGCGCGCCTACCGCCCTTTGCACCAGCGCATGGGCGACCGTCGCCGCGCCGTCCAGCCCGTCCTCCTCGAATGCCGTTTCGAGGATCACTTCCGCGGAAAGGCGGGTGAGCGTCGCCAGCACGCGCTCGCTGATCGCCTCGGGCGTCTCGGCGATCACCTGTCCGCGCCCGTCGCGGCGGCGGGCGAAAAGCTCCGCCGCGAGCCTTGCGGCGGCGGCATTCCAGTTCGCCTGCCGGCCGAGCGTATGCGCCGCGTCCGATGGCGTGAATCCAACGAGATGGACGAGCCCACGCGCGACGAGGCGGTTGAGCGTCGCCATCTGCGCGTTGGAACTGAGCACACGGTCGAGCGCCTGCGGCGCCGGCGTGACGAGGTCGAAAAGTCTCGCCTCCGCCGCGCTCAGACCGGCGGCGAGACGATCCGGCACGCCGGTGCGCATGACGAGCCGGCCGTCGGTGCGCCCCGGATTGGCGGCGCGAAGCTGGCGCTCCAGCACTTCCGTCACGGCCTCGCCATGCGCGACGGCGGCAAGCGATACCGGCACGACGCGGCGCGGCCCGAGCAGAATCCTCGGGCTCAGCGCGCCATCCTCCAGCGCCACCTCGGAATCGCCACCGAGACCGAAAGTGCGCATCGCCACCGCCTCGACCATCGTGCGATAGCCGCCGACGGTCGCGCCTTCCGGATCGAGGCGCGGCCGGCCCTTGTCCAGCACGGCGACATCCGTCGTCGTGCCGCCGATATCCGACACCACGGCATCGTCCAGGCCGGTCATGTGGCGGGCGCCGACAAGGCTCGCCGCCGGGCCGGACAGGATGGTCTCGATCGGACGCTGGCGGGCGAAGGTAGCGGAAACCAGCGCCCCGTCGCCGCGCACCACCATCAGCGGCGCATGGATGGCGCGCCTGTCGAGAAACCCTTCCGTCGCGGCGATCAGCCGGTCGATCATGGAAATCAGCCGCGCGTTGAGCAGCGTCGTAAGCGCGCGGCGCGGTCCGCCGAGCTTTGCGGACAGTTCGTGGCTGGCCGTCACCGGCAGACCCGTCCGCTCGCGGATCAGCTCGCGCGCGGCGATTTCGTGCGCCGGGTTGCGCGTGGCGAAATAGGCGCAGACGGCAAAACCGGAGACGCTGCCCGCCAGTTCCGGCAGCACCGCCTCGAGCAGAGACAGGTCCAGCCGGGCGGCGTTGCCATGCACGTCGTGCCCGCCCGCGCAGAAAATCACCGGATCGCTGCCAAGCGCCGATTTCAGCCCGTCGCGGGCGAGGTCCTCCTCACCGAAGCCGATCATCACCAGCGCGACGCGACCGCCCTGTCCTTCCACCAGCGCATTGGTGGCGAGCGTCGTCGACATGGAGGCCAGCTTTATGGTCCCCGGATCGACCTTGGCCTTGCTCAGGACGGCGTCGACGGCGCCGGAAATGCCGACGGCGAGGTCATGCCGGGTGGTCAGCGATTTCGCCTTCGCCACCACGCCCGTCTCCTGCGACCACAGCACCGCGTCGGTATAGGTGCCGCCGGTATCTATGCCGAGGAAAAGCGAGGACGCGGCGGAAACATTCATGGGAGGATTCTTCGGCTGGAACTGCTGCATCCGGCGGGACGTGCCTGTCACGCGCAATAGCGACCGATGCGCCCGAGCGGAAGAGGCTCCTTGCATGATCGGTGGTGCCAACGGCGCAGCGAACAGATGCAGTCCTGTACAGTGGTTCGCTTGACAAGCGCCGCCGATCCGCCTCAAATTATCCCGATAAACTGATTGGGAGGGGAAACATGACACGTTGTTTTGACTGGTATCCGCGCAAGACCGGCCCGCTCAGCGGCCTCATCAAGCCACGCTGAGAAGCGGTTTCCATGCAGCGATGAAAGCCTGTCCGGCCAACCGGACAGTTTTTCTGATGCCTGTTGAACGAAAACAGACTCAACTGACACCGACATAGCGCCGGATCAGATCCGGATCGTCGCGCAGCCGCCGCACATTCGCGGTTTCGCGGTTGCGGCCGTTCTCGATAAAGGCGACGCGGTCGGCGACGGGCAGCACCGCGTCCACACGCTGCTCGACCAACAAGGTCGAAACACCCCGTTCGCGCAGCTTCGCCACCGTCTCGCGGATCTTCGCGATCATCGACGGCATCAGCCCCTCGGTCGGTTCGTCCAGAAGCAGCACCTGAGGCTCGACGCAGAGCGCCCGAGCCATGGCGAGCATCTGCTGCTCGCCGCCCGACAGCGTGCCGGAACGCTGCTTCAGCCGCTCGCGCAGGACGGGGAAAAGGTCGAGCACAGCATCGCGCGTCGCAGACCCCTTGCCGCGCGCCATCAGGCCGATCTCGATGTTTTCCGCCACGGTCATCTCGGCGAACAGCCGGCGGCCCTGCGGCACATAGGCGATGCCGGCCCTCGGCACTTCATGCGCAGGCAGCGCGGTCAATTCCCTGTCGCCGAGCCGGATCGAGCCGGAGCGTGCCGGCACGAGGCCCATGATCGCCTTCAATGCCGTCGTCTTGCCGGCGCCGTTGCGGCCGAGCAGGCAGAGCACCTCGCCCTTGCGCAGGCCGAGCGAGAAATCATGCAGCACCTGCACCTCGCCGTAAAAGCAGTTCAGGCCGGAAACGGTCAGCACGTCAGTCATCGGCGCCTCCGCCGAGATAGGCGCGCTGGACGGCGGGGTTGGCGCGGATCGCATCCGGCGGCCCTTCCGCGATCAGACGCCCGGCATCGAAGACCGAGATGCGGTCGGCCAGCGCCATGACCACATCCATATTGTGTTCGATCAGCAGCACGGTGGCGTCCCTGGCGATCTCGCGGACCAGCGCGATAAAGTCGGCTATCTCGGCATCCGACAGCCCCTGCGTCGGCTCGTCGAGGATCAGGAGACGCGGCTTCAGCGCAAGCCCCATCGCCACTTCGAGCAGGCGCTGGTGCCCGTATGCCAGCGTGCCGGCCGGCGTGTCGCGGCGGCTTTCGAGGCCGGTGCGGCGCAAGGCCTCCAGCGTGTGCTGGCGCAACACGCGCGCGCCTCGCTTCTCCCCCGGCGCGTCGAGCAGCGCCCGTTCCGCGGCGAGCGCGACATTGTCGTAGGCGGTCAGGTTGGCGTAGACGCTGGTGATCTGGAAGGTATAGGCGATGCCTTTGCGCACGCGGCGGTGCGCCGGCAGATCGGTAATGTCCTCGCCGTCGAACTCGATACGGCCGGCGCTGGGCTCGATGCGTCCGCAGATCAGGCTGACGAAGGTCGTCTTGCCGGCGCCGTTCGGCCCGATGATGGCGCGGATCTCGCCGGGCATCAGGCTGAAATCGACGCCGTCGACGGCCTTCAGCCCGCCGAAATGGCGGCTGAGGCCGGTGGTACGCAGCAGCGGAGCGGCGGCTTGTCCCATCATGGCAGCCACCTCGCCCAGCGGTCGCGGACGGTGCCGAGCACGCCCTTGGGGAAGAACAGCACCAGCACGATCAGCGCCGCGCCCACGACCAGCAGATAGGCGCTGGTGTAGCCGCTGGTGACGTCGACGACATAATACATGAACAGCGTGCCGAGCAGTGGCCCGATCGTCGTGCCGGCTCCTCCGAGCAGCGTCCAGAGCAGCGGCAGGATCGAGTACTGCACCGAGGCGAAGGTCGCGCCGGCAAAGCCGAACAGCAGCGCGTAGGCCGCGCCCGCTGCCGCGCAGATCGTTCCCGACACCACGACCGCCGCAAGCTTGTTGGCGAAGACGTCGTAGCCCAGCATCCGCGTCCGTTCCTCGTTCTCGCGGATGGCGACGAGGACGCGCCCGAAAGGCGAGGATACGATGCGCAGCAGCACGAACAGCACGACGGTGAACAGAATTAGGGCGGCCATGTAGCGCGTCACCGGATCGGCCAGATCGAGGTGAAGGCCGGCAACATCGAAGACACGCGCCTGCCGGTCGATGACGAAACCTTCGTCGCCGCGCGTCCATCGGCTGAAATAGAGGATGGTCAGATAAAACACCTGCGCGAACATCATCGTCACGATCATGAAGGCGACGCCGGTCGTCCGCAGCGCCAGAAGGCCGATGACGAGCGCGAGCAGCGCTCCGGCCGCGATGCCGCCGAGGAAGCCGAAAGGCGCGCTCCAGCCCAGATGCAACATGGAAAGCCCGGTTCCGTACATGCCGGCGGCGAAGAACATGGCGTGCCCGAGGCTGAGCAGGCCCGCATAGCCGAACAGCAGCCCGTAGCCCATGGCGAAGACGGCGAAGACCATGACGCGCGCCAGCACGCCGTGATGGTAGTCGGGCAGCAGGAAATTCAGCGCGAACAGCAGCGCGACGACCGCGACATGCAGGGCGAGACTCTTGCCGTTCATCGGGCGGCCGTCCCGAACAGGCCCTGCGGTCGGAAGACAAGCACGAGCGCCACCACCAGCGTCGCGATCATCTTGGCGAGGGTCGGCGAGAAGAACATGGAGATGATGCCGTCCGACAGGCCGATCAGCAATGCCGCGATCAAAGTGCCGCGCAGCGACCCCAGCCCGCCAATGATGACCACGATGAAGGAGAGAAGCAGCGGATCGCGGCCCATCAGATAGTGCGCCTGCTGGATCGGCACGATGAGCACGGCGGCGACAGCGGCGAGCATCGCGCCGAGCGCGAAAACGCCGCCATAGACGCGGCCGACGGGTATGCCGAAGGCCTGCGCCGTCTCCCGGTCATATTGCGTGGCGCGCATGACGAGGCCGATTTTCGTGCGGGTCAGCACGAGCCATGTAGCGAGAATGATCAGGATTGCGGCGGCGATCACGGCGAGCTTGTAGCCGGAGTATCCGAACCAGGGCAGGAGCACGCGGTAGTTGAAGGGTGGCGCAACCGGGCGGGCTTCCGGTCCGTAGAGCGAAAGCGCCGCCTGCTGGATGATGTAGAGCAGGCCGATGGTCGCGACGATCGTCGCTTCCGGATTGTAGTCGAGCCGCCGCAGCACCAGCCGTTCCGAGGCGAAAGCGATCGCGCCGACGACCAGCGGGGCGACCACCAGCGCAAGCGCGAAGCCGACGGCCGGATGCGCGCCGGCCATGGACGCCACCCACCAGGCGATGACGGCGCCAAGCATGAAGAACTCGCCATGCGCCACGTTGACGACGCGCATGACGCCGAACACGAGCGACAGGCCGAGCGCGGTCAGCGCCAGCACGGCAGCGGTGACGAGGCCTTCAAGAGACGCAAGCAGGAGGTGTGGGCCGAAGGACATTATGCGCCCTCGTCGTCAATGGGCGGCCACTGGCGGGAGGTATGGACGATGGCGAGGATTGCGATTTCGTCGACGCCCACCGCATAGACCATACGATACGAGGGATGGGGCAGCAGCTCTCGCGTGCCTTGCAGCGCACCGGATTTGCCCATCAAGGGAAAACGCGTCAGAACGCGCGGCGCTCGGGATAGCAATAAGTCCATTCGGATTGCGGCGCCCGGATTCTCCAGCGCTATGTACTCGACGATCTCACCCAGATTTCTGCGCGCGGAACTCGTCCATCGAATTCTCACGCTGCGCGCTCAGCAGCCTGCTTGGCGAGCCTTTCCGCCCGCTGCTTCGCCTCTTCTTCGATCTCCTCTTGCGTATGCACCCGTCCAGCGGCAATGTCAGCGCGAGCCCGCTCCACGTGCTTCCGCAGAAATTCCACATACTCGTGATCCTGCTGGACGAAATCCCGCATGAATTCACGCACGATCTGCGACGCGGGACGATCGGCGGCTTCCGCAGCCGCCATGAACGCCTCGCGCAGTTCGGGCTCCAGCTTCATGGTGAAGACGGCTTCCTTGGCCATGGCGATGCTCCATCAAATACTGACGACGTATATACGTCGTCAGTATCCTTCTGACCAGTTCGCCGTCACAGGGGCATCGTCGTGTAGTCGCCTTCCGGCTCGTAGAGGCCGTCCTCGATCGTGGTCCGGTGCACCACCTTCAGCTTGCCGCCCTCCACCTTCGAAATGTTCTGATGGCCGAAGCACTGGTGTATCTTGCCGTTGAAAGTCTTGTCGCCCTGCGGATGCTCAGGGCCCTCCTTGAACTCGGTCAGCACCTCGGTAGCCTCGACGAGCTTGGCGCGGTCCTCCGGTCCCTGATAGTTGCAGGCTTCCATCGCCTGCTTGATGACGTAGAGCGTCTCCCAGCAGCCGAACATGTGGGCAGCGGTCGAGACGTCCTTCGGATCGTCGACCGATGCGCCGTTGTCGTCAATGCCGACGGCGGCGCGATAGGCCTTCTGCGCCTCCGAATCGTTCTCCTGTGCGTAGCGCGGTGAACCTTCCCAGAAATGGCTGCCGTCGAGGAATTCGAGGCCCGGGCTGTTGATGTCGACGGCCTCCAGCGAATCGATGAAGCCGAAGAGTTGCGGCCGGTTCGAGCCGTAGAATTCGCCGAGTTCCTTGACGAAGGTCAGCACCGCCGGCCCGACCATCACATGGTACAGGACCTCGGTATCCGCCGGGATCTGCGGGAAATACTTGGTGAAGGAGCTTTCCGTCGGCGGAATGGCGATCTGCGCGATCACGTCGGCGCCCTGCGCCTTGAGCGCCGGCGGCAGGTAGTCGCGGTGATCGTAGCCGAAGGCGAAGTCGGGGAAGATCTGCGTGACCTTCTTGCCGACATTTCCGGCGATCCACGGCGCCATTGCCTGGATCTGGCTCTTCACGTCGGTGATGCCAGGCTGGAAGACGTAGCGGTTGAGCTTGGTCGAGGCGACGTGGTGCCCCTCGCTGACCACGAAATAGGGGATCTTGGCCTCGCCTGCCGCAGGCGCGGAGCCGATCACGACATGGCTGAACAGCGTGCCGTAAACCACGTCGCATTTGTGCTGCGTGGCGAACTTGCCGACCACTTCCGCGCCGCGCGCCGGATCGGTGCCGTCGTCCTCGGTGATGATCTCGACCGGCCGGCCGTTGATGCCGCCGGCATCGTTGATCAGCTTCGTGGCCGCCATCGTCGTCTTTTCGTACCAGCGGCCATAGGCGGCGCCGATGCCGGTGCGATGCGCCTGGAAGCCGATGCGAATCGGCGCGCTGTTCTGCGCGCCGGCATAGCGCACATAGCCCGGCGCCGTGCCGATCGCGGCCGCCGCGCCTAGCCCCTTGAGCGCCGAGCGTCTGGTGATCCTCGACTTCGCAAAACCCGCCTTCTCGCTCATGCCTGCCCCCTGTCCGTGATGATGACACATAGACCATCGAGGTCGCGCAAGTGCGACCTCTCCGCGCCGGACGGAAACTAAATCACCAATGCGAACAACGGGCAAGACACGGCCCGTTCGCAGCCGCGGCCGATCAGCCGACTGTCCGGTAGATGGCGCCGGCTCCGCGCGGAGAAATATCCGCCACGATGCCCTGGCGGACGAGGCGGTTGACATGCGCCAGCGTCTCGCCGAGCGCGAAGCCGATGTTCTCCGGCCCTTCTATATGCGGAAACATTTCGCGGGCGAGTTCGACCGCACTCTTCGGATTACGCAGAAAATCCGCCGTCGCATCCAGCCGCTGGCGATGATGCTCGCGCAACTGATCGATGCGCGGACGAATGCCATGGTAGGGCAACCCGTGCGAAGGCAGGACCAGCGCGTCGTCGGCGACGCAGTCGAATTGCGGAAACGATGCGAGATAGTCCCCGAGCGGATCGGCCTGCGGGATCATTTCGTAGACGGCGATGACCGGGCTGATCTTCGGCAGCAGATGGTCGCCCGCGATCAGTACGTTGCCGACCGGGTCGTGGAACGAGGCATGTTCGAAGGCATGGCCGCGCGTCACGATCACCCGCCAGTCCCTGCCGCCCATCGGAAGGGTATCGCCGTCGCGTATTTCGGTTATCCAGCCGGGAAGCGGCGTCGAAAGGTCGATGAAGCGCTGGCGGCTGGCGACGAGTTGCCTCGCTGCTGCCGCGTCGAAGCCGTTGTGCACGAGATAGGCATGATAGGCCGCGCTGGAGTTGGGCACGTCGCTGGTATGGGTGACGCGGGCCCACACCCATTCTGCGAAGGTCCCGGTGAAATCCGCGCCGAAGCGCTCCACAAGCCAGCCGGCCAGGCCGATATGGTCGACATGCCCATGCGTCGCGATGACGCGCGTGACGCGGCCGCCGCGCATCGGGCCGGCCAGAAGCGTTTCCCAGACCGCGATGATCTGAGGCGTCGCGCAGCCCGTGTCGATCACGGTCCAGCCGTCGCCCTCGTCGATCAGCCATACGTTGACATGGTTGAGACGGAAGGGCAGCGGCAGGCGCGCCCACAGCAACCCCGGCGCGACTTGGCGCACCGCGCCGCTCCCGGGAGCATCGTTCCAGGGAAACTGGAGGTCCTTCCAGTGTGTCGCGAGCATGATCGGTCCTCACTCCCTCGGCCACGCGGCAGGTACAGGGTCCGGATGCCGGCGACAACCTTTGACACATCGCTTCCCCGCTTATAATCTAACTATCGTTAGAATTTGATCGCGTAAACCGTGAATTTCGCGTGCGCCGCAATAGCGATCGGCAATCAGGGGAGGCAGGATTGACGAACGTACTCATCGAGCGCCCCGCCGCCCATGTCGTGCTTCTGCGTCTCAACCGCCCGGAGGCGCGCAATGCGCTGAGCCCCGAATTGCGGGAGGAACTGCGCGAGCATTTCCTCGCCCTGTCGATCGATCCGGACTGCCGCGCCATCGTCGTCACGGGCGATCGCCGCGCCTTCGCCGCAGGAGCCGACATCAAGGCCATGGCGGAGGCCGACCCCGCAGGGATGATGGCACGCGGCGACGAAGCCAACTGGGCGGCGATCAGCCAATGCCCCAGGCCGATCGTGGCCGCCGTGAACGGCTATGCGCTCGGCGGCGGGTGCGAACCGGCAATGACCGCCGACATCATCGTGGCCGGAAGAGGTGCGACTTTCGGCCAGCCGGAGGTGAAGCTCGGCATCATGCCGGGCGCGGGCGGCACGCAGCGCCTGACGCGCGCGATCGGCAAGCATCGCGCCATGCTGATGCTGCTCACCGGCGCCTCCATGAGCGCAGACGAGGCGTTCTCGGCCGGTCTGGTGAGCAAGGTGGTCGAGGATGACCGGGCCGTCGACGAGGCGGTGGCCATCGCCTCGTCCGTCGCCGCGATGCCGCCGGTCGCCGTGGCGGAGATCAAGCGGGCGGTGCTCGCCGGCATGGATGTTCCGCTCGAGACGGCGCTGATGCTGGAGCGGCGCGCGGCCTATCTGCTGTTCGGAACGGCGGACAAGAAAGAGGCGATGACAGCCTTTCTGGAAAAGAGAAACCCAGTCTTTTCAGTGAGTTGAGAACCGCTCGCCGTACTTGCGAAATCTGTGGTGACAAACTTTCGAACAACTGTTAGAGTTTGAGAAATGGCCGATCGGCGGGCTCCGCCTCGACCAAGGGAGGAAACAGATGATTGCCGGCGGTTCGCCGCGTTCCAGCCGTGTCTTGCGCGCGGGACGGGTGCTCTGATGCTTCTTGTGGAGGACATCCAGCTCTCCTTCGGCGGGGTGAAGGCGCTGTCCGGCGTGACGGTTCGCGCCGACAAGAGCAAGATCACGGCCGTGATCGGACCCAACGGCGCCGGCAAGACCAGCCTGTTCAACGTCGTCTCGGGTTTCTACAAGCCGCAGGCCGGCAGGGTCATCCTCGACGGCGAGGACATTTCCGGCCTGAAGCCTCATGCGCGCGCCTATCGCGGCATGTCGCGCACCTTCCAGAACATTGCGCTGTTCCACGGCATGACGGTGCTCGACAACATCAAGCTCGGCGCCCACACGAACCTGAAGAGCGGCATCCTGTCCGCCGGCCTGCGGCTGCCGCTGACGCGCCGCGAGGAGGATGAACTCGACCGCGCCATCCAGCGCGACATTGTCGGACTGCTGGAACTCGATCATGTGAAGCATCACTACGTGGAAGACCTCGCCTACGGACTGCAGAAGCGCGTGGAGCTCGCCCGCGCGCTGGTGATGCGGCCGAAGATCCTGCTGCTCGACGAACCGGTCGCCGGCATGAACCGCGAGGAGAAGCGCGAAATGAGCCGCTTCGTGCTCGGCGTGAAAAAGGACTGGAACACCACCGTGCTGCTCATCGAGCACGACATGAGCATGGTCATGAGCATTTCGGATCACGTCGTGGTGCTGTCCTTCGGCAGGCCCATCGCGTCCGGCACGCCGGACGAGGTGCGCGCCAATCCGGACGTCATCAAGGCATATCTCGGCACGGCCGACGAGCCGACGCAGAACGCGGCCTGAGGGGGATGACATGAGCCCGCTCCAGCAGTTCGTCGAGTATTCCATCGTCGGCATCGCGGCCGGCGGCGTCTACGCGCTCATCGCGCTCGGCATCATCGTGATCTTCAAGTCGTCGCGCACCTTCAACTTCGCCATGGGCGAGATGATGATGCTGTCGGCCTACTTCTTCTATGCCGCCGCGGTCACCTTCGCGCTCGGGCCGGTGCTCGGACTGATCGCGGCGCTGGCCGGTTCGATCGCGGTAGCGCTCGTCATCGAGCGTGTCGCGATCCGGCCGATGCTGGGACGGCCCTTCATCGCCGTGGTCATGGTCACCTTCGGCGTCGGCTCAATCATCCGCGGCGTCGTCGGCATGATCTGGGGTCCGAACGAGATGCAGATCCCCGCTATCCTGTCGCGCTCGCCCTTCATGCTCGGCGACATATTCGTGCCGGGCAAGACGGCGCGGGCCTTCGCCATCGCCGTCGTCATCGTGGTGGCGCTGATCGCCTACCTGCGCTACTCGCGCGCCGGCGTGGCGTTGCGCGCGGCGGCGGCGGACGCCATCACCGCCTATTCGATGGGCATCGACGTGCGCCGCGTCATCGCTTTCACCTGGGTCATCGCGGCCATCACCGGCTGCATCAGCGGCGTGCTGATGGCGAACGTCAACACGCTGACGCCGCAGCTCGGCGTCGTGGCTCTCAACGTGCTGGCCGTGGTCATCCTCGGCGGTCTCAATTCGATCGGCGGCGTTCTCGTCTCGGGCTTCATCATCGGCTGGCTGGAGGCGATCACCGGCCTCGTCCTGCCGACCGAGTTCCGTGAGATAACGCCCTATGTTCTCGCCCTGATCGTGCTCCTGGTCCGCCCGAACGGCCTATTCGGCAGCAGAGAAGTCGAGAGGATCTGATGGTGAGCGCTGTCGACACGTCACCGGCGCGGGCGCTGACGCAATCCCGGAGCGGGCGGCTTGCCTGGAAGGCCGCGCTGGTTGCGGCGCTGGCCGCGCTGCCGCTCGTGGCGCCGGGCTACTGGATCTATTTCGCCGGCCTGCTTGGCATCAACATCGTGGCCACGCACGGCCTCAACATCATGATGGGCTATACGGGGCTGCTCTCGCTGGGGCATGCCGCCTTCGTCGGTGTCGGCGCCTATACGGTCGCGATCCTGCAGACCTATTTCGGCGTGCCGTTCTGGATCGCCATTCCGGCCGCCGGCATCTCGGCGGCGGTCATCGGCGTGGCATTCGGCCTGCCGTCGCTGCGCATTCGCGGCCTCTACCTGGTCATCGCGACGCTCGCGGCGCAGTTCATCCTGCATTTCGTGTTCGTGCACTGGCAGTCGGTGACGAATGGCGATGTCGGCCTGCCGGTCGCGCCGGCGGAGGTGTTCGGCTATCCGCTCAACAACGAGACGCGCGTCTATTATCTCATCCTCGCCTTCGTCGTGCTTTCCACCATCTTCGCCAGCAATGTCGTGCGCTCGCGTGTCGGCCGCGCCTTCATCGCCATCCGCGAGCGCGATCTCACCGCCCAGGTGCTGGGCGTCGAGATCGTCGGATACAAGCTGATGGCCTTCGCGCTCGGCAGCTTCTACGCGGGCATCGCCGGCGCGCTGCTCGCCTATTTCAACCGCTTCGTGAATCCCGAGCAGTTCGGGCTCCTGCTCTCCGTGTTCTTCCTGTCGGCGGTCATCGTCGGCGGGATGGGTTCCATCCTCGGCGCCATACTCGGCGCGGCATTCATGACGCTGCTGCCGGAACTGCTGCGCGAAGGTTCGCTGCTCGTCGGCAGCAGCCTCGGATACGATCTTGCGACGGTCCTGACGCCGCTGCGCGAAACCATCTTCGGCATGCTGATGGTCGGCTTCCTGATCCTGGAGCCGCGCGGGCTAGCGCAGCTCTGGAAGCGTGCGCGCCAGAAATTCTCACGCGGCAACGCGTGACGAAAACCGCGCCGGCCGTCCGCCGGCATGACGTGAACCGCGACCGCAGAGTCGCACAACGTGGAGGAGAACATGCTTACCAGACGTAAATTCCTGAAGGCCGCAGGCGCCACCGCTGCCGCCGGCGTCGTGACCGGCTTCAACATACGCACGGCCGCCGCGGCCGACGACCTCAACTGGTCCATCCATTGCGACCTTACGGGTCCGGCCGCCGAGGGCGGCAAGTTCCAGGGCGACGGGTTCACCGCCTACGCCAAGTGGATCAACAGCCAGGGCGGCATTCGCGGCCGCAAGGTCAACCTGACGATCAACGATTCGACCTTCAAGGTCGACGTCGCCGTCGCCAACCTCAAGAAGGCGCTCGCGGCCGGCCGTGTCGACTATATCTTCGGAGAGTCGACGGGCATGATCCAGGCGATCTCGCCCGAGAACAACTCGACCAACAAGATCTTCATGACGTCCGGCTCCTTCGCGTCCGAACTCGCCGACGAGAAGAACTTCCCCTATCACTTCGTGCCTGGCGCCACCTACGGCGCCCAGCTCAAGATGCTCGTCGACTACGTCAAGAAATCCGCCGGCTCCAATCCGGCAAGCCTCGTCTTCGTCCACTCCTCGACCGGCATGGGCCGAGACGGCATCGAGGCGGCGGCCGCCTACGCCAAGGAACTCGGCATCGAGGTGCCGCTCATCCAGCAGACGAAGTTCGTGGAAACCGACGTCTCGGCCTTCGCCCTCGCCATCCGCCAAGCGCAGCCGACCCACGTCATCCACCACGGCTATTCCTACGCGGTCTGGCCGGAGATCATCCGCCTCGTGCGCGACTACGGCATGGACGACGTGGTGTTCCTCAACACCATCTGGGAGAGCGAGCGGGCCAAGCTCATGGAGATGAAGGACGTCACCGAGGGCCTCGTCGCGACCAAGGTGTGGAACGACGACACCATCAAGCCGGCCGGTCCGACGATGGAGACGCTCGGCACGATCTGCAAGGAGGTCTATCCGAACTTCTCGGGCTATGTCCGCGACGGCTTCCTCGACGCCTGGATGAGCGCGATGATGGCGACGAAGGCCTTCGAGATCGTCATCGACGCCGGCAAGGAGGTCAACGGCGACAATCTCGCCGAGGCGCTGCGCAGCGTGAAGGACTGGGACACAGGCGGCATCGTCGATTCTCCGGTGACGATCACCAACCAGCAGATCGGGCTGGCGCGTCTGGTCACCTACAGCGAAGCCAACAACTGGGACCTCAAGGATCTCAGCGGCTGGATGAAGGTGACCTGATTCCATGGCGTCCGGTCTCGAGATCAGGAATCTGGAGGTCGTCTACCAGGGTGTGATCCAGGCCCTGTCGGACCTCAGCCTCACCGTGCCGGAAGGCGCGATCGTCGCCCTGCTCGGCGCCAACGGCGCGGGCAAGACGACGACGCTCAAGGCGATCTCCAGCTTCCTGCCGCTCGAGGGCGGACGCGTCACCCGCGGATCGATCAAGATCGGCGGCAAGGACATGCTGAAGCTCGCGCCGCACCAGATCGTGCGGCGCGGCGTGTTCCACGTGCGCGAGGGCAGGCATATCTTCGCCGACATGACGGTGGAGGAAAACCTCATCGCCGCCACCTTCGCCCAGCGCCGCGCGCGGCCGCGCAAGGAGGCGTTCGAGGAGGTCTATTCCTACTTTCCGATCCTCTCCACGCGCCGCGACCAGCAGGCGGGCTATCTCTCCGGCGGCGAGCAGCAGATGCTCGCCATCGGCCGCGCGCTGGTGGCGGACCCAGAGATGATCCTGCTCGACGAGCCGTCGCTCGGTCTGGCGCCGCTGATCGTCAAGGAGATCTTCGAGATCATCGCGCGCATCAACCGCGAAAAGAGGGTTTCCATCCTTCTGGTCGAGCAGAATGCGGTGATCGCGCTGAAATACGCGTCCTACGGCTATGTCATCGAGAACGGCCGCACCGTGCTCTCCGGCACTACCGCCGAGCTTGGCGCCAATCAGGACATCCAGAAGTTCTACCTCGGCGTCGAGACCGGCGAAGTGGCCTGACGGCCGCAGCAATTCTCGAGGCGCAAATCGGGTGGCTCGTCCCGCCGCCCGAGTGCATCCGTTCGGCCGGCGCTGTCCCAGCCCCGGCTCGAAGGTACGCGATGTCCCCATCTCTCTCACAGAAACGGCCCATGACAGCGCCTGAATGGGCAATGCTGATCGCACTTTCGGCCGTATGGGGCGGCTCGTTCTTCTTCAACGGCATCGCCGTGCGGGAACTGCCTGTCTTCACCATCGTCGTCTGCAGGGTCGCGCTTGCTGCGGCCATCCTGCTCGCCCTGTTGCGCCTCAGCGGACAGGGACTGCCGGCGGACCGCCAGATCTGGAAAGCCTTTTTCGGCATGGGACTGCTGAACAACGCCGTTCCCTTTTCCCTCATCGTGTGGGGACAGCAACACGTCGCCTCGGGCGTAGCCTCGGTGCTCAATGCCTCCACGCCGCTCTTCACGGTGGTCTTCGCCCACCTGCTGACCCGCGACGAAAGGATGACAGGCGGCAAGCTGCTCGGCGTCGCGATAGGGTTCACGGGCGTCGCCGCCACGATCGGCATCGATGCCACGCGGACCGCGGGAACCGGCGTCATGGCGCAATTGCTTTGCGTGGCGGGAGCGGTGTCCTACGCGCTCGCGGGCATTTTCGGCCGTCGGTTCCGGGCCATGAACGTCACGCCGATGACGACAGCCGCCGGGCAACTGATCGCTTCGAGCGTCCTCCTGACGCCCGTCATGCTCGTCATGGACAGGCCTTGGACGCTGGGCGTCCCCGGCGTGGCGACGGCCGGCGCCCTGATCGGCCTGGCGTCGATCTCGACGGCGCTGGCCTATGTGCTGTATTTCCGGATTCTCGCCACGGCCGGCGCGACCAACCTGCTGCTGGTGACGTTCCTGATCCCGGTCAGCGCCATCGTGCTCGGAATCCTGCTCCTGAACGAGAGTCTGCTGCCGAGACATGTTGCCGGCATGGCCTTGATCGGTCTCGGGCTGTCAGCGATAGACGGCAGGCCTTGGCAGAGCTTTCGCCGGTTGCTCACGCGATGACCGGAGCCCGGCCGACAAAGGGTCTCAGTAGATCGAGACACCCATCGAACGGCCGCCGTCGAGCGTCAGGATCTGTCCAGTGACGTTCCTGGTGCGCGGGCTCGCGAAGAAGGCGATGCCATTGGCGATGTCCTCAGGCTGCCCGACTTCTTTCGTCGGTTGCTTGTCGATCAGTTCCCGCTGCCGCTCCGGCGTCAGCGAGCGGAACATCTCGGTCTCGATCAGGCCGGGCGCGATGGCGTTGACGAAGATGCCTCGCGGCGCGAGATCGATCGCCATGGATCGGGTCAGGCCGATCGCTCCCGCCTTGGAGGTGATGTAGGGCGCGTGCGCATATCCCGCGAGATAGGCGCGGGAGGCGACATTGATGATGCGGGCGCCCCGCTCCATGCGTTTTGCCGCCTCCTGCGCCATGACGAAGGCGCCGATGACGTTCACCTCGTACATCTTGCGGAAATCGTCCTCCGTGATGGCGTCGAACTTGCCGTCCCAGAAGATCGCCGCATTGTTGACCAGAACGTCGAGCCGCGGCAGCGCCCCGATCAGCGCCGCCACCGCCGCACGGTCCGTGACCGAAAGAACGTAATGCTCGACGGAGTTCGACGCGGCGCGCAGCCTCCCGGCATTGGTCGCCAGCGGCTCGGCACCGCGATCGACCATGACGACGTGAAAGCCGTCGTCGAGCAGCCTCTCCGTCGTCGCCAGGCCGATGCCGCGCCCCGCGCCGGTGACCAGCGCCACTTCCTTGCCGTTTTTTGTCATGGTCATGCCCTCACACCGCATCCACCGGCAGCACCAGCGTCTCCGTCAGTCCGCCATCGACCACGAGGACGTGACCGTTCATGTAGCCGGAAGCCCTGGATGCCATGAAGGCGACGACGCCGCCTGCCTCCTCCGGATCGCCCCAGCGGCCGAGCGGAATGCGGCTCGACACGCCCTTCTCGTATCCCGGCCGGGCCAGAATGGCGGTGTTGATCTCGGTCAGGAAATAGCCCGGCGCCATCATGTTGACGGTTATGCCCTTCGGTCCCAGCTCCGCCGCCATGGCGCGCGTCATGCCGGCAAGACCGTGCTTGCTGGACACGTAGGCGGTGACGTTCTCGCGTCCGACGACGGCCAGCGCCGAGCCGATATTGACGATGCGGCCGTAGCCGCGCGGCGCCATCAGCCGCGCCGCCTCGCGGCAGAGCAGGTAGGGCGCGCGTATATTCGTGCCCATCACGCGGTCCCATGTCGCCGTCGTCGCCTGCGCGACCGGCTCCCAGGCGTTGATGCCGGCATTGTTGACCAGAATGTCGAGCCGGCCGCCCTCCGCCGCGCCGATGTCGCGGATCGCCTCGATGCAGGCCGCACCGTCGGCGAGATCGAAGGCACGCGTGGCGACATCGTGCCCATCGGCGCGCAGCTTCGCCGCAGCCTTTTCCAGATCGTCCCGGCCGCGCGCCGTCATCCAGACCTTCGCGCCGGATTCGGCGATGGCCTTCGCCATCTCGAAGCCGAGGCCGCGCGACGCACCCGTGACGACCGCCACCTGTCCTTCCAGCGAGAAACGTCTGGTCATCGTGCCGCTCCTACGCCGCCAGCTGGAACTTGAAGGAGGAGGAGACGCCGCCGTCGACATGCAGCACCTGTCCGTTGACGAAGCTCGCTGCATCGGAAGCAAGGAATATCATCGCTCCCACGATCTCCTCCGGCCGGCCCCAACGCTCCATCGGCGTGACGCCGTCGATCGCCTCGATGTAACCCGGGCGGGACTGAAGGCTGGCATTGATCTCGGTCATGAAATAGCCGGGCGCGACGCAGTTCACCGTGATGCTCTCACGACCGAGTTCGGCGGCGAGCGAGCGCGTCAGGCCGATGATCGCAGACTTCGACGCACAGTAGGCATGCAGCTTCGCCCGGCCGAGCGGCCCCAGCACCGACGCCGTGGTGATGACGCGCCCGCCTCGACCGCCGGCGCGCATGACCGCCGCGCATTCCTGCGACAGCACGAAGGTACCGCGCACATTCGTGTCCATGATGCGCTGGAAATCGGTTTCGTCGCTCTCCAGTAGCGGCTGCCAGTTGATGATGCCCGCTATGCTGGCGCAGATGTCGATGCGCCCGGTTTCCCTGGCGATGCGGCGCACGCCGTCCCGCACCGCCGCCTCGTCGGCAAGGTCGACCACCAGCACGGAGGCGGTGCCGCCGGCCTTCTCGATCTCGGCGCGCGTCGCCTCCAGCTTCCCGGCATCGCGCGCGACGGCGACGACGTGCGCGCCCGCCCCGGCCAGTCCCTTCGCGGCTTCCTTGCCGAGCCCGCGCGACGCGCCGGTGACCAGCGCCACCCTGCCCTTCAGCGAGAACAGTTCCAGCATCCCTTCCTCCCTTCGGTCAGCGCCACGCGCCGTACAGGGCGCGCAGGCGGACCTTGTCGATCTTGCCGCTCGGCAGCTTGACGATCTCGTCGGCGAAGACGACATGGCGCGGCTTCTTGTAGCTGGCGATCAGCGCGCGGCAGTGCTCGACGATCCCTTCAGCCGTGGCTGACTCGCCAGGCCTGAGCACGACGACCGCCATCACCGCCTCGCCCCATTTCTCGTCCGGCACGCCGATCACCGCGACTTCGGAGACCGCGTCATGCGTGACGACAGCTTCCTCGACCTCGCGCGAATAGATGTTCTCGCCGCCCGAGATGATCATGTCCTTCTTGCGGTCGACCAGATAGAGATAGCCTTCATGGTCGAGCCGACCCATGTCGCCGGTGTGGACCCAGCCGTCGCGCAGCGTCTCGATCGTGGCGACGGTGTTGTTCCAGTAGCCCTTCATCACGCCGGGACTGGTCAGCAGGATCTCGCCCACCTCGCCCGTCGGCAGATCGGCGCCATTGTCGTCGACGATGCGGACGTTGACGCGCGGCGACGCCTGCCCGACCGAAGTCAGGATCTCGCGGTCGCGCTCCGTGCCGTCAGGCCGATGCTGGTGCGCCAGCAGCGTCGTGCCGATGCCTTCCGTCTGCCCGAACTGCTGCTGGAAAACCGGACCGATTATCTTCAGCCCCTTCTTCAGCACCGGCAGCGGCATGGGCGCAGCGGCATAGACAATCATGCGCAGGCTCGACAGATCGCGCGCGCCGATATCCGGCAATTCCAGCAGCGACTGGATCATCGTCGGCGCCATATGCGTGACGGTGATGCGGTCGCGCTCGATGCATTCCACGACGGCCTCCGCATCGAAGCCCTTCTGCACGAACACCGTGCCGGCGCGCCAGTGCTGCGCCAGCTGGATGATCTTCGCGCCGATGTGGAAGAGCGGCATCATGATGAGGAGCCGGTCGGCTGGCGAGTTGCGCTGGTCGGAGCCAAGGATTTCCGCCGCCGCGACCTCGCCGCACTGGCTGAGCATCACGCCCTTCGGCCGCCCGGTCGTGCCGGAGGTGTAGATCAGGAAGGCGATGTCGTCGGGCTTCGGCCTGAACGGCACGCCGCTCTCGTCGCCGGACGAGACCAGCGCCTCGTATCCGTCCGCGAAATCGGGGGCTGCCGCTTCGTCAAGACAGACGAAATGCTCGACCGATTTGAGCTGCGGCAGCATGGCCAGCACATGCCCTGCATAGGCGGCCTCGAAGATCAGCACCTTCGGCGCGCTGTCGTTGACAATGTGCACCATTTCCGGCACGGCCAGACGCCAGTTCACGGTCGCGCAGATGAAGCCGGAAATCTCGCAGGCGCTATAGACCTCCTGGAACTCCAGCCTGTTCTGGCTGAGGATGCCGACGCGGTCCTGCCGGCGCAGGCCCAGCCGATGGAGAGCGCTGGCCAGCCGAGAGGCGCGCGCATGGTGCCCGGCATGGGTGACGCTCCTGTCCCCCCAGACGAAAGCGGTATGATCCGGATACTTCCACGCATTGCCGTCGAGCATGTCGGCGAGCGTCCGGGGCACCAGCGCGGGGCGCGCAAAACGGCTCATGCGACGCCCTTGTCGAAATCGGGCTTGCGCTTCTCGCGGAAGGCGGCGACGCCCTCGCGGAAATCATCGGTGGCGAAGCAGAGCGCCTGCGCCATCGCCTCGATGTCGAGCACGGCCTCCGCATCGGCGCTGCGCTCAAGTATGCGTTTGGTCAACGCCGCCGCATGCGAGGGGAGCGCTGCCAGCTCCATGGCGCGCTCCAGCGCCAGCGCCTGCACCTCGGCATCCGCAACGACGTCGTCGGCAAGGCCGATCGCCATTGCCTCCGCCGCCTTGAAGCTGCGCGCATAAAGCAGGGCCTGCCGCGCCCGCGCGAAGCCGATGCGCTTCGGCAGCGTGTGGGCAATGGCGAAATCAGGGGCGAGTCCCACCTTCGGAAAAGGAAAGCCGAGCACGGCGCCCTCGCCCATGACGATGGTGTCGCAGAAAAGCGCGAGCCCCGCGCCCGCGCCCATCGCGTAACCGCGCACCTCCGCGATCATCGGCTTGTCGGCGGCGAGCAGCAGGCGGGCCAGCCTGTGCGCCGACAGCATGCGCTGGCGGCCGGCCTTGGGATCGCCGAGCGTATCCATCCGCGAGAGGTCGCCGCCGACGGAGAAATCCTTGAGCGCGGACGTCACGATGACGACGCGGCAGGACGGGTCCAGGAACAGTCCTTCGAACGTCGGAAGCAGCTCGCCGCGAAGCGCCTCACCCATGGCGTTGCGCGCTTCCGCATGGTTCATGACGACGCGGACGACGCCGCGGTCATGCCGTTCTGTTTCGACCAGTGCCACCGACTCCTCCCGAAATCGCAACGGCAGCCAGCCTACACCAGCTCAAAACCTAACACTAGTTAGAAAATTACAAAACCGAGTTGTTGTTAGAAACCATTCCATGGAAGCGAATCGCAGCGTATAGATGTTTGGCTGGAGGCGGATGCATGGCGAAGAAACTGGCAAAATCGGCGATCTCGCAGAAGCGCGTGCTGGACGCCGCCGCCAAGATATTCCGCGACTACGGCTATGCCGGAACCACGATGCGCGCCATCGCCGACGAGGCGGATCTGAAGGCCGGCAGCATCTACTACCATTACAAATCCAAGGACGACCTCATCAGCGCGGTTCTCGACATCGGCATCCACGCGGTGACCGACCGTGTCACCGAAGCGCTCGCGGCGCTGCCTGAGGACGCGACCGGCCGCCGGAAGATCGAAGTGGCGATCGCCGCGCATCTTTCGGCCATCATCGAGGTCGGCGACTATACGCTCGCCACGCGCCGCGTGGTCGGTCAGGTGCCGGAATCGATCCGTGTGCGCAATACGCGCATGCGCGATTCCTACGGCGCGATGTGGCAGCGCATCCTCACCGAGGCGCAGGCGCGCGGCGAGTTCCGCACCTCGGCCAATCTCACGCTCGTGCGCCTGTTCGTGCTCGGCGCGCTCAACTGGACCGTCGAGTGGTTCAAGCCCGGCGGACGCACGATCGAGGAGGTGGCGCGCGATTTCTCCTCCTTCGTGCTCGACGGCCTGTCCGGCGGCCCGGACGCTGCGTCGCCCGACAATATGCCCGCCTCCGCCAATGCGAAGTCGTCCGGCCCGCAGATCCGCGCGCTCTGATTCCGGCGGGTTCGAGCGCTCAGCCGCGGCCGAGTATGTGGTCGGAGATGATGCGCATCTGGATTTCCGACGTACCCTCGAAGATCTTGGTCAGCCGCGCGTCGCGCCAGTGACGCTCGACCTGGTTGAGCGTCGTGTAGCCGCCGCCGCCGAATATCTGCAGCGCCTCGCTGGTGACGCGCTCCGACATCTCGGAGGCGAAGAGCTTCACCATCGAGGCTTCCTTGTCGCAGCGCACGCCCTGGTCGATCTTCTCGCAGACGGCGTACATGAGAGCGCGCGCCGCCTCGATCTCGGTGGCCATGCCGGCGATCTTGAAGCGGATGGCCTGGAAGGAACCGATCGGCTTCCCGAACTGGCGCCGCTCGCCGGCATAGGCGACCGCGTCGTCAAGGCCTGCCTGCGCCAGCCCGATCGACCGGGCGGCGGTGTGGGCGCGCGCCGTCTCCAGTCCGGCGGTCGCCAGATAGAAGCCGCGTCCTTCCTCGCCGATCAGGTTTTCGGCCGGCACGCGGCATTTGTCGAAGGCGAGTTCCCACGTGGTCCAGCCATGATAGCCGATCTTGGGGATGGGGCTGCCCGATACGCCCTCCGGGAGGCTGCCCCGCGGCTTCTCGATCATGAAGGCGGAAATGCCGCGATGCCGCACCTTGGGATCGACCTTCGGGTCGGTGCGGGCGAAGACCATGATGAAGTCGGCGCCGTCGGCGAAGGTGCACCAGTATTTGTTGCCGGTGATCTCCCATTCGTCGCCGACCCGCTTCGCCCGGCAGGATATGTTGGCGACGTCTGAACCGGCGTCGGGTTCCGACAGTGAAAAGGCGCCCAGGAATTCGCCGCGCGCCATGCGCGGCAGATAGATCTTCTTCTGCTCGTGCGTCATCGCCTTCAGCGAGCCGATCAGGGCATTGCCGCGCGCGATCAGCGAGGCGACGCTCATCCAGCCCTGCGCCAGCTGCTCGGCCACGAGACAGTATTCGAAGGCGCCGAGGCCGAGCCCGCCATATTCCTCCGGGATCAGGATGCCGAAATAACCGAGTTCGGCCATCTGGTCGATGATCTCGCGCGGGATCTCGCCCTTTACCGGATCGAGCCTGTCCGCCATCGGCCGGACCACGGAGCGCGTGAACTCGCGCGCCGAGTCCTGGATCAGGCGACGCTCTTCCGACAGTTCAGGCATAAGGCGACTCCTCGGGCGGCAGCTGACCCTGGCCGAGCGAACGCCCGCCATCCACGATCAGCACCTGCCCGGTGATATAGCGGTTATCCGGAGAAGCAAGGAAGGAAACGGCGCGCGCGATATCTTCCGGCTGGCCGATGCGGCCGAGAAGCTGGAGCGAGAGCATCATCTTCTGCCGCTCGGGCGTCATGTAGTGCAGCATGTCGGTGTCGACGACGCCCGGCGCCACCGCGTTGACGCGGATGTCGCGCGGGGAGAGGTCGATCGCCATGGCGCGCGTCAGGCCGACCACGGCCGTCTTCGACGCCGCGTAGTGCGCCATCTGCGGCGCGCCGGCGAAGGAGCGCGATGCGATGTTGACGATGCGGCCGCCATTGCGCATGCGCCGCGCGCCTTCCTGCGCGACGACGAAGGTGCCGACGGCGTTGATGTCGAAGGTTTCGCGGAAATGCTCTTCCGTCAGTTCCTCGAAATGATACGTGCCGGTCACGGCGGCGTTGTTGACGACCACGTCGATCGGCGCGTGGCGCTCCATCAGGGAACCGACCGCGACGCGGTCACGGATGTCGAGCACTTCCGAAACGACGTCAGCGCCCGCGGCGCGCAGTCCGTCGGCAACATCGTGCACCGCCTCCAGCCGGTCTATGGCGACGATGCGATAGCCGTCATCGGCCAGCCGCTCGACGATGCCGCGGCCGATGCCCCGCGCCGCGCCGGTCACGACCGCCGTACCCAGGCTGCTGCTCATGGCATTCCTCCCTGCCGCCCTTGCCGATCAATTCGTCTTCGCGTCAGGCATGCCATGCGTCTGGCGCAGGACGACCTTGTTGATCTTGCCGCTCGGCAGGCGCGGCAGTTCGTCCACGAACACCACCGATTTCGGCTTCTTGTAGCTGGCGATCTGCGTCTTGGCGTGTTCGATCAGCTCACTCTCGGTAGCCGTCTGCCCCGCATTGAGCACGCAGACGGCACGCACGGTCTCGCCCCAGTATTCATCCTTCACGCCGATGACAGCGACATCCATCACCGCCGGATGGCTGGCGACCGCCTCCTCGACCTCGCGCGAATAGATGTTCTCGCCGCCGGAAATGATCATGTCCTTCTTCCGGTCGACCAGATAGAGAAAGCCGTGATCGTCGAGATAGCCGACGTCGCCGGTGTGATACCAACCGTCCTTCAGCGCGGCGATGGTCGCGGCGGAATTGTTCCAGTAGCCCAGCATATGCGTGGCGGTCCGCGTCAGGATCTCCCCGGGCTGGCCGGTCGGCAGCTCATTGCCCTCCTCGTCGATGATGCGGATGTCGACGGTGGGCGCAGCCTGCCCGATGGAACCGAGGCGCTTCACTTCCTCCGACATGCCGTCCGGCTTGTGCTGCCGCTTGTGCAGGGTGGTACCGCCGCCCTCCGTCATGCCGTAGAGCTGCAGGAAGACCGGCCCGAGCAGCTTCAGCCCGCGCTTCAAGAGCGGCACAGGCATCGGCGCGGCAGAGTAGCAGATGGTGTGCAACGACTTCAGGTCGCGTTGCTCGATGCCGGGTACGTTGAGCACCGCCTGAACCATGGTCGGCGCCATATGGGTCATGGTGACGCGCTCGCGCTCGATCGTCTCGACGATCTCCGCCGGCTTGAAATCGTGATGCAGCACCACGCTGCCGCCGCGAATGTGCACTGCAAGCTGCAGGAAGCGCGCGCCGACATGGAAGATCGGCATCATCAGTTGCAGCCTGTCGGAAACGATGAGGCCGAGTTCCGTCGCCATCAAGATGGCCGTCGCGATCTCCGCCTTGTGCGTGCGCATCACGCCCTTCGGCCGGCCGGTCGTGCCCGACGTGTAGATGAGGTGCATGATCTCATCGGGCCGCGGTCGCGTCGGCGCGCCGGCCTGATCGCCGCCCAGCAGGAACTGCTCGTAGTCCTCGGCCCAGTCCGGCGCCTCGCCGCCGAAGCACAGGTAGAATTCTATGGAAGGCAGCTTGTCGCGGATTCTGTCGACGGTCGCCGCATACTGCGCCTCGAAGACCAGCACGCGCGGCGTCGAATCGTTCAGGATGTAGGAAATCTCCGGAGCCGCCAGACGCCAGTTGACAGTGGCGGCCATGTAGCCTGCAAGCTCGCAGGCTGCGTAGCACTCCATGAATTCGACGGTGTTCTGCGACAGGATCGAGACGCGGTCCTGCCGGCGTATGCCGCGCTGCCAGAGCGCCGACGCCAGCCGGTTGCCGCGCTCCAGCTGCTCGGCGAAGGTGACGACGCGGCCCTGATAGCTGTAGGCAATCTCGTCCGGAAACTTGTAGGCGTTGTTGCGGATGATGTCGCCGACCGTCTCGATCATCTGGTCCCCTCCCCGTTCGCTTCGGCCTATGCCTTCGGCAGGCCCATGCGGTTGGCGATGTTGTTCTTCTGTATGGCCGTCGCACCGCCGATGATCGGCATCAGCAGCATGTCGCGGACATAGCGCTCCATGTCGAAGCCTTTCGCATAGCCGTACGCGCCCATCACCTTCTGGCAGGTGAGCACGATGTCCAGCCCGGTCTCGCAGACGAACATCTTGGCCATCGAGGTCTCGACCGAGCAGGGCAGGTTGTTGTCGGCGAACCAGCAGCCCCGGTAGAGCATGAGCCTGGCGGCGGCAAGCTTGGTCTGGGCATCGGCCAGCATGTGGCGGATCGACTGGTGCGAGCAGATGCGCTTGCCGAACTGGCTGCGTGTCTGGGAGTATTCCCAGGCGTCATCCACGGCCTGCGCCGCGATGCCGAGAGCCATGGCGGCGACTTCGAGCTTCTCCACCTCGAGCGCCGGTCCGGCAAGCTTCGACCAGCCCTGGTTCCAGCCTGCCTCGCCGCCGATCACGTCCTCGATGCCGATCTCGACATTGTCGAGCGTCACGTCGTTGGTGTTGAGGCCCCGCGCGCCCATGGCCGGAATGTGGGTCAACGTCACGCCTTTTGCCGTCGGCGGGATCAGCACGAGGGAAAGGTTCCTGTAGCGTGCTTCCGGATCGCCCGAACGCACCAGCGCGTAGATGTAGTCGGCATTCTCGGCGCCGGAGCACCAGCGCTTGTAGCCGTTGATGACGATCTTGTCGCCACGCCGCTCCGCGCGTGTCTTCACGCTGGCGAGGTCGGAGCCGACGTCGGGCTCCGAAAGACCATAGGCGAACAGCAGTTCTCCATTGGCCAGCTTCGGCAGCAGTCGGCGCTTCTGCCCGTCGCTACCCGAGGCGAGAATATTCATCGAGCCGTAGCAGGCGTTCATCAGATAGAGCGTGCCGATCACCATCGAGCGGCGCGACAGTTCCTCGACCGTGACCATGGCGCCGAGGATGTCGCGGCCCGTGCCGCCATACTCCTCCGGGATGGTCATGCCGCAGACGCCGAGTTCGGTGATGTGCTGCATGAGCGAGCGTGGAACCTTGTCCTCCTCGTCCCACTTGGCCATCATCTCGCGGGTGGCGTGGCGCTCCAGCATGCGGCGCACGCTTTCCCTGAGCATGCCGATATGTTCGGGCTCGCCGAAATCCATGTCCTGCCTCCCTGATCCGCCTCCCGCCCTTTGTCCGTCAGAGGCCGGTGAATTTCGGCTTCCGCTTCTCGCTGAAGGCGTTGATGGCCTCGAGATGGTCCTGGCTGCGATTGGTCAGCGCCTCATATGCCATGCAGGTGTCCATCATCGAATGGGCGAGTTGCTTCAGGCCGATGTTGATGGCGGTCTTGGTATACTTGATCGACTTCATCGCGCCCCCGCCGATTTTCCTGGCGAAGGCGTCGACGCGCGCGTCGAGTTCGGCGGCAGGCACGGCGTGGTTGATGAGGCCCATCGCCTCGGCGTCCTTCGCATTGATGAGATCGCCGGTGAGCAGGTATTCCTTGGCCTTGGCGTAGCCGATCGCCTGCGGCCAGATCACCGCGCCGCCGTCGCCGGCCGCAAGGCCGACCTTCACGTGCGGGTCGCCGAAGCGGGCGTGATCGGCGGCGAAGATGATGTCGCAGAACAGCGCCATGGTTGCGCCCAGTCCGACCGCGTCGCCGTTCACCTTGGCGATGATGACCTTGTCGCAGTCGAGGATGCCGAAGACGACCTTCTTCGCCTCGTTGATCGAGCGGTCGAACATCTCGGTGTCCTCGTACATCATCTTCATGCCGACGATGTCGCCGCCGGCTGAGAAGGCGCGGCCGGCGCCGGTAAGGATCACCACGTCGATCGAATGATCCATGCCGAGATCGTAGAAGATCCGCGAGCTTTCCTCGTGCATGTCCCAGGTCATGGCGTTGAGCTGGTCGGGCCGGTTCATCGTCACCGTCATGGTGCGGTCCTCCTTCTCGAAGAGGAAATATTTGTAGCCCGAGTAATCGACGTCCATGGGTTCCTCCGAAACGTCCGCAATGCGGCGCCTGATTTTTCTAACGATAGTTCGAAAATTATTCCGACTCAAGCAAAAGGCCAGCCCCGTCCTTATCTCAATCCGGATGCCGCGGTACCACCAGCGCGTCGAGCGCGACCACCCCTTCGCCCTTCGGCAGGGCAATCACCGGGTTGAGGTCGACTGTCTCAACGTCGTCGCGATGGGCGGCGGCGAATTCCGAAATCCTCACCAGCAGATCGGCCAACGCATCGACGTCCGACGGGGCGGCACCGCGCACGCCGTCGAGCATGGCGTGGCCGCGGATCTCGCCGATCATCCGCATCGCCTCGCCGCGTCCAAAAGGCGCCAGACGGAACGTCACGTCCTTCAGCACCTCGACATGCACCCCGCCCAAGCCGAACATGACGGCCGGTCCGAAGACCGGATCGCGCGACACGCCGACGATCACCTCGACGCCTTTCTTCGCCATCGGCGCGACCAGAACGCCCTCGATGGCGGCGTCGGGGCGATGGGCCGCGGCGCGTTCGAGCAGCGTCGCAAAACCTTTTTCGACGCCGGAGCGGTCGGCCACGCTGACGATGACGCCGCCGATCTCGGTCTTGTGCTCGATCTGGGCGGAGACGATCTTCAGCACGACCGGGTAGCCAATGGCGTCGGCGGCATCCCCTGCGGCCCCGGCATCGGCTGCGAGCCGCTCGGCGAGGAAAGGCACGCCGGCCGCGCCGAGAAGCGCCTTGGCGGCATGTTCGGACAGGGCTTCCGTGCCAATCGAGGGTGCGGGCGAGACCGGGCGGATTTCCGCCGCCCGCCCGAAAGCCTGGCCGAAGCGCGCGAGCGCGGCAAGCGCGGCGACCGCTCGGTCGGCGTCCTCAAAGACAAGAAAGCCGGCGCGTTCATAGTCGCGCACAACGTCCCGATCGGCCACCATCTCCAGCGCTATCAGACGGTCGGGAAAGCGCGCGCAGCCGCCGGCGATCGCCTCGCGCAGCGGCCCCGAGAGCGTTCGCGTGTTCGGAACCGTGGTGAAGAAGCCGATCAGCGCATCGTATCCGCCCTGGTCGAGCATCACCTCTATGTTGCGCGCGAGCAGCGTCATATCGTTCAGCGCCTGCGCCGTGGTGTCGACCGGATTGGTGACGGTGGCGAACGGCAGCAGCGCCTTCAGCGCCTCCTGCGCGGCCGGCGGCATCGGAGCCACATCCATGCCGTAGCGCTCGGCGGCATCGGAAATCAGGACGCCGGCGCCGCCCGAAAGGGTGACCACGCCGAGCTTGTTGCCGGACGGGAAGATGCCGCGCGCACAGGCATAGGCGACATCGATCTGCTCTTCCGTCGTGGCGGCGCGGTGCACGCCGTACTGGCGGAAAAGCGCATCGTAGATCGCGTCCGAACCGGCGAGCGAAGCGGTGTGGGAGGATGCCGCCCGCGCGCCGATCTCGGAGCGTCCGACCTTCATCATGACGACCGGCTTGCGGTTCTTCTGCGCCAGCGCCAGAGCGTGGCGGAAGCGCTCGCCGTCACGCACGCCCTCGACATAGGCCATGATGACCTTGATGTCCGGCTGCGCGGCCATCCATTCGAGGCTTTCGGCGACATCGACATCCGCCTCGTTGCCGGTGGTGATCCAGTAGTTGATACCGATGCCGCGCTGGCGCGCCAGATAGGCGATATGGGAGCCATAGGCGCCGGACTGACTGACGATGCCGAGCGGACCGGCATGCGGCATCTCCCTGTCGAGCGACTGGGTGAAGGTGCCGAAGAAGCCGGTCTGCGGGTTGAAGACGCCGAGACAGTTCGGCCCCAGCAGACGCAGGCCGCCGGAGCGCGCGATATCGGTGATGCGCTTCTGGATCGCCAGCCCTTCGCCGCCGCTCTCGGCATAGCCGGCCGAGAAGATCACCGCCGCCCGGACGCCCCGGGCGGCACATTCCCGCACGGCCTGTTCGGTCAGCCCCGCCGACACGGCGAGCAGCGCGACGTCAGGCGTTTCCGGCACGTCGGCGAGCGACTTGTACGCCTTCAGCCCCTGAACCGTGTCCCGGTTCGGGTTGACCGGGTAGATCGGCCCCTTGAAGCCGCCCTCGATCAGATAGCGGACCGGGCGGCCGGAAATCCGGGTCGGATCGTCCGACGCCCCGAGGATCGCCACGGAGCGCGGGCGGAACAGGGCGTCGAGGCCGGTTGCGGACATTGCGTGCGTCATGGGCTCGCTCAGAAATTCACCCCGTTCACCAGCAATTCGCGCGCGACGGTGCGGCGCTGGATCTCGCTGGTGCCATCCGGAATGCGCATCGAACGCGTGAAGCGGTAACCTGCCTCCAGCCGCAACTCGTTGGTGAGACCCATGCCGCCATGCACCTGCATGCAGCGGTCGAACACCCGGTTGGCGGCGTCGGTACAATGCTGCTTCACCATCGAGGTCTCCGCCAGCGCCTTCTCGCCGCGCTCGAGCTTCAGCGCGCAATCGACCAGCATGGTCTCGGCCGAATAGATGTCGGACGCGCTGTCGGCCAGCAGGATCTGCACCGCCTGATGCTCGCCGATCGGCTGCCCGAAGGTCCTGCGCACCTTGGCATATTCGAGCGCCTGGACGAGCGCCCAGCGCGCCATGCCGATGCAGGTCGCGGAAAGTCCGAGACGGCCGTTGTTGACGCCGCGCAGCGCCACCTTGAGCCCCTGATGCAGTTCGCCCAGCCGATGGCTGTCCGGCACACGCAAGCCGTCGAAGGACAGGATGCCGATCTCCGCCCCGAGATTTCCCATGATCGGAATGGTCGAGACTACCTTGAATCCGGGCCAGCTCGTATCCACGAAGAAGCCGGTGATGCCCCCCTTGCGTGCGGCAAAGAGATCCTGATCCGTGATGGCGAAGATCATCGCATAGTCCGCATAGGGACCGTTGGTGATCCATTGTTTCGAGCCGGTGATCACCCACTCGTCGCCGTCCTTCACCGCACGGGTCTTCATGTTGAAGATGTCGGAGCCCGCATCCGGTTCGGAGAGGCCGAAGCAAAGCGTCTTGTCGCCCGATCCGAGCGGCGGCAGATAACGGTCCCGCAACGAGGGGTCGAGCGCGGTCAGCACCGGCGACAGGCCGTTTGTGAAAGGCGACGGGATCACCACCGGATGAATCAGCGTGCGCCCCGGCCCGCAATGCGCCGAAAGCAGCACGTTGAGATAGACGGCCGCCACCGGCCCCAGGCCGCCACCGCCGATCTCTTCCGGTCCGAACATGGTGTAGAAGCCGGCCTTGGCGGATTTCATCCGCACCCTGCGCTTCAGCGCCTCGATCGCGGGCGTGAAGCGGCCCTGTTCGTCATAGATGGTGCGGTCGGACGACAGCAGCGCCCTGTTTTCGGCCTCGATCGGCGCGATCTCCTGATCGACGAAGCGGATCAGGCTTTCGCCGATCTGGACAATCTCTTCCGGGATGAGCGCCGTGTTCATCTCAGTCCTTGTCCAGCGTGAATTTGGGCAGCGTCAGTTCGGGCGTCACATCATCGAATTTCACGGACACGCGGTCGCCGATCCGCAGCTGCTCGACGTCGTTGGTGACGATGTTGGTCAGCATGCGCGGCCCCTCGTCCAGCGCGATCAGGGCGATGACATAGGGGACGTCGGCGGCGAAGACCGGACCGGCGGGCTTGCGGGCGATGGTGTAGGTGTAGATCTCGCCCCTGCCGCTGGCGTCGGTCCATTCGATGTCGTCGGAATGGCAGTGCGGGCAAAGCTCGCGCGGGTAGAAATGGTGCTGCCCGCAGGCGCGGCAGCGCGGGATAGACAGACGATGCTCGCGCGCCGCATCCCAGAACGGCCTCGTGCCGGGATCGATGACCGGCTTTGGCTTCTCGTAGGTCTCGCTCATCGCAGCCCCCCTCAATTGTTGGCCAGGATGACGGTCGCGCCGGAAGACAGCGTGCCGCCGGTGCCATGGACCAGCGCCGTGTTCACATCCGCCACCTGCCGTTCGCCTGCCTCGCCGCGCAACTGACGCGCCGCCTCGATCAGCAGGAACATGCCGTACATTCCGGGATGGCAGTAGGAGAGGCCGCCGCCATTTGTGTTGAGCGGAAAGGCGCCGCCCGGCGCGGTGCGCTGACCGGAGACGAAGGCGCCGCCCTCGCCGCGCTTGCAGAAGCCCAGCGCCTCCAGCGTCATCAGCACCGTGATGGTGAAGGAGTCGTAGCACTCCACGACATCGATCGCGTCGCGGCCGACACCCGCCATCTCGAAGGCGCGTTGCGACGACATTTCCGCAGCCGTCAGCCGGGCCAGATCCGGCATCGCGCCGATCGACCAGTGCGTGTGCGCCTCGCCATAGCCGCGGATATGGATCGACTTCGCGCCGTGCGCGCGCGCGTTTTCAGCGGTCGTCATCACGATCGCGCCAGCGCCGTCCGTGACGAGGCAGCAATCGAGCAGCTTCAGCGGATCGGAGATCTTCATCGAGTTCATCACGTCGTCGATCGTGATCGGATCGCGCATCGTCGCGGCCGGATTGAGCGTGGCCCAATTGCGCGTGGCCACCGCGATCTCGGCGAGTTGCTCCTCGGTCGTGCCGAACTCGTGCATGTGGCGCCGCGCGGCGAGCGCATAACCGCCGACAGGCTGCGGAATGCCCCAGACATTCTCGAACTGCATGGTTAGGATCGGCGGGCGTCCGCCGAGGGTGCGGCTGCGCTCGCTCTTCTGCACCGATCCGTAGACGATCAGCGCCACGTCGCAAGAGCCCTTCTCGATCGCCATCGCCGCATGGGCGACATGCGCCTCGAAGGCCGAACCGCCAATATTGGTGCTGTCGGCGAAACGCGGGTGGATGCCGAGGTATTCGCCGAGCGTAACGGTGGGGAGTTGCCCCGGCCCGGGCACCCCCCACAGTCCCGCCACCAGCAGGCCGTCGACATCGCGCATCGGTATGCGGGCATCGTCGAGCGCCGCCTTGGCCGCGCGCGCCTGAACCTGCAGCACCGAACCTCCGCCGACGACCTTGCCGTCCTTCAATGGAACGTCGCCGACACCCACGATCACCGCTTCGCGCGCCATTGTCAGATCCTCGTATTCCGGGCGGGCAGGATGGCGTGACCGGCAAGGATCTGCCGGCCGCCGGCGCTGACCAGCAGCTTCACGCGGTCACAAGCAACCCCGTCGCGTTCCGTGAGCGCTTCCACGATGCCGGTCACCTCGACTGTATCGCCGGCATACACCGGTCCGATGAAGGCGACGTCGATCTCGCCGGCCTCATCGAAGGTTCCGCCGCTCCAGGCGTTCAGCATTTCGGCGACATAGGCGAGGGTCAGCAATCCGTGCGCGATGGTACGGCCGAAAGGGCCGGAACGTGCATAGACTGGATCGACATGGATCGGATTGAAGTCGCCGGACGCCTTGGCATAGGCGTCGATCGTCGCCTGATCGACATGACGGACGAGCACAGGCAGGCTCGCGCCGGCCTCCGGGGCGGCGGAGGATGCGAGGTCGGCATTCATTGGTCGCGTCCCCAGATCGAGGTGATGCGCCCGGACGAGACGAGCGAGCCGTCGGCACCACGCGCCTCGAAATCGGAGACGACATAGGGCCGCTCCTTGCGCACATATTTCTCGACGACCTTCGCCTGGATCTCCAGCCGCTCGCCGATTCCGATGGCGCGATGAAAGCGGATCGTCTGCTTTGCATGGATGCCGCCCGGGGGGCTGCGCCGCGCCGCGAGCAGATCGACCAGATAGACCGAGGCGATCATCGACGGCGCACGCTGCGCCGAGCCCGGACGGACAGAATTACCGGTCGCCGACAGGAAAGTGTCGACGGCTTCCGGCGTCACCGAAAAGCTGAGCGGTTCGGCGGGAAAGACATCGCCGACGCTCACCTCGTCATAGCGGCGGTATTCGGACATTGCTCAGACCGGCGTCCAGGAGAAGACATCGCGGGACATCTGCAGCGGGATGAAGGAAGTCTTCAAGGCCGGCAGCATATGGTCGCGCAGCGTTTCCGGCGTCCAGCCCTCGGAGCGGTGCACCGAGCGCAGCGGGCGGGGCTGGCTCATCAGGAAAACCTCGTTGCCGCGCACGGCGAGAATCTGCCCGTTCACTTCCTTCGAATCGTCGCTGGCGAGGAAAACCGCGACAGGCGCGATCTTGTCCGGCGTCAGCATGCGCAGGCCCTTGAGGCGTTCCTCCTGATCCGGCGTGTTCGGGATCGAACCCACCATGCGGCTCCAGGCAAAGGGCGAGATGCAATTGGAGCGCACGTTGAACTTCGCCATGTCGAGCGCCAGCGACTTGGACAGGCCGACGATGCCCATCTTGGCCGCCGAATAGTTCGCCTGCCCCGGATTGCCGACCAGACCCGAGGTCGAGGTCATGTGGACGAAGGTGCCGCTCTCCTGCTTGCGGAAGTGATCGGCGGCGGCCCGGCTCACATTGTAGCTGCCGTAGAGATGGACCTTGACGACCGAGTCCCAGTCCTCGTCGGTCATCTTGTGGAAGATGACGTCGCGCAGGATGCCGGCATTGTTCACCACCACGTCGATCCGGCCGAAGATATCGACCGCGCGCGCAACCATCTCGCGCGCCGAAACCGGATCGGAGACGCTGCCGTAGTCGGCCACGGCCTCGCCGCCCGACGCCTTGATGTCGCGGACGACCTCATTGGCGGGGCCGTCCGTCTCGTCCTTGCCGTCGAGCGACACGCCGGGATCGTTCACCACGATCCTGGCGCCATGCGCGGCCATCATCAGCGCGATCTCGCGGCCGATGCCCCGCCCCGCTCCCGTCACCAGCGCGACCTTGTTTTCGAGCATACCCGCCATGTGCGCGACCTTGTTTCCTGCAATCCTGATGTCGATGAATTCGTTCGGTGGCCGTCCGCTCAGACCATCCAGCGCCCGCCGTCGACAACGACGGACTGGCCGGTCATGTAGCGGGCGTCGTCGCTCGCCAGGAAGGCCGCGACGGCGGCGATGTCCTCCGGCTCGGCGAAGAAGCCGAGCGGAATGGATGCCCGGATCTTGCTCACGATCTCCTCCGATATCCGCTCGATCACGCGCGTCTTGGTGACGCCGGGGCAGACGGCGTTGACGTTGACCTTGAACGGCGCCAGTTCGCGCGCCAGCGAGCGGGTGAAGCCGATCACGCCCATCTTGGCGGCAGCGTATTCGCTGATGCCGACCTCGCCCGCCAGTCCGGCATTGGAGGCGACATTGACGATCCTGCCGCGCCCCGCCTCACGCATCGATGGCACGACCTGACGCGATGCGAGGAGCGTCGAGAACAGCGTCACGTCGACCACGAAGCGCCAGACCTCCGACTCCGATTTGTAGAATTCCGAGGCGCGCTCGCGGGCGCTCTGGCCGACGTTGTTCATCAGCACGTCGACGAAGCCGGATTCTGCGTAGATCGCCTTGAAGGCATCGACCAGGAATGCCTCGTTCGTGCAGTCGCCGGCGACCGTCTGGACGGCCGCGCCTTTTTCCCGCGCTTCCTCGGCTACTTTCTCGAGGCCGTCCGCCTCCAGATCCAGGATGGCCAGATTGGCGCCTTCCGATGCGAAACGGAGCGCCGAGGCGCGGCCGATGCCATTTGCGGCGCCGGTGACGACGGCAAGCTTTCCTTCCAGACGGCGCATTGTCCGCATCCTTCTCCCTGTCCTCGGGAGCTGCGGTGCGCTCCGTCGGCGAGGCCGCTCGACCCCGAATGCTCTCTCCCGGCGGCCGCTTCGGGCGCCACTGGAAAAACCTAACACTCGTTCGAAAGCTGTGCAACGGAAATTTTCGAACGCATGTCCGATACCTGCGATGGCGATGGAACCTCTCGGCAGCATCACCTGCGCCCACCGCCCAGTGTCGAAATCGATACGCCGGCGAGCACGAGCAGGACGCCGATGATCGCCTGCAATGTCAGCGGTTCGCCGAGGAAGACCGTGCCGCAAAGCACGGCGACAGCCGGGACGA
Source organism: Rhizobiaceae bacterium (assembly GCA_023953845.1). NCBI lineage: Bacteria > Pseudomonadati > Pseudomonadota > Alphaproteobacteria > Hyphomicrobiales > Rhizobiaceae > Rhizobiaceae bacterium. The sequence continues at coordinate 2,160,006 of JAMLJC010000001.1, read as the reverse complement.
GATAATTGTTGTACGAGGTGAGCGTCGGCCCGGCCCGCGAGACGAGCGCGAACATGAGGACGCTGGAAGCGGCGGTGTTCCAAAGCGCGAGGACGAGTATCGACGCGACGACGCCGGTGCCGGGCATGACTGGCGGCACGCCATCGATGATCAGCGCCAGCGGGACGGTCCACAAGGCGGCGAAGATCAACGAGATCGTGCTGACGGTGATCGCGTCGTGATGCCTGACCAGCGCCATGGCAAAAAGGGATGTCGAGAAGATCAGCGCCGCGCCGAGCGCCGACAGCATGCCCCGGCCGCCATCGCCGGCCAGCGCCAGTGCTTCCGGTCCGAACAGGACGCCGATGCCGATCAGGCCCACCACGATGCCGGCAAGGTTGGCCCAGGTCGGGCGGTCGCCGCGAAAGGCGCCGAGCAGGGTGGTGATCACCGGCGAAAGGGCGAGCGTGATGGCCGTCACCGACGAATGCACATGCGCCACCGAGTCGGCGATCAGCACGAGCGGCGCCGCGGTCGACGTCAGGCCGACCAGCGCAAAGGCCCAGAAATCGCGCGCCGATATACGCCAGCGAATGCCGCGCGCCATGGCGAAGCCGGACATAGCGAGAGCCGCGAGCAGAACGCGCGCCGCAATCAGCGTGACAGGTGGCACCGCCGCCACGGCGATCTTGGTGAACATGAAGGAAGTGCCCCAGCCAAGGGCCAATCCTGCCAGCAGCGCATATTCGACCGCGCCTGGAGCACGCGCCGTCCTCCGCCGCGCGGGCGTTTCGGTGCTGGACATGGCGGCGACTCCTCCTGTAGAAAAATGAACATTCGTTAGAATTCGCTCGCGGTCAAGCGGGCGCGGCCATGCGGGAGGATTTGATGGCGCGGAGAATCCTGGTGACAGGCGCGACGGGCACGGTCGGCGGGGCGACGATGCGGCTGCTCAAGGCCGATGCCGACGCGGGAAGGATCGACCTGCTCGGCGCGGCGCGCAACGACGCAGGCGCGGAAAAGCTCCGCCGCGACGGCTTCCTGCCCGTCGCCTTCGATTTCGACGCGGTCGAGACCCTCCGGCCCGCGCTGGAAGGCGTCGATGCGGTGTTCCTGCTCACCGGCTACAGCGTCGACATGCTGGTCCATTCCAAGCGGCTGCTCGACGCCGCCAGAGCGGCCGGCGTGCGCCACGTCGTCCATCTCGGCGCGCTTGCCGCGGACGACACACCATATGCCCATTTCGCCTGGCACCAGCTCATCGAGCGGGCGACAGAGGCGATGGGCTTCGTGTGGACGCATCTGCGCCCGAACTTCTTCATCGACACGGTGTGGAACGGTTTCGTGAAGCGCCCTGACCGCATCGTGCATTTCGTCGGCGACAGGCGCGTGTCGTGGATTTCCTCCGACGATATGGCGGCCGTTGCCGCCGCCGCGCTGCGCGATCCCGACGCGCATGCGGGAAAGATCTATCCGCTGGCTGTCGAGGCCCTGACTTTCGCCGAAGTCGCCACAATCCTGTCGGAGGTCACAGGGTTGCCCGTCGAATATCGCCCGCGCCCGGCCTCCGAGCTTTTCCCGATCATGCAGCGGCAGGGCGCCGAACCGCTCTATGCCGCGAGCCTCGCCGAGGGCGTGGCAGCCATAGAGCTGGGAGAGATGCCGCTGTACGATGCGGTGTCCGATACGGTGGAAAGGATTACCGGCCGCGCGCCCGTCGGATGGCGCGCCTTCGCAGAGGCGCGCAAGCACCTTCTGGCATGAGGACGGGCGGCCGTCAGAGCGTCCTGGCGATCAGTTCCTTCATGATCTCGTTGGTGCCGGCATAAATGCGCTGCACGCGCGCATCGGCATAGGCGCGCGTGATCGGATACTCCCACATGAATCCGTAGCCCCCATGGAGCTGGAGCAATTCATCCAGCACGCGGCCCTGCATCTCGCTGGTCCACAGCTTTACCATCGCCGCCGTGGTCGCATCGAGCCTGTTCTCCAGCACGAGTTCGAGGCAGCGATCGAGGAAGATGCGGCCGACCTGTACCTCCGTCTTCGCCTCCGCTAGCTTGAAGCGTGAATTCTGGAATTCGATGACGGATTTTCCGAAGGCGTTGCGGTTGCGCGTGTAGTCGACGGTCCAGTCCAGCGCCGCTTCACAGCAGGAGAGAGCCTGGATGCCGACATGCATGCGCTCCCAGGCGAGTTCCTGCATCATATAGGCAAAGCCCTTTCCTTCCTCGCCGATGAGGTTGGAGGCCGGCACGCGGACATCGTTGAAAAAAAGCTCCGACGTATCTTGCGCCTTGGTCCCGAGCTTCTTCAGACGGCGCCCGCGCTCGAAGCCGGGGCGATCGGCCTCTACGACGATCAGGCTGATGCCCTTCGCTCCCTGGCTGCGGTCGGTCTTGCAGGCGACGAGGAAGAGATCGGCCGTCTGCCCGTTGGTGATGAAAGTCTTCTGGCCGGAGATCACATAGTCGTCTCCGTCGCGGATCGCGGTCGTACGGATCGCCTGCAGATCGGAGCCGCCGCCCGGCTCGGTCATGGCGATGCCGGCAATATAGTCCCCCGACGTCATCTTCGGCAGCCAGCGCTTCTTCTGATCGGACGTGCCGTAGTGGTCGATATAGGGCGCGACGATGTCGGAGTGCAGCGCGAAGCCGAGGCCGCTTAAATTCAGCCGGTATTGCTCCTCCATCAGGATGATGGAGTAGCGCCGGTCGGCGCCGACGCCGCCCGACTCCTCGGGGATCGCCACGCATAGAAATCCCTGCTCACCCGCCTTCTTCCATGCCCAGCGCGGCACTTCGCCCGTCTCCTCCCACGCCTCGTGATGCGGCGCCAACTCCTCCATGAAGCGCCGCACCGACTGGCGAAAGATCTCGTGCTCTTCGGAAAACAGCGTGCGCGCGATCATCGACATCTCCTCCGGACCGACGCTTGCCTATAGCACGCTTTCACGTCGCCGCCGCTAAAATCTAACGTTTGTTTGATTTTTTAGCAGCGAATGCTATTGATGGGCGTCTTGCAGGGAGGACGCGGATGATCATCGAAAAACGCACCTACACGTTCCATCCGGGGAAGGTTCAGGAATTCCTCGCCCTCTACGAGAGGGAGGGCCTGCCGCTTCATAGCAAGTACCTGCCGATGATCGGCTACTTCGTCTCGGAGATCGGTACGCTCAACCAGGTCATCACCATGTGGGGTTATGAGAGCATGGCCGATCGCGATACCAGGCGCGCCGCGCTCTATGCCGATCCGGAATGGATCGCGTTCGGGCCAAAGACGACGCCCTTCATCCAGAAGATGGAGACGGCGATCCTGAGGCCGACGTCCTTTTCGCCGATACGCTGAGCGGCCGCGATCCGGCGGTTCAGGCCACGACCTTCGAGGCGCGCAACGCCGCAATCTCCGCGTCACGCAGGCCGAGCGACCGCAACACCCGGTCCGAATCCTCACCGCTCTTCGGTGCGCGCCGCGTCACGCCGCCCGGCGTTGCCGTCATGCGGATCGGAGTGGAGGCGATGGTCACCAGCGAGTCCGAACCCGGATGCTCCACTTCCACCAGCATCCCGCGCGCGGCCATGTGCGGATCGGCGAAGATGTCGGCGGCCGTATTGACCGGCCCGAACGGCACGCGTTCTCCGAGGGCCGCTGCGATCTCGGCCTTGGTGCGCGTCCGTGTCCATTCCTCGACAAGCGCGACCGTTGCGGCACGATGCGCGAGACGATCGTTGTTGGTGCGGAAACGCGGATCGGCCGCGAGTTCGGGCCTTTCCATGATGCCGGTAAGCTCGACCCAGAACGAATCGCGCGGACAACCTATCGTGACCTGACCGTCACGCGCCGGAAAGGTGCCGAACGGGCAGAGGATCGGATGATGGTTGCCCTCCGGATGCGGCGACCGGCCGGTATAGGATTGCTGATAGACGATGCGTTCGCAGAGCGAGACCATGCCGTCATACATCGCCACGTCCAGGAACTGGCCTTGTCCGGTACGCACCGCATGGTGGTAGGCGGCAAGGATGCCGAATGCGGCAAGCGCGGCAGGAAATATATCGCCTATTCCCGGTCCGATCTTGATCGGGGTGTCCGCGTCCGGCCCCGTAATGCCCATGGCGCCGCCCATCGCCTGCGCCACGACATCGAAGGCCGGCCGGTCGACATGTGGGCTTTTTCCTGTGCGCGGATCGCCGAAACCGCGGATGGCGGCATAAACGAGGCGCGGATTCTCCGCCGCCAGCACTTCATAACCCAGGCCCAGCCTGTCCATGACGCCGGCGCGGAAATTCTCCACGAGGATGTCGGCTTCCCGCGCGAGCCTCACGAGAAGGTCCCGGCCTTCCGGCCGTTTCAGATCCAGCGCGAGGCTCAGCTTGTTGCGGTTTGTGCTCTGGAAATAGCCACCAAAGTGCCGCTGCGAATCGTCAGCCGGGAACGGCCCGAAGTGACGGGTCGGGTCGCCATCCACGGGCTCTATCTTTACGACCTCGGCGCCGTGATCGGCCAGCATCATGGTGCAGTAAGGCCCGGCGAGCATCTGCGTCAGATCGACGACCTTCGTTCCGGCGAGCGCCCCAGCCATGTCAGGGCGCTTCCTGCAACGCTGAACGGATCAGCAGACTACGGACCGGGCGGCGGGCGGCTTCCATCCGCGACGGCATCACGCGCACATTCCCCTTATCAATTCTTTCTAACATTCGTTCGAAATAGCATGGCTCCATTCGGGACACCATAGCCGGGCGCCTGTGGCGCAAACAGGCCAGACGTCGGAAATCCGTTTCAGGCAGGAAATATCGGGCAATCGGCGGGCGCGACCATAACCCCGATTGCGGCGCGAACCCACCACGCCCATATTCGCCGCGCCGGGCCGGTCATTCGATTCCGCAATCGCGGGATCGCATGCCGGGATGGCATGGTCCGGCTTCGTCAGTGAGCCGAAGCACTGGAACCGGAGGCAGATTTCCGATGAGTCAACAGGAATGCTGCGTCGTCGGCGCCGGACCGACAGGCCTGATGCTCGGCCTGCTTCTGGCCCGGGCGGGAGTCAGGGTCACGGTCGTGGAGAAGCACACCGATTTCCTGCGCGACTTTCGCGGCGACACCATTCATCCCTCGACGCTCGAAGTCATGGCCGAGCTCGGATTCCTCGATGAGTTCCTGTCGCTGCCGCACCAGAAGGCGGAACGGCTGCATGCCGAAATCGACGGCAGGTCCGTGACGATCGCCGATTTCTCTCGGCTTCCGACGCGCTGCAAATACATCGCCTTCATGCCGCAATGGGATTTCCTCGATTTCCTCGCCGGCAAGGCGCAGAAGCTTCCGAACTTCCAGCTGCTGATGGGCTGTGAAGCCATCGGCCTCCTGATCCGCGACGGCAACGTCGCGGGCATCGAGGCGCGCAGCGAGGACGGTGCGGTCCATACGCTTCCCGCCGCTCTCGTCATCGGCGCGGATGGACGCAATTCGACGGTGCGCCGGTTCGCCGGGCTGACGGCGGAGGATCTCGGCGCGGCGGTCGACGTGCTGTGGATGAAGGTTTCGCGCCGCCCCGACGATCCGCCGATCGCGATGAGCCATGCCGGCCCGAATCAGGGTCTGGTGATGATCGATCGCGGCGACTACTGGCAGATCGGCTTCGTCATAGCCAAAGGCACCTTTGCCGAATTGCGGCACGAGGGTCTCGACGCGTTCCGCGTGCGCCTGTCGGCGGTCGCGCCGCTGCCCGTCGAGCGGTTCGAGGAACTGTCCGGCTGGGAGCAGATCCATCTGCTGAAAGTGCGCATGGACCGGCTGGAGACATGGTGGAAGCCCGGCGTGCTGTGCATCGGCGACGCCGCCCATGCCATGTCGCCGATCGGCGGCGTCGGCGTCAACCTCGCCATACAGGACGCGGTCGCGGCGGCCAACATCCTGGCGGAACCGCTGCGCGCGGGATCGCTGGGCGACGCGCATCTGGCGGCGGTTCAGGCGCGGAGGAGTTTTCCCACCCGGGCGACGCAGAAGCTGCAGCTGATGATGCGACGCCGGCGATCGGACGCAGGCGCCGCGGGAGTCCGCAAGGGGCCGCCGGCCTTCCTGCGTCTCATCGGCCGATGGCGGCCGCTGGCGCATCTCGCCGGCCGGCTGATCGGCATCGGATTCCGCCCCGAACATGTCGGGCGCTGACATGCCGCGCCTGCCGATCCCATCGGGCGAAAGCCCGCTCCCGGACGTCGCGATGCGATGCGCAGCCTCTATCTGATCCTCGGCTGGGGTTTCGTGGGACTGGGCGTCGCCGGGGCCTTCCTGCCAGTCCTGCCCACCACGCCGTTCCTCATTCTCGCCGCCGGATGCTTTGCGCGCTCGTCGCCAAGGCTCGAAAGAAAGCTTCTGGACCATCCCCGCTTTGGCCCGGCGCTCAGGCAATGGCGCCAGCGCGGCGCTATCGCGCCGAAAGCCAAGTTCGCCGCCCTGATCGGGAGCACGATCGGTTTCGTGCTCTTCCTCGCCAGCGGCCCGCATGGCTTGCCGGCGACGGCGGCCGTCGTCGCCATCATCCTCGCCGGTCTCGTCTACGTCTTTTCCCGTCCCTCGGCCTGAGGCGGAGCGTCCCGATCCGAACCCGGTCGCGACGAGTGTCCCGAAACCCAGAGCGTCCGCCCCTTTCGGGAAGGAATTCTTGACTGAGGCCTTCGCTCCACCCCGGAGAACGGCTCCGTGGTGGAGAGCCAAATAAAAAGAACCCGGCGGTCGCCCGCCGGGTTCTTTTTCTGTCAGCAGAGCTGATTAGAAGCTGCGCTGGAAGCGAACGATCGCGCCGAAGGCGTCATCGCCGCCGTTGCCGGCGTCGTAGTAGTCGATTTCAGGCGTGATCGTGAAGCCCGGAACCAGCGTATAGTCGACGTTCAAAGCCGCGCCGAACTGCTCGCTATCGTCATAGGACAGCGCCAGGTTGACGGCCGCCTTCTCCGAAACCTTGGCGGTCAGACCGCCCCAGACAGCCCACTCGCCGCCCCAAGGCTTGTAGAAGTTGAAGTCGTCGTCATCGCCGTAGCCGGCCATGATGAAGGCCGAGATCGTGTCGGTCGCGTTGACGTCCAAGCGAGCCTTGGCAGCCCAGGTCTCGTGGACGCTATCATAAGCGCCGACGAGCGACACGCCGCCCCAGCCCTGCGTGAACTTCGCACCGGCGACGACATGCGGCACGTAGTCGGTGATGTCGTAGTCGTGGCCGTAGGAGTCGGCGCTGCCAGATTCCAGCGAGATGATCGCCGAGAAACCGTTGCCGCCCGAGAAGGTGTAGCTGATCAGGTTGGTGTCGAACGGACCGTAGGGCACCAGATCGTCAGCGATCACCGCGCCGGCATAGTTGTTGAACGTCACATATGCCGATTCGTCCTTACCGACGCGGAAGCCGCCGAGCTGGATCCAGGCGAAGTTCAGGCTCACGCCCGTGCCGCCACCGTTAGCCCACTCGAAACGGGTCTCGGTGTAGGTGCTGAGGGTGCCCAGCTCGGTCTCGGTGCCGGTCCAGGTCTGGAGCGACAGACGCGAATACTGGCTGTAGGTCTCGTCGGTGCGATCCTCGCCGCCCAGAAGGGTGTCGTCGTGAACGCGGGTGCGCTCCCACAGATCGCCGCCGGCAGCCTGATAACGGACGTAGCCGCCGATGCGCAGGCAGGTCTCGGTACCCGGAATGTAGAAGTAACCGGTGCCGTAGACGTCGCAGACGCGGACGTATTCGACCGGCTCCGGATCGGCGACGACAACTGCGTCAGCAGCCTGTGCGCCGCCCACAGCGGCGAATGCTACAGCCGAACCGAGAAGAAGGCTCTTGATATTCATTTTCTGACCTCTCCAGTATTGCAACCCGATGTCTGCCCTTGGGGGCCGGCCTACATCCGGTCTTGAACGCCGAAAACGCCCGTCGCGCTTCCGTCTTTCCGGGAGAATTTCCGATTACGCCGCGGCGATCAACCGTAAAACGCGCGCCGGGACGATTGCCGGCGCACTGTTGGCGTGGTGCGTTGCAAAAATGATACGAATTACGCCAGCTATCGCTTCATTTGTATGAGGAAATGCGTCGTTCCGGCAGCAGCAACGCAGCCGCCGGAACGACGCACCGAGCTCGATTCGACCTCGGGCCGCCGCGGTTCAGCGACGGCGTACGATCTCGTGAAAGCTGTCCTTGCGGCCCGGCCGTTCCGGCGCCACGACAAGGGCAAGCCCAGCCTCGTCGAACAGCCGGAACCACTCGTCCCACTCGACCAGCTCGTAGCCGCCGGCATTCTGCGGGCGCTCGGCCCGGTCCTGATCCTGATAGGCGATCTGGTCGAAGACGATACGCAGCACGGGCTGGGTGCCGCCTTCGGCCGATGCGTCGATCACCGCCGGCGCTCCCATGCGCGATGCGGCCCAATCGCGAATCGCCTCGTGGTCCGTCAGTTCGATGGTTTCAGCCATACGTCGTTCTCCATGTTCGCGACCGGAAACGCCGATGCCCCCGCCGCAGTTCATCCTTGCCGCGCCGCGAATGCGGCACCCTTTCCGAATATGCGCATCGCCGCCGATTTATCCAATGGCAGCGCCACGCCCGAATCCCGAATGTCAACTTGCACAGGGGCCGCGCGCGTTCGACGCAGGCGGCGGACGCGCTCAGCCGCCGGCCCGCCCCGAGGCGGGCAAGGCCACATTGCCCCTGTCGAACGTCACCGCCTTGACGATCACGAAAACGTCTAGACCGGGCGCCAGCCCCAACGCCCTCGCGGAATAGGGCGTCACGCGCGCGATGATGCGGTCGCCGTTGCAGTCGACCGAGACGAGCGCGTCCTGACCGCCGGCGCCGATCGCGTGGATGACGCCCGGCATGACGTTCAGGGCGCTGACGCCGTTCGGGCGTTCCGTGGCGATCATCACGTCGCGGGCGCGGATGCGCAGCCGCAGCCGCGAACCGGGCGCGGCGTCTATGCGCGGCACGCGCCAGTCGCCCGCCGGGGAGGCGAGCGTGGTCAGGCCCGACTCGCCGTCGTGGCAGGCGACGGCCGCATCGATCACCGCGCCACCCTCGTCGGGCAGCAGGTCGAGCCGCCCCAATATATCGCGCACGGAACCGTGCGCCTCCACCCTGCCGGCCGACAGCATGACGACGTCCGTCGCCAGCCGCGCCACTTCGGCGACGGAATGACTGACATAGACGATCGGCACCCGCGCATCGTCGCGCAGCCTTTCGAGGTAGGGCAGGATCTCCGCCTTGCGGGCATCGTCGAGCGAGGCCAGCGGCTCGTCCATCAGAAGCAGCTTCGGACTGACGATCAGCGCCCGACCGATGGCAACGCGCTGCTTCTCGCCGCCGGACAGGAGATTCGGACGGCGGTCGAGCAGGCCGCCTATGCCGAGCAGGTCGACGATACCGGCGAAATCGGCATAGCGGTCGGCGGTCGGCGTGAAGAAGCGGCCGTAGCGAAGGTTCTGGCTCACCGTCAGATGCGGGAAAAGGCGCGCGTCCTGGAACACGTAGCCGATGCGCCGCCGGTGCTTCGGTACGAAAATGCCCCTTTCCGTGTCGACGAGCACGCGGCCGTTCACGACCACCCGGCCACTCTGCGGCCGGATCAGGCCGCCGATGACGTTTATCAGCGAACTCTTGCCGGAACCCGACGGCCCGAACAGCGCGATGAGCTGGCCGGCGCTTTCGAAGGCCGCTTCCAGCGCGAAGGCGCCGAGGCGATGGCGGACTTCGACGGCGACGCTCATTCTAGGGTCGGGACCTGCTAATATGGTCGAAATGGTGTGAGGTCATTTGGCTGGATACGAGGAGCGAAGGCGAAGGCAATGTTGACCATTGTCGAGCCTTCGCGACGAGGTAGCCGGCCAAATGAACCACATCCGACGGACGCCGAAACGGCTTCGATCTGCCGCGTCGAACTCCTCGGCCGATGGAACCCCATCGACCTTCGAACTTCTCCTCGCATCTCTTTGCCGTTTCAGGCGCCATTTCGATCATATTAACAGGTCCTGACCCTAATCCATGCGTCGGCTGACGCGGCGCGCGAGCACTTCGGAGGCCACCAGCGCCGCCATGGCGATCGCGATCGACACCAGCGTCAGCCGCAGCGCGCCGAGTTCCCCGCCCGGCACCTGCGTGAACGTATAGATGGCGGAAGGCAGCGTCTGCGTCTCGCCCGGAATGTTGGAGACGAAGGTGATCGTCGCACCGAATTCGCCCATCGCCTTGGCGAAGCAAAGGATCATGCCGGCGATCATGCCCGGCAGGATCAGAGGCAAGGTGATGGTCGCGTAGACCCATGCCGGGTTGGCGCCCAGCGTACCGGCCGCCGCTTCCAGCCGCCGGTCCACGGCCTCGATGGACAGGCGTATGGCGCGCACCATCAGCGGAAAGCCCATGATGCCGCAGGCAAGCGCCGCGCCCGTCCAGCGGAAGGAAAAGACCAGCCCGAAATACTGGTCGAGGAAGCCGCCGATCGGCCCCCGGCGGCCGAAGCTCAGAAGCAGCAGATAGCCGGTGACGACCGGCGGCAGGATCAGCGGCAGGTGGACGATGCCGTTCAGCACCGACTTGCCCGGGAAGCGGCCCCGGGCAAGCAAATGGGCGATCAACAGGCCGAAGGGCAGGCTGACCACCGTGGCCCACACCGAGACCTTGATGGAAAGCCGGACCGCGGTCCATTCATCGGGACTGAGGTCCAGCCATTCCATGCTTAGGGTCAGGACCTGTTAATCTGGTCGAAATGGTGTGAGGTCATTTGGCTGGATATGAGGCGCGAAAGCGGAGGAAGCCTGAAGGCTTTCAAGTCCTTCGGGGCGAAGTAGTCGGCCAAATGAATCACATCCGAAGGACGCCGAAACGGCTTCGATCCGCCGGGTCGAACCCCTCGGCCGATGGAACTCCATCGACCTTCGGACTTCTCCTCGTATCTCTTTGCCGTTTCTGGCGCCATTTCGATCATATCAACAGGTCCTGACCCGAGGTCACGCCGCTCCGGATCTTAATGCGCCAATACCGTAAAGCCCTGCTCCTCGAAAAGGGCCCTGGCCTTGTCGGACTTCAGGCATTCGAGGAATTTCGGCGTCTCCGCATCCTTGGATTCAGCCGTCTGGGCAACAGGGTAGACGATTTCGGGATGGGAATCGGCCGGGAAGGTACCGATCACCTTCACCTTGGTATCGGCTGCCGCATCGGTCTTGTAGACGATGCCGAGCGGTGCTTCACCAGTCGAGACGAGCGCCAGCGCGGCGCGTACATTCTCCGCCTGCGCGACCTTGCTTTCGACCGACGCCCAGACGCCAAGCTTTTCCAGCGCGGCCTTGCCGTATTTGCCGGCCGGAACGGAATCGACATTGGCCATGGCCAGCTTTCCATCGCCGAGCAGGCCGGCAAGGTCGAAACCGTCCTTGATCTCGGTCGCCGCGGCGGAATCGGCCGGCGCGACCAGCACGATGGAATTGCCGAGCAGTTCGGTCTCGGTGTCCTTCTTCGTCAGGTTCTTGTCGGAGAGGTATTTCATCCAGTCGCGGTCGGCCGACATGAAGACGTCGGCCGGCGCGCCCTCCTCGATCTGCTTGGCGAGCGCCGAGCTCGCCGCATAGGAGATCGTCGCCTTCTCGCCCACGTCGGCCTCGCAGGCAGCATTGATGTTGTCGAGCGCGTTCTTCAGGCTGGCGGCGGCGAACACGGTGACGTTCTCCTCTGCCAGCGCCGCGGAGGCCGCCCCAAGCGTCAATACGGCAAGCGCGCCAGCAAACGCGCTGGCGACCATCTTCTTCGAAAACATCCGGAGCACTCCCTTTTGCGCGGCACCTCGCCGCATCGATATGTTCGAATGGATATAACTACAGCGGGGCGATGAGCGTCAACTGCGGCCTTTCATGACCAAGACATGCGGATACGCTGTTTACGCTCATAGCATCCGCTCTTTCGACTGACCGTTCTCCATCCCGGCGTGTGGCCGCTATTGTTGCCTGCAACTTCCCCGCCGCCCGCAATCCGCGTATAGAGCGAGCCGTCCGCCTCCGGGCTCCAATGCGGAGAAACCATGAGCCAGAATATCCTGATCGCCCCCTCCGTTCTTTCGGCGGATTTCTCGCGGCTCGGCGACGAGGTCGAGGCCATCGACGCCGCCGGCGCCGACTGGATTCATCTCGACGTCATGGACGGTCATTTCGTGCCCAACATCAGCTTCGGCCCTCCGGTGATCAAGGCGCTCAGGAACCGCACGAAGAAGTTCTTCGACTGCCATTTGATGATCGCGCCGGTCGACCCTTATCTTCCCGCTTTCATCGATGCGGGCTGCGACCAGATCACCGTGCATGTCGAGGCCGGGCCGCATCTCCACCGCTCGCTGCAGACCATCAGAGCGGCGGGTCGCAAAGCAGGCGTCACGCTCAATCCGGGCACGTCGGAAACCGCGCTGGAGAACGTGCTCGACCTTGTCGACACGGTGCTCGTCATGACGGTCAATCCGGGCTTCGGCGGCCAGGCCTTCATCGGCTCCATGCTCGAAAAGATCCGCCGCATCCGGGCGATGATCGCCGGCAGGCCGATCCGCATCGAGGTGGATGGCGGCATCGCGACCGGCACGGCGGCCGATGTCGTCGCGGCGGGCGCATCCGTACTCGTCGCCGGCGCGGCTGTGTTCAAGGGCGGGACGGTCGAATCCTACCGCGCCAATATCGAGGCGATCCGCAATGCCGCCGCAAGCGCGAGGAGCATCTGACGTGACCGAGGCGGACACGCGGCGCTGGCCGCAGGCCATCCTGTTCGACCTCGACGGCACGCTGATCGATTCGGCCGGCGACATACGCGCGGCCGTCAACGAACTGCTCGCGCGTCAGGGGCTGGGGCCGCTGTCGCTCGAGGACGTCAAGGGCATGATCGGGCAGGGCGTCAAAGTGACGGTGGACCGCGCCTTCCGCGCCTGTGGCCGCCTGCTCGACAGCGAGGCTCTCGAACGGGAGAACCTCGTCATGCTCGACATCTATGCCGATCACCTGACCGACTTCACTGAATTGATGCCGGCGGCGGCGGAAACGCTGGAGCAGCTTCACGAGGACGGCGTGCGGCTCGGGGTCGCAACCAACAAGCCGCAGCGCGCAGCCGAGGCGGTGCTCGACCATTTCGGTCTCATCCGCCATCTGGACACGGTCGTGGGCGGCGACGCAGGCGTCGCCAAGAAGCCGGCGCCGGACATACTGCATGCCGCCCTCGAACGTCTTGGCGTCGAGTCATGGAACGCGCTGATGGTGGGCGACAGCATTTCCGACGTCGCTTCCGCGCGCGCCGCCGGCATGGGCGTCGCGGTGATCCGCGGCGGCTACACGTCCGTGCCGGTGGAAAAACTCGGCGCGGACCGGGTTCTGGAGAGTTTGGCCGAACTGCCGGAAGCCCTCGCGACGCTGCGCCCGCCGCGCGAATAGAAGGCTGCCTGACCGCGATCGTTTTCCGCACGGGGCCGCATCACGGCTTCGGCAAGATCAGTTTGCTTTCCATCCGCCATCGGCTATGCGTTCGATCGAGCTGCAAGCTCAGAATTACGGCGCGGTCACGATAGCGTTTTTCCGGACAATTGTTTTTGTGCATGAACAATTGCTCAAGTATGCCACTTTTTATAAACTAAAGCGCCAAAAAGCAGGTTTGAGAGCACGAACTTATGGCCGGAAGAGCGATGGGGACGGCGGGGCGGCAGGACGAGGCGGCGCGGGCGGGTTGGCTGTATTATGTCGCCGGCAACACGCAGGACCAGATCGCGGCGAAGCTCGGCATGTCGCGGCAGAGCGCGCAGCGGCTGGTGTCGCTGGCGGTTTCGGAAGGGCTGGTCAAGGTGCGGCTCGACCATCCGATCGCGGAGTGCCTGGAACTTGCGGAGAGGCTGAGGTCGCGTTTCGCGCTGGACCTCGTCGAGGTCGTGCCGAGCGATCCGGGCAACCCGTCGACCACGATCGGCGTAGCGGAGGCGGCGGCGGCGGAGATCGAGAAAAGGCTGCGCTCGCCGGAGCCGATCGTCATGGCGATCGGCACGGGCCGCACGCTGAAGGCGGCGATCGAGCAGATATCGCCGATGGACTGCCCGCAGCACAAGATCGTGTCGCTGACCGGCAACATCGCGCCGGACGGCTCGGCGGCCTTCTACAACGTCATCTTCTCCATCGCAGACCTCATCAAGGCGCGCAGTTTCCCGATGCCGCTGCCGGTCATCGCGTCCTCGCAGGAGGAGCGCGCCATGCTGCACAGCCAGCCCATGATCCGGCAGACGCTGGACCTCGCCGCGCAGGCCGACGTCACCTTTGTCGGCATCGGCGATCTCGGCCCGAACGCGCCGCTCTATGTCGACGGCTTCATTTCGGAGGCGGAGTTGAAGGCGCTCCAGAAGGCGGGTGCGGTGGGCGAGATCGTCGGCTGGGCCTTCGACCGCGACGGAAGGCTGATCGAGGGGCTGACCAACGAGCGGGTCGCAGCGTCGCCGCTGCCATCCCGCGAGAAATCCCTGGTGGTCGCGCTCGCCATGGGCGAGGGCAAGCTGCCCGGCATGAGGGCCGCGCTGAACCGGCGGCTGGTGAACGGCATCATCACCGACGAACGCTCGGCATCGGCTCTGCTGGCCGAGTGATCAGCCGTCGAACAGCAACAATCCGGCTTATGCCTTCGCACATGAAAGGACGCCAGCGGGCGACCTGAGCGCGGCCTTCCGGCCTACATGGCATGCGGCGCATGCCGGTCGTGAAGCCGGCGCGGGATCTCGCGCCCGTCGAGACCGTCTTCCCCCGGCGCAAGCCCGATGTCGCGCCGAAGCGAATCCGGCAACTGGCGGGGATCAAGGGCAACGCCGCAATGATGTGCGGCGCGGGACTGAACGTCCATCAGGTTTCCGGCGAAAGCGCCGAGCGAGGCGAGAACCGTCGCGAAGATCGAAGTGGACATGACCGTCTCCTTGAACCGTCATTTCTTCCTGCGGTCCATATGCGCCTCCCGACGCTTGCCGACCAATTGAACGTCGCGTAGGATTGATAAGGAGGCCTTATGCCAAACGTCCTGCCGCCACTCGCCGCGCTGCGTGCTTTCGAGGCCGCCGCGCGGCTGTCGAGCTTCACCCGCGCCGCCGAGGAACTGGCGATGACGCAGGCGGCGGTGAGCTATCAGATCAAGGTGCTGGAGGAGCGGGTCGGCTCACCGCTCTTCATCCGGAGACCGCGGCGGGTGACGCTGACGGAGACCGGCGAGACGCTGTCGAAGGCGGCGACGGAAGCCTTCCGCCTGCTCGCGGACGGCTACGATGCGGCGCGCACCGGAGGCCGCGGCACGCTGTCGATCAGCACCATCCCGACCTTCGCCGCCAACTGGCTGGCGCTCCGGCTCGGCTCCTTCCAGATCTCGCATCCCAACATCGCGGTGCGGGTCGAGACGGCGACGCGGATGGTCGATCTGATGCAGGAAGGTTTCGACATCGGCATCAGGACGGGCGCCAGCGGCGAATGGCCCGGACTCGTGGCGCATCGCCTGTTTCTGGCGGATTTCACGCCGATGCTCAGCCCGGCGCTCGCCACGACGATCGGCGGCGTCAGGGAACCGGCGGACCTCCTGCGCCTGCCGATCGTCGATGCCGGCGATCCATGGTGGGCGATCTGGTTCGAGCTGGCAGGAGTGGAAGTGAAGGACGACCTCACCCGGCGGCCGCGCAGCCAGCTCGGCTCGCAGGCCTATGAAGGCAGGGCCGCCGTGGCCGGCCAGGGCGTCGCCATCCTGACGCGGAAACTGTTCGCCGCCGAACTGGCGAACGGCGCTTTGATCCAGCCCTTCGACATCGTGGCGGACGACGGCCACGCATACTGGCTCGTCTATCCCGAACAGCGCCTCAACGTTCCGAAAATCCGCGCCTTCCGGGACTGGCTGCTGGCCGAACTTCGGACAGCGGACAGCGCGGACGAGGCCTGAAAGCACGTCCGGCGAATGCATTTCCATACCCTTGAGGGCGCCGGAAAGGCCGATTGAACACTGTTCAAGCGATTTTTGAACAGTGTTCAATGTCGTTCTCCCGGACTTCCCGCGCCTGCCGTCCACATCCCTCTCGCCACGCGCCGGCGCGCGCGATGCCGCCCGAACGCTGCTGCACTGCAGCAACGAATTCGCGTTGACATAATTCATTCAAAGTGAGTAATTGCTCTTATGTGAGGCATTTGCTCACTACAAGTTTTCGGGAGGAATTTCAGATGAACATCAGGACGCTCGTACTGGGCGCGACCGCCAGCCTGCTCGCTTTCGCCGCCCATGCGGAGACCATCACCATCGCCACGGTGAACAATGGCGACATGATCCGCATGCAGAAGCTGACGGACGACTTCACCGCCAAGAACCCGGACATCCAGCTCAACTGGGTGACGCTGGAGGAGAACGTGCTGCGCGAGCGCGTCACGACCGACATCGCCACCAAGGGCGGCCAGTACGACGTGATGACGATCGGCACCTACGAGGTTCCGATCTGGGCCAAGCAGCAATGGCTGCTGCCGCTCGACAATCTCGGCGCCGACTACGACGTCGACGACATCATCCCGGCGATCCGCGGCGGCCTGTCGGCCGACGGCAAGCTCTACGCCGCGCCGTTCTACGGCGAGTCGTCCTTCGTCATGTACCGCAAGGACCTGTTCGAGAAGTCCGGGCTGACCATGCCCGACGCGCCGACCTGGGACTTCATCGGCGAGGCCGCCCGCAAGATCAAGGCCGACAATGCGGACGTCAACGGCATCTGCCTGCGCGGCAAGGCCGGCTGGGGCGAGAACATGGCCTTCCTGACCGCTATGTCCAACTCGTTCGGCGCCCGCTGGTTCGACGAGGAGTGGAAGCCGCATTTCGATCAGCCCGAGTGGAAGACGACACTGGAGACCTATGTCAACCTGATGAAGGACGCCGGCCCGCAGGGCGCATCGTCGAACGGCTTCAACGAGAACCTGGCGCTGTTCCAGCAGGGCAAGTGCGGCATGTGGATCGACGCCACGGTGGCGGCTTCCTTCGTGTCCGACCCGAAGAACTCGACCGTCGCCGACAAGGTGGGCTATGCGCTGGCTCCCGACACCGGCCTCGGCAAGCGCGGCAACTGGCTGTGGGCCTGGTCGCTGGCGATCCCGGCCGGTTCGCAGAAGGCGGCGTCCGCCGAGAAGTTCGTGTCCTGGGCGACCAGCAAGGCCTATCTCGAACTCGTGGCCTCGAAGGAAGGCTGGGCGAACGTGCCGCCCGGCACGCGCACCTCGCTCTACAACAACCCCGAATACCAGAAGGCGGCGCCCTTCGCGAAGATGACGCTTGACTCCATCAACGCCGCCGACCCGACCAAGCCGACCGTCAAGCCGGTGCCGTATACCGGCGTCCAGTTCGTCGCCATCCCCGAATTCCAGGGACTGGGCACCACCGTCGGCCAGCTCTTCTCCGCCGCGCTCGCAGGCCAGATGTCCGTCGACGACGCGCTCAAGCAGGCTCAGGACGCGGCGACCGCGGCCATGACCGAGGGCGGTTATATCCAGTAAGGCGCCTCCCAGTGCCTCGGCCGTCCGGGAAACCGGGCGGCCGGTTTTTGGGGAGATTCACGACAAGCCGTCTCGCTGTAGTCGTGCAGCGCAGTCGATCGATGTACCGGCAACGAACCCGGCTCAATCATCTGGGAACGAGACCATGGCCACCAGACAGACCAGCTCGCTCGCGCGCTTCATGATCGCGCCGTCCGTCATCCTCCTGTTCATCTGGATGATCGTGCCGCTCGCCTTCACGCTGTGGTTCTCCTTCCAGCAGTACAATCCGCTGAACCCCATACGGGACGGCTTCGTCGGCTTCTCCAACTACACGCTGTTCTTCAGCAATCCCGCTTTCCTCGCCTCGATCGTCAACACGCTGCTCATCGTCGTCAGCGTGCTCGCCATCACCATCGTCGGCGGCATCCTGCTGGCGCTGCTGCTCGACCAGCCGATGTGGGGACAGGGGATCGTGCGCATCCTCGTCATCTCGCCGTTCTTCGTCATGCCGCCCGTCGCGGCGCTGGTCTGGAAGAACATGATCATGCATCCGGGCTACGGCGTGCTGGCCGACATAGCGCGCTTCTTCGGGCTGCAACCGGTCGACTGGTTCGCGCAGCTGCCGCTGTTCTCGATCATCCTCATCGTGGCCTGGCAATGGCTGCCCTTCGCGACGCTCATCCTGCTCACCTCTTTGCAGTCGCTCGACGGCGAGCAGAAGGAAGCGGCGGAAATGGACGGCGCCGGCGTGCTCAGCCGCTTCTGGTACCTGACGCTGCCGCATCTCATGCGCGCCATCACCGTGGTGGTGCTGATCCAGACGATCTTCCTGCTCGGCGTCTACGCGGAAATCCTCGTCACCACCAATGGCGGCCCGGGCTATGCGTCCACCAACCTGCCCTTCCTCGTCTACCAGAAGGCGCTGCTCGAATTCAAAATCGGCCAGGCTTCCGCCGGCGGCATCATCGCCGTCATCCTCGCCAACATCGTCGCCTTCTTCGTCATGCGGGCGGTCGGCAAGAATCTGGACAAGTGAGATGAAGCGCTTCGTCTCCGTGTTCCCCTCCCCCTTGCGGGGAGGGGTCAGGGTTAGGGGTTCCGCCGCGCAAGGCGTGCCCTTCCTACCCCCACCCTTTATCCCTCCCCACAAGGGGGAGGGGGTCGTCGTCGCCGCGTCCGATCCGGCAGACAGGGAGCTTTGACATGGCACGCGCAGTCACCACACGGCACAAGACGATCGTCACCGCCGCGGCCTGGATCGTCGCGCTCCTCATCTTCTTCCCGATCCTCTACACCATCATCACCTCGTTCAAATCGGAGCAGGAGGCGATCCAGGGCTTCAACCTGATCCCCTCCGGCACGACCGAGAGCTATGCGGAGGTCCGGGCGCAGGCGGGATATTTCCACTTCTTCCTGAATTCGGTGATCCTCGCCGTCGGCTCGACGATCCTGGCGCTCGCCGTCGCCATCCCCTCGGCCTGGGCCATGGCCTTCTCGCCGACCCGGCGGACCAAGGACGTGCTGATGTGGATGCTCTCCACCAAGATGATGCCGGCGGTGGCGGTGCTGTTTCCGATCTACCTTATCTTCCGCGACACCGGCCTGCTCGACAGCCGCATCGGCCTCACCGTCATGCTGATGCTGATCAACCTGCCGATCGTCATCTGGATGCTCTACACCTATTTCCGCGAGATCCCGGGCGAGATCCTCGAAGCGGCGCGCATGGACGGCGCCTCGCTGTGGAACGAGATCGTCTACGTGCTGACGCCGATGGCGATCCCGGGGATCGCCTCCACCACGCTGCTCAACATCATCCTGGCGTGGAACGAAGCGTTCTGGACCATCCGCCTGACGACGACGAACGCGGCGCCGCTGACCGCCTTCATCAGCTCGTTCTCCAGCCCGCAGGGGCTGTTCTGGGCAAAGCTGTCGGCCGCCTCGACGCTGGCGATCGCGCCCATCCTCGTCATGGGCTGGTTCAGCCAGAAGCAGCTCGTGCGCGGCCTGACATTCGGCGCGGTGAAGTAGCAATCCCCGGGGAAGAAACCATGGGCAAGATCACGCTCAGGAACGTGCACAAGTCCTTCGGGGCGACGACCATCATCCCGAACATCGACCTCGACATAGAGGACGGCGAGTTCGTGGTGTTCGTCGGGCCTTCCGGCTGCGGCAAGTCGACCCTTCTCAGGCTGATCGCCGGGCTGGAGGACGTGTCCGGCGGCACCATCCACATAGACGGGCGCGACGTGACCGACGAGGCGCCGGCCAAGCGCAAGCTCGCCATGGTGTTCCAGTCCTACGCGCTCTACCCGCACATGACGGTGGCCAAGAACATCGCCTTCCCGCTGAAGATGGCCGGCGAGAAGCCCGAGGCGATCGAGAAGAAGGTGCAGGACGCGGCGCGCGTGCTCAACCTCACCAACTATCTCGAAAGACGGCCGGGCCAGCTTTCCGGCGGCCAGCGGCAGCGCGTCGCCATCGGCCGCGCCATCGTGCGCCAGCCGAGCGCCTTCCTGTTCGACGAGCCGCTGTCGAACCTCGACGCGGCGCTGCGCGGCACGATGCGGCTGGAGATCAGCGAACTGCACCAGCAGCTCAAGACGACGATGATCTACGTCACCCACGACCAGGTGGAGGCGATGACCATGGCCGACAAGATCGTGGTGCTGAACGCCGGCAATATCGAGCAGGTCGGCTCGCCGCTCGACCTCTACAAGAACCCCCGCAACCTCTTCGTCGCAGGCTTCATCGGCTCGCCCAAGATGAATTTCGTGACCGGCGAGCCGGCCAGGAAGGCGGGCGCGGAGACCATCGGCGTGCGGCCGGAGCATGTCTCGGTGTCGACCAGCGGCGGCGAGTGGAAGGGAACGGTGGGCGTCGCCGAGCATCTCGGCGCCGACACCTTCATCCATGTCAACACCGACGCCGCCTGCACGATCACCGTGCGGGCGTCGGGCGACATGCCGGTCAGCCATGGCGATACGGTGTTCCTGACGCCGGACCCGGCGCGCATCCACAAATTCGGCGCGGACGGCAACGCGCTCGGCGGCTGAACGTGAGCACGTCCATGAAAAGGGTCGCGTAGCATGACCACGAAGCTCTCCGCCGCCAATCTGGAAAGCCTGCCGGCGAAGGTCGCGCGGCCGTCCTACCGCGCCGCCGACCTCAGCGCCGGCATCCTGCATTTCGGCGTCGGCAATTTTCACCGGGCGCATCAGGCCGTCTATCTCGACGCGCTGTTCAACGCCGGGCGGGACCGCGACTGGGCGATCGTCGGCGCGGGCGTGTTCGAGGCCGAAAAGCGGGGCCGCGACCTTTTGCAGGCGCAGGACTGGCTGACGACGGTGGTCGAGCAGGACACCGGCCATATGGGGGCGCGCGTCACCGGCGCGATGGTAGATTTCCTGACGCCGGGCGACGGGGCGGCGATCGTGGCGAAGCTCGCCGATCCGGCGATCCGCATCGTCTCGATGACCATCACCGAGGGCGGCTATTTCATCGACGCGGCGACCGGGCGTTTCGACCCGGCGCATCCGGCGATCGTCGGGGACGCAGGGAAACCGGAGGCGCCGCGGACGGTGTTCGGGCTGATCCTCGCGGGGCTGAAGCGGCGCAGGGCCGAGGGCACGCCGCCCTTCACCGTGATGTGCTGCGACAACATCCCCCATAACGGCCATGTGACGCGCGACACGGTGTGCGGGCTGGCGCGGCTCTCGGACCCGGCCTTCGCGGACTGGGTGAAGGAGAACGTCGCCTTCCCCAACGGCATGGTCGACCGCATCACGCCGGCGACGACCGACCGCGAGCGGCAGATTCTGGCGCGCGAGTTCGGCGTCGAGGACGGCTGGCCGGTGTTCTGCGAGCCCTTCATGCAATGGGTGCTGGAGGACGACTTTCCGCTCGGCCGTCCGGCGCTGGAGACGGTCGGCGTGCAGTTCGTTGACGACGTGTCGCCCTTCGAGCTGATGAAGATCCGCATCCTCAATGGCGGGCACGCGGCGATCGCCTATCCGTCCGGGCTGATGGACATCCATTTCGTGCATGAGGGGATGGAGAACCCGCTGGTGCGGGGATTTCTGAAGAAGCTGCATGTCGAGGAGATCATCCCGACCGTCCCGACCGTGCCGGGAACATCGCTGGAGGACTATCGCGCGCTGATCGAGCGGCGTTTCTCCAATCCGAAGATCGGCGACACGATCCGCCGGCTCTGCCTCGACGGCTCGAACCGGCAGCCGAAATTCATCATCCCGACCATCGCCGACCGGCTGGAAGCCGGCGCTTCGGTCGAGGGGCTGGCGCTGGAATCGGCGTTCTGGTGCCGCTACTGCCACGGCACCACGGAATCGGGCGCGGCGATCGAGCCGAACGATCCGAACTGGGACAGGCTGGTGCGGACCTCGAAGGCGGCGCGCGACGATGCGCGGGCATGGCTGGCGATGGACGACATCTACGGCGCGGTCGGCCGCTCGCCGGTCTTCGAGGCGGCCTTCGCGCGGCATCTCAAGGCGCTCTGGGCGGACGGCACGGCGAATGTGCTGACGCGCTACCTTGCCTCCTGACATCGCCGCTTCCACCCGGCGGCGCACTGCGGTAGCGTCGCGGCAACGGAGGAGCGGAGGACAGCATGGATCTCGGACTGCGCGGCAAGGTGGCCGCCATCACCGGCGCGAGCGTCGGCATCGGACTCGGCGTCGCGGAAGCGTTCGCGCGGGAGGGCGCGCATGTCGTCATGGCGGCGCGCGGCGGGGAAAGGCTCGAAAGCGAGGCGAAGCGCATCGCCGATGCGTTCGGCGTCCGCACGCTGGCCGTCGCCTGCGACGTGGCGACGGTCGAGGGCGCGGACACGCTGGTGGCGGCGGCGCGAAAGGAGTTCGGCGGGGCCGACATCCTCGTCAACAATGCCGGCACCGGCTCCAACGAGACGATCATGGACGCCCCCGACGAGAAGTGGCAGGCCTATTGGGAGCTGCACGTCATGGCGGCGGTGCGGCTCGCGCGCGGCTTCGTGCCGATGATGCGGGAACGCGGCGGCGGCGCGATCCTGCACAATGCCTCGATCTGCGCCGTGCAGCCGCTCTGGTACGAGCCGATCTACAACGTCACCAAGGCGGCGCTGCTGATGTTCTCGAAGAACCTCGCCAACGAGGTGATAAGAGACAATATCCGCGTCAACACCGTCAATCCCGGCCTGATCCTGACGCCGGACTGGGTGAAGACGGCCAGGCAGCTCACCGCCGACAGCGGCGGCGACTATCAGGCCTATCTCCAGTCCGTCGCCGACGAGCACGCGCCGATCAAGCGCTTCGGCACGGTGGAGGAGCTGGCAAACTTCTTCGTCTTCCTCTGCTCCGACCGGGCGAGCTATTCGGTCGGCTCGACCTATCACGTCGATGGCGGCATGCTGCGGACGATTTGAGATTCGGGTGATGCCTGCCTGCAAACAAAGAGAGCCTGCGCTTCCGGTGCTCACGTGCGAAAATGTACGCTCCGCTCCGGTGCTCGACTCTCTTTGTTTTCGTCACGGCCTGACCCGAATCCCGAAGTCGCGCCGGGAGGCACACAAGCCTGGGAGGGGCGTGTAGGATGCTCGTCATCTTCGACTGCGACGGCGTGCTGGTCGACAGCGAGCCGATCTCGATCGCGGTGCTGCGCGGCGTGCTGGCCGGAAGCGGCGTGGCGATGACGGAGGGCGAAGCCTATGACCGCTTCCTCGGCAAGAGCATGGCGACCATCGCCGAGATGCTGCATGCCGAGTTCGGGCTGGTCTTCACCGACGCGCATCTGGAGCAGGTGCGGGCTGAACTCTTCCACCGCTTCGAGGCCGAGCTCACGCCGATACCCGGCATAGGCGAGGCGCTGAAGCGGCTCGACGCGGCGTGCTGCGTCGCATCGTCGAGCCAGCCCGACCGCATCCGCCTGTCGCTCCGGGTGACCGGCCTGCTGGAAGTGCTGGAGCCGCATATATACAGTGCCACCATGGTGAAACGCGGAAAGCCCTTTCCGGATCTTTTCCTGCATGCCGCCCGCGACATGGGCCATGCCCCCGAGGACTGCATCGTGATCGAGGACAGCCCGGCCGGGATCGCGGCGGCCAGGAGCGCGGGAATGCGGGTCTTCGCCTTCACCGGCGGCCTGCATGCCGCCCGGCCCGGCTTCCGCGACGATCTCGCCGCGCTGGGTCCCGACCTGATCTTCGACGACATGCGCCGGCTGCCCGGCCTGCTCGCCGGACGCGGCGCCCAAGAAAACCCGTGATGCGGCCCGTCGTCTGCGCCGTCGACGTGGGAACGGGCTCCGCCCGCGCCGGCATCTTCGACACCGAAGGCAATCTGCTCGGCCGCGACGACGCGGCGATCGAGATGCGGCAGGTGCGGCCCGGCGAGGCCGAGCACGATTCCGAACAGATATGGAAGGCGGTCGGCGCGGCGGTGCGCGCCGCGCGCGAGACCTCCGGCGCGGCGCCGGAGGATGTCCGCGCCATCGCTTTCGACGCGACCTGCTCGCTGGTGGTGCGGGACGCCGGGGGCGGACAGCTTCCCGTATCGCCCGACGGCGAACGGCGCTGGGACACCATCGTCTGGCTCGACCACCGCGCGCTGGAGGAGGCCGGCGAAGCGACCGCGACGCGCCACCCCGCCCTTGCCGCCGTCGGCGGCACCATGCCGCCGGAGATGCAGATCCCGAAGCTGATGTGGCTGAAGCGCCGGCTCCCGGAGACGTGGAACGCGGCGCACGGCATCTTCGACCTGAGCGACTTCCTCGCCTTCAGGGCAAGCGGCAGCGGCGCACGCTCGCAAAGCACGCTGGCCTGCAAATGGAACTGGCGGCGGGACATGCCGGGCGGTTGGCCCGCCGAACTGCTCGAAACGCTCGGCATTTCCGACATGGCGGAACGGGCGGGCCTTTCCGCCGGCGCCGTGGCGGTCGGCAGCCCCCTCGGCACGCTGACGCCCGAAGCAGCCGCCACCCTCGGCCTGACGACGGGCTGCCTGGCGGGCGCGAGAATGGTCGACGCCTATGCCGGGGCGCTCGGCAAGCTCGGCTATCTGCCGGCGCGCGACCTCGAAACGCATGCCGCGCTGATCGCCGGCACGTCGAGCTGCGTGATGTTCGCCTCCGCCGCGCCGACCCATTTCGGCGCGGTCTGGGGTCCGTTTCCGGACGCCGCCCTGCCCGGCCTGTGGATGAGCGAGGCCGGACAGTCGGTGAGCGGGGCGCTGCTGGACCACATGATACGCCTGCGCGGCATGGAGCCCAACGCGGCGACGCACCGGCGGATCGCGGAGCGGATCGGTACCCTCCGCCTGCTGGAAGGCGCGGACTTCGCCGGCCGCCTGCATGTGCTGCCGGATTTCCACGGCAATCGCGCGCCCTTCGGCGACGCCCGCGCGCTGGGCGTCGTGCACGGACTGGCGCTCGACACGTCCTTCGACAGCCTCTGCCGGCTCTACTGGCGGACCTGCGTGGCGATCGCCCTCGGCATCCGCCACATTCTCGACGCCCTGCGGCAGGCGGGACGCGAGATCACCACGCTCCATATTGCGGGCGGCCATCTGAAGAATCCGCTGATGATGGAGCTCTACGCCAACGCGCTCGGCTGCCGCGTCATGCAATCGGCAGCGCCGGAAGCAGTGCTGCTCGGCACGGCGATGGCCGCGGCGGCGGCGGGCGGCCTGCACGAGAACCTGGGCGCGGCGGCGCGCGCGATGGGCAAGCCGGCAACGCCGCGCGACGGCGATCCCACCGGCGCGGCCTACGAGCGCGACTACCGCATCTTCCTCGAAATGCATCGGCACCGGCAGCAGATCGACAGGATATAAGAGGTCCCGAACCGTGGGGCCGGCCTGCTGGATCAACATTTCCCGGCCGCCATGTCTTGCCAGCCTCTCCATTTGTGCTTTAAAGCCCGCGCTCCCGCGACGAGATCCAAGAGCCTTTCAGGGTTACACGGAATCGTTCTGCCGGAGAGCATTTGGTCCCAGGGTCGAGGGTTTCGGCGAAGGGCGTGGTGGCGCCACGGCCGAGCCGAAAGCCGAAGGAAATGGGCCAAATGCACCCGGCCCGAAGGGTTTGCCGCTGGCGGACGCCCGCTTTGTCGGCCGGATTTGGCCGTACCCCCGGTACGACCTGCACCGGCCTTCGCGCGGATCGTCCCCCCATCGGACAAACAGAACCGTTTCCGGGTAACCCTGAAAGGCTCTAGACCGTCGCCTTGATGAGCCGGCCGCCATGTCCGACGCGGCCATACCGGAACGACGGAAATGTCTGCGATCGCAACCGGCGCCGAAGCGCCGGCAAACCCGTGGCGTCAGGAAACCAAGGCGATGCTCGCGCTCGCCTGGCCGATGGTGCTCACCAATCTCGCGCAGGCGGCGATGACGGCGACCGACGTGATGATCATCGGCCGGCTGGGGGCGGAGGCGCTGGCGGCGGGAGCATTGGGGTCCAATCTCTATTTCGCGCCGCTGATCTTCGGGCTCGGCCTCGCCTATGCGACCGCGCCCATGATGGCGACAGAGCTCGGCCGAAGGCCTCATTCGGTGCGCGACGTGCGCCGCACCGTGCGGCAGGGCCTGTGGCTTTCGGCGCTCGTCTCCATCCCCATCTGGGTGCTGCTGTGGAACGCGGAGAGCGTGCTTCTGCTGATGGGGCAGGACCCCTCGCTGGCGCGCGAGGCGGGCATCTATGTCCGCGGTCTGCAATGGGCGGTGCTGCCCTTCTACGGCTACATCGTGCTGCGCTCCTTCATCTCGGCGCTGGAACAGCCGCGCTGGGCGCTGATCATCATGGTCATCGCCGTCGCGCTCAACGCGCTGCTCAACTGGATGCTGGTTTTCGGCAAGCTCGGCGCGCCGGCGCTTGGCATATTCGGATCGGGGCTGGCCACCAGCATCGCCAGCGGCTTCATGTTCATCGGCATGGCGGTGGTGGTGATGGTGCATCCGAGATTCCGCCGCTACCATCTGTTCGGCCGCTTCTGGCGCGCCGACTGGCCCCGCTTCCGGGCGCTGCTCAAGCTCGGGGCGCCGATCTCCGGCATCCTCGCCTTCGAGGTGACCGTGTTCAACGCCGCCGCCTTCCTGATGGGCCTGATCGGAGCGGCGCAGCTCGCGGCGCACGCCATCGCGCTGCAGATCTCGTCGGTGACCTTCATGATACCGCTCGGGCTCTCGCAGGCGGCGACGGTGCGCGTCGGGCTGACGCACGGCGCCGGCGACCCGGAAGGCGTCAGCCGGGCCGGCTGGACGGCCTTCGTGCTCGGCGTCGCCTTCATGGCGCTGATGGCGCTGATGATGATCAGCGTCCCGAAGCTGCTGATCGCCGCCTTCATCGACATCGGCGATCCGGCCAACCTGGCCGTGGTCGGCTATGCGGTGACCTTCCTCGCCTTCGCGGCGCTGTTCCAGGTGGCGGACGGCGCGCAGGTGGTGGGCGCCGGCATGCTGCGCGGCCTGCACGACACGACGGTGCCGATGGTCTACGCGGCGATCGGCTACTGGGGCATAGGGCTGACGCTGGGCGTCCTGCTCGCCTTCCAGTTCGGCTTCGGCGGGGTCGGCATCTGGCTCGGCCTGTGCGCCGGGCTGGCGGTGGTCGCCGTGCTCCTGATCTACCGCTGGACGCGGCGCGACCGCCTCGGCCTCTCCACCCTACGCAAGGCGGTTGCATGACGGGCAAGGATCGGCTTCTCATCAGGTCCGCGTCCGCATTTCCGCGACGCTGACGTCCGAAAGGCCGACATGCCTGCGCCAAGAGTGGTCATCGACCTCGACATCATCGCCGAAAACACGCGCAAGGTGGCGGCGGGCCTCGGCGAAGGCGTCGCCATATTCGGCGTGACCAAGGCCACCTGCGGCTCGCCGCTGGTGGCCCGCGCCATGCTGCGCGGCGGCGCCGTCGGGCTCGCGGATTCGCGCCTCGACAATGTGCAGCGCATGCGCAACGCCGGCATCACCGCGCCGATGCTGATGCTGCGCATCCCCTCGGTGAGCGAGGCGCCGGAGGTGGTCAGGCTCTGCGACATCAGCCTCAATTCGGAGGCCGCCGTGCTCGACGCGCTGGCCGGGGCGGCAGAGGAGCAGGGCGTCGTCCACGACGTGATCCTGATGCTGGAGATGGGCGACCGCCGCGAGGGCGTGCCGCCGGAGGACCTGATCCCGCTGGCGGCGACGGCGATGAAGGAGCCGTCACTGAGGCTCGCCGGGATCGGCGCGAACTTCATGTGCGCCAGCGGCGTCATGCCGACGCGGCAGAAGCTCGAAAAGCTCTGCAACCTCGCCGACGAACTGGAGCAGCGCTTCGGCCAGAAACTCGACTACGTGTCGGGCGGCAACTCGTCGAACCTCGCGCTGATGCAGTCGGAGACGATGCCGGAACGCGTCAACATGCTGCGCATCGGCTCGACCATCCTCAGGGCCGAGAACTCCTTCACCGGCGGCGTGCTGGCCGGCTATGACGACGGCGCCTTCACGCTGGAGGCGGAGCTGGTCGAGATCAAGACCAAGCACTCGCTGCCGGACGGCGAGACCGGGCCCGACGCCTTCGGCAATCGCGTCGTCTTCGAGGATCGCGGCGCGCGGCTGCGCGGCATCGTCAACCTCGGACGGGTCGACATGCGGCCGGAGGGCCTGAAGCCGCGCCACCGCAATGTCGAGATCGTCACTGCGTCGAGCGACCATCTGATCGTCGACATCACCGAGGCGAAGAAATTCGCGGTCGGCGACGTGATGCGATTCGAGATGGATTACGGCGGGCTCGTGCAGTCCATGCTGTCGCCCTACATCGAAAAGGCGCTGGCCGGGCGCGAGACCGTCGCGCCGCGTCCGACCGCCGTCCGGCTCATCGCCGCGCCCGACATCCACGACCGCGACGAGACGCGCGCCTTCGTCGCCGGCGTGCTGGAACTCGGCTTCGAGGTGAAGCGCGACGGCATGCCCGAGGCCGCCGACCTGCCGGTCTGGATCATCCCCGATCGCGCGGGTATCTTCGAACTGCTCGACACGGCCGACGACGAGGCGGTCGAGTCCGGACTCCTGTGGATGGATTCCGATCCGGGCGAGATCGGCCGCGCCGCCAATCCGGAAGCCGCCGCCGTGTTCGGCATCCAGCGGGCGACGAAGGAGCAGGCGCGCATGATCGAGGAACGCGCCATCCTGGCGCTGACCATGGAGGACGTCGACCTCGTCGGCATACGCGAGGCGGCGCGCAAGGCGATCCAGCGCGTCACCCAGACGACTGACGGCTTCGCGCTGGTGCTCAACGCCTCCGTGGCGCGCGGCATGGGCGACGATCCGCGCGAGGCGGGCCTTTCCTACCGCGAATGCTCGGCGATGATGGAGCGCGTCGCGGCGAGCCAGGAACTGCGCGCCATCGTGCTCTCCGGCATGGGGGAAAGCCCGACGCCCGGCGCGCTCGACGCCGCCTTCGGCTATCTGCTCAGCGCGCTCGGCAAACGCATCCTCGGCGGACGCGCGGAATAGCGCGACGCTTTTCCGGCCTGCCGGAGACACTGTAACGACGGCTCGCGAACTCGTTACAGCATCGCCAGCATTTCCACGGCAAAGGCATGCAATCGTTACACAAATGTCGTCCACGCGGCACAAAACCGGCGTGAAACAGCCGTATTGTCCCTTTTGACTCGACACTGGCAACAATGCCTGCGAATGTTTTGCAGGTGCGCACTAAAGCTGGGCTTGGATGAGACAGGGCTTGGGGGTTCTGGTCTTGGCGTTCGGCGCATTTTCCGCGCTGACGCAGGCCGCACTGGCGGAGACGCGGGCGCTCGTCGTCGGCGTGTCCGGCTATCCGGCATTGGCCGAGCCGCTGAGGCTGACCGGGCCGAAAAACGACAGCCGCGAATTCGCCAATACCATCGTGCGTCTCGGCGTGCCCGCCGCCAACGTCACCGTGCTGGCGGACGGGGTTTCCGGGCTCGCGGACGGCATCGCGACCGACGGACCGGGAACCAAGGCGGCGATCCTCGCCGGCCTCGACCGGCTGGCGGAGGAGAGCAAGGCGGGCGATCTCGTCGTCTTCTACTTCTCCGGCCACGGCTCGCAGCAGCCGGACCTCGACGGCGACGAAGAGGGCAATGCCGACGAGATCTTCCTGCCCTACGATGTCGGCAAATGGGGCAAGGACGGCGTCGAGAACGCCCTGATCGACGACGAGCTTCGCGGCCGGGTCGATGCGATCCGCGCCAAGGGCGCGGACTTCTTCGGCGTCATCGACGCCTGCCATTCCGCCACCGGCTTCCGCGACATTCCCGGACAGGACGCGCGGTCGCGCGAGGTCGATCCCGCCGATCTCGGCGTGCCGGATTTCTCCCCGGCGCAATCGCGCGCCGTCCTCGACGCAGCTCCCGCGCAGAGTGACGGCAGGCGCGGCCGCGCCGCCTTCTTCTACGCCGCGCAGGAGAGCGAGGAGGCGCTGGAAAAAGTGCCGCCGAACGGCGAGGAAGGCCAGAATTTCGGTGTCTTCACCTACAATCTCGTGCGCCGCATGAACGAGACGCCGGCGCTGACCTATCGCAACCTGCATCAGGCGGTGATGGCCGACATCAAGCGCAACACGCTGATGTCGACGCAGACGCCGGAGATCGAGGGCGACCTGATCGACGAGCCGGTGCTCCAGCTTTCCGGCGCGACGGCGCGGCGCCAGTGGCAGATCTTCGGCGGCAAGATGCAGGGCGGTCAGTTCGACGGCATCACCGCCGGCTCGATCGTCGGCCTCTATGCCGATCCGGCGGCCGATGACGGCGACGCGGTCGCTTACGGCAAGGTGGAGCAGGCGGGCGCGACGCGCAGCGTGGTGACGCCCACCGGCTATCCCTGCGACGATGACGGCTCCTGCCCCGCGCCGGCCGACGAGGCCGCTTTCAAGAAAGGGCGCTTCGCGCGCCTCGCGCAGCCGGGCATCGACCTGACGGTCAGCCTGTCGGAGCCGGTGCGCATCGATGCCGGCGACGGCCACGACTACGCGCCGGCGATCGCCGCGCTCAACGCCGCCGTGGGCGCACCGCCGCTCAGCGCCCGCGTCTCGCTGCGGAAAAGCGGCTATGACGTGGCGGTGGCGCTGGTGGACGGCAAGCTCGCCTTCGCGCCGAGCGCGGGCGCGATCGACGCCAACGGCCCCGGCTCCTCGCCGCGCCTGACGCTGCCGGCCGATCCGGCGCAGGCGGCGGCTGCGGTTTCCGACGCCGTGTCGCGCATCGGAAAAGTGCTCGCGCTGCAACGGCTCGGCGACAATGTCGAAGGGCTGAAGGATGTCGGCTTCTCGACCGAGATATCCGTGGCGAAGGCGAAGCCGTCCGCGATCAGGGACGGCGTCTGCTCCACCGACCGCGCGGACTACGAGCCCGCCGTGGCGGCGGGCGACGCGCCGCGCTTTGCCGAATGCGATATCGTCTCGGTCGCCATGAAGAACGGGGGCAGGAAGCCGCTCGACGTCACCGTGCTGCTCGCCGCGGCCGATTTCTCGCTGACGCCGGTCTGGCCGCAGGACGGCGCGTCGAGCCGCATCCTGCAATCGGAGAGCAAGACCGCCGAAATGCTGCAGATGGCGCCGGGCGCGCCAAACGCGGCCGACGAGCGCCTGATCTTCCTGGCCGTGCCGGGCGTCGGCCGCGCCAGCGTCGTCTTCGACAATCTCGAACAGGAGGGTCTTCGGGCCGCGCCGGACGATCCGGCCGGGATCGCCGCGCTGCGCGACCTGCTCGCGACGGGACTGAACGACATGAGCCGCGCCACGACGACGGCGCCGGCAAGGATCGAGGAGGAAATGTCCATCAGCGTCCGGCCTTTCCACGTGGAGAAGGGCAGGAACGGCTGAGGAACGAAGGAACTGGCGTCGGCAGCGACGCCTCGCAGTATCCGAATACCGGGCTCGCTTGTAAGGGAGGCACCGGAATGCGGATTGCCGGGAGGTCGGAGGACCCTCGGAACGTGACTGAAAACGTTAGACAGAGGACTGACACCATGAAGAAACTGGCAATTGCAGCACTGTTCGCCGCCACCAGCCTGACGGCCGGGGCATCGATCGCACAGGATGCCGCCAAGCAGGACCTGACCCCTGCCCAGCAGACCGAGAATCGCCTGATCCTCGAGACGGCGCGCAACCTCGTCAGCTACGGCGAGGCCAAGTCGGACGCGCTGGCGCTCGTGACCGCCGCCAAGATGATGGCGAGCGTTCCGGGCAAGGTGCTGGCCGACGACGCCAAGGGCGAGGCGGGCGCGGACAAAGCGGCCGCCTTCGACATCGAGGGCGTGCTGAAGAAGGCCGAAGATCTGGCGCAGGGCGACGAGCTGATCGCCAAGGTCGCGGCCGACACGCGTGCCGCGGCGGCGGCCAACTCCAAGGCCATCTGCTACTGGGAATACTACTGCTACTACAATGGCTGGTGCGAATACGCCTACGCCTGCTGGTAAGCAGCGCTCAACTCCCGAAGTCAAACGCCCCGCGGCTCACGCCGCGGGGTTTTGTTTTATGCGGCGGCGAACCTCAATGCGGAAAGTCCCCTCTCCGTCTCGGGCTTCGCCCTCGCCACCTCTCCCCAGAGGGGCGAGGAACCCAAGCTGGAAAAGCGCCGGCATCGCGGCAGCAGTTCCTCGCCCCTCTGGGGAGAGGTGTCACGCGCAGCGTGACGGAGAGGGGTCCTATCCACCGCGCCTCCGCACGACCGGATCTTCCCGCCAACACCTCCTACGAAACATGATGCCAGGGGCACATCCTGCGCGCGCGAAAACGATTTGGATGCTATAGGCTAGCTGCCGCAGGAGGACTTCGCACACGATGAGCATAGCCCAGACAGACATAGCGCGGCGCGTCTACAACCACACCTGGAAGCTCGATCCGATCGTCCGCAGCCTGCTCGACACGGATTTCTACAAGCTGCTGATGCTGCAGATGATCTGGGGCATGTATCCGGATGTCGACGCCACCTTCTCGCTGATCAACCGCACGACGTCGGTCAAGCTCGCCGAGGAGATCGACGAGGGCGAACTGCGCGCCCAGCTCGACCATGCGCGCGAGCTGAGAATCTCGAAGAAGGAGATGATCTGGCTCGCCGGCAACACCTTCTATGGCCGCAAGCAGATCTTCGAACCGGAATTCCTCAGTTGGCTGGAGGATTTCCGGCTGCCGGAATACGAGCTGCGCAAGCAGGACGGCCAGTACGAGCTGAACTTCTACGGACCGTGGAAATATACGACGCTCTGGGAGATTCCGGCGCTCGCCATCATCAACGAGCTGCGCTCGCGCGCCGCGATGAAGGGGCTCGGTCCCTTCGCGCTGGACGTGCTCTACGCCCGCGCCAAGGCGAGAATGTGGGACAAGACCGAGCGGCTGCGGGCGCTGCCCGACATCAAGATCTCGGATTTCGGCACGCGGCGACGGCACAGCTTCCTTTGGCAGCGCTGGTGCGTGGAAGCGCTCAAGGAAGGCATAGGCGACGCCTTCACCGGCACCAGCAACGTGCTGCTCGCCATGGACACCGACCTCGAGGCGCTGGGCACCAACGCGCACGAACTGCCGATGGTGTTCGCCGCGCTGGCGAAGAGCGAAACGGAGCTGCGCGCCTCGCCCTACCGGGTGCTGCGCGACTGGCAGCGCTACTATGGCGGCAACCTGCTGATCGTGCTGCCGGATGCGTTCGGTACGGCGGCCTTCCTGCGCGACGCGCCGGACTGGGTGGCCGACTGGACCGGTTTTCGCCCGGACAGCGCCCCGCCCATCGAGGCCGGCGAGCGCATCATCCACTGGTGGAAGCAGAAGGGGAAGGACCCGAAGCAGAAACTGCTTATCTTCTCCGACGGGCTCGACGTCGAAACGATCGAGGAGACCTACAGGCATTTCCACGGCAAGGTGCGCATGGCCTTCGGCTGGGGCACCAACCTGACCAACGATTTCGAGGACTGCGCGCCGGTGGAGACCGACGGGCTGAAGGCGATCTCGCTGGTCTGCAAGGTGACGGAGGCGAACGGCCGGCCGGCGGTGAAGCTCTCCGACAATCCGGAGAAGGCGACGGGCGATCCGGAGGAGATCAAGCGCTACCTCAGGATCTTCGGCAACGAGGCCCGCGAAGCGCACAAGGTGTATGTGTAAGGTCAGCGCAGGCCCGATCCGGGCGGCGGCGGCGCTGGCCTTCTGCCTCCCGCCGGATGCCGCATTCGCCCACGCCTCCGACCGCGGCCATGTGCTGCTCCTGCCGACAGGGCACTATCTGGTCGGCGGCGCCGTCGCCGTGGCGGCGAGCTTCCTCGCTCTGGTGGTCCTGCCGCCGGCCTTTGCGGAGCGCCTTGCGGCGCGGCGGCTGAAACTCTTCGCGAGCCCGGAGCGGCTGCGCATCGTCACCAGCAGCCTCGGCTTCCTGTTCTTCATCGCGCTGGTCGTGGCGGGATTCGCCGGCAGCCGCGATCCGCTGTCGAATCCGCTGCCACTGGTGGTGTGGACGCTGCTCTGGGTCGTGCTGACGCTGGCGCAAGGGCTGATCGGCGATGTCTGGCGCTGGATCGACCCATGGTATGCGCCGTGGCGGCTGGCTTCGGCGGTCGCCGGCGGGCGCACCGTCCGCCTGCCGACGGGCTGGGGCTACTGGCCGGCCTTCATCGGCTTCGCCGGCTTCGCCTGGTTCGAGCTGATCCACCCCGCGCCGGACGATCCGGCGGTGCTTGCGGCCGTCGCAGGGCTCTACTGGCTCGCCAGCTTCGCGCTGATGCTGGTCTTCGGCCACGAAGCGTGGAGCGGCAGGGGCGAATTCCTGAGCGTCTTCTTCGGCATGGTTTCGCGTTTCGCGGTGCTCGGCAGGGACGGTCCGGACGGCAGGACGATCGATCTCGGCTGGCCCGGCGCGCGGCTTTCACGCGCCGTTCCGCTGCCGCTCAGCGGCGTCGCCTTCCTGCTGCTGACGTTGAGCTCCGTGTCGTTCGACGGCCTGTCGCGGACCTTCTTCTGGCTTGGCCTGAACGGCGTCAATCCGCTGGAGTTTCCCGGCCGGACGGCGATGATGGCGATCAACAGCAACGGGCTGGCGCTCGCCTTCGCCGCGCTCGCCATCGCCTTCCTCGCGGCGGTTTTCGCCGGCGAAAGGCTGGTGTGGAGCCGCCTGCCCCTCGGCCAGTCGGCGGGCCTGCTCGTCTGGTCGATCGTGCCGATCGCGCTCGCCTATCACTTTTCGCACTATCTGGTCGTGCTGCTGGTCAACGGCCAGTATGCGCTGGCCGCCCTCTCCGATCCTCTCGACCGCGGCTGGAACCTGTTGGGGACGGCGGACCTCCACGTCCATGCGGCGATCGCGGCGGGGTCCGGCGCGGCCTGGGTGGTGTGGAACCTGCAGGCCGCCGCCATCATCCTCGGCCATATCCTTGCCGTGCTGATCGCGCATGGCCTCGCCTACCGGCTGCATCCCGACACGAAGAACGCGACGCTCAGCCAACTGCCGCTGACGCTGCTGATGATCGCCTACACCGTGCTCGGCCTGTGGCTGCTGTCGACGCCGACCGGCACCTGAGACGGGCGGCCTACTCCTCCGTGCTGCCCTTCCACACCGCCATGGCGTAGGCGATCGCCGCGCAGCTTGCCACAAACAGGACCGTGAACATCCAAACCTCCATGAAACGCCGTGGAGGATGAATGCCGGCGGCCCGGAAAGGTTTCACGGCGCCGGACGGATCGGGCGGCATGGCGTGATCGGCGCAGCCGGCATCTTGACGCCCGGCCGCGAATAGATCGAACTGGCCGATGACGGCATCCGCCGTTCCACAAGCCTGCGAAAAACGACGAGGGGGGAGAATGACCGTCACTCTGCGCACCGTGAACATCCCGGATTTCGGCCTGCCGCTGGAGCGTCCGGCGATCCCCGCCGCCACCTACGCCGCGCGCTGCGACACGGCGCTGAAGCGCTCCGGCGCGGACTGGCTCGTCGTCTATGCAGACCGCGAGCACGCGGCCAACATCGCTTTCCTCACCGGCTTCGAGCCGCGCTTCGAGGAGGCGCTGCTGCTCCTCGGCAAGGGCGGCGAGAGGATCGTGGTGACCGGCAACGAGAGCATAAGCTACACGCCGGTCGCCGGGCTGCCCGGCATGGCGACGATGCTCGCGCAGTCGCTGAGCCTGATGGCGCAGGACCGCACGGAGAAGCCGGACCTCGTCGCGGTGCTGCGCGAGGCAGGCCTGAAGACCGGCGATGCGGTCGGCCTCGTCGGCTGGAAATATCTGGAGGCGGCGGAGTGGGCCGCGCCGACGCCGACATTCCTGGCACCCGCCTTCATCGTCGACGCGATCGCCGCGATCGCCGGCCGCGATGCGCTTTCGGATGCGACGCGCGTTCTGATGCACCCGACGGAGGGACTGCGCGCGGTGGTCGACGCCGACCAGATCGCCGAGGCCGAATGGGGCGCGGCGCGCTCGTCCATGGCGGTCTGGCGCATCGTCAGCGGTTTTGCGCCGGGCGACAGCGAACTCGCCGCCGCCGCGCGCATGGGCTATGCGGGCGAGCCGATGTGCTGCCATCCGATGCTCGCCACGAACGATCGGAGCGGCCCGGTGATAGGCTTGCGCAGCCCCACCGCCCGCGTGCCGAAGAAAGGCGACGGAGCCACCACGGCGGTCGGCTACTGGGGCGGCCTCACGGCGCGCGGCGGCCTGATCGCGGAATCCGACGACGCGTTCCTCGACGTGGCGAAGGCCTATTTCCGCGGCATCGCCGCCTGGTACGAGACGGCGGCGATCGGCGCGGAGGGCGGGGCCATCCACGAAGCGGTGGTCTCGACGCTGGCGCGCGGCAAGCTGCGGCCCGCGCTCAATCCCGGCCATCTGGTCGGCCTCGACGAGTGGATGCATTCGCCGATCCGCCCGGGCTCGACAGACCGCATCGCCTCGGGCATGCCCTTCCAGGTGGACATCATCCCGGCGCCCATGCCCGACGGATGGACGCTGAACTGCGAGGACTCGGTGACGTTCGCCGACGCCGGCCTGCGCGCGGAGCTGGCGCGAAAGCATCCCGCGCTCGCCGCCCGCTTCGAAGCGCGGCGGCGTTTCGTGGCGGACGATATCGGCATCGCGGTCAGGGAGGACATACTGCTGCTCTCCGCCATCCCGCTCTGCCTGCCGCCCTTCTGGCTGGCCAGCGAGAAACTGCTCGCCCGCGGTTGAAGCGGCACTTTATGCGGTCAACCGGCCGGGGGCGGAGCGGAAAGGCTGCGGACCGGGACGACGACCGGGTGATCGCCGAGCTTCCCGACGCGGGCCTCGACGCCATAGGCCGCCTCTATCAGGTCCGGCGTGACGATGGCCGGCGGGCCGTCGGAAACGAGCGCGCCGCCGCTCAGCATGACGATGCGGTCGGCGTAGCGCATGGCAAGGCCGAGATCGTGGATCGCCACGACGCAGCCGACCTCGCGCGCGCGAACGATGCCGGAGACGATTTCGAAGGTCTCGAGCTGGTGGCGAAGGTCCAGCGCGCTGGTCGGCTCGTCGAGCAGCAGCAGTCTCGGCTCCTGCACGAGAGCCCGCGCCAGGAACACGCGCTGGCGTTCTCCGCCGGAGAGGCGCGAGAGCGGCCGTTCGGCGAGATGCAGCAGCCCGAGACGTTCCAGCGTCTCGAACACCACCTGCCTGTCGCGACGGTCCGTGCCGCTCATATGAGGCAGCCGTCCGGCAGTCACGCATTCCGACACCGCGCAGTCGACGATCTCGGTGACCTGCTGCGGCATGTAGGCGGCTATGCGGGCGATCTGGCGAAGCGAGAGCCTTCCTATCGGCTCATTCGCCAGAGCCAATGTCCCGGCTGACGGCCTGACCAGCCCGTTGAAGCTGCGCAGCAGCGTGCTCTTGCCGGCGCCGTTGGGGCCGGTCAGCGCGACGAGTTCGCCGCAGGCGATCGAAAGATCGATGGCCCGGAGGATCTCGCGTCCCTGCCGGCGCACGCAAAGCCCCCTCGCCTCGACGATCATGCGCCTGCCCGCCCCCGGCTGCGCATCACGAGATGCAGGAAGACCGGCACGCCGAGATAGGCGACCGTGATGCCGACCGGCAGCACCGTGGGCGCGAACAGCAGCCGCCCGGCCGCGTCGGCGGCGAGCAGCAGCCATGCGCCAACGATCGCGGAGAACGGCAGGAGCAGCCTGTGGTCGGTCCCGATCATCATGCGCGCCATATGCGGCGCGACCAGGCCGACGAAGCCGATGACGCCGGTGAAGCTGATCACCGTCGAGGTGAGCAGGACGGCGACGATGCACAGCACGAAGCGGACGCGCTCAACCGGAACGCCGAGGCTGCGCGCGAAATCGTCGCCGCCGCTGGCGATGGCGTTCAGCGACCACGCATGGCGGAAGAAAAACGGCCAGGAGACCAACGACACGACCGCCATTGCGACCACCGCCGGCCATCCTGCCCGCGTCAGGCTGCCGAAGGTCCAGTGAACCACCGAGGCGAGCTGCTCCTCCGAGGCGAGGAACTGGATTGTCGCGGTGCCCGCCATGAACAGGTACATCAGCGCGATGCCGGTGAGGATCACGGTTTCAGGGGAGGTTCCGACCCGCAGGCCGGCACCGAAGACCACCACGGCGCAGGCGAGCGCGAAGACGAAGGCGCTGGCGACGATGAGCCACTGCCCGCCAGCGGACTGGCCGAAACCGAATATGATGGCGAGCGACGCGCCGAAAGCGGCGGCGGCGGAGATGCCCAGCGTGTAGGGACTGACGAGCGGGTTGCGCGTGACCCCCTGCATCACCGTGCCCGCCGCGCCGAGCGCGGCGCCACCGAGGATGGCCATGGCGATGCGGGGCAGGCGCAGATGGCTTACAACGGTCACGTCGCTGGGCTTCAGATGGTCGGGCAACGACGCGCCAAGCTTGTGGGCGAGGATCGCCGCGACCTCCCGCATGCCGAGGCCGGACGCGCCGATGGTCGTGCACCAGAGCGCCAGCACGATCACGCCGGCCAGTCCGGCCGCGACCATCAGCACGCGCGAACGAAAGCGGCGCAGGTTGCGCTGCGCCGCGGCGCCGGCAAGACCGGCGCCTGCCTCGACCATCATCTAGAGCCTTTCATGGCTACCCGGAACCGTTCTGCCTGAGAGCATTTGGTCCCAAGGTCGAGGGTTTCGGCGAAGGGCGTGGTGGCGCCACGGCCGAGCCGAAAGCCGAAGGAAATGGGCCAAATGCACCCGGCCCGAAGGGTTTGCCGCTGGCGTACGCCCGCTTTGTCGGCCGGATTTGGCCGTACTCCCGGTACGACCTGCACCGGCCTTCGCGCGGATCGCCCTGCCATCTGACAAACAGAACCGTTTCCGGCTAACCATGAAAGGCTCTAGTTCCCTGCGACGTAGGTGTGCTGGCCGGGATAGGTGCGGCCCTGCCAGACCTCGATCCACTCCTTCATCACCGCATCGGGATCGACATCCTGGAAACGGCCGGGGTGAAGCCACTTGGCCAGTTGCAGCGCGCCGATCATCTTGGAGACGCCGCCTGCCACGTAGTAGCTCATCAGGAAGACTTTTCCGTTCTTCACGGCATTGCTGTCCGCCAGCGCCGGCCGCGCCTTCAGGGAGTCCGCAAGTTCCCTGGCCTTGTCCACGGGGACGGGAGCGAGAACCGCGGGCGTCAGCCGCAGCACGACATCGGGATTGGCGGCGGCGACGGCTTCGGACTCGACGGTATAGATGTTGACGTTGCGGTTGGATTCCGGCAGCGACGCCACATCGACATCGCCGAAGAGGCTCCGGCCGCCGGCCGCGGCGATCATGTCATGCCAGCCGGACCCCTTGAGCACCGTCACGTTCTCGCGGTCCGCCTCGAAATAGACTTTCGGCGTCTCCACGCCCGCGGTGCGCTCCGCAAGCAGGTCGATATGCCTGCGATAGAAGGCGTTCAGGTCCGC
This sequence comes from Rhizobiaceae bacterium, assembly GCA_023953845.1. Classification (NCBI taxonomy): domain Bacteria; kingdom Pseudomonadati; phylum Pseudomonadota; class Alphaproteobacteria; order Hyphomicrobiales; family Rhizobiaceae; species Rhizobiaceae bacterium. The sequence goes on along the minus strand of JAMLJC010000001.1, from coordinate 2,120,664 downwards.
GGCCTTTTCCGTCTCGCCCGTGAGCTTGCCGAGAAGCTCGACATTCTCCTCGTGCCTGAGCACGTCCCACCCGGTCAGCACCACCACCGGAATGCCGAACGGGGCGAGCTTCTCGCGCGCCTCCTGCCATGCGCCGTTGCGCGGGATGATGAAAAGATCGGGGTCCTGGGCGACGACCTTCTCGTAATCGATCTCGCCCTGATTGGCGGCGACGACCCTGGCCTCGTCGACTTCCGGCCAGTAGTCGCGATCGTTCCACGCGTCGCGGTCGAGGCCGACGATGGCATCGGAGCCGGCGACGGCGCGCACGAATTCGGTGTTGTAGCGGTTGAGCGCGACGATGCGCTTGACCGGGCCGTCAAACGTCGCCTGATAGCCGCCTTCGTCGACTATGGCGATCTGTTCCGCCGACGCCGCAAAAGGCGCAAGCGCCAGAATCGCGGCAAGCAACAGGCCGGGCACGGCACGGCGGTGAATGAACTGGACCATCTCAATTCCCCCATAAACTGGATAATCTTAGTCATATTTTTTGCCGCACCCGGCGGCAACGAGGAAAAGTGGTTTTTCTTATGCCAGTTTTTATCGGCGTGAAGACCAGCGCAAAAGATGAGGGTCCACGCGTTCGGACGACCTCCGGCGGTGCGATGAACCAGCACTGGGCGGGAATGCGATGGAGACGGTCGCGTGCCGCACTGCGGCGGCACGCCGCGGTACATGCCTCACGCCGGGAGCTTGCGGACCGGCCGAGATCGCTGAAAAAGTTTGAAGAGGCAGGGTCCGACGGCGCCCGCGTTGGACGCCTGCCGGTTCAGGCGCGCAACGTCCGGGTCGCGGCCTCGTCGACGCGGCCGTCAGCGATGACCACGCCATAATCCTCGCGCGCCTTGGCCGCATCGATCAGGCCGTCAAGGACATCGTCGAGGACCGCCTGCGGGCTGCGCTGGCGCGGGTCGCCGTAGCCGCCGCCGCAAGGGCCGAAGGCGACGAGCCGGTCGCCCTTCGCGAGGCGCCGGTAAGGCAATTTCGAGGGAAGCTCCTCGACGCCGCCATTGGCGAGCGCGATCTCCATTCTGGCCGGCGAGCCGTCCGAGCCGCCCCGAAAACCCCAGGGCGCGAAACGCTGGCCGTCACCCTCGATCGAGACCGCGCCATCCTCCTGCATCTCGAAGGAACGGATCGAGCCGATGCCGCCGCGCGAGGCGCCCGCGCCGGCGACGTTCTCGCGCAGTTCGTAGTTCACGACGCGCAGCGGCAGATGCGACTCGATATCCTCGATGGGGTTGTTGCGGGTGTTGGCGTAGAGCGTGTCGACGGCGTCCATGCCGTCCTTGCCGTGGCGGCCGCCATAGGAGCCTTCCATGATCTCCATATGCACCCACGGCCCGGTCTTCGACATGCCGCTGAAGGCCATGACGCGCAGATTGCCGATGCCGGCGCTTACCTGCTGCGGCACGGCCCCGGCGATCGCCTTCATCACCGTGTCGGCGACGGCGTTGCCGGAGCAGAAGCGGGCGATGACAGGAGCGGGAAAGACCGGATTGGCGAGGCAGCCTTCCGGCGCGAAAATGGTGATCGGGCGCGTCAGCCCGCTGTTCTGCGGAATGGCGCCGTAAAGATCGCTGTCGAGCAGGATGGAGCGCAGCGTCAGCCAGACGGCGCAATCGACGGTGCCGACGAACGGCATGTTGATCGGCCTGCTGGATGTCTGCGGCGCCGTGCCGGTCAGGTCGACATGGATGTCGGAGCCCGTGACCGTCAGCGTCACCTCGATCGGCAGCTCCTTCAGCGAGGGGTCGGCGCTGTCCAGATAGCCGTCGATGAAGGTGCGCGCATTATAGCGCCCGTCCGGGATCTTCGAGATCGCGTCGCGCATCAGGTTCTCGGAATAGTCCAGCAGGTCCTCATAGGCGCCGGTGACGGTTTCGAGCCCGTACTGGTCGAGCAGCGCCGCATAGCGCTCCGCGCCGATGCGCGCCGCCGCCACCTGCGCCTCCATGTCGCCGACGACGAGATCGGCGATGCGGATGTTGGAGCGCAGAATCTGCCAGACCGGCTCGACCTTGCGGCCCGCCTCGTAGACGCGCACGGCCTTGAACTGAAGGCCCTCGGCATAGGTGTCGACGGCATCGACGATGCCGCAGCTTCCGGGCGTCAGCGCACCGATGTCGAGATGATGGGCGGTCGTCACGGAGAAACCGGCCAGCGCCTCCTTGTGGAAGATCGGCACGGCGAAGCCGACATCCGGCCCGTGCGAGGCGCCGCCGTAGGGATCGTTGTGCATGAAGACGTCGCCGGGCGCCACGCTGTCGCCGCGCGCTTCCAGCTCGCGCAGGATGCCGGCGATGTAGCCGGGTATGGGCCCCGACTGGAGCGGCGTGCTCATGGTGCATTCGCAAAGCTGCCGGCCGGCGGCGTCGGTCAGCGCAGCGCCGAAATCCTCGCTTTCGCGGATGATGCTCGAATAGCTCATGCGCATGAGCTTGTGGCCCATCTCGATGGCGATGTTCTCCAGCGCGCCATGGATGACGGCGGCGAGGAAGGGATCGACGCGTGTCTGCATGGTGGTGTCCCTCAGCCCCTGGGATCGCGCGTCATGCGCACATTGCCGTGACGGTCCGCGCGGTAGGTCCAGCCCGGCGGAACGACCGTCGTGGTGTCGGTCTGCAGAAGGATCGCGGGGCCGGCGAATTTGCGGTCGACCGGCAGCGACGTGCGCTCGATATGGGGCGTGTCGAAGGTCTTCAGCGCGTCGTCGACGCGGAAGACGCAGCGGCCGCCGCCCACCTTTCTCGGCTCGCCCGAAACCGCACAGGCGGGCGGCTCCGCCAGCTTGTCGACCATGCCGACGCCGCGCACCTTGACCGTGACGATCTCGATCGGGCTCGCCTCGAAGGCGTGGCCGTATTCGGCGCGATGCCGGTCGTGAAAGGCGCTCCAGACCTTTTCCAGCGACGCATCGGTCAGCGGCCCGTCGGGCACGTCGACCTTGAGCTCGTAGCCCTGCCCGACATAGCGAAGATCCGCCTGCCGCAGCATCCTGATCCTGTCGCCGGGCACGTGGTCGCGCGCGAAGATCGCTACCAGCTCCTCTTCCATGTCGTCGAACAGGGCTTGCAGGCGCGGCATGTCGATGGCGCCCTTCACCGCGAAGGCGGTGCGCAGGGCGTGGTATTCGAGATCGGCGGTCAAGAGGCCGACGGCCGAGGTGATGCCGGGATGCGGCGGGATCAGCACGTTCTCCATGCCCAGCATGGCCGCGACTTCCGCCGCGTGCAGCGGCCCGGCGCCGCCGAAACCGCAGAGCGTGAAATCGCGCGGGTCGATGCCCTTCTGCACAGTCCGCGAGCGGATGGCGTTCGCCATGTTGCTGTTCAGCACGGTGAGAGCGCCCTCCGCCGTTTCCTCGGGCGAGCGGCCGAGTTGCGCGGCAAGCTCGCTGATGACGCGCCCTGCAGCCGCGGCGTCGAGCGCCATCTGCCCGCCGAGAAAATTGTCGGCGACGAGCCGGCCGAGAACGAGATTGGCGTCGGTCACCGTGGGCACGGCGCCGCCGCGCCCGTAGGCCGCCGGTCCCGGCACCGCGCCGGCGCTCTGCGGGCCGACGCGAAACGCCTTGCCACGGTCGATATAGGCGATCGAACCGCCGCCCGCGCCGATGGTGTGGATGTCGATCATCGGCAGCATGACCGGGAAGCCGGCAATGCTGGCGCTGCGGGCGTCCGCCTCGGCCAGCCGGCCGTCGCGGATGATGCCGATGTCGGCGCTGGTGCCGCCGATGTCGAGCGTGACGAGACGATCCGTCCCGGCGTGCGAGCCGACCCATGCGCCGCCGCGCACGCCGGCGACCAGGCCTGAGAGCAGCGTCGTCGCCGGGCGCTCGGCAATCATCTCCGGGGTAGCCAGGCCGCCGCTCGACGTCATCACCCTGAGCTCGCCCTTCACTCCGAGCGCGTTCAGCCGATCGCTGAGATTGCCGACATAGCTGCGCACCTTCGGCCCGATGAAGGCCGACATGGCGGCCGTGGTGAAACGCTCGAACTCGCGGAACTGCGGCGACACTTCCGCCGAGGTGGTGACGAACACGCCGGGCAGGACGGAACGCACGATCTCCGCCGCGCGCCGCTCATGCGCGGGGTTCACGTAGGAGAAGAGGAAGCCGACCAGCACCGCCTCGACACCCGCCTCGCCAAGCTCGCGCGCGGCGGCCGCAACCGCGTCCTTGTCGAGCGGAACCAGCTCATTGCCCCGGGCGTCGAGGCGTCCGGCGACGGTCCTGCGGAAGCGGCGGCGGATCAGCGGCCGGCTCTGCCAGGGCAGGTCCTGCATGATCGAATAATGCTGCGGCCGCTGGTGCCGGCCGATATGCAGGATGTCGCGAAATCCCTCATTGGTGATCATGCCGGTGACGGCGCCGTCATGGACGAGCATGGCGTTTGTGCCGACCGTCGTGCCGTGGAAGATCGCGTCCACGTCGCCGGGTTCTATCTCCGCGAGGCGGCAGATGCCCTTCACGCCCTCGACGACGCCTTCCGCCGGATTGGCAGGCGTGGACGGGGTTTTGTGGACCGTGACCCGCCCCGTCGCGATGTCCGCCAGGATCAGGTCCGTGAAGGTCCCGCCGACATCGACGCCCAGTGCAATCATTCCCCGTCTCCCTGCAGGTGCGCCGGAACATTGATCCATCTGGATTGATCTGGCAAGCTGCCCCTGCTTGGCAGGAGGCGATCGAGATGGCCGCGGACGAGTTGCTGACCGGTCTGTTCGACGGCGAGGTGGGACCGCTCATGGTGATCACCCACATCGTCCTCGGCAACAACGCGGTGACCAACCAGTTCATCGAGCGGCGCTTCGGCATGCCGGTCCATGCCTGGTCGGCGCTCTATGCGGTCGGCAAATTTCCGGGGATACGCGCCAAGGAGATCAGGATGCTGCTCCCCCGCCCGCAGAACACCATAAGCAGGGCCGTGTCGCTGCTGGAGACGCGCGGCCTGCTCGTACAGGAGCCGTCGTCGTCGGACGGGCGGGAGAAACGTCTTTTCGTCACCGAGGAGGGGAAAAGGCTGCTGGTCGAACTGGTCGACGTGTCGCGGCGGCGGCAGGAGGAATGGCTGGCGCCCCTGTCGCCGGAAGAAAGGACCACATTCGTCGCGCTGGCGCGCAAGGTCGCGGAAGGCCCGGACCTGCACAGATCGGCCGTGATGGCGTTGTAGCGGACCTTTCCAGAGCGGTTCCGGTTTTTATAGAATCGGTGGAACCGCTCTATCTCTTTGTTTTAGCCGCATTTCCGGACGCAAAACCGCTTCACACTTTTGCTGGAAATGCTCCAGGGTCAGGACCCTAGATCCGTGCTCCGGAAGCGCGGTCGAACAGGTGCACGTCGGCCGGATCGATGCGCATGGCGATCTCGTCGTCATGCCGCAGGACGAGCCCCCTCTCACGGAAAAGGCAGGTGAGCATCTCGCCGCCGCAATCGAGCCGCGCGAACACTTCCGACCCCGTCGGCTCGACCAGTTCCGCGCGCCCGCGAAGGCCGTCCGGCGCCGACTGGATATGCTCCGGACGGATGCCGTAGACGACTTCCCGGCCTTCATGCACCGACGCAGCGGCCGACGGCAGCGGGAGTTCGAGGCCGCTCGCGCTGACGAAGCGGCCTTTATCGATCCGGCCTGGAACGAAATTCATCGACGGCGAACCGATGAAGCCGGCGACGAACAGGTTGGCCGGCCGCTCGTAGAGCTCCAGCGGCGCGCCCGTCTGCTCGACGATGCCGTCATGCATGACGACGATCTTGTCGGCCATGGTCATCGCCTCGATCTGGTCGTGCGTGACATAGACGGTCGTGGTGCCGAGGCGCTGGTGCAGCCCCTTGATCTCGCCGCGCATCTGCACGCGCAGCTTGGCGTCGAGATTGGACAGCGGCTCGTCGAACAGGAACACGTCCGGGTTGCGGACGATGGCGCGGCCCATGGCGACGCGCTGGCGCTGGCCGCCCGAGAGCTGGCGCGGGAAGCGGCCGAGCAACTTCTCCAGCCCGAGGATTTCGGCCGCGCGCTTCACCCGCGCCGCCGTGTCGGCAGGGTCCGCCTTCTTCAGCTTGAGCGCGAAGCCCATATTGTCGGCGACCGTCATGTGCGGATAGAGCGCGTAATTCTGGAAGACCATGGCGATGTTGCGGTCGCGCGCCCTGAGCGCGTTGACCACGCGGCCGCCGATGCTGATCGTGCCGCCGGTGATCGTCTCCAGCCCGGCGATCATCCGCAGCAGCGTGGACTTGCCGCAGCCGGACGGGCCGACCAGCACCACGAACTCGCCATCCCTTATGTCGGCGGAAACGCCTCGGATGACCTTGGTGGCGCCGAACTCCTTGCGCACGTCGCTGATCTCGACCGAGGCCATGCTTCACCCACCCTTGACGGCGCCGGCGGTGAGGCCGGCCACGATCTGCCGCTGCGCGAACATGGTCAGGACCAGCACCGGCAGCGTCACCACGAGGGCGGCGGCGGCCAGAGGTCCCCACGCGACCTGCTCGTAGGACAGCATATTGTAGACGGCGACCGGCAGCGTGCGCGTCTCGCGGTTGGCCAGCACGATGCCGAAGACGAAATTGTTCCACGAGAAGATGACCGCGAGGATCAGCGCAACCACGACGCCCGGCTTGGCGATGGGCAGCGCCACCATGCGGAACACCTGCCAGGACGTGGCGCCGTCGATGCTGGCGGCTTCCTCCAGCTCCATCGGCGTCGTCTCGAAATAACCGATCATCACCCAGACGACGATGGGCACCGTGACCACGAGATGGATGATGATCTGCGGCCAGATGCTGCCGAGCAGGCCGATCCACTGGAACAGCAGATAGAGCGGGATGAGATAGGACAGGCCCGGCGTCATGCGCGCGATCATGACGACGATGGCCGACTTCTCCGCCTTCAGCCGCGCGATGCCGTAGCCGGCCGGGACGCCGATGAGGAGCGCCAGCAGCGTCGCCGAGCCGGTGACCAGCAGCGAGTTCCAGAAATAGAGGAAGAAATTGTTCTCGCGGAACACCTGCGCATAGTTCGACCAGGCGAAGCGCTCCGGAATGAGGATCGGCGGATAGGCGCCGTTGTCGATCTCGTATTTGAGCGACAGCGAGATCATCCAGAGGAAGAACAGGATGGCCGGCGACACGATGACGAGCGCCAGAAAGAACATGCCGAGCCGGTTCCAGAAGGTGCTCATCTGCCCTCGGCCTCCGACCATTGCATGCGCTGGCGCAGCATGAGGAGCGCCAGCGACATGGCGACGATGATGACGAAGAAGACGATCGCCATCGCCGACGAATAGCCGATGTCGTAATAGGCGAAGGCCGTGTTGTAGAGATAGATGTTTATCGTTTCCGACGCCGTGCCGGGGCCGCCCTGCGTCATGGCGTAGATGATGTCGAAACTCTTCAGCGCGTCGATGCTGCGGATGATGGCCGCGACCATGATGAAGGGCGCTATCATCGGCAGGGTGAGGTAGCGGAACTGCTGCCACGCATTGGCGCCGTCGATCTCCGCGCTTTCGAACGGCTCGCGCGGCATGGAGGCCAGCCCGCCCAGCACGATCAGCATGACCAGCGGCGTCCATTGCCACGTCTCCACCGCGACCAGGGAGGGGATGACGGTGTTCGGATTGAATATCCATTCCTGCGCCGGAATGCCGACCAGCGACAGAAGGTAGTTCAGAACGCCGAGCTGCGGATGGAACATCATGGTCCACACCAGCGCGATCGCCACGGGCGTCGCCATCATCGGCATGACGAAGATGCCGCGCAGGAAGCCGCGCAGCGGGAATTTCGAATCGAAGACGAGCGCCGCCAGCGTGCCGAGAAACAGCGGCAGGACGACGGAGAGCAGGGTGTACCACAAGGTGTGGACGAGCGATTCCCAGAAGCGCGGATCGCCCCACAGGCGGGCATAGTTGGCGCCGCCGACGAAATGCCGCTCCTGTCCCAGCGTGAATTCCTGCGTGCTCATCCATATGGTGAACACCCACGGAAACACGATCACCGAGAGCACCACGACGAGCGCCGGAATGACGAACGGCCAGTAGTTGGGGGCCAGCCTGATATGCTGGCCCGCCAATTCCTCGATCGTCGGCGTGCGGTGCGCCGTAGCGGCCATCAGGCCTTTTCGCTCTTTTCCAGCACAGGCTTGAAGGCTTCCGTCGCCTTCTTCAGCTCGGCCGCCGGATCGCCGCCGGAGATCAGGTTGGTGAGCGCCACGCCAAAAGTGTCGCGGAACTCGGTGACCGGGATGATGACCGGCAGGGCGAGCTTGCTGATCTCGCCGGAACCGGCCACCGCATCGACCCACTCGCCGGGCATGGTGACGCCCTCGCGCACCTTCGGATCGCCCAGCACCGACTTGCGGAAGGGAACGCCGGCGCCGGCCTGAAGCAGCCGGGCGCCCATCAGCGGCGACACGGCCCACTGGCAGAACAGATAGGCGGCCTCCTTCTTCTCGCTCGCGGCGGTGACGCCGATGCCGTCGCCGAAAGTTCCCGAGGCATGCGCGCTCGGCCCCTTCGGCATGACTCCGTAGCCGACCTTGCCGACGACGCGCGACTTGTTCGGGTCCTCCAGAGGCGGCGCGAAGCCGACGCCGTCGAACCACATACCGATCTTGCCCTGCAGGAAGGCGGATTGCGACTCAGCCCAGTTGAAGCCGGCGACGCCGGGAGGCGCGGATGCCGTCATCAGGCGCTTGTAGAGCGCCGCGGCCTCGACCGCTTCCGGGCTCTCCGTGTTCAACGCACCATTCTCGACCGCATACTTGCCGTAGCCGAGCATCAGCGAGGTCCACACCGGCACGTTGGCGTTCTTGATGCCCCGCGCCACGAAGCCGAAGGTGCCGGCATCCTTGTCGGTCAGCGCCTCGGCGGCCTTGGCCATGTCCTCGAACGTCGCCGGATACTGCAGGCCCTTCTGCTCGAACAGCTCCTTGTTCCAGTAGACGATCCAGTAATCCACCGAGAAGGGCAGCGACAGCAAGACGCCCTGATCGTTCTTGGCGAACTCAAGACCCGCCTCGGCGAAATCGCCTTCGGTCAGGCCCGCATCGGTGAGCGATGGGTCCTTGAGGAAGCCGCCTATGTCGGCCAGCCATCCGGCCTTCTCGAACTGGCGCTTCTGGACGTGGTAGCTGAGATGCACGACGTCGAAGCTCGGCTTGCCCGAAGACAGCTCGATGACCGTCTTCTGGCGCTGCTGCTGCTCGGGCGTGGCCTCGGCATTGACCTTGATGCCTGTCAGCTCCTCGAACTCGGACATGTATTTCATCAGCGTGTCGCTGCGCGGGCTCTTGACCAGATTGACCTCGAGCGTCTGGCCGGAGAATTTCTTCCAGTCCACGTCGGCGAAAGCGGGACGGATGCCCAGCGCACCGGCAGCGCCAAGCCCCGCCGCGCCCGCGAGGAAATCCCGGCGATTGGGGTTGAATTTTCTGAACATGATCGTCTCCTCCTTCTTCGTTTTGCGCTCACTTTATGAAGACCTGCGGCCGCGAGGCAAGCTTGCAGGCAAATCCAGGGTAAAACCCTAAAGCGTGTCGCATCGAACCGGAATCAGGCGACACGCTTCAAGTTATTGTTTTTTCGCATGTCGTTGTCCCGAAACCGGTTCCCACTTTCGGGCGGCATGCTTTAGATATTGACCGCTCGACGCCGCGCGACGTCTATATGCTCCGAGATCGCCGTCGCGGCGGCATCCTCGTCGCGCCGCTCGAACGCCTCGATGATCTTCAGGTGCTCGCCCATTACCGACGGGATCATCGTCACGTAGAGGCGCGTCTCGGCCAGCCGGATCAGCTTGATCTTGATCCAGTTGACCCGATAGGCGTTGCTCAGGATCTCGTTGTTCTGCAGGCCGATCACCGCCTCGTGCAGGGACAGGTCGACCGCCTCCGCATCCTCCATCAGGTTGGCGTCCTCCCCGGCCTCGTGGCGGGCGATGATGCGCTCGTGGCTCTTCCGCAGCGAGGCGATCAGCTCCATCGGCGCATCGCGGGCGAACAGGCGCGCGGCCGCCACTTCGAGGAAGGCGCGGAACTGGAAGGCGTTGCGCACCAGCGCCAGGTCGACCTGAGGCACCTGCATCCCGCGCTGCGGCACGGTCCTGATAAGCCCTTCCGCCTCCAGCCGGGGCACGAGCTCGCGGATGGAGCCGAGCGAGAAGCCGGTCATCTCCACAAGCTCGCGCTGGGTGATGAACTGCCCGGGCCTGATCTGGCGCGCCAAGAGGCTGCGCGTATATCCGGCATAGGCCTGATCGCGCAGGTTCTGGTTCTCGCCCGAAGCTGGCACGCCGAACTCCGTCATGCGGCCATGATCCGTTCGTAGGCCGCGATCGCCTTCTTCTGCAAAGCCGGCGCAAGGTCGCTGACGGGAGGCCGCATGCGGATGAACGCCCTGTCCTTGCGGATATGGGCCGTCAGCGCCTTGACCGCAGGCAGGACCGGAAAACTGGTGATCATGTCGACCAGCTCCGTCACCTTTTCGCTGTCCCTGCCCTTGTGGATGACAGGCAGCAGAAGCTGCGGCGCGACATTGGCGAGGCCGCAGATCGAGCCCTGCGCACCCTTGCGCACGGCGCGCGCCAGAAGCCGCTCGTCGCCGATGAGGATGGCCAGTTCCGGATGCGCGGCGAGGAAAGCCTCCGCATCCTCCCACTTGCCGGAAGAATCCTTCACCCCGGCGATCACGCCCGGAAACGCCGCCTTGAGGCGGCCGACCAGATCGACCGAAAGCGAGACCGCCGTCTGACCGGGGATGTGATAGAGGATGATGCCGCGCGCCGCCGGTCCGATGCGCTCGATGACCCTGGAGAACCAGGCGTAGAGCCCTTCGTCCTCGACGCCCTTGAGGTAGAAGGGCGGCGCGAAGAGAAGACCGCGCACGCCGGCGTCGAGCGCGAGGCGGGCCTGCGCCACGGCGTCATCCATCGGCGCCGCCGACACGCCCGCATAGCTACGCGCCGGGTCGATGCCGTTGCCGGCCAGCGCCCCGAGCATCGCAGCCCTTTCCGAAAGACTGATGCCGTAGCCCTCGCCGGTGGTGCCGAAAACCGTCACCGAATCGCAGCCATCGGCCAGCACCTGACGCGCATGGGATACCAGCCGCTCCAGATCGATGCCGCCATCGGCGCGGAAAGGCGTCACCAACGCCGCGGACAGGCCGAAAATCTGCTTCCTGGGCATCACATATCCATCTGAAACTATGACTGACATGTTAGCAGCAGGTCAGCGTCAGTCAAGCTGACGCGCGACAGTTCGTCCGGGCGGCCGGACGGAGTCCGGTCGCGCTGCGATGAATGCCTTTCGCTCCAGCGCAGTTCGCTCAGGCGGCCTTGCCGACCGGCTCGGATGAGCCGAGTGCGTTCAGAAGGTCCGCCTTCCGTTTTTCGAATCGCTCGACAGCGGCGAGCTTCACATGGCCGTAGCCGCGGATTTCCTCGGGCAGGCTGGCCAGCTGGACCGCCGTGGCAATGCTCTCCCGCGACAGGCGGGCCGTCAGTTTCTCGACCAGCGCGAAATAATCCTCGATCAACTGACGCTCCATTCTGCGCTCGGCGGTGCGGCCGAACGGATCGAAGCGCGTGCCGCGCAGGCCCTTCAATTTCGTCAGCATCCAGAAGGCCGGCTCGATCCAGCGGCCGAGGGCGATCTTGGCCGGATGGCCAGTGCGCGGATCGATGCGGGTCAGCATGGGCGGCGCGAGATTGTACTTCAGCTTGTAGCCGCCCTCGAACTGCTCGGCGAGCTTTTGGCGCATGGCGGGATCGAGATGGAGCCGCGCCACCTCGTATTCGTCCTTGTAGGCCATCAGCCTGAACGCCGCCTTCGCGACCGCCTTGGCGAAGGCCTGTTCGCCGGGCGCGACGCGCGCCTCGACCTGCCGGGCCTTTTCAACCAGCGCGCGATAACGCGCAGCGTAGGCTTCATCCTGATAGGCAGTGAGGAAATCGGAGCGATGCGCGACGATCTCGTCCAGCGTCTTTTCCCCGGCGGCCGGCTCGACAAATCCAGCCTGCCTCTGCACCGCATCAGGATCGACGGCCGAAAGACGCCCCCAGGCGAAGGCCGCGCTGTTCATCGCGACGCCGGCGCCATTCAGCTCGATTGCCTTTTCGAGCGCCGCGCGGCTGATCGGCACCAGCCCCTTCTGCCAGGCATGGCCGAGCAGGAACATGTTGGCGGCGATGCTGTCGCCGAACAGCGCGGTGGCGAGCTTTGTGGCCGGCAGCGTCGTGACCGCGCCCTGCGCTCCGGCATTGCGGAGCCGGCGCAACGTCGCGCTTTCACGGAAATCGATGGTGGTGTCCTTCACGAAGGAGGCGGTCGGCGCGAAGTGATCGTCCACCACCGCTTTTGTGCGCTCCCTGGCGAAGGTCGCGATCGCGGCCTGCGAGGCAGCCACCACGAGATCGAAGCCGAGAACGAGGTCGGCCTCGCCGGGGCCGATGCGCGCGGCGCTGATGGTCTCCGGCGCGCGGGCGAGGCGGATATGCGAGACGACCGCGCCGTTCTTCTGGGCAAGGCCGGTCTGGTCGAGCGTCACCAGCGACAGTCCGTCGAGATGCGCGGCCTGCGACAGGATCGCGCTGACGGTGATGACGCCCGTGCCGCCGATGCCGGTGAGCAGCATGCCGTAGGGTTGGTCGCCAAGAGCCGGGAGCGCCGGCTTGTCGAGCGCCGCATCGGCCCCGGCTCCGGCTCTGGCGCGCGGCTTGCGCAGGCCGCCGCCCTCGATGGTGAGGAAGCTCGGGCAAAACCCCTTTGTGCATGACAGGTCGGTGTTGCAGCTCGACTGGTTGATGGCGCGCTTGCGGCCGAACTCGGTCTCGCGCGGCTCGACCGAGATGCAGTTGGAGACGGCCGAGCAATCGCCGCAGCCCTCGCAGACCAGTTCGTTGATGAAGGCGCGCTTCGGCGAGACGGGATAGGCGCCGCGCTTTCGGCGTCGGCGCTTCTCGGCGGCGCAGACCTGATCGTAGATCAGCACGGTGACGCCTTCGACCTCGCGCAGCTCGCGCTGCACGGCGTCGAGCTCGTCGCGGTGACGTATGTGGACCTCACGCGGCAACAGGCCTTCCAGCAGCTCCGGCCGTTCCGATACGACGGCGACGCGCTGCGCGCCCTCGGCCAGCACCTGACCGACGATCAGCGGTACGGAAAGCTCTCCGTCATGCCGCTGGCCGCCGGTCATGGCGACCGCGTCGTTGAAGAGGATCTTGTAGGTGGCGTTGACCTTCGCCGCGATGGCGGCGCGGATGGCGAGCAGGCCGGAATGGAAATAGGTGCCGTCGCCCATATTGACGAAGATGTGCTTCTCGTCGGTAAAGGGCGAAAGCCCGATCCACGAGCCGCCTTCGCCGCCCATCTGGGTGAAGGTGGCGGTGTCGCGCTCCATGCCCACCACCATCATGTGGCAGCCGATGCCGGTGGACGCGCGGCTGCCCTTGGGCAGGACGGTGGAGGTCGAGTGCGGGCAGCCCGAGCAGAAATAGGGCTCGCGCGTCAGCAGGCCGGGCTCGGCGGGAACGGGAGCGCCGAGCCTCGAAACGAGTTCCCCGCGCGCGGCGAGATGCGGCGCCCTGTCGCCCAGCCATGCGAGGATGGCGCGGGCAATGGCGAGCGGGCCGAGCTCGCCGAGCGCCGTCAGAAGCGGCGCGCCGCGCGTGTCGGCCTTGCCGCTCACCCGCGGCCGGCGGTCCGCCGGCATGTTGAAGAGCTGCGACTTGACCTGCTCCTCGATGACCGGGCGCTTCTCCTCCACCACCAGAAGCTCTTCCAGCCCCTTGGCGAAATCGCGCAGACCTTCCGGCTCCAGCGGCCAGACCATGCCGACCTTGTAGAGCTTCAGGCCGAGTTTTTCCGCCTCGCGTTCGTCGATGCCGAGCAGGGACAGCGCGCCCTTGAGGTCGAGCCAGGATTTGCCGGTGGAGACGATGCCGAGACGGGCGGAGGGTGAAGGCCACACCTCGCGATCCAGACGGTTGGCGCGGGCGAAAGCCTGCACCGCCTGCATCTTTGCTTCCAGCCGCCGCTCCATGGCATGCGATCCGTCCGGCCAGCGCATGGACAGGCCGTCCGCCGGCAAGGCGATGTCCGGCGTGACGATGGCGAGCCGGTCGGGATCGAGGTCGACCGTGGCCGAGCATTCGACGATCTCCGTCTGGCACTTGAAGCCTGCCCACGCGCCGGAATAGCGGCTGAGCGCCCAGCCGAGCAGGCCGTAGTCGATATATTCGCCGATGCCGGCCGGCGACAGCAGCGGCACCATGGCGGAGATCAGATTGTGCTCGCTCTGGTGCGGCAAAGTCGAGGAGACGGCGGCGTGATCGTCGCCGACCAGAAGCAGCACGCCGCCATGCCGGCCCGTGCCGACGGCGTTGGCATGGCGGATGACATCCATGCTGCGGTCGACGCCCGGCCCCTTGCCGTACCACATGGAGAAGACGCCGTCATAGCGCGCGCCGGGGAATATGCCGACCTGCTGCGTGCCCCACACCGCGGTCGCCGCCATGTCCTCGTTGAGGCCCGGCTGGAAGACGATGTGGTTCGCCTTCAGATATTTTTTCGCACGCTCGGCCTCGCGGTCGAAGCCGGCGAGCGGCGAGCCGCGATAGCCGGATACATAGCCGGCGGTGTTGAGCCCGGCGGCGAGATCGCGCTGACGCTGCACCATCATCAGCCTCACCAGCGCCTGCGTGCCGGAAACGAGGATGCGCCCGCGCTCCAGCGCGTAGCGTTCGTCCAGCGCCGAGGCCTTCGCGGCCGGGCGGGGTGCGGAGATTGTGGCTTCGAGGGCTTGTGCCGACGTCATCTTTCTTGCCTCCGGAGCATCCTGCCGTCGTCCATGTCGAAGATGCGGCCGGGATTGAGGATGCCGTTGGGGTCGAGCGCGGCCTTCAGCCGGCGCATCGTTGCGATTTCCGCCTCGCTGCGGGAGAGGTGCAGATAGGGCTTCTTGTCGAGGCCGATCCCGTGTTCGGCGGAAATGGAGCCGCCAGCGCGCTTCACGCAGCGGAAAACGGCCTCGGCCACGGCGTCCGGCCGGTCCGTCACCACGCAGTAATGCAGGTTGCCGTCGCCGAGATGGCCGAAGACATAGTCGCGCGCGGATGGATCGGCCTTCTGCTGCGCCGCTCCGGCCTCGATCAGGAATTCGCCCATGCGCGGAAGCGGCAGGCTGACGTCGAGACTCAGCAGGGAATTCAGCGCGAAGAGATAGCGGTTGCAGTCGTCGCGCAGCGCCCACAGCGCGTGGAACTCGCGATCCGACTGCGACAGCGCCGCGTCCGTCACCAGCCCGTCCTCCATCGCCTGCCCGAGCGCCTCGGCGAAGACGGTCTCGTCGGTTCCGGGCGACATGCCCTGGATGTCGGCAAGCACGTAGACGGAAGCGTCGAGCCGGACGGGCGCGTTGAGGCCGAGCGTCCGGGTCATCTCGCTCATCAGCGGATCGAAGATAAGCTCGAAGCCGGACAGCAGAGTGCCGAGCCGCCCGCGCAGGAATTTCAGCAGCGCCATCGCCGCATCGAGCGACGGCATCGCGCAGAAGGCGATCGCTTGCGTGACCGGCTTCGGGTGAAGGCGCAGGCAGGCGCGCGTCACCACGCCCAGCGTGCCCTCGCTGCCGATGAAAAGCTGGCTGAGATCGTAGCCGCTGTTGTCCTTGGCAAGGCCTTTCAGAGAGGAGAGCACGCTGCCGTCGGCGAGCACGGCCTCCACGCCCAGCACCTGAGCGCGGAAACTGCCGTAGCGCAGCACGCGTATGCCGCCGGCATTGGTGGCGATGTTGCCGCCGATGGTGGCGGTGCCGCGCGCGCCTATGTCCACGCCGAAGAGGAAGCCTGCCGCCCCGGCATGCTCCTGCACGGCCTGCAGAGGCGCTCCCGCCTCCGCGACGACCGTGCCGGCCGCCGGTTCGACCGGCGAAAGCACGGTCATGCGCTCCAGCGAAAGCACCGCCTCGCCTGCCCCGACGCGCGCACCACCGGAAAGGCCGGTTCGCCCTCCCTGCACCACCAAAGGCTGGCCAAGTTCGTTGCATACACCCAGAATGGCGGCGACGTCCGCGCCATGACGCGGACGGAACACAGCCGCCGGCCGAAGCGAACCGCCTCCGGAAAGGTCGTCGCCGTAGCGTGGGTCAATCGCCTCGCCCGCCAGGATGCCCGCCCTGTCCAGACGGCGTTCCAAGCGGGAAAGAAGCATGTCGATGGAGACAGCCATGATGTCCTGAGATGCGCCCGCAATGCCGGACGGCTGGAACAGCCTATTTCGCTTGCAATATTTGTCAAACTTATATTGTTTAGATGTCAATGGCGATGGCCGTGACACACGGTCAAGCCGGAGGAGAGCGCATGCCGATCGAATATGAAGACGTTGTGCGCACGGGGGTCGCCAGACAGGTCGCGGACAAGATCCGCTCCGCCATCCTGGACGGCCGTCTGCAGATCGACGAGCGCCTGCCGACCGAGGAGGAACTGGCGAAGAGCTTCGGCATTTCGCGGCCGACCATCCGCGAGGCGCTGAAGCGGCTCGCGGCGCAGAACCTGATCCGCTCGCAGCGCGGTCCCGCCGGCGGCACCTTCGTCAAGCGTCCCGATCCGGAAGGACTCTCCTCGGCGATAACCGGCGCGGCGACGCTGCTCGTCGGCATGGGCGCGTTCGACATCGACGAGATCATCGGCGCGCGGCTGGAGACTGAGGCCATATGCTGCCGGCTGGCCTGCGAGCGCCGCAGCGGCGAAGACCTCGCGGCCATGCGCGCCGAGATCGCGCTCCAGCGCTCGGCCTCGCTGACCGACGAGGAGTTCTGCGCGTCCGACGTGCGCTTTCATCGCGGGCTGGTGACGGCGGCCGGCAACGGCCCCCTGAGCCTGATGATGTACACGGTGGTCGAGGCCTTCATGCCGATCACCAATATGATCGTGTCGCAGGTGCGCGAGCGCGGCACCGTCGCCGGATTCCACGAGAGGCTGGCAGACGCGGTCGAGGCGCGTGATGGAGCCGGCGCCGTCGGCGTGCTTTCCGAACTGCTCAGCTATGTGCGCGACAGCTATGCCGTCAGCCTGAAGCGGCGCGCCGAACGCGAGGCGGCCCGCGCCAAACGCGGCTAGGGTCAGGACCTGTTCATTTGACTGGGATGGCGTTCGAGATGGCGAGAGATGCAAGGAAAGGCCTGAGGAACGGGGTTGCTCCCCCGGTCGAAGGCTTTGACGCGGCAGATCGACGCCATGTCGATCGTCCTCCGGATCGGGCTGATTTGCACGGGCTTGCTTGTCGCAACGCCTTGAAAGGCCTCAGCCTTCCTGCGGCCTTGCTTCGCGCATCCGCGCAAATCCGCTCCGACCATTCCAGTCAAATCAACAGGTCCTGACCCTAGTTCGTACCTTCGTCAACAGATGTCCAGTTGGAGAATTGAATGAGCGAAACCTTCACCGCGCTGATGCTGGAGGATGTGGACGGCAAGCCCAGGGCGGCGTTCAAGCAGATCTCCACATCGGACCTGCCCGATCACGACGTGCTGGTAGAGATCGGCTATTCCAGCCTCAACTACAAGGACGGCCTCGCCGTTTCCGGCAAGGGCCGCATCGCGCGCCGCCTGCCCATGGTGGCGGGCATCGATCTCGCCGGCACAGTGGTGGAATCGCGCTCGCCCGCGTGGAAGCAGGGCGACAAGGTGATCGTCAACGGCTGGGGCCTTTCGGAGACCGAATGGGGCGCTTACACCCGCTTCCAGCGGCTGAAGCCGGAATGGCTGATCCGTCTGCCGGAAGCCTTCAGCATGGAGCAGGCCATGGCCATCGGCACCGCCGGCTACACGGCGGCGCTCTGCGTGAACGCGCTCGAGGACTGGGGCATGATCCAGCCCGGCAAGGGCGAGGTTCTGGTGACGGGCGCGGCCGGCGGCGTCGGCTCCACGGCGGTCAGCCTGCTGTCGTCGAAGGGCTACATCGTGGTGGCGTCCACCGGCCGCCCCGAGACGCACGATTACCTCAGCGGCCTCGGCGCTTCCGCCTTCATCGACCGCGCCGAACTTTCCGGCGACGTCAGGCCGCTGCAGAAGGAACGCTGGAGCGGCGCGGTGGATTCGGTCGGCTCCAACACGCTCGCCAATGTGCTGGCGCAGACCGTCTATGGCGGCGCGGTGGTGGCCTGCGGACTGGCGGGCGGCGCCAACCTGCCGGGCACGGTGATGCCGCACATATTGCGGTCCGTGACGCTTATCGGCGTCGATTCCGTCTTCGCCCCGCAGGCCAAGCGCGACCGTGCATGGAAGACGCTGGCCGAACATCTCGACCGCGAGAAGCTGGCGGCGATGACCGAAGTGCACAGGCTGAGCGAGTTGCCGGAACTCGCCGGCAAGATCGTGGCTGGCGCCGTGCGCGGCCGCGTCGTCATAGAGATCGCCTGAGGGAGAAAGAAATGAGCGATACCGTACTCTGGCACAAGGACGAACAGGACGCCTTCGTCACCCTGACGCTCAACCGTCCCGACAAGATGAACGCCATGAACCAGGAGCTCGGCGACGCGCTGGAAGCGGCGGTCAGGCGGGCGGTGAAGGACCCGGACGTGCGCGCCGTCATCATCACCGGCGCTGGCCGCGCCTTCACCTCCGGCTTCGACCTCGGCGGCGAGGATTTCGAGATGGACGCGGAAGGCTGGCGCGAGGACATCGGCGCCAATATGCGCCGCATGCAGGTGCTGCGCGACGCGCCGCTGCCGATCATCGCCGCCGTCAACGGCTACGCGCTGGCCGGCGGGCTCGAGCTGATGATGTGCTGCGACATGGTGATCGCGGCCGAGGACGCCCTGTTCGGCGAGCCCGAGGTGCGCCACGTCTCGGCCCCGCCGACGCTGATGCTGCCCTGGACCGTGCCGATGATCCATGCGCGCCATCTCATGTACACGGGCGACCTGATCGACGGGCGCGAGGCCGAGCGCATCCACCTCGTCAACAAGGCGGTGCCGCGCGACCGGCTCAAGGCGGAGAGCGAGAAGCTGGCCCGCAAATGCGCCCGCATGCCGGGCGCGGCGATCAAGTTCGCCAAGGCCGCGCTCAATCACCAGCAGCAGACGGCGGGGCTCGACAGTTCGTGGACCTACAACCGCGAGACGACCGCGATCCTGCACGCCTCGGAAGAAGGGCGCTACTGGATGCGGCTGCTCAAGGAGCATTCGCTGAAGGAATTCCTGGCGATCCGCGAGAAGCCGTTCCGCGACCTCGACTGACGATCGATGGCGTCAGGCGTCATTCGCCGCATGATCGTGTCCGAAAAGTCTACAACTTTTCGGGATCATGCTCCATTAGCCGCATGATCGTGTCCGAAAAGTCTGCAACTTTTCGGGATCATGCTCCGGGCGCCTGACCGCCGCCCGCCTGCAACGCCTCGAAAATCCCGGCGTGGTTGCGCAAATAGCGCGACTGCACGATCTGCCCCTTGTCGGAAAGTTCGCCCCGGCCGCGGTCAGGCGGGGCCGACGCGAGATCGAACCGGGCGATGGCGGTCGAAGCGCCGCCATTCGCGGCGTTCCAGCTTCCAAGAAGCGCGGCGAGTGCGGCGGCAAGGTCCGGCTGTGCCTTCCCAGCCGCCGAGGCAAATGCCAGCGCCACGAGCCGGTCGCGGTTTTCCCCGGCGATGACGATGTCGTCGAGCAGCGGCGCGCAATGCGCCAGAAGACCGGCACGCAGGGGGCCGGTGCGCACCTTGACGCCGCTCGACAGCTTGAAATCCTCGGCCAGCCTGCCGTCGAAGGCGAAGACCTCGACACCGTCCGAGCGCCGGCGCATCACGGCCGCGTCTCCCGTCCGGTAGAAGCCGTGCTCATCCGTCGGAAGCGGGACGGTGTTTCCCTCGATGAGATAGCAGGGCGCGACATTCGGCCCGGCGACGCGCAGTTCGCGCCGCCCGTCGACATCAGCAAGGGCTATCGTATGGCCCGGCAGGGGATAGCCGAGCTCGCCGGGCCGCTCCAGCGGCGCGGGGGACAGGCAGATGGTCGAGGCCGCCTCCGTCGCGCCATAGCCGGAAAGGATCTGGAAATCGCCATAGCCATCGCGAAAGGCCGCGAGCCGCCGCCACAGCGCTGCGTCGATGCCCGCGCCGGCAAAGAAGATCGCCCGCAGCCTGCGCGTGAAGGCACGGGCTGCGTTGTCGTCGTCTTCCAGCCGGTCGAGCAGCAGGCGCAAGCCGAGCGGCACGGCGATGTGCAGCGTGGGCGAGACCTTTTCGATCAGCCGCACGGTGGCGTCCATGGCGCCGGGGCTCGGCGCGGCGTCGACATGCAGCGTGCCGCCGTTCCAGATCATCTTGAAGATGTTGTCGAGGCCGCCGAAGACATGATGCCATGGCAGCCAGTCGACCAGAACCGGCGGCTCCTCGCCAAGGAACGGCCACATGGCGACGATCGCCGCCTGATTGGACGAGATCATGCCGCGCGTGATGGGCACGCCCTTCGGCGCGCCGGTGCTGCCGGAGGTGAAGAAGATAGCCGCCCAATCGTCGGAGCTGGCGCCTCCAGTCTCGTCCGCATCGCCATCGGCGGCCAGTTCGGAGACCGCGAGCGCGCCCATGCCGGTGATTGCAGGATGCCTGTCGGGCGCGACGATCAGCCTGGGCTTCGCGGCCAGCAGGAACGGCTTCGTGGCGTCGTCATGCACGCCGTCACGGAACGGGAAAGGCGGCAGCGTCGCATGGACGAATCCGCCGGCGAGGCAGGCGAGCTTCAGCAGCAGCGCGTCGATGCCGGCGGGCAGCAGCGTCGCCACGCAGTCGCCCTTGCGCAGGTCGAACCGCGAAACCAGCAACCCTTTCAGGGCGAGGGCGCGCGGAACCGCCTCGCGATAGGTGATGTGACGCCGGTCTTCGCCGGCGGGTTCGGAGAGCAGCACCCTGTCCGGGGACGTCCCGGCCCAATGACACAGGCGCGCAAAGATATCGGGCAGACCGTCCGGCAGAGGGACCGAATTGCGGTAGATGACGCGGCCATCGGCCTGCCGCTCCTCGATCAGCGCCAGACCGTCGGCGAATATCCGCGTCACAGGCTCTCCTGCTTGCCGGCGGCGTCGATCTGCCGGGCCGCCAGCGCCTTCTCGTAGACGCTCGACTGATACGCGATGAGTTCCTCGAACGCCGCCGTCGCCGCCGTGGAATCGCCGGCCCGCAACGCCTCGAGTATGTCGGCGTGCAGGGCGACGACGCGGCCGCGCTCGCGGAAGCGGAAGGAGATCATGTTGGTGGCGGGGATGAGCGAGTCGTTGACCACCAGCATGATGAAACGCAACTCGTTGTTGCCGGTGGCCTGCGCGATGGCGTGGTGGAAAGCCACGTCCAGCCGGCAGAATTCCTCGTCCGAAATGTCCGCGCGCTCGAAGGCCTCGAGCGTCGCCTCTATGGTCGCGAGATCCTCCTCGGTGGCGCGCTCCGCCGCGAGCTGCACGCAGGTGCGGCCGAGGAAAAGGCGGGCCTCCACGATCTCGCTGAGCCCGAAGACGCCGAGCCCGACGAACCATGTCGTCATTTCCTGCAGCATCTGGCTGGCCGTCGTCAGCGACGGCGCGTTGACGAAGACGCCCCCGTTCGGACCGCGCTTGGACCGCACCAGCTTCTTGGCGGCGAGAATCTTGAGCGCCTCGCGAACCGTCGGCTGCGAGACGTTGAAGCGCCTCGCGATCTCGGTCTCCGAGGGCAGGCGCTCGGCAACGCTCAGCGTTCCCTGCACGATCTCCTGCTGCAGCGCCGTCGCGATCTGGTGCGCGAGGCTCCGCGTCGCCTGAATCTCCGGTATGACCTCCTCCCTCCGTCTCATCGTTCGCTGCCGTCTCGCTTCCCTTATTTAAATATTACAATATCGAAATTGTTGACCGGTGGCAAAAAAAATGCAAGCGTTCCTTGTCCGGTCGCACTGGAGAGTCTGCCGGGCAGCCTAACAATAAGAAGTTCTTG
Source organism: Rhizobiaceae bacterium (assembly GCA_023953845.1). Lineage (NCBI taxonomy): Bacteria > Pseudomonadati > Pseudomonadota > Alphaproteobacteria > Hyphomicrobiales > Rhizobiaceae > Rhizobiaceae bacterium. Next base: position 2,098,688 of record JAMLJC010000001.1, on the reverse strand, counting down.
TGGGAACATAGGAGATGTTTCGATGAAGCTGACAAGGCGTGAATTCGCCGTCGCAGCGACGGCCGCGTTTGCCTCGATGGGCCTGCCGCGCCTGGCCTCGGCGCGGTCTCCGCTGGTCGTCCCGACCTATGGCGGTCTTTGGGCGAAGTTCTGGGAAGAAAAGCTGCTGCCGGGCCTGAAAGAGGCCACGGATGTCGAGCCGCAGCTCGATGTCGGCCTCGGCAAGGATTTCGTGTCGAAGATCCGCGCCGGCGGCGACCGCTCGCCCTACAGCATCTTCATGGGCAACGAGAACATCGCCGCCATCCTGCGCGCCGAAGGCTTCTTCGAGCCGTTCGACGTGTCGAAGCTGCCGAACGCCGCGAATGTCTATCCGCAATTCGTCAACAAGGACACCAACGGCATCCGCTCCATCATCTCCCCGATCGGGCTGGCCTACCGGACCGACATGGTCAAGACGCCGCCGACGTCCTGGCACGACCTCTGGGAGAACCCCGAATTCAAGGGCCGGACCGGCCTTTACCAGATCGGCAACACCGGCGCCGTCGTCTTCCTGCGCCTCGTCGGCGAGCTGTTCGGCAGCGGCCCGGACGATTTCGATACGGCCTTCGCCAAGATCAAGGAGCTTCTGCCCTTCTCGCAGGCATCGTGGAGCGGCGAGCTGTCGACGGCGCTGATGCGGGGCGACGCCATCGTCGCGCCGGTCGACTGGACCGAGATCATGGTGCTGCAGGACAAGGGGGCGCCGGTCGACATCGTCGCGCCGAAGGAAGGCGTTCTGGCCTTCGAGCAGTCCTTCAACCTGGTCAGGACGGGTGCGGAGAAGGACGCCGCCCACGCCTATCTCAACTATGTGCTCGACGCCAACGTGCAGCGCGACATGGCGAAGGCCTTCTACACCTCGCCCTGCAACAAGGCGTCGGAGCTGGACGACGAGATCCGCAAGCGGACGCCGATCGTCGGCGACCGCATGTCGGAGATCAGGAGCTATAACTGGGACAGCTACGTCGACAAGGCCGCCGACATCGCCGACCGCTGGAACCGCGAGATGGCGTGACGCTGCTCCCGAAAAACGCCGCCGGAGATTTCCCGTCTTCGGCGGCCCACGTGCAGGGTGGATGAGGTGGCCGGATGACTGCACTGACCATCGATCGTATCAACAAACAGTATGGCAGCCTGCACATATTGAAGGACATTTCCGTCCCGATCGCCCAGGGAGAGTTCGTTTCCCTCCTGGGGCCGAGCGGTTGCGGCAAGACCACCACGCTTCGGTGCGTGGCGGGTTTCGAACGGCCCGACAGCGGCCGCATCCTTTTCGGCGAGAAGGACATGACGCGCGCCCTGCCCGAGCAGCGCGACGTCGGCATGGTGTTCCAGTCCTACGCCCTGTTCCCGCATATGACGGTGGCGGAAAATCTCGGCTTCGGCCTCGAGGTGCGCAAGGTCTCGCCGGCCGAGCGCAAGCGCCGCATCGGGGACGTCCTTGCCATGGTGCGGCTGCAGGGCTACGAGCAGCGCTTTCCGCGCGAGCTTTCGGGTGGCCAGCAGCAGCGCGTGGCGCTCGCCCGCGCGCTGGTCATCGAGCCCTCGGTGCTGCTGCTCGACGAGCCTTTGGCCAATCTCGACGCTACATTACGTGACGAGATGCGCTTCTTCATCCGCGAGCTTCAGCAGCGCGTCGGCATCACCAGCATCTACGTCACCCACGACCAGTCGGAAGCGATGGTCATGTCCGACAAGATCGTGGTGATGAATGCCGGCGTGATCTCGCAGTTCGGGACGCCGCGCGACATATACGAGCGACCGGCGTCGCAGGCGGTGGCGGGCTTCATCGGCCGGTCGAACACGCTCTCCGGCAAGATCGCGGAGGTTCTGGGCGCGGACGCCTACAAGGTCGAGACCAGCGGCGGAACGATCGGCGCGCACGGTCCGGCGGGTCTGACAAAGGGCGCCGACGTCAGCGTGATGATCCGCCCCGAGAACATCCGCACCCGCAGGCAGGGCGAGCCGGCAGCCGCCTCGCCGGACGAGAACGTGCTCGCGGGCTCGGTGGCCAGCGCCATCTACCAGGGCAATGCGACGCAGCTGAAGGTGCGGCTGGCGAGCGGCGGCGACATGACGGTCGATGTCAGCGGACGCAATCCGCTGCCGGTCGGCGAACAGGTCGCGCTGGGCTTCGCGGCGCGCGACGCGTGGCTGCTCGCCGCATGAGCGCGGTCGAAGCCGCCCCGCGCGCAAGCGTCCGCCCGCCGGGCGTCGGCCGGTTCGGTCCCGCCTGGATGCTGGTGCCGGCGCTGGTGCTGCTGATCGGCTTCTTCGCCCTGCCCTACATCACCATCATCACCATGAGCCTGCGCGAGGCCTCGACCCGCGCGGTCTATGGCGACGGCTTCACCGTGGCGCACTACGCTACCGCGCTCGGCGATCCCTATATCTGGGGAATCCTCGGAAAGACGCTGCTGATCGGCGCGATCGTCACGGTGCTGACGCTCCTGCTCGGCTACCTGGTGGCCTATCACCTCGCAAGGTCGCGCTCCCGCTGGACGAGCCTGCTCTACATCTTCGTGCTCTCGCCGCTGCTGGTCGGGCTGGTGGTGCGCACCTTCGCCTGGATGATCATCCTCTCCAACAACGGCGTCGCCAACAAGACATTGATGACGCTCGGCGTGATCGGCTTTCCGCTCCAGCTCATGAACAATTCGCTCGGCGTGACGATCGCGCTGACGCACGTCTTCCTGCCCTTCATCATCCTGCCGCTGCTGGGCAACCTCCAGGCGATCAGTCCGGATCTCGCCATGGCGTCGCGCTCGCTTGGCGCATCGCGCATGCGCACCTTCCTGAAGGTGACCCTGCCGCTTAGCCTGCCCGGCATCCAGGCCGGCACGATCCTCGTCTTCGTGCTGTCGATCAGCGCGTATGTGACGCCCGCCATGCTCGGCGGCACGGGCGGGCGCACCATGTCGGTGCTGGTGGTGCAGTATCTGGTCGACAATTTCCGCTGGCCGGCGGGCGCCGCGCTCGCCATCATCATGGCCGGCGTGGCCGTTCTCGTCGTCGGGCTTTATCTCAGGCTGACGGCGCGCGCGATGCGGAGGCTGCCATGAAAGGTGCGGACGGCGTCGAAAAAACCGTCTGGGACCGGCTGTTCGTCGCGCTGGTGACCGCGATCTACATCTTCCTGATGTTCCCGATCGTGCTGGTGGTGCTGCTCTCGTTCAATTCCGGCGAGTTCCTGGCCTTCCCGCTGGAAGGCTTCTCGCTGCGCTGGTTCGAGTCGCTGTTCTCCAACAGCCGCTTCCTCGACGCCACCCTCTATTCGGTGCGCATCGCCGCCATCTCAACGCTGGTCAACGGCGTCATCGGCACGCTCGCGGCCATCTACGTCGCCCGCCATGCGGGACGGGGACGCGACCGGCTGAGGCTGGTGATGACAGGCCCGCTGCTGGTGCCGGAGATCCTGACGGCGATCGCGCTGCTCTTCTATTTCTACGAGATCGGCATCGGCACGGAATACTCGATCGGCATCCAGATCGGCCACATCGTGGTCACCTTCCCCTATGTGTTCCTCAACGTCTCGTCGGCGCTGTTCAATTTCGATCATTCGCAGGAGGAAGCCGCGCGCAGCCTCGGCGCGGGCGGATGGATGACCTTCCGGCGCGTGACGCTGCCGGCGATCAAGCCGGGCATCATCACCGGCTGCCTGTTCGCCTTCGTCATCTCCTTCGACATCTTCAACATATCGCTGCTCCTGAAGTCGGTCGGCAACAACACGCTCCCGCTCGAACTGTTCGACTATCTGCGCTTCAACTTCGACCCCACCGCAGCCGCGATCGCCTCGCTCAGCATATTTCTGACTTTCGCGGCTATCCTGGCCATAGACCGCACGGTAGGATTGCGGTCGCTGCGCTTTTGAGGTGGCGTGCCCCGGGGTATCGGCAGACACGCCCGCTTGACAAGCAAGGCGCCATGAAAAATACATTTCAATATCAGAATTATCGTCTGATCTTGCACTGAAGAAAGCAGCCGCCACGGGCTGCAAAGGGAACACGGTTTCACGACGGCAGGCGAAGCGGAAGGCATCCGTTGCCGCCGTCACAATGAGGAGGGACTTCCATGCAACGACATTTTTCGCTTCTGCGCGGCACCGCGCTGGTCGCGGCGTTTCTGGGCACCGGCGGACTGCTCGGCGCCGCGGAGCTCCCGAAATCGCCGGAAGTCGCCGAGACCGGCAAGCTCGCCATCGCCAACACGCTGGAATATGCGCCGTTCGAGTTCATCGATGAGAACGGCAAGCAGGTGGGCATCAACATCGAGCTCGCCGAGGAGGCCGCCAAGCTGCTCGGCGCGGAGCTTGAAGTGACGCGCATCCCCTTCCCGTCGATGATCCCGGGCCTCGCGGCCGGCCGCTTCAAGGTGGCCTGGGAGACGTTCGCGGCGACCGACGACCGGCTGAAGCAGGTCGATTTCGTCATGTTCATCAAGTCCGGCATCGTCGCCTCGACCACGGCCGACAAGGCGCCGCAGTTCCAGGGCGAGAACAATCTGTGCGGCAAGCGCGTCGGCGTCATCGGCGGCTCGGTTTCCGATTTCATCGCCGACCGGCTGAGTGGCGAGTGCAAGGAGAAAGGCCTCGCCGAAATCGAAAAGAGCGTGTTCCCCGAGGGCAAGGACATCATCCAGGCCGCCCTTTCCGACCGCATCGACGCCCGTCTCGACGACGCGACCGCGTCCGGATATTTCGAGGTCACCAGCAAGGGCCAGATGGTCGTGGTGCCCGGCCTCTACGACGTCGCCCCGCTCGGCATCGCGGTGCCGAAGGGCGACACGGAGACGGCGGAAATGCTGCGCGCCGCGCTCGAGGAGCTGATCAAGAACGGCACGTACAAGACGATCATGGGCAAGTACGGCATGACCAGCGCCATGATCGAGGAAGCCTACATCGTCGACAGCGCCGACAAGATCCGCCAATAGCGGGTGCGGGCCTGGCGCGACTCGACCGTTCGCGCCGGGCCGACCTCATCCTTGTCGAAAGGTTGACGGAATGTCGAAAGCCGAACCGCAGGCTCCCGTCGAGACGCTGGTCGTCGTTCCGGTCCGCCACTACGGCCTGTGGATCGGCACGGCGGCGGTCATCGTGCTGCTGGCGCTGCTCGTGCAGGCGCTGGCGACGAACCCGGCTTTCGACTGGCCGACCGTCGGCAAATATCTCTTCCACCCCTCGATCATGCGGGGCCTCGGCCAGACGCTGGTGCTGACCGTCGTCATCATGGTGCTGGCCATCGTCATCGGCACGATCGTGGCCATCATGCGCCTGTCGCCGAGCCGCATCCTGAACGCCTTCGCGAGCGCCTATATCTGGTTCTTCCGCGGGGCGCCGGCGCTAATACAGCTCATCTTCTGGTTCAACCTGTCCCTCGTGGTCCGCGAGTTCTCGCTGACCCTGCCTTTCGTCGGCACGATATTCTCGGTCAAGACCAACGACTTCATGACGCCTTTCGTGGCGGCCGTCGTGGCGCTCTCGCTGCATGAGGCCGGCTATATGGCCGAGATCGTGCGCGCCGGCATCAAGTCGGTGCCGAGCGGCCAGACCGAAGCCGCCGGAAGCCTCGGCATGAACCACCGCCTGATCCTCAGGCGCATCACCCTGCCGCAGGCCATGCGCTTCATCGTGCCGCCGACCGGCAACGAGACGATCAACCTGCTCAAGACCACCTCTCTCGTCACCATTATCGCCGTCAACGACCTGCTCTATGCCGCGCAAAGCATCTATGCGCGCACCTTCGAGACGATACCGCTGCTGATCGTGGTGGCGTTCTGGTACCTGTTCGTGGTCACGCTGCTTTCGATCGGGCAGCATTACATCGAGCAGTATTATGGAAGAAGCGACCAGCAGCAGTCGGGCGCGGCGCGCGGCATCCTGCGGCGCGCGTTCAAGCTGGGAAGGACGGCGCAGCCGGCATGACAGCCAAGGCGGAAAATCAGGCGCGTTTCGGCGTCCCGGCCAATTCGATGGTATTCGCCAAGGGCGTCCGCAAGTCCTTCGGAACCGTCGAGGTGCTGAAGGGCATCGACCTCAACGTGCCGGCAGGCTCCGTCGCCTGCATCATCGGCCCGTCCGGCTCCGGCAAGAGCACGTTTCTGCGTTGCATCAACCATCTGGAAGAGGTGAATGGCGGCGTGCTGCTGGTCGATGGCGAATTCGTCGGCTACGATTTGCGCGACGGCAAGCTCTACGAGGTGAAGAACAACCTCCTCTGCAAGCGCCGCGCCGACATCGGCATGGTGTTCCAGTCCTTCAACCTGTTCTCGCACATGACGGCGCTGGAGAACCTGATCGAGGCGCCGATCACGGTGAAGGGCATGCGCAAGAGCGAGGCCAGGGAGATGGCCCATGCTCTGCTGGAGCGGGTAGGGCTCGCCGAAAAGGCCGGCTATTATCCCCGCCAGCTTTCCGGCGGACAGCAGCAGCGCGTCGCGATCGCGCGGGCGCTGGCGATGAACCCGAAGGTTCTCCTCTTCGATGAGCCGACGTCGGCGCTCGACCCGGAACTCGTCGGCGAGGTGCTGGTGGTCATGCGCGATCTGGCGGAAAGCGGCATGACCATGGTGGTGGTGACGCACGAGATCGGCTTCGCCCGCGAGGTCGGCGACCAACTCATCTTCATGGATCGCGGCGTTGTGGAAGAGCGCGGCGTGCCGAGGGAGATGATCGCCGATCCGCAGTCGCCGCGCACGCGCGAGTTCCTGTCACGCGTGCTGTGAGCGAACGGACGGCGCTCTCACGCAACCGCTATCTTGCGGCCTGCCGCGCGGTCGACTTCGACGGCCAGCAGGTCCAGCATCTCGTCCATATCCGGCCGCTCGGCCACCGTTATGCGCAGCCATTCCGGCAGGCCGTAATCCTCGTTCGAGCGGAAGACAAAACCCTGTTTCGCGAGCCGCGCCACGGTTTCCTGCGCCCAGCCGGCCGGCGCGCCCGGCAGCCGCGCAAAGGCGAAGTTGGCGACGCTCGGGGCAAGCTCGAAACCGAGCGCGCCGAGACGCCCGTGGAGGTATTCGCGCTCCTCGGCCGTGCGCTCGCGGACCTGCCGCACGAAATCCTGCGCGGCAATCGCCACGATCGCCGCCGCCTGCGCCATGCCGTTCACATTGCCGATGCCGCGCACATTGTTGAGCGCCGTCGCCATTTCCGGATGCGCATAGGCCCACCCGGCCCGCGCCGCCGCGAGGCCATAGGCCTTCGAGAAGGTGCGCGTGACGACGATGTTCGGATGCCGGTCGGCAAGCTCGAACATCGCCGCCGACAGGGCGGGATCGACATATTCCGCATAGGCGGCGTCGAGCACCAGCACGATATGCGAGGGCAGTTCGCGCGCCAGCCGCTCAACGTCTTCGAACGGCACCGCGACGCCGGTGGGATTGTTGGGATTGGCGAGGAAGACGACGCGCGTCGCCGGCGTGACCGCCGCCAGCAGCGCGTCGATGTCGACGGCGAAATTTTTCCCCAGCGGCGCCTCGACGGCCTTTGCGCCGATTCGATACGCCACGATGGCGAATTGCAGGAAGGAATAGGCCGGGAACAGGATCTCGTCGCCGGGCCGCGCATAGACGCGGCCGACGGCGTCGAGCAGTTCCTCCGAACCGTTGCCGCAGACGACGCGCGCGGGGTCGAGGCCGAACTGCTGCCCGATCGCCACGCGCATCAGCTTGCAGCCGGGGTCGGAATAACGGTGCACCGTCTCCGCCGAAACCTTGATGGCCTCCACGACGCCGGGCGGCGTTCCGAGCCAGCTCTCGTTGAGGCCGAGATTGACGATGCGCCTGGCCCCGGACGTGTCGATCGGCTTGACGACGGTCAGGGTGCGGGATGCAAGATAGGGCACGGGACGTGACATTTGGTTCCTCGAACTCGGCTTGTTGGGCATCGCATCGTCAGCGGTCGGGCGCGCCGACGAGTATCCTTGTGTAGAGCGACCGGAAGCGCTTCCGCTCCGCGGGCGGTTCCCTGAAGCAGGTGGCGTAGTATCCGATCTGCTGAAAATAGGTGATGCGGGCGCGGATCAGGCTCTCATCGGCGTCATAGCCCATCGCCCGGAATGCCCGGACCAGCAGCGCCATGCGAAGATCGTCCTGCGCCCTGATCTCCCTGGCGACGGCCGCGGCGCTGCGCGCCCAGTCCCGGACGGCAAGGTCGAGCTTCGGATTGAAGGGGTTCTCACTGATCCAGACGCCGGTCACGGCATCGAAGAAGGCAGGGCCGTCGACGGGATCGCTGCCGGCCAGCTTCTCGAAAGGCGCGCAGTTGCAGACGCGCCACTCCTCCAGCAGGCTGCCGAGAAGGTCCTTCAGGTTGCTGAAATGGAAATAGAAGCTGCCGCGGGTCACCTTCAGCTGCCTGGACAGGCGATCGATCTTGACGTTGGCAATGCCTTTCTTTTCCAGCATGGCGGTAGCCGCGACGATCCACGCCTCGCGCGACAGTGTCCGGCGCGTCGCGGCTCGATCGGTCCCGGCTGCCGCCTGTTTCATCGTGCTCTCACGGCAGATTGCCGAAGCGTTCCAGCATCAGCGCGAAGAAGCCGTCGGCATCGATGCGCCTCAGCACGTTGCAGTTCTTGCGCCGGCCGGTGACGTGCCACCAGTCGACGACCGTCATGCCGATCGTCTCGGGCGACATCAGTTCGATGGTGACGTTGCACTGCTTCTGCTCGTAGAGATGCGGCGCGAGCAGGTAGCCGGTCACGCAGGCGTCGTGGATCGGGCGCGCCTCGGTCGGAAACTTGTGCGAGCCGTATTGCCGGTAGAAATCGGCCATGTTCGCCGCCTCGATCGCCGAGCGCGTGCCGAGCGCCCTGAGCTTCTGCAGCCATTCCGGCGTCATCTGGGCGGTATAGGTGCAGTCGATGCCCGCCATGGTCACCGGCGCGCCGGAGTCGAATACGACGCTCGCGGCATGCGGATCGACCCAGATGTTGAACTCCGCCGCCGGCGTGGCGTTGCCGCCCTCGAAGAAGCCGCCGCCCATCAGCACGACCTCGCGGATGCGCGGTATGATGCGCGGCTCCATCACCATGGCCATGCCGAGATTCGTCATCGGCCCCAGCGTGCAGACCGTGATCTCACCTTCCGGCGCGGCCATCAGCGTGTCCACCAGGAAATGGACGGCATGCTTCTCCTGCAGCGGCACGGAAGGCTCGGGCAGCACGCAGCCGTCTATGCCAGTCGGACCGTGGACATATTCGGCCGTCTTCAATTGCCTGACCATCGGCCGCGGGCAGCCGGCATGGACCGGCACGTCGGAGCGGCCGGCGAGCTCCACGATCTGCTGCGCATTGCGCGAGGTCAGCGCCAGCGGGACGTTGCCGCCCACCGTGGTGAGCGCCAGTACCTCCAGCTCCGGCGAACCGAGCGCGAAGAGGATGGCAAAGGCGTCGTCCTGACCGGGGTCGGTGTCGATGATGATCTTGCGGGCGGCCATCCAGTCTCCTTTCCTGCTGCCGGCAACATACAGTACTGTATGCTATTTTCAAGCCGTGATAAGCCGCATGAAGAGCGCCCTCGCCGAGCGCGTATCGCGGACCTCACCGAGGCCTATCCGCGCCCGGGAAGACCCCCCGTTTCACCTGACGCGCGCAACGGGCGAGCCGCATACGCGACGAATTGCCAATTGCACGCAAGTGTTGCCGAGCGTAGCCGGGCAGGACGGGGTCGAACCATGCGGACAGCCTTCCTGAGCGACATCCACGCGAACCGCGAGGCGTTCGAAGCCGTGCTCGACGCCGTGGAGCGCGTCGGCGTCGACCGGATCGTCATTCTGGGGGACGTCGTCGGCTACGGTCCCGATCCCGAGCATGCGGTCGAGACCGCCGCCGCGCTGGTGGACAGGGGGGCCGTCTGCCTGCTCGGCAACCATGACGAAGCCGTGCTGTCCGGCCCCCGGGGCATGAGCGAGAACGCCCGTATCGCAGTGAACTGGACACGCGGCAGGCTGGAGCGCGCGCATCTCGACTTCCTTGCAGGGCTGCCGCTCACCCATGAGGAAGACGGCGCTCTCCATGTCCATGCGAGCGCCGACGAGCCGGCGCGCTGGCATTATGTCGACAGTTGCTCGGCGGCCGCGCGGAGCCTGTCGGCCACCTCCGCCCGCCTCATCGTCTGCGGCCACACGCATCTGCCGGCGATCTTCTATGCGCGCCCCGGAGCAACGCCGACGCATTTCCGCCCGCTCGACGACAAGCCGGCGCCGCTGCTTTCGGTGCTGCGGCATGTCGTCGTCGTCGGCTCGGTCGGCCAGCCGCGCGACGGCAACCCCGCGGCCTGCTTCGGCCTGCTCGACACGCAGGAGCGGGCTTTCACCATGATGCGCGCGCCGTACGATGCCGAGCGCACGGCGCGGAAGATCGAAGCGGCCGGCGACCTGCCGAAGTGGCTCGCCATGCGGCTTCTCGTGGGGCGGTAGGGAGACGTCGCGATGGCCGCACTCGAACCAGGCATGGAGATCGACGGCTTCCGGCTCGAAGCGAAAATGCCGTCCGGCGGCATGGCGTCGCTGTGGCGGGCGAGCCATCCCGACTTCGCCCATCCGGTGGTGCTGAAGGTTCCGTTCCTCGATCCCGGCGAGGACAGTTCGGTGATCATCGGCTACGAGGTCGAGACGATGATCCTGAAGCGCCTGTCGGGGCCGCATGTGCCGCGCTATTGCGGCAGCGGCGATCTGGCGCGCATCCCCTACATCGCCATGGAGTTCGTCGAGGGCACGAGCCTCGCATCTCTGACCGGCGAGCCGCAGCCGGCCGAGGAAGTGGCGCGGATCGGCGGGCTGGTGGCGCGAGCGCTCGGCGCGATCCACCGGCAGGGCGTGGCGCATCTCGACCTCAAGCCGGAGAACGTCATCCTCGCCGGGCGGGGCGCGGTCCTGCTGGACTTCGGGCTTGCGCGCCATGCCGAACTGCCCGATCTCCTCGGCGAGGAGAGTTCCGTGCCGATGGGCACGCCCGCCTATATCGCGCCCGAGCAGGTGCTGGGCGAGCGCAGCGACCCGGCGAGCGACATCTTCGCGCTGGGCGCGATCCTGTATCAGCTCGCCACGGGGATCGAGCCGTTCGGCCGGCCGGCGACGACGGCGGGCATGAAGCGGCGGCTCTATCACGCCCCGGAAGACCCCCGCAGCGTCAACGCGTCGGTGCCGCACTGGCTGGAGACCGTCATCCTCAACTGCCTCGAGGTGGACCGCTCCCGCCGCTATGCGGATGCGAGCAGCGCGCTGTTCGACCTGACGAATCCCGACCAGGTGGTGCTCCGCCGCGGCAAGCCGGCATCGCGTGGCTTTCTTGAGCGGCTGACGGCGTGGTTCCGCAAGGTGGACGAGCGGGCCCTGACGGGGCAAAGAGCGGTGAAACACCGGGTCGTCGCCCCGTCGGTGATCCTCGCCGCCGTCGATCTGGCGCACGGCAGCGATGCCCTGGCCGAGGAAGTGCGCGCCGAAGCCATGCGCCTGCTGTCGTACCGGCCGGATTCACGTCTGGCCTGCGTCTCGGTGATCAAGACGGAGATCATCCGCGAGACCCCCGACCGCGACGCAGAGGGGCGGTCGACCTATGTGTCGCGCCTCGTCCTGCTGAAAGACTGGGCGCGGCCGATCGGCCTGTCGGACGACCGGCTCAGCTACCACGTCGTCGAGGCGGTCAGCCCGGCCGACGCCCTGCTGCGCTATGCGGAGCGCAACGACGTCGGCCACATCGTGCTCGGCGCGCGGGCCTCCTCCGCCTTGCGACGGCATCTCGGCTCGGTCTCCACGCAGGTCGTCGCCGAAGCGCTGTGCTCCGTGTCGGTGGTCCGCATCAAGCAGGTGGAGGTGCAGGCGCGAGCGGATGTTCCGGCCTGAACGGCACGCGACGTTGTCGCCTTCCGTAGACCGGAAGGATCATCCAGGACTGAAATCGCTGAGAAACCGGTGCTTGGCATAGCCAAAATGGTGCCCAGGAGAGGACTCGAACCTCCACGCCTTGCGGCACACGGACCTGAACCGTGCGCGTCTACCAATTCCGCCACCTGGGCAGGTGTGCCGCGCCGATGTAAGGGGGCGCGGCGACGCTGTCAACACGCCAGCCCCGCGAAATTTCGCGTGCCGGCCTCGTTTCGACGCGGAGCGGTTCCGCGTTCGCCCAGGCGTCCGAAATCCTCGATTCAATCTAATCCAGAGGGATAGAGCGAATCCAAAGGAGAGGGGCGAATCCCGAGGGAAGAAGCGAATCGTGAAGGAAGAGGCCGTCGCGAACGGAAAACACGCAAACGGCCTTCCCGAAGGCCGGTCGCACTGCCCGCCCGATACCGTTGATACGCATGGGCGGATGGCGCTACGCCAGCACCTCCTTCGAGGCGACGGTCGAATCGGCGTTGAGGCGGTAGACGATCGGCACGCCGGTGCCGAGCTCCAGCTTGACGATCTCGTCGCCGCTCATGCCGTCCAGCGCCATGATCAACGCACGCAGCGAGTTGCCGTGCGCGGCGACGAGCACCGTGTTGCCGCGCAGCACGTAAGGCTGCATGACGTGCATGTAATAGGGCCAGACGCGCGCGCCGGTGTCGCGCAGGCTCTCGCCTCCGGGCGGGGAGACGGCATAGGAGCGGCGCCAGACATGCACCTGCTCCTCGCCCCATTTGGCGCGGGCGTCGTCCTTGTTGAGGCCGGACAGGTCGCCATAGTCGCGCTCGTTCAGCGCCTCGTTGCGGATCGTCTTCAGCGTGCCCTGGCCGACCACGTCCAGAATGTGCTGGCAGGTCTTCTGCGCCCGCTGAAGCGAGGAGGTGAAGGCGATGTCGAATTTCAGCCCGCGCGCCTTGAGCTTCTCGCCGGCGGCCAGCGCTTCGGCATGGCCCTGCTCGGTGAGATCGACGTCGCGCCAGCCGGTGAACAGGTTCTTGAGATTCCATTCGCTCTGGCCGTGGCGCACGAGCACGAGGGTGCCGGACATGAAAGAACTCCTATGAGAGGTCACGAAGGATAGAAGGATCGACGCCCATGGCAGCAGCGATCCGTGAAAAATCGTCGGCGTTCACCCTGAACAGCGATTTTCGAAAGTACATGCCCCAGTGCTGCCGGTCGTTCACGAAGGAAAGGCTGTCGAGCAGCGGATAGACGTCCGCCGGCCGCGCGTCCAGCCAATGCATGCGGCGATACCAGCCGGTCTGGCTGGGTGTCATCAGACGTTCGGCCGGTTCGCCGGGCTCGACCACGCCGACCGCCGTAAATTTGCGGCACTCCGCTCCGTCGCGGATGCCCTCGCGCGGCGAATAATAGATCACCCGGTCGCCGGGGAGGATGCGTTTCGCCGCGTCGTGGCGGCCGTGGGCGAACATGGCGAAGCCGTCGCGCACGGCGACGGCGATATGGCGAGCGGCGGCAACGCCGATCCAGCACGCCGCCATCAGAGCCCGAGGACGTCACGCATGGAATAGAGGCCGGGCTTGCGGCCCTGCGCCCAAAGCGCCGCCTTCACCGCGCCGGAAGCGAAAAGCGAGCGGTCCTCGGCATGATGGGAGAGCACGATGCGTTCGCCGCCGCCGGCGAAGATCACGGAATGCTCGCCGATGACCGACCCGCCGCGCAGCGTGGCGAAGCCGATCGTGCCCGCCACGCGCGCGCCGGTGACGCCGTCGCGGACGCGGACGCTGTTTTCCCTGAGGCCGATGTCGCGACCCCTCGCCGCCGCCTCGCCGAGCAGCAATGCCGTGCCGGACGGCGCGTCGACCTTGTGTCGGTGATGCATCTCCAGCACCTCGATGTCGAAATCCTCCGGCCCGAGCGCCTTCGCCGCCTGCTCCACCAGCGCGGCGAGCAGGTTGACGCCGAGGCTCATATTGCCGGACTTGACGATGGTCGCATGGCGCGCCGCGGCGGCGATCTTCGCGTCGTCCTCCGGCGTGCAGCCCGTGGTGCCGATGATGTGGGCGATGCGGGCCTGCGCGGCATAGCCGGCGAACTCGACGGTCGCGGCGGGCGCGGTGAAATCGAGCACGCCGTCGGCTTTGGCGAAGACCGGCAGCGGATCGTCGGAGATCGCCACGCCGAGGGAGCCGAGGCCGGCCAGCTCGCCGATATCCTTGCCGAGTTGCGGAGAACCAGGCCGCTCCACCGCGCCGACGATCCTGACGCCTCGCGTCGCATGAATGGCGCGCGCCAGCGCCTGCCCCATGCGGCCCGCCGCGCCAACGACCACCAGACCCATGTCGCTCATGCGTTTCTCCCTGCCTTCGTCTTCCTGCCCTGCGTGTCGTCGGTCAGCCCGAGCCCGCGTTCGTTCTGCGCGCGATGGAAGCGGGCGTAAAGCCCGTTCGGATCGGCAAGCAGCGAGCGGTGCGTGCCCTGCTCGACCACGCGGCCGTGATCCATGACGAGGATCTGGTCGGCATTGACAACGGTCGAGAGGCGGTGCGCGATGACGATGGTGGTGCGGCCCCGCATGACCTCGGCAAGCGCGATCTGGAGCCGCGCCTCGGATTCGTTATCGAGCGCGGAGGTCGCCTCGTCGAGCAGCAGGATCGGCGCGTTGCGCACAATGGCGCGGGCAATGGAAATGCGCTGGCGCTGCCCGCCGGAAAGCGTCGCGCCGTTCTCGCCGACCAGCGTGTCGTAGCCCTGCGGCTGCTGGCGAATGAAGCCGTCGGCCTGCGCCTGGATAGCCGCCTGTTCGATTTCGGCGTCTGTGGCGTCGGCGCGGCCGTAGCGGATGTTGTCGCGGATCGTGCCCTCGAAGAGGTAGGGCTGCTGCGAGACATAGGCGATCGCGCTGCGCAGCGAATGCTTGGTGACGCCGGCAATGTCCTGACCATCGATCTCGATGCGGCCGCTGTGGACATCGTAGAAGCGCTGGAGGAGGGCGATCAGCGTCGACTTTCCCGCGCCCGACGCGCCGACGATGGCCGTGGTGGAGCCCGGCGCGACGCTGAACGACACGTCGCGCAGCACAGGCGGGCTCTCGGCATAGCCGAAGGAGACGTCCTCGAAACGCACCGCGCCCTGCGTCACCCTGATTTCGGCCGCGCCCGGCACGTCGCGCTGATGCGGCTTGATGTCGAGTATCTCGTAGATCATGCGGGCGTTGACCAGCGCGCGCTCGAGATTGACCTGCAGGCGCGCCAGCCGCCGGGCCGGGTCGTAGGCGAGCAGCAGCGCGGTGATGAAGGCGAAAACCGCGCCCGGCGGCTGCTGCTCGAAGGCCGCGCGATAGCCGGCATAGGCGATGACGCAGGCGATGGCGAGGCCGGCGAGCACGTCGGACACCGGGCTGACGCGCTCCGACACGCGTGCGATCTTGTTGGCGCGCGCCTCGGCGTCGACCACCAGCGAGTCGATCTTCGCCGAAAGCTGCTCCTCCATGGTGAAGGCCTTGACGATGGCGATGCCCTGCGTCGCCTCCTGCATGGCGCCGATGAGGCGCGAATTGACCTCGACGGATTCGCGGGTGACGCGGCGCAGCCGGCGCATGATCTTGTAGACGGCGAAGCCGAGCGGCGGGCCGATCAGCAGCGCGAAGGCCGACAATAGCGGGTCCTGCATGACCATGACCGCGATCAGCGCGACGAGCGAGACGAAATCGCGCATGACCGAGGTGAGCGTAATGCCGAGAAGATCGCGTATGCCGTTGACGTTCTCGTTGATGCGCGCGGCCAGCCGGCCCGAACGCTTCTCGGAGAAATAGTCCACGCCGAGCTTCATCAGATGCGCGAAGACGCGGCGCTGGTAGCGCGCGACGAGGCTGTTGCCGATGCGGGCGAGCGTCACCGCCTGCGCGTAGGTGGCAATGCCGCGAATGGCGAAGGCGGCGAAGATCGCGCCGCAGATCAGGAGCACCAGATCCTGCCGCTGACGGACGAACAGCTCGTCGATGACGTCGCGCATGATCCAGGCGCTGAAGGCGGTGGTGGCGGCGATGGCCAGCAGGCAGACCGCGGCGAACAGATAGTGCCAGCGATATTCCCGGCCGCTGTCGGCGAAGATCCGCCTCAGCGTCGCGAAGACCTCGCCGGGATCGGCCCGGCGGTCGCCGCGCGGCCGTGTGTCTGCGGGGATGTGCTCTGCCATGCCTGCGCCATATTTCGCCAGCGCCGTCTTATCTTCCCCGGCGGCGTTTGCCTATGGCGCGAATGCACGGAATGCGTGAAGAATTCGTCAGCCGCGCCAGCGGCGACCGTCGGTGCGGACGCCGAAGCGCTCCGGCGTCTGGGCAAAGGCGGCGAGGCCGGCGAGCGCCGCCAGCGGATGCACCATGACATAGACCGGCATCTCGCGCATCAAGGCCTGATGCGGCGCCTTGTCCTCGAAGGCGACGCGGAAGGCGCCGGACTTCAGCGCGGGCACGATTTTCTGCGCGATGCCGCCGGTCAGGAAAACGCCGCCCTGGCTCATGAAGACCATGGCCAGATCGCCCGCCGTGCGGCCGAGGCAGGTGACGAACAGTTCCAGCGCCTCCACGGCAAGCGCGTCGGATTTTTCCAGCGCGGCGGCGGTGACTTCCGCCGGGGTGGTGAAGCGCGCGGGCGCGTTGCTGGCGACGGCGACAGCGCGATAGACGTTCATGATGCCGCGGCCGGACAGGATCTGCTCGCCGGAGATGCGGCCGTCGATCTTCTCGATATGCGGAAACACCTGGTATTCGCGCGGCGTGCGCGGGCCGATGTCCATGTGGCCGCCTTCGCCCGGCACGGGCAGCCAGCGGCCGCTGAACTGGAGCAGGCCGGCGACGCCGAGACCGGTGCCGGGACCGAGCACGACGCGCGGCGCGCCCTCCTCCGGCACGCCGCCGCCGATCTTCTCCATATGCTCCTCGCCGAGCGCGACGACGGCCAGCGCCTGCGCCTCGAAATCGTTGAGCACGACGATATCGGAGAGGCCGAGACCGGCGGCCATCACCTTCGGCTTCACCACCCAGGGGCAGTTGGTCAGTGCGATCTCGTCGCTTTCGACCGGCCCGGCCACGGCCAGCACGGTCGATTTCGGCCGTATGTCGCTCGCCTCGTGCACCGTCGCGCGGATGGCGTCGTCGATGGTGGGAAAATTCGCCGTCTGCACGATGGGGAAGTAGACGGGTTCGGAGACGGGATCGCTGACCACGGCGAAGCGGGCATTGGTGCCGCCGATATCGCCGATCAGGATCGGAAAGGCCAGACTTTCGTCCCCGCCGCTCGCTTGCATTCCGGTATCCCCCTCCACGGCTCGACTGCCGTGCGCATGCCGACCAGCCGGCAACAGCGTCATTTCTAGCCGGTTGAGTCCCGTTGAAAAGGGCGCCGCGTCAATTTCCGGGGCGTTCGCGCGGGAGAGGGATGCTGATCTTCGGCGTCGGCGCGAAAGAGTTCGCCGAAACCGGCTCGTCGGGTATGGCGACCATGGCGGGTTCGTCCGCGACCTCCGGCGCCACGGCCGCAACGGCGGTCCCGTCGCCGCCCACCGTCACCGCCGCCTCGGATGTCGGAGACGGCATGGCGAGCACGGCGCGGCACTCCCTGGGCAGATTGGCCATGGTCATCACGTCGCGGGCTTTCGGCGCGTCGGGGTTCTGGTTCGGCTTCCAGGGCTCCGCGGTGAACCACCACGCAAGCGACTTGTCGCAGCCGTCGCCCGGCGGCGGGGCGGATTGCTCCTTGCAGCCGCTGGAGCCCGGCTGGCAGCCTATGCGGATATGGAAATGCGCGTCGTGGCCCCAGAAGGGCCGCACCTTGCGCAGCCAGCCGCGGTCGTCGCCGGCAGTCTCGCAGAGCTTCTTCTTGATGCCGGGATGGACGAGGATGCGCTCGACCTCGGGATAGCTCGCGGCCCGTTTCAGCACGCGCATATAGGAAGCGTCCCAGAGCCGGTCGTCGACGGTGAGGCCGCCCTTCCTGATCAGCGACCGCTGGTCCATGGTCTCCCGCTCCGCCGCGCTCAAACGCCGGTTGGGCATGGGGGTGAACCAGATGTCGGCGTCCAGCCCGATCTGATGGGAGGCATGCCCGGTCATCATCGGGCCGCCTCGCGGCTGCGAGATGTCGCCGAGCAGGAGGCCCGGCCAGCCGTCCTTCGGCACGTCGCGAGCGAATTTGTCGATCAGCGCGATCATGGCCGGATGGCCCCAGCGCCGGTTGCGGGACAGGCGCATGGCCTGCCAGGTCGGGCCGTCCGTGGCGATGGCGACGCCGCCGGCGAAGCAGCCCTTGCTGTAGAAGCCATAGGATTTCGGCTTCCCCGACAGCGCCGGCAGCTTTTGCGAACCGAACAGGTTCTTGGCCAGATCCTGTGAAAAAGCCTCGCCGGCCACCGGCAATGCAATGGAAAGCGCGGTTGCAACCACAACCGCCAAGCGCCAGATCGTTCTCATTCGTCCCACCTCGTCCCGCTGCCCCGCGACACGTCATCCACCCCCGAACCGACCTTCGCCCGCTCCGGTTAGCGAAGCGTTAACCTCGTCAGCCCCGGATCGGGCTGCGCGCCGGCCGCTGCTCCGAGCCGCGCCAGTTCCCGTTCCGCCACATCGCGTCGAAGGCGATCCTGTAATCGAGAAACTGGAAGCGATATCCCGCCTTTTTGATGGCGGAATTGGAGATGCGCTTCACCTCGCCGTAGAACGAGCGCGCCATCGGCGACAATTCTGCCGTCTCGAACGGCTCCTCCGGCGGAGGCGGCACGCCCATCAGTTCGGCGGCATAAGCGACGACGTCCTGCGGCGGCGAGGGCTCGTCGTCGGAGACGTTGAAGATGCCGCCCTGCCGCTTTCCGGCCAGCATCCAGAGCGCACCGGCAATGTCGTCGACATGGATGCGGTTGAAGACCTGACCGGGTTTTACGAGACGCTTCGCCGTACCGGCTTCCAGATTGACGAAGGCGTTGCGGCCGGGGCCGTAAATGCCTGAAAGGCGCAGCACGGCGACGGGAACGCCTGCCGCCTCCCCGGCCGACAACCAAGCCTTTTCCGCCTCGACACGTTCCGCCGAACGGCGCGATTTCGGCCGGCATGCGGCGGTTTCGTCGATCCATGCACCCTGATGGTCGCCATAGACGCCGACCGTCGAAAGATAGCCGATCCATTCGAGTCCCGGCATTGCGCTCCGCAGATCGCCGAGCGCCGCCAGCGCCGGATCGCCCGCCTCGCGGGGCGCGATGGATATGACGAGATGCGTCGTCTCCCGCAGCGCTGCCGTCGCTTCGCCGGAGAGCGGCGCGCCGTCGAACAGTAAAGGAGAGACACCGCTGCGCCGGAGCACGCCGAACTTTCCCGACGAACGCGTCGTGCCGAAAATGTGGCGCGCGCGGCCATTATTGGCTTCCGCGAAAGCGCGCGCCGAGTAGCCCGCGCCGAAGATGAAGACGGTTCCGATGCCCATTTCCCAGCCTTACGGCGCTTCGTATGCCGACGCCAGAGTCGGCGGCAATTTCAAGCTCCGCACCGGAACTGAACACCGTTCACAGGCGTTCGCTTCGATCACGAAAAGTTGCAGAGGTGATTCGACTCGTGAACATCTGCCACATTCTCGCCGGGTGAGAGCCGCATTCCGTGCCCCAATCCTGCCTAGGCCGCCTCCGTTAACTTTTGCAACGGAGCCCAGTCAGTCAATGTTCCAACGGACTGCATATGCGGCTGGCACGATGCTCGCCGCAGGCGTCATCGTGCTCGCCACCGCCGGCATGGCGTCGGCACAATGCGGCCGCGCCTCGTGGTACGCCCTCTATTCCAAGACCGCTTCGGGCGAGCGGATGAACCCGTCGGCGATGACCGCCGCGCACCGCTCCCTGCCCTTCGGCACCAAAATCGCGGTGACCAACAAGAACAACGGCAAGACCGTCGTGGTGCGCATCAACGACCGCGGTCCGTTCATCAAGGGCCGCGTGCTCGACTTGTCCAAGGCCGCCGCGCAGAAACTCGGCTTTGTCGGCGCCGGCCACGCGCCGGTCTGCATGGCCCGCCAGAGTTGATCCGTCAACGGCCGAGGCGTGCGGCAGCCGTCTCGGCCATGGCGTCGGCGAGAGAAATCCCCCACTCACTCCGGCAATAGGCGCGGAAGTCGAAGCAGGGCAGGCCGGGACAAACCTCGAACTCGATGAGATGCACGGTGTCGTCCGGCTCGACGCGCAGGTCGATGGAGAACACGTCGCGCAGGCCGAGGCCTTTCATCAGCGCTGACGCGATCTCCCGGATCTTCCGGTCAGCCACCGGCTGCGACGCGGCGACCGGCAGAAGCTCCGGCTCGGCATAGGTTCCGCCGGCCCTGGCCGCCGCGCCCGTATCGCCATAGAGCGCGAGGCTGTCGGCCATGGTCTGGAAGTCGCCACCGGACTCCACGAAGAACACGCCGAGCCGGTCGATGCCGGCCTCGGGTTCAACCGCGAGAAAGCTCGCGCGGACATTGCGACCGGGCACGTAGGGCTGCACGACGACGTCGTCGCGGTAGGCGGTGAAGACGCGGCGGCTCAGCTTTTCGGCGTGACGGATGTCGTCGCAACGGGAATCCGGCCAGATGCCGATCTTGGCGCCGAGCCGGTTCGGCTTGACGAAATGGCCGTGCGCCGATTGCGACGCCGGCACGAGCCAGACGCCGTCGCGGCACAATCCCGCCTCCGGCACCGGCAGTCCGAGGGCGCGCAGCACCGCGCCGGAGCGGAACTTATCCTGGCAGAGCGCGAAGAGCGAATCGTCCGCGCCGACGGTGCGATGGCCATGGAGCCGCGCCAGCGCCGGGGCCGCGCCGCCGCGGAAATAGGCGATGCCGTCGGTCAGCGTCCAGACCAGCGCGCGGCCCGGCTGTCTTGCGCGCAAGGCTTCCGCCGCATCGTCCAGTTCCACCGGGACGAAAGCGATGTCGTGCCGCGCGCAGGTGTCGCGAAGCGCGTCGAACTCCGTTGCGAGATCGGTGGACTGGGCGAGATAGGAGGCGATCTCGCCGGCGGCGACGGCATCGTAGCCTTCCGTGCGCAGCCGCGCCTCGCACGCCGCGACGGGCTCGTGGACGAGAAGCAGTTCCGGCCGGGACATCGAGGTCAACCGCGCGCGGAGAAGGCGGCATCCCATGCGGCGGTGGCGGCTTTCGCCCGCGCGCCAACCTCCTCCACCGACAGGCCCGGCGAAAAGAGGCTGGAACCGAGGCCGAAGGTGCGCACGCCGATCCCGCCGTAATCGGCGAAATCCTTGTCCGAAACGCCGCCCACCGCTCCGACGACTGCGTCCTTCGGCAGCACGGCCATCATCGCCGCAATGCCTTTCGGGCCGAGCACCGACGCCGGAAAGAACTTCAGCGCCGATGCGCCGAGCTTCAGCGCCAGAAACGCCTCGGTCGGGGTGAAGACGCCGGGCATCGTCACCATGCCGAAGCGCCCCGCCGCCCGCATCACATCGGCGTCGATGTTGGGGCTGACCAGCAGCCTGCCGCCCGCAGCGTCGAGTTGTTCGACATCGGCCGCCGTCAGCACGGTGCCCGCGCCGACGAGCGCCGTCGCCGGCAAAGCGTGGGCGATCGCCTCGATGGAGCGGAAAGGCTCCGGCGAGTTGAGCGGCACCTCGATCGCCTCGATGCCGGCGTCGAAAATGGCTTGCGCCGTCGCCACCGCGCTCTTCGGCTCCAGCCCGCGCAGGATGGCGACCAGCCCGCGACCGAGACGGGGAAACGCTACGCTCATCGTCAAACCTCCGGCAGAAAGCCGTTCACGCGCGCCGCATGGACAAGCCCAGCACGCACGGCCTCGTCGGCATCGACCGCCCGGACGGAGAGACCGGCCTGCGCAAGCGCCCTCTCATAGGCCGTCTTCAACCCTCCGGACGCGACAAGCACGACCGGCGCGCCGTTTTCCAGATAACGCGCGCGCGCCGCCGCGATCTCGGCGCCGATCAGCAGACCGGAAAGCCTCGCCGCAGCGTCCCGGTGCCCAAGCCCTTCAAGCAGGCTCGCGGCGCGGATGCCGAAGATCAGCGACGTGACGCGGTCGGGTTCGGCCAGCCCGGTGGCCACACCCTCGCCGAAGGCAGGGCTGGCGGGATCGACATGGCCGGCTTCCGCACCGACGGAATGAACGAGGATGCTGTGCGCGGCGAAGACGCCGAACACTTCGCCCGTCATCCAGCTCGTGAAGCGCGTGACCGAGCCATCGGCGATCCCGGCCCATTTCGAGTGGGTGCCCGGCATGCAGAGAACGTGCCGGCCCTTGCCCAGCCCGCCGACGGCGCCGGCGATCTGGGTTTCCTCGCCGCGCATGACGTCCGGATTGCCGGCGAGGCGCTGCGCGAGGCCCGGCACGATGCGCACCTGCCGCGCGATGCCGGACACGGTGATGGCGCGCGCAAAAATGTCGTCCAGCGGAGAGGGCACATCGGCATAGGGCGCCTCCACCCAGCCCTGCCGGGCGCCGGCCATGCCGCAGACGATCGCCGGCAGGGCGTCTGGCGCGGCGAGTTCCGAAAGCATCCGCTCCAATACGGGCGCGAAGCCCGTTTCACGGGCGGTCTGCATGCCTTCGCCGCTGCGGCGCTCGGCCAGCACCGCGCCACCGCTGTCGAGAAGCCAGACGCGCAGGCTCGACGTGCCCCAGTCGACGGCCGCGACCGCCGGCGCGCCGGCCTGGCTCACATCACACCTGCGTCGACGATGATGGTCTGCGCCGTCAGCATGAGCGAGCAGTCGGAAGCAAGGAAGAGGCAGATGCCGACCATGTCGTCGGGCTCCATCTCGCGCTTGATGCACTGCCGGTTCGCGACGAAGCCCGACAGGCTGTCCTCGTTGGCCCACAATTTCCTCTGCCGCTCCGTCATGACCCAGCCCGGCGCGATGGCGTTGACGCGGATGTTGTGCGGCCCGAGATGGCCGGCCAGCCCCTTGGTCAGGCCGACGATGCCGGCCTTGGCGGCGGTGTAGGACGGCATGTCGGGATGGTTGATCATGTAGGAGGTCGAGGTGAAATTGATGATCGAGCCGCCGCCCGCCGCCTTCATGCCCGGCGCCACCGCCTGCGCGGTGAAAGCATGCGGCCGGATGTTGATGGCCTGGTTGTTCTCCCAGTAATCCAGCGTCATGTCGGCAAGCTGGTGGCGGTCGTCCCACGCGGCGTTGTTGATGAGCACCGTGACCGGGCCGTTCGTTTTGGCGGCCTTTTCCACCGACGCCTGCAGCGCGGGGATGTCGCGGATGTCGGTTTCGAGGAAAAGCGGCCGCGAGCCCGTCTGTTTCTCCAGCGCGTCGCAAAGCGCAAGGCTCGGCTCCGTGGCGATGTCGATGAACGCGACGTTCGCGCCCTGCCGGACGAAGCCGCTCGTCAGCGCGGCTCCGATGCCGGAGCCTCCCCCGGTAATCAGGACGGATCGACCCTTGAGGTCCGGAAATTGCGCCGACGGCATCATGATACGCTTGTTCTCCCGCTTGCGCCGCAAGGTCTATCCCGAGGCGGCGGCGGAAGACAAGCGGGTCGGAAAGGCCAGCGCCTATTTCGCCTGGGCGCGCGCCACGGAACGCGCGGCGTCGCGCAGGTGCCTGAGCGTCGCCTCGGCGTCGACGGGCCTGCCGAACAGGAACCCCTGACCGCTGCGGCAGCCGAACGACTGCAGCCGCTCGACCTGCTCTTCCCGTTCGATGCCTTCGGCGACGACGTCCATGCCCAGACCTTCGCACATGGCGAGAATCGCCTTGATGATGTGCTCGGACGGACGATCGTCGAGCAGGGACGAGACGAAGGCGCGATCGATCTTGATCTTGTCGAAACGCATGTCGCGCAACCGTCCGAGCGACGACTGGCCGGTGCCGAAATCATCGAGCGATATCTTGATGCCGCAGACGCGCAGATCGTTGAGGATCTTCTCGGCCGAGACCGGATCGGTCATCAGGCCGGTTTCCGTGATCTCCACCTCGAGCCGCCGGGGATCGAAGCCGGACCTGTCGAGGATCGACAGTATGTGCAGGCCGGTGTTCTGGTCGACAAGCTGGGACGGCGACAGGTTGAAGGACAGGAAAAGGCCCGCCGGCCAGTTCCGCGCCGCTTCCGTCGCCTTGCGCAGCACGAGCTGGGAGAGCGGGCCGATGATGCCGCGCTCTTCCGCGATCGGAATGAACACGGAAGGGGAAACCGCGCCGAGATCCGGGTCCGTCCACCGCGCCAGCGTCTCGAAACCGATGGTCCTGCGGGTCTGAAGCTCGACGATCGGCTGGAAATAAGCCTCGACCTCGCCGGCGGCGACGGCGCGGCGCAATGCCTGTTCCATCCGCGTGGTATGCCTGGTCGCCGCCTCGATCTCGCTGGAATAGACGACGACGCGGCGGCGGCCCCCGCGCTTGGCGTGGTAGAGCGCCGTCTCCGCCTTGTCCATGAGAGCCGCGCAGCAATCCTCGCCCGACGAGAAGACCGCGCAGCCCGCAGATGCGGAAAGCCGCGCCATGCGCTCGCCGACATCATAGGGCGCCGAAAGGATCTCGATCAGCGTGTTCACCTTTTCGACCGCGGCCTCCTCGCTGAAGACCAGGGGACAGAGAAAGGCGAATTCGTCCGCGCCGATGCGGGCGACGGTGGAATGCGCGTCCATCGACGCGCGCAGGCGCATCGCGACCTGCACCAGAATGTCGTCGCCCGCCTTGCGGCCGAACAGATCGTTGATCGGCTTGAAGCCGTCGAGATCGATGATGCCGACGGTGAAAGGCGCGGGATCGTTGGCGCGTTCCGCGATCAGGCGTTCCACCTTGTCCTCGAAGCGGCGCGTATTGCCAAGCCCCGTCAGCGGATCGGTGAAAGCAAGATCGGCATAGTCCGAGACCCGCCGGAGAGGGTGTTGATTTCTGAGCGGCAAGCCCATTCGCGAAGTTCGTTTCAGGTTCGATTTCGTTGCGACACTTGCACAGAAACTCTTTCCGAAAAGTATCGGAAACCGGATCTTTCAATCGCCGCGGACGCGGTAGATCCGGATCGCCGCGCCGTCGGTCTCCGGCACCTTCTCCAGCCATGCGGGAATGCGGCCGGCGACAAGATCAGCCATCAGGCCGGACGGCGCCATGTTCTCGAAATTCCTGTTCTCGACGCTGCCCCTGCAGAAGACGACGTAGTCGACACGCGCCTTGCGGGCGAGAGCTTCCCCCTCGCCTGCTGGGGCGAACATCGTGTCGATCATCGCGAGATTGCCGGGTATGTTGCGGTGATATGGACCGGCCAGCGCGCGATGCCGCGTGTTGAGGAGGATCGGCGAGCCCAGATCCGACACCGCCAGGACAGTGCCGGGCGCCAGCGCGGCGAGAGCACCGAAATTGCCGACGGCCGCGCAGGGAACGTCGCTGCCTTCCATCTGCGCGACCTCGGCGACACGGGTGCTCATGGCATTGGCGGCGGCGCTCCAGACGATGTTGAAGGAGGCGAGCCATGCCGCGACCAGCGCCAGCGAGCGCATGGCGCCGCCAGCCGCGGCGCGCTCGCGCAGCATGCCGATGCCGATGGCGAGCGCCGTGGTGGCGAGCGGAACCGCGAAGGACGAGCCGCGCACCTGCCAGCAGCTGACGAGGAAGGCGGCCAGCAGGAAGCCGCCATAGACCAGCCGGCCGCGCGTTGCGCCCTCGCGCAGCATGACGACGGCGAGAACGACAAGCGCCAGCGCGGGCGTCAGGTAATAGGCCAGCAGCTTGGTCCAGTCGACCGCCGCGAGTTTCACCACCGATTGCGCCTCGGCGACATAGTTCAGCCAGATCTCCTTGAGACGCGGATCGACAGAGGCATAGGGATCGGCGAGGCATTGCGGGAAGCCCAGCCGCAGCGCGGCAAGCGACGCCAGGCCGAGAACGACAAGCGCGGCGGCGCGACGGATCGGCGTGGCGTTGGTGAGCGGCATCAGCGCGATCGCCGCGATACCCGCGCCGCCGATAGCGGCCAGCGCCAGCTGCACGTTGGAAAGCGCATCGCAGGCCGCGACGCCCCATTGGCCCGGTCCTACCGTCAGCAGAAAAGCGCCCAGCGTGGTCGCCGCGAAGCTTGCGCCGAACAGAGCCGTTATGCGCGCCTCCCGCGCACCGCCGACGAGGAAGCAGACGGCCACGCTCGCGCCCGCCATCGCGACATAGGGCGCGGCCTCCATGGCGATGGCCAGCATGACGGCGGTGGCAACACCGGCCCATGCGCCGAGCGCCAGCCTGCGTGGCGCATGCACCAGCATGGCAACCACGGCGATCGTCAGGGCGATCTGCGCGTTGTGATGATCGATCGACCCCGGCCGGTAGATGCCGACGAAATACAGCGCGCCAGCGGCGAGGGCGACAGCCGGGAAGACGACGGACTCGTTGCCCAGCCCGCGCGCAAGCTGAGTCAGGCCGAAGAGCGCCGCCGTCATCAACAGGAAAGGCCAGACGATCAGCGCGATCGCCTCGGCGAGCGGCGCGCTTGCGCCAAGCGCGGAGGCAAGCAGGATCATCGCGGCGATGGGCGCGTCGATCAGGCGCGACCAGTGCATGAGGAATCCACCGTCGAGCCCCATCCGGTATTGGTGCAAGTCGTACCAGCCCTGCCCCGCCAGCAGATCGCGTATCTCGACCAGGCGCAGCATGCTGTCATTGTCGCCGGCTGGGTCGGCGAGCGTCGGAAAGCCGGCGAGCGCGTAGGTCGCGTAGACGAAGAGGCAGATCGCGAAGGACAGGCCGAGGTCGCGCAGCCATACGGGCTGGCGGGACATGGGCGCGGCTTGCGGCATAGCGGTGGCGACGGTCATCGGGTCGGGCGAAGGTCCATGGCGCGGGTGTGCGACACACTAGCGCCGGCGTTTCAAGAAACCGTAAAGCGCCGAAACCGCACGGCATTAAACCTGACCTTAACGGCTCATGGAGATAGTGGCCTCTCGGCGGCCGGTCCGCCAAATGCGGGAGCCATCCATGTCGATCGACATTTCCGACAAGTACGACGTCGCGGTGCTTGTGCCCTGCTACAATGAGGAGCAGACGATCGGCGACGTGGTGAAGCGCTTCCGCGAGACGCTTCCGCATGCGTTGATCTACGTTTTCGACAACAATTCCAGCGACATGACGGCGTTGCGCGCGCGTTCCGCCGGCGCCATCGTCATCCGGGAGCCGCGGCAGGGAAAGGGCAACGTCATCCGGCGCATGTTCGCCGACATCGACGCCGACATCTATCTGATGGCCGACGGCGACGGCACCTACGCGCCGGAAGACGCGCCGCAGCTCATCAACACGCTGGTCACCGAGCGTTGCGACATGGTCGTCGGAACCCGCCGCAACGTGACGGAGGACGCCGGACGCACCGGGCACGCCTTCGGCAACCGCATCTTCAACGGGCTCTACCAGTGCCTTTTCGGCCGCGATTTCACCGACATTTTTTCCGGCTACCGCGCCTTCACGCGGCGTTTCGTCAAGAGTTTCCCGGCCGTCTCCGGCGGCTTCGAGATCGAGACGGAAATGAGCGTGCATGCCTCGCAGCTCAAGCTGCCGGTGACGGAGATCACGCTGGACTACGGCAGGAGGCCCGAAGGCTCGTCGTCAAAGCTCTCCACATACCGCGACGGCGCGAAGATCCTCTGGATGTTCGCCATGCTGATGAAGGAGACGCAGCCCCTGCGCTTTTTCGGCGCGTTCGCGGCGATATTCGCGGTTGCCGGCGCTGTCCTGATGACCCCGGTTCTGATCGAATACATGGCGACCGGACTGGTGCCGCGGATGCCGACCTGGATGCTGTCGCTGGCTCTGATGCTGCTATCCATGCTGATGGGCGTCGCCGGGCTGATCCTCGATTCCGTGGCGCGCGGCCGCGCCGAGACCAAGCGCATCTTCTATCTGGGTGTCGCTGCCGCGAAGCCGAAAAACAGCGTCGCAGCGGAAACGCCGGCCCGTTCCAAGACCTCACGCGCCGCCTGATGCCGAGAATCGCCGGCTTCCTGGTGGTCGGCGCCATCGGCTTCGCCGTCGACGCCTGCGTGCTGGCGTTTCTCGTCGCCGTCACACCGCTCGGACCGTTCGCAGCGCGGCTGGTTTCGATCGCCATCGCGCTCGCCGCGACCTGGCTGCTGAACCGCACCTTCACCTTCGGCCCGAGCAGCCGCTCCGTCGCGGTAGAGGGAACCCGCTATGGCGGGGTGGGCATCGCGACATCGTTGGCGAACTATCTCGTCTATTCGGCCCTGCTGGTCGTGTTTCCAGCCATGCCGCCGCTTTTCGCACTCGTCGTCGCCTCGGTCGCGGCGATGACCCTTTCCTTCATCGGCTACTCGCGGCTGGTGTTCGACAGGTAGGGCCGGGCGCGGATACCCACCTATCGGTCGACGTTGGTCCACGCCTTGACTTGAGCCCCGGCGTCACCCCATGTCACGCTCGCTGCGCAGCATGGCAGAGCGGGAGACATCATGCCCTTGAAGATCGCCGTCCAGATGGACCATGTGTCGACCGTCAACATCGCCGGCGACACGAGTTTCGCCCTGTCGCTGGAAGCGCAGCGGCGCGGCCATCATCTGTTCCACTACACGCCCGACCGGCTGACGCTGCGCGACGGCAAGGTGTTCGCGCGCATCGAGCAGATGACGGTGCGCGACGAGAAGGGCAACCACTTTTCGCTCGGCGAACCCGTGCGGACCGATCTGTCGGAGATGGACGTGATCCTGCTCAGGCAGGACCCGCCCTTCGACATGAACTACATCACCACGACGCACATTCTGGAACGCATCCACCCGAAGACGCTGGTGGTCAACGATCCGGCCTGGGTGCGCAACAGCCCCGAGAAAATCTTCGTGACGGAATTCCCGGACCTGATGCCGGAAACGCTGATCACCAAGGACCCCGCCGAGGTCGCGGCTTTCCGCAGGGAATTCGGCGACGTCATCATCAAGCCGCTCTACGGCAATGGCGGCGCGGGCGTGTTCCATCTCGGCGACGCCGACCGCAACCTCTCCTCGCTGCTCGAAATGTTCGGGCAGATGTTCCGGGAGCCCTTCATCGTGCAACGCTACCTGAAGGACGTGCGCAAGGGCGACAAGCGCATCATCCTGATCGACGGCGAAGTGGCCGGCGCCATCAACCGCGTGCCGGCGGATTTCGAATCGCGCTCGAACATGCATGTCGGCGGGCGCGCCGAGAAGACCGAACTGACCGAGCGTGAGCGCGAGATTTGCGCGCGCATCGGACCGTCGCTCAAGGAACGCGGCTTCATCCTCGTCGGCATCGACGTGATCGGCGATTACATGACCGAGATCAACGTCACCTCGCCGACCGGCGTGCGCGAGGT
Source organism: Rhizobiaceae bacterium (assembly GCA_023953845.1). Classification (NCBI taxonomy): domain Bacteria; kingdom Pseudomonadati; phylum Pseudomonadota; class Alphaproteobacteria; order Hyphomicrobiales; family Rhizobiaceae; species Rhizobiaceae bacterium. Next base: position 2,069,485 of record JAMLJC010000001.1, on the reverse strand, counting down.
GAAGCGTTTTGGCGGGGCCGACATCGCGGCGCTGTTCTGGGACGCGGTGGAGGCGAAAAGGGCCTAGCGAGAGCCGCCTACGCCTCGACCAGCTTCACGCCCGCGTCGCGCATCCGGCCGAGCATCGTCGCCAGCGATCCGCCGAGATCGATGGCGCGGCAGGCATCGAGACGGACGGTCACGTCGAACCCTTCCGCCCGCGCGTCGAGCGCCGAAAACGCCACGCAATAGTCGGTCGCAAGGCCTGCCAGCGTCAGGCTGCCGATGCCGCGCTCGCGCAGATAGCCGGCAAGGCCGGTGGTCGTGGCGTGATCGTTCTCGCGGAAGGCCGAATAGCTGTCGATCGCGCTGCGGAACCCTTTGCGGATGACGATCTGCCCTTTGGTCCACACAAGGTCCTTGTGGAACAGCGCGCCGGCCGTGTCCTGCACGCAATGGTCCGGCCACAGCGTCTGCGGACCATAGGCCATCTCGATCGTCTCGAAGGGGCTTTTGCCCGGATGCGTAGAGGCGAAGCTCGAATGCCCGGCCGGATGCCAGTCCTGCGTCAGCACGACGTTGTCGAAAGCCTCGATCAGCCGGTTGACGAGCAGCACGATCTCGTCGCCGCCAGCCACCGCCAATGCCCCGCCTGGGCAAAAATCGTTCTGCACATCGATGACGATCAGCGCTTCGGACATGGCGGGGTCTCCGGTCGGACGGGGGGTTGTTGATCTAAGTCGTCCAGCCGGGAGGACGCGTCAAGCCCATGCCCTCAATCGTTTACAGAACCCCTCTCCGTCACGCTGCGCGTGACACCTCTCCCCCAGAGGGGGCGAGGAACCCAGGCTGGAGAAGCGCCGGCGCGGCAGCAAAACGCAACCTCAGTTCCTCGCCCCTCTGGGGAAAGTTGGCCCGAAGGGCCGGAGAGGGGAAAGCATCGGCATCAACGCCTTTGACAAGCAAACGGCACCTGATATCATTTGCATGCGAATGAATTTTCGTTCGCTCTCTCGGTTGACGGACAGGCCGCTTGGTCCACTACGCAAGACCGGTTTCCCTCGATGAAGCCCTCGCGCTGGCGGGCGCGGAGCGCTGGAAGATTCTGGCGGGCGGCACGGACTTCTATCCGGCGCAAGGCACCCGGCCAGTCACCGAAAACATTCTCGACATCAATGGCTTGGCGGAATTGCGTGGCATAAGCGACACCGCAGCGCATATCGTCATCGGCGCGCGCACTACATGGACGGACATCATCCGCGCAGAATTGCCGCCGGCCTTCGGCGCGCTGCAGCAGGCGGGACGCGAGGTCGGTTCGGTCCAGATCCAGAACACCGGCACCATGGCCGGCAATCTCTGCAACGCCTCGCCTGCAGCGGACGGCGTGCCGGCGCTGCTGGTGCTGGACGCCGAGGTCGAACTGCGCTCCGCGACCACGACGCGATACCTGTCGCTCGGCGAGTTCATCCTCGGCAACCGCCGGACTTTGCTGCGGTCGGACGAGCTGGTCACGGCGGTACGCGTGCCGAAGACGTCGGTTGCAGGCTCGTCCAGCTTCTACAAGCTCGGCGCGCGGCGCTATCTCGTCATCTCCATCGCCATGGCGGCGGTTCGGCTCACGCTGGACGAGGAAGGGCGAATCGACACGGCAGCCGTCGCGGTCGGCGCATGCTCGGCCGTGGCGCAGCGCCTGCCCGATCTGGAGCGCGCGCTGGTCGGGGTGCGTGGCGACGATGTGGAAGCGCATGTCGCGCCGGAACATTTCGACGTTCTGTCGCCCATCGACGATGTGCGCGGCAGCGCCGGATATCGGCGCGCGGCGGCACGGGAAATCGTGCTGCGGGCGATCCGTGCAACGTTGCAGGGGCATGGCAAAACATCCTTCGCCGTCCAGCAGGAGGCCGTCGCATGACGCTGCCGCTGGAAAAGATCGCCCTCACCCTCAACGGCCAGAAGACCGCTGCGCGGGTCTCGCCCGTCCAGCGCCTGTCGTCGATGCTGCGCGACGAGCTGATGCTGCGCGGCACCAAGGTCGGCTGCGATGCTGGCGATTGCGGGGCCTGCACCGTGCTGCTCGACGGCGAGCCGGTCTGCGCGTGCCTCGTGCCGGCCGTGCAGGCGAAGGGTCGCGAGGTCCGCACCGTCGAGGGGTTGGCCAACGGCAAGCTGACCGCGCTGCAAGCTTCCTTTCTCGAACATGGCGCGGCGCAATGCGGCATCTGCACGCCGGGCTTTCTGGTCGCCGCCACCGCGCTGCTCGAACGCAACCGGCGCCCGAGCGAGGCGCAAGTGCGGGACGCGCTGGGCGGCGTGCTGTGCCGCTGCACCGGCTACCGCAAGATCATCGACGCGGTGATGGCGGCCGCGTACGGAAAACTCTCCAATTCAGCCGCCGCAATGCCTCCCGCCGGGCAGGCGATCGGCGCGGCCGTGCGCCGTCTGGACGGCGTGCCGAAGATCGACGGCCGCGAGAGCTTTGGCGCGGACGGTTTTCCCGCCGACGCGCTCGCCGTGCTGGTCGTACGGTCGCCCCACCACCGCGCGCGCTTCGAGATCGGCGACGCCGCCGCCTTCGTCCGCGCGCATCCGGGCTTGGTCGCCGTCTACACGGCGGCAGACATTCCCGGCCGCAACCTGTTCGGCACCCTGCCGGCCTTCGCCGACCAGCCCGCGCTGGCCGAGCACGAAACACGCTTTCGCGGCGAGGCCGTGGCGGTCATCGCCGGCGAGCGCCGCGCCGTCGCCGATCTCGACATGAGCGCTTTCCCCGTCGTCTGGACCGAGTTGCGGCATGCGCTGAAGCCGTGCGAGGCGCGGGCGGAGGGCACCGCCCTGCTGCACGAAAGCCGCGCCGGCAATTTGCTGACGCAAGGGCTGGTCGAGCGCGGCGAGCCGGAAGCCGCGCTTGCCGCCTCCGCCCATGTCGCGACCGGCGAGATCGAGACCTCCTATGTCGAGCACGCCTATATCGAGCCGGAAGCCGGCTGGGCCGAGATGGACGGCGATACGCTGGTAATCCGCGCCTGCACGCAGGCGCCGTTCATGGACCGCGACGACCTCGCGCCGGTGCTCGGCCTGCCGCCGGAAAAGATCCGCATCGTACCGACCGCGACCGGCGGCGGCTTCGGCTCGAAACTCGACCTTTCCGTGCAGCCCTATATCGGGCTGGTGGCGATGAAAACCGGCAGGCCGGCGGCGCTCGCCTACACGCGGCCGGAATCGATGATGTCGACGACCAAGCGCCATCCCGCCGAGATGCGCGCAAGCATCGGCTGCGACGCCGAGGGCCGCGTCACCGGCATGGTGTTCGACGGCACCTTCAACACCGGCGCCTATTCGAGTTTCGGGCCGACCGTCGCCAACCGCGTGCCGGTCCACGCCTCCGGGCCCTATGCCGTTCCGCATTATCGCGCCGTCGCGCGCGCCATCCATACCAACGGGCCGAATTCCGGCGCCTTCCGCGGCTTCGGCGTGCCGCAGGCGACCATCATGCAGGAAACGCTCTATGACGAACTGGCCGGAAGGCTCGGCATGGACCGTCTGGCTTTCCGGCTGAAGAACGCGCTGCGCGACGGCGACAGCACGGTGACGGGCCAGAAGCCCGGCGGCATCGGCATTACCGCCTGTCTGGAAGCGCTGGAACCGCACTGGAGCCGGGCGCTGGCCGATGCAGCGGCGAATGCCAGGACAAGCGACAGTAAGCGTGGTGTCGGCGTTGCGTCCTGCTGGTATGGCTGCGGCAACACCTCGCTGCCCAATCCCTCGACCATCAAGATGGGAATCTCGCGCGACGGCAAGGTTATGCTGCATCAGGGCGCGGTGGATATCGGCCAGGGCTCCAACACGGTCATCGCGCAGATCGCGGCCGACGCGCTCGGCCTGCCGCTGGAAAAATTCGAGCTGGTGAGCGCCGACACGTCCATCACTCCGGATGCCGGCAAGACCTCGGCCTCGCGCCAGACCTATGTCACCGGCAAGGCGGCGGAGAAATCGGCGAAGGCGCTGCGGGAGACGATCCTGCGCGCCGCCAACGTTTCCGCCGCCGCCGCGCTCGAACTCGACGGCGGCCGGCTGAGGGTGCGCGAGGACGCGGCAAGCCGCGTGCTCGATCTCGTCGCCATGCCGCCGGACGCCAACGGCTACGCCTTCTCGGCCGAGGAAACCTACGACCCGCCGACCTCGCCGCTCGATGCGAAGGGCCAGGGCAGGCCCTATGCCGTCTACGGCTACGGCGCGCAGATCGTCGAACTGGAGGTGGATCTGAAGCTCGGCACGGTGACGCTGATAAAGATCACCGCCGCGCACGATGTCGGCCGCGTCATCAATCCGCTGCTGGTGGAAGGCCAGATCGAGGGCGGCATCGCACAGGGCATCGGCCTTGCGCTGATGGAGGAATACATTCCCGGCCGTACCGAGAATCTGCACGACTATCTGATTCCGACCATCGGCGACGTGCCGCCGGTCGAGAGCATTCTGGTCGAGGTCGCCGACCCGGAGGGGCCGGCGGGCGCGAAGGGGCTCGGCGAGCATGTGCTGATCCCCACCGCGCCGGCGATCCTCAACGCCATCCGTCACGCCACCGGCGTTCTGGTGCGCAAGGTGCCGGCGACGCCCGACCGGGTGCTTACGGCGATCGGGGAAGGTGGTGCGCGTTGAACGACCTCGCGGAGCGCTTCGACACGCATGATCCGGGCGCGAAAATCGTGGCGGAAAAGCTCCGCTGCGATGCCTGCCCGGTCATGTGCTACATCGCCGAGGGTCGAACGGGCGCCTGCGACCGCTACGGCAACATTGGCGGGCGCATCGTGCGCATGGAGCCGCTGCGCATCCTCGACCATGTCGCGGAGACGGATGGCGCGGTGGTGCCGTTCGAGCCGGAAGCGCCGTGGGACGGGTCGCTGGTCAACAAAAAACCCTTCGTCAGCGCCATCGGCGCTGGCACGACCTATCCCGACTACAAGCCGGCGCCCTTCATCGTCAGCCAGGAGGTGGAAGGCGTCGATCTCGTCACGGTGGTGACGGAGGGCATCTTCTCCTATTGCGGCGTGAAGATAAAGATCGACACCGACCGGCATCTCGGCGACGAGGCGGCCACGGTGCGGGCCGGAGGCGAGGCGGTCGGCCATGTGACCACGGGCGAATACGGATCGCAGATGCTGTCGCTCGGCGGCGTGCATCATCTCACCGGCGGGTCGAAGGCCGAGGGCCGCGTCACCTGCGACACGCTGCTCGACCTCTGCAACAGGAAGCCAGTGGAGCTCACCATCGATGGCGGCGCGAGCGTCGTGGTCGAAGCGGGCAAGGCTCCGATCATCGACGGCAAGCTGGAAAGCCGCATGCGCGTTGGCTGCGGCTCGGCGACGATCGGCATGTTCGCCTCGCAATGGCGCGGGCTGGTGGACGATGTGGTGGTGGTTGACGACCACATCACCGGCGTCGTCTCCGAGCATCAGGCCGGAAAGGTGCTCGGCTGGGAGAATACGGGCATCAAGATCGTCGGCCGACGCTCCACGCCCGGCCGGTATTTCAAGGTCGCCGATCCGGGCCTTGGCTGGGGCGGCACGAACATCGACGATCCGCTCAGGATTCTCGGCGACTGGAATGCGAAGAAGGGCGCGCGCCCCGGCCTGACGCTGCTCATGGTGTCCACGACGGGCGACCAGTTCGCCTATTACGAGCTGGACGAGGCGCTGAAGCCGGTCGAAAAGCCTTTTCCGGAACGGCTGAGGCGCTCCGTGCAACTCATCGAGGAGAATTGCGAGCCGGCGCTCTGCACCGTTCTTTTCGTCGGCGGCGCGGGCGGCAGCCTTCGCGCCGGCGTGGTCGACAATCCGGTCAACCTCACCCGCTCGGTGCAGGGCCTCAGGACCTATGTGACCGTGGGCGGTGCGCCGGTCTATGTCTGGCCGGGCGGCGGCATCACGCTGATGGTGGACGTGACGCGCGTGCCCGACAACGCCTTCGGCTACGTGCCGACGCCCGCGCTCGTCGCGCCGATCGAGTTCACGCTGCGCCGCGACGATTATGAGCGGCTCGGCGGGCATGTCTCCGCGATCCGCACGGTGGAGGACGTGCTGACTCGTGGCGGCGAATATTTCAACGACCGCCAGCTCGCGGTGCCGCCGCGCGGCAACCAGTGGCCGCCGCTGGCGCAATTCCGGCGCGAAGGGCAACTTCGATGAGCGGTCCGCAGATCTCATGGCTGCCGGATGGCCGCCGGCTGCACATGAATCACGGACCGATCGACCTGATCGTGGAAGCCTTCGGCGACGCAGCCGAAGTGCGTGCGGCCTATGGTCAGGCGGCGGCGCGCTTTGAAACGATTCTGGCGGAACTGGTCGCGGAACTGCCGATGCTGCGAAGCGCGGCCGGCACGACGCCGCGCGGGTTCCGATCGCGTGTTGCACAGCGCATGGATGATGCGGCGGCGCATCTGGTGGCCGACGCCCATGGCTACGGCAAGAGCCTGTTCCTGACCCCGATGGCTGCGGTCGCGGGCGCCGTCGCCGACGAGATGCTGGCCGTCATGGTGTCGGGGCGCGGGCTCGAAAAGGCTTACGTGAACGATGGCGGCGACATCGCCATCCATCTCTCGCCAGGCGCCGACATGAAGGCGGCGATCGCCGGCACGGCGCATGGGCTGGAGGACCGGCTGACTGTGCGCTTCGCCGACCCCGTGCGCGGCATGGCGACCAGCGGCTGGCGCGGCCGCAGCTTTTCGCTGGGCATTGCGGATGCCGTGACGGTTCTGGCGCGCACGGCGGCTGAAGCCGACGCGGCCGCGACGGTGATCGCCAACGCCGTCGATCTGCCGAACCATCCGGCAATCGCGCGCCGGCCCGCCTGCGAACTTGCGCCCGACAGCGATCTCGGCGAGCGGCTGGTGACGACCGCCGTCGGCCATCTGTCGCGCGAGGAACGCGCCGCGGCGCTGGACGCGGGTCTGGCGACCGCCGATGAATTGCGGCGCTCCGGACTGATCGACGCGGCGGCGCTTTTTCTCGGTGACGATGCTCGGTTGTCCGGAATGCCGGCGGAATCGCTCGTCTCTCCCGCCGACATGCGGAGCGTCGCCGCATGAACACCGCCGATCCGCTCCTCAAAATGCTCGACGCCGAACCCGATCCGGCCGATGCCCCGCCCGGCTATCGCTTGCAGGAGCAGGTCGGCTTCCTGCTGCGCAAGGCCCATCAGCGGCATGTCGCGATCTTCGCCGCCCAGATCGGCGACCTGACGCCGCCGCAATTCGCCGCGCTGGCGAAGCTCGGGGAGGTCGGCGAGACGTCGCAGAACCAGCTCGGCGCGCTGGTCGCCATGGACGCCGCCACCATCAAGGGCGTCGTCGACCGGCTGAAAGGGCGTGGGCTGGTCGAAGTGGCCCGCGACAAAGGCGACAGGAGGCGCGTCATGGTGACGCTGACCCCCGGGGGACAGGCAGCGCTGGCCGCCCTGCTGCGGGCTGCCCGGCAGGTCACGGCCGAGACGCTGGCGCCGCTCTCGCGGCGCGAGGCCGAACAACTGGTAAAGCTGCTCGGCCGGATTTCCTGAGGCAAATCAGTCTGATGCGGGCGCAGTGGCATGGCGGCGGCCGTACGGAAGCGTGAGAAAGCGCGCCCAAGCGGATTTTGCGCCGCTCGCCTTCGACGCGCAAATCGCCACTCACGCCGACGCGCAGAACAGAATGGCTTTTCCCGGCAGCCGATTGACTGCAAATTCGTTTGTATACTAATCAAAGTGACCCTAGAAACGCCCTCGTTTCGGTGAATATTCACACCGTCCGCTGTCTCAGATTTCCGGGAATTCGCCATGCCATCCGCCGAAGCGCTGACAGTCGAGCGGCCCGCCGCCTTCCCGGTCCCGGCCGGCGTGCATGCCGAGCAGGTCGTCTCGGTGAAGCATTATACGGACCGCCTGTTCTCCTTCCGCATCACGCGGCCGCAATCGTTCCGTTTCCGCTCGGGCGAGTTCGTGATGATCGGCCTGCCGAATGCCGAGAAGCCGGTGTTCCGCGCCTATTCGGTGGCCAGCCCGTCATGGGACGAGGAGATCGAATTCTTCTCGATCAAGGTGCCGGACGGCCCGCTGACGTCCGAGCTTCAGAAGATCGCGCCGGGCGACACGGTGCTGATGCGCCAGAAGGCGACCGGCACGCTGGTGCTCGACGCGCTGAAGCCCGGCAAGCGGCTGTTCATGATCTCGACCGGCACCGGCATCGCGCCCTTCGCCAGCCTGATCCGCGATCCCGAGACCTACGACAAGTTCGACCAGATCGTGCTGACTCACACCTGCCGCAACCATGCCGAACTGACCTATGGCGTCGAGCTCTACGAGCAGGCGATCAACGATCCGCTGATCGGCGAGCTTACCGCAGGGCGGCTGACGCTCTATTCCTCGACGACCCGCGAATCGACGCCGCGGATGGGACGCATCACGCATCTCATCGAAAACGGCAAGCTCTACGCCGATCTCGGCATCGAGCCGCTCGATCCGACGCAGGATCGCGTCATGATCTGCGGCTCCATGGGGATGCTGAAGGACGTAAAGAGCCTGATCGAAGGTCTCGGCTTCGAGGAAGGCTCGAACAGCAAGCCGGGCGATTTTGTGGTCGAACGCGCCTTCGTGGGCTGATCCCTCGCCGCTGCCGACAGTGACATTCGCGTGACTGGACAGTTTGCTGCATTCCGCTAACTTTTGCAGCGTTGCCAACTACAAATGCCGTTTATTCGCGGAGAGGATCACGCAATGCTCGAGGGACTATCCAGATACCAGCCGCAGGCGCTCGCCATCCTGCGCATCGTGACGGCGCTGCTGTTCATCGAGCATGGCACGCAGAAACTGTTCGGCTTCCCGGCATCGGGAGGAGATGGCGGCGGCGGATTGCCGACCCTGATGCTGATCGCCGGCATACTGGAAGTGTTCGGCGGGCTGCTGATCCTGCTCGGCCTGCTGACGCGTCCCGTGGCTTTCATCCTGTCCGGCTTCATGGCCGTCGCCTATTTCATGGCGCACGCGCCGCAGAACTTCTTCCCCGTCAACAATGGCGGCGACGCGGCCATCCTGTTCTGCTTTGTCTTCCTCTATCTGTTCTTCGCCGGCCCCGGCGCGTGGAGCGTGGACGCATCGCGGGAAAGCCGCTGAGCGAAGCGGTCGGCGTTTCCGACGCTTGAACCACCCCTGTTTGGCGCGTAGAACTAGGGCCAGGATCTGCTGATTTGGCTGGAATGGCGTTCGAGATGGCGAGAGATGCAAGGAAAAGCCTGAGGAGCGGGGTTGTTCCCCCGGTCGAAGGCTTTGACGCGGCAGATCGACGCCATGTCGATCGTCCTTCGGATCGGGCGGATTTGCGCGGGCTCGCTTGTCGCAACGCCTTGAAAGGCTTCAGCCTTCCTGCGGCCTTGCTTCGCGCATCCGCGCAAATCCGCTCCGACCATTCCAGTCAAATCAACAGGTCCTGACCCTAGCCCTTTCCGGCGGCGTCCTTGTCTCGGCGCCGGCCCGGTCGGAGGATGACGCTTATGAACAGGGAAACAGGGCGCGCCGTGGCGGCGGCCGAACCGGCATCCCCGGTGGTGACGCCCCTGCCGTCACGCGTGGCGGCGAACGCGGCGGAGCCCGCGCACGGCATCGCCCGCAATCCCGGCATGCCGCTCGATCTCGGCTTCCTGGAATCGATGCGCAGCGTCAACCGCTCCGCGCTGGAACGTCGTGTCGGCACGCTGACCAAGCGGCGCTCGATCAAGAACGACAATCAGGCCGCATGGCTGCTGCGCGCCATCGCGCTGATGGACCTGACGACGCTCAACTCCAACGACACGGACGAGCGCGTGCGCCGGCTCTGCGCCAAGGCGATCAACCCGCTCCGCCCCGACATTGTCGCGGCGCTGGGCATCGAGGGCGCCGGCATCCGACCGGCGGCGGTCTGCGTCTACCATCCCTTCGTGGCGACGGCCGTCGAGGCGCTGAAGGGCTCCGGCATCCATGTCGCGGCCGTCTCAACCGCCTTTCCGCACGGTCTCGCGCCGCTGAAGACGCGGCTTGAGGAGATCGAAGCCTCGATCGCCGACGGTGCGGATGAGATCGACGTCGTCATCCAGCGCGGGCTGGTCTACGGCGCGCGCTGGGAAGAACTCTATGACGAGATCCGCCAGATGCGCGCGGCCTGCGGCGAGGCGCATCTCAAGGTCATCCTCGGCACGGGCGATCTCGTCACGCTGCGCAACGTGACGCTGGCCTCGATGGTGGCGATGATGGCGGGCGCCGACTTCATCAAGACCTCGACCGGCAAGGAGAGCGTCAACGCCACGCTGCCGGTCGGCCTCGCCATGGTGCGGGCCATCCGCGCCTATTTCGAGGAAACCGGCTACATGATCGGCTTCAAGCCCGCCGGCGGCATCTCCACCGCCAAGTCCGCGCTCGACTGGCTGGTGCTGATGAAGGAAGAACTCGGCCGTCCGTGGCTGGAGCCGGAGTTGTTCCGCTTCGGTGCGTCGAGCCTGCTGACCGACATCGAACGGCAGCTCGAACATCACGTCACGGGCCACTACTCGGCCAACCACCGCCACGCGATGGCGTGAGTTGCTATAGGTCAGGTCGAATGACTGCTGACATGAATGCGTGGGGCAAAGTTGTCCGCGAAGCCGTTGCAGGTTTGGCGGATGAAGCAGTGCAGCGCCGTAGCTGGTTTGGGCTTGGGCCGGAGGTATCCAGCCCGGATGAGGCCTTCAATCAATTCTTTGGTGACGCCGCCATTGAGGAGTTTCTGAAGCTCCCGGAGAACGGATTAAACCAGCAGCAGCACGATGCCTGTGCAGCCCTAGTGGAAATGATGGAAACCCTTTCCAAATATACGCCTCAATCCATAAGCTCAGACACGCTCATTGATGATCCGAGATGGGTCGCGATCCGTGCGCAGGCGGCACAAGTTTCTCGATTGCTCTCGCTGGAACAACGTCCATGAACATCCTCGAACGCTACAACGCCATGGACTACGGCCCGGCTCCGGAGGCGCGCAACGAGGCGGATCAGTGGATCGCCGGCAAGGACCTGTCCAAGGCGCTGTTCATCGGCGGGGCATGGTCCGCGGCGGTGGGCGGCAAGACCTTCGACGTGCTCGAACCCGCGACCGGCAAGCTGCTGGCAAAAGTCTCGGAGGCCGGTGAGGCCGATATCGACGCGGCCGTCGCGGCGGCGCGAAAGGCGCTGGCGAAGTGGAGCGCAGCTTCCGGCTACGAGCGCGCCAAGGTTATCTACGCCATCGCCCGGGCCATTCAGCGGCACCAGCGGCTTTTCGCCGTGCTGGAATCGATCGACAACGGCAAGCCTATCCGCGAGAGCCGCGACATCGACGTGCCGCTGGCGATCCGCCATTTCCTCCACCACGCCGGCTGGGCGCAGGCGCTGGAGCGCGAGTTTCCCGGCCACCGGCCGGTCGGCGTCGTCGGGCAGGTCATACCGTGGAATTTCCCGCTGCTGATGCTCGCCTGGAAGATCGCGCCGGCGCTGGCGGCGGGCTGCACGGTCGTGCTGAAGCCGGCCGAATACACGCCGCTGACCGCCATCCTCTTCGCCGAAATCTGTGAGCGGGCCGGCGTGCCGAAGGGCGTCGTCAACATCGTGCCGGGCGGGCCGGCGGCGGGCGCGGCCATCGTCAACCATCCGGGCGTCGACAAGATCGCCTTCACCGGCTCCTCGGAGGTCGGCAGGATCATCCGCAAGGCGACGACCGGCTCGGGCAAGAAGCTGTCGCTCGAACTCGGCGGCAAGTCGGCCTTCATGGTGTTCGAGGATGCCGATCTCGATTCCGCCGTGGAGGGGCTGGTGGACGGCATCTGGTTCAACCAGGGCCAGGTCTGCTGCGCCGGCTCTCGGCTGCTCGTGCAGGAGGGCATAGCGGAGGCCTTCATCGCCAAGGTGAAGACGCGCATGGGCCGGCTGCGCGTCGGCTCGCCGCTCGACAAGAACACCGACATCGGCCCGCTGGTGGACCGCACGCAGCTCGATCGCGTGTCCGGTCTCGTCGCCGAAGGCGCGAAACAGGGCGCGGCCTGCTGGCAGCCTGATTTCGCATTGCCGTCGTCCGGCTATTTCTACCGCCCGACGCTGGCGACCGGCGTCTCGCCGGCCAACATCCTCGCGCAGGAGGAGGTGTTCGGCCCGGTGCTGGCGTCTATGACGTTTCGCAACACCGAGGAGGCGATCGAGCTCGCCAACAACACGCGCTACGGGCTGGCTGCCTCGGTGTGGAGCGAGAACATCAACCTCGCGCTGCATGTCGCACCGCAGCTCAAGGCCGGCGTGGTGTGGATCAACGGCACCAACATGTTCGACGCGGCCTGCGGCTTCGGCGGCTACCGCGAGAGCGGCTTCGGCCGCGAGGGCGGCAAGGAGGGCATGTACGAATATCTCTTGTCGAAGCTGCCCTATGGCGCGGCGATCAGGCCGTCCGCGCCGGCAAAGGCTGCGGAGACGGCTGAGCAGCCGGGCATCGACCGCACGGCAAAGCTCTATATCAACGGCAAGCAGGTGCGGCCGGACGGCGCCTATTCCATGCCGGCCCTGAACGGCAAGGGCAAGTTCGTCGGCGAGGTCGGCCTCGGCAACCGCAAGGACATACGCGACGCAGTCGCCGCCGCGCGCGCCTGCAAGGCATGGGGCGAGGCGACTGCCTACAACCGCTCGCAGGTGCTCTACTTCCTGGCGGAAAACCTCTCGATCCGCGCCGACGAGTTCGCGGCGCGGTTGTCGGCGCTGACGGGCGCTTCCGCAAAGGCCGTGCGCGCAGAGGTCGACCTCTCGATAGAACGCCTCTTCGACTTTGCCGGCATGGCCGACAAGTTCGAAGGCCGCGCCCACCAGCCGCCGGCGCGGGCGGTGACGCTGGCGCTCAACGAGCCGGCCGGCGTCATCGGCATGGTGATGCAGGACGAGCAGCCGCTGCTCGGTTTCGTATCTATGGTGGCGCCGGCGCTCGCCATGGGCAACACGGTGGTCGCGGTGCCGTCGGAGCGCTGGCCGCTGATCGCGACCGACCTCTATCAGGTGATCGAATATTCCGATCTGCCGGCCGGCGCGATCAACATCGTCACCGGCCGCAGCGCCGAACTCGCCGCCGTTCTGGCAAAACATGACGATGTCGACGGACTCTGGCTGGTCGCGGACGCCGAGACGTGCAAGAAGGCCGAGGCGGAGTCGATCGGCAATCTCAAGCGCATGTGGACCAGCAATGGCCGCGCCATCGATTGGACTTCGCCCGCGGCGGGCGGGGAAACATTCCTGCGGCGCGCGATCGAGGTCAAGAACGTCTGGGTGCCATACGGCGATTAGGGAGACTTACATTGAAACTGGTTCGTTACGGCAAGGCGGGCAAGGAGAAGCCCGGCCTGATTGATGCGCAGGGCAAGATCCGTGATTTGTCCGCACATGTTACCGATATCAGCGGCGCGGCGCTCGACCCCAAGGTCCTGAAGAAGCTCGCCAAGCTCGATCCTGAATCGCTGCCGAAGGTTTCCGGCAATCCGCGCATCGGCCCCTGTGTCGCCGGCACCGGCAAGTTCATCTGCATCGGCCTCAACTATTCCGACCACGCCGCCGAGACCAATATGCAGGTGCCATCCGAGCCGATCATCTTCATGAAGGCGTCGTCCGCCATCGTCGGCCCGGACGACGATGTGCTCATCCCCCGCGGCTCCAAGAAGACCGACTGGGAGGTCGAGCTTGCCATCATCATCGGCAAGAAGGCGAAATACGTGTCCGAAGACGAGGCGCTCGACTACGTGGCCGGCTATGCGGTGACCAACGACGTCTCGGAGCGCGCCTTCCAGGCCGAGCGCCAGGGCCAGTGGACCAAGGGCAAGAGCTGCGACACCTTCGGGCCGATCGGCCCCTGGCTGGTGACGAAGGACGAGGTCAAGGACCCGCAGGACCTGAAGATGTGGTGCACCGTCAACGGCAAGACGATGCAGGACGGCTCGACCAGCACCATGGTCTACGGCGTCAAGCATCTGGTCTCCTACCTGTCGCAGTTCATGAGCCTGCTTCCCGGCGACGTCATCTCGACCGGAACCCCGCCCGGTGTCGGCATGGGCATGAAGCCGCCGCTGTTCCTGAAGGACGGCGACGTGGTCGAACTCGGCATCGAAGGGCTCGGCACGCAGAAGCAGACCTTCAGGCAGGATGCCTGATCACCAGACGGGAAACGGGGGCGCCTCACGGCGCCCTTTCTCCACATGACCTACCTCCTCGGCATAGATGGCGGCGGAACGACCTGCCGGGCGGCGCTGGCCACGGCGGACGGCATCGTCATCGCCCGCGCGAAAAGCGGTTCGGCGAACATCCACACCAATTTCGCCGGCGCGCGCGAGAACATCATCGATGCGGCACGGCAGGCTTTTGCCGAAGCCGGCATCGATCTCGCCCGCATGAGCGAGGCGCGCGCGGTGCTCGGCCTCGCCGGTGCCAATGTCGGCACGCATGGCCGGCAGCTGGAAGCGACGTTGCCCTTTGCCCGAAGCCGGGTCGAGACCGATGCCATGATCGCGCTGGAAGGCGCGGTCGGCGGCGGCGACGGCGCCATCGCCATTCTGGGCACCGGCACCGCCTATCTCGGCCGCCGCGACGGGGTGGCCCGGCCCATCGGCGGCTGGGGTTTCCTGATCGGCGACCATGGCAGCGGCGCGCAGCTCGGCCGCGAGCTGATGGAGCGCACCCTGCTCGCCTATGACGGCGTCGGCCCGGCTTCGCCGCTCACCGACGGGATCCTCGCTGTCTTCCAGGGCGACCCGGGCAACGTCGTCGGCTTCGCGGCAACGGCGAAGCCCGGCGATTTCGGCGGTTTCGCGCCAAAAGTGTTCGAACACGCGGCAAAGGGCGACGCGGTCGCGGAAGCGATCCTCGCGCGAGGGCAGGCGATCATCGAGGCCTCGCTGACACGCTTTGCGCTCGGCCCGGACGAACCGCTGTCGCTGCTCGGCGGCCTTGCGCCGCTCTACGAGCCACGCCTCTCGGAACCGCTGCGCAGGCTGGTACGGCCGCCGCTGCAGGACGCGCTGGGCGGCGCGGTGTCGATGGCGCGCCGGCTTTTCGGAACGGTATCCGCATGAGCACGAACGGGACAGACCGCCGCGCCTTCGTCGGCGCACGCATTTTCGACGGCGAGATCTGGCATGACGATGCCGCGCTGGTCACGCGGGATGCGAAGGTCGAGGGCATCGTCGCGGCCAACGCGATCCCACCGGACGCCGAGGCGACAAAACTCGATGGCGGCATTCTCGCGCCCGGCTTCGTCGATCTGCAGGTCAATGGCGGCGGCGGCGTCATGCTCAACGACCGGCAGGATGTCGAGGCGATCCGCACCATCTGCGCCGCCCATGCGCCCTTCGGCACCACGGCCCTGCTGGTCACGCTGATCACCGACACGCCGGAAATCACGGCGCGGGCGGTGGATGCCTGCGCCGCCGCGCTGGAGGCCGGCGTTCCCGGCCTGCTCGGCCTGCACCTCGAAGGCCCGCATCTTTCCGTCGCGCGCAAGGGCGCGCATGACCCGAAGCTGATACGGCCGATGACGGCGGAGGACCAGGCGTTCCTGATCGCGTCGCGCGCGCGGGTTCCGGTGCTTCTCTCGACGGTGGCGCGGGAATCGGTCGAGCCCGCGCAGGCAAGGGCGCTCGCCGATGCCGGCGTCACCGTGAGCATCGGCCACACCGATACGACCTATGCGGGTGCCGCCGAACTGGCGGATGCCGGCGCTTCCATGGCCACGCATCTCTTCAACGCGATGAGCCAGATCACCAATCGCGAACCCGGCGTCGCGGGCGCCGTGCTTGACATCGGCACGCTCGACGCCGGCCTGATCGCCGATGGCATCCATGTCGATCCGGTCTCGATCGGCATTGCGCTCCGCGCCAAGAACGGTCCCGGAAGGATTTTCCTCGTCACCGATGCCATGGCGACGATCGGCACGGACATGGCGTCCTTCACGCTCAACGGCCGCACCATCTTCCGCAAGGACGGCAGTCTGCGCCTTGGAGACGGCACGCTGGCGGGCGCCGACCTCGACATGATCTCGGCCGTGCGTTTCATGCATGAGAAGATCGGCCTGCCGATCGAGGAAGCGTTGCGCATGGCGACGCTTTATCCGGCCCGCGCCGTGCGCGCGGAAAACCGCGTCGGAAGGCTAGGCGCCGGAACCGACGCCAGCCTCGTCCATCTTTCGGATGCGCTGGCCGTTCAGGGCGTCTGGATCAGGGGCGACAAGGTGTTCGGCTGAACTCAAACGGCCGCGCAATGGCGGCCGTTCACTCCTCTCGAGAGTCGCGCGGATATTCAGGCTACTTCTGGATATCGGTCCAGATGCGCGAATAGAGGCTTGAAACCTCAGGCGAGCAGGCCTGCAGGAACTCGCCGGCCTTCTCGAACTCGGCCGGGATGACGAGTTCCGGCGCCGTCTTCATATCCTCCGGCATGAACTCCTGCGAGCCCTTGATGCCGTTGGCGTATTTGGCGAAGGACGAGATCAGCGCGGCGTTCTCCGGCAGCATGATGAAGTTCATGAACAGCCTGGCGTTGTCGACGTTCTTCGCATCCTTGAGAATCGCCACGCTGTCCATGAACAGCGGATAGCCTTCCTTCGGATAGCCGAACTTGATGTCCGGGTTCTTCAGGCGCGAGCGCATGATGGCGCCGTTCCAATAGTAGACGGCCGAGTAGTCGCCGGCCGGCAGCTTCTCGGTCACGCTGTAGTCCATCGACAGCCACTTGGCCTTCGCCTCCAGCAGCTTGTCGCGCACCTTCTTCAAAAGCTCCTTGTCGTCGGTGCACCAGTCGCCGCCGAAATATTTTATCGTGGCGAAGAGCACGTCCGTCATTTCCGGCTCGACATTGATCTTGCCGACCAGTTCCGCCGGCGGATCGAGGAAGATGGCGGAGGTGTTGATGTCGCCGCCATAGACCTTGGTGTTGACGCCGATGCCGGAAAGACCCCACTGCCACGGCACGGTGTAGTGGCGGCCTTCGTCCCACGGCACATTCACCCAGCGTTCGTCGACATTCTTGAAGTTCTCCATCTGGTCGGGCCGGGCCTCCAGCAGGAGGCCTTCGTTCACCCAGATCGGCACGTAATTGGCCGAAGGGACGACGATGTCGAAGCCGTGGCCACCGGCACGAACCTTGGCCAGAGCCGTGTCGTTGGAATCGTAGTCGGTGATGGTCACCTTGACCTTGTGCTCTTCCTCGAACTTCTTGATCAGCTCGGGGCTGGTGTAGTCGCCCCAGTTGTAGATGTTGAGCTCGCCTTCGGCGCGGGCGAGACCGCCGAGCGCCAGCAGCGCCGCGCCCGCGATCGTGAGTTTCAGTGTCCCTGTCATTTCCTGTCTCCGTTGATTGTCTTGTTACGTTTTACGGCGGTTGATGAAGAAGAAGACGGTCACGAGCACGACGGAGATCAGCAGGAAGACCGTGGCGATGGCGTTGATCTCCGGCGTCGTCTCGCGCCGGAGCTGGCCGAGCATGTATGTCGGCAGCGTATCCTGCCCGCCCGATTTCACGAACTCGGTGATGACGACGTCGTCCAGCGAAATGACGAAGGCCAGCATGAAGCCGGCGATGATGCCGGGCCTGAGCAACGGCAGCGTGACGAAACGAAAGGCCTTCCACGGCGTGGCGTAGAGGTCGGCGGCGGCCCGCTCCAGCGTCAGGTCCATGCTCTCCAGCCGCGCCCGGATCGGCAGGTATGCGAAGGGAATGCAGAAGGCGGAATGGGCCGCGATCAGATAGCCGAGGCCGGAATATCCGGTCCATACCTTGACGCGGGAGAAGACGATCAGCAGCGCCACCGCCGTCACGATCTCCGGCACCATCAGCGGCTGGTTGATGAAGGCGTATTTGAAGGTCAGCCCCGGATAGGGTTTCGTCCGTGTCGTGGCGATGGCGGCCATTGTGGCGGCGACGGTGGCGATCAACGCGGCGCAGACGGCCAGAACCAGCGAGCGCAGCGCCGCATCCTGCACGCGGTCGTTTTCGGCCGCCGACACGAACCAGCGCAGCGAGAAGCCTTCCCATATGGCGATCGATTCACCGGCGTTGAACGCATAGACGACCAGCGCCGCGATCGGCAGATAGAGCGCGAAGAAGGTGAAGAGCGCCAGGAAGGTGAAGCCCGGCTGGCTGCGCAGGTCGAAGGCCGCCCTTCTAGCCATGCTGCGCCCCGGAGCGGGTTTCGTTGCGCACGTAGACGAGAAGGGCCAGCATCACAACAGCCATCAGGGTGATCGAGATCGCCGCGCCCAGCGGCCAGTTGCGGCCCGAGCCGAACTGCTGCTCGATCAGGTTGCCCAGCATCATGTTCTTGCCGCCGCCGAGCACGCGCGGGATGACGTAGGCGCCGAGCGAGGGGATGAAGACGAGGATCGAGCCGGCGACGATGCCCGGCCTGACCAGCGGGATGATGATGCGCCAGAGCACCTTCAGCCGCGTGGCGTAGAGATCGTAGCCTGCCTCCACCAGCCGGAAATCCAGCTTCTCCATGCTAGCGTAGAGCGGCAGCACCATCAGCGGCAGGTAGACGTAGACCATGCCGAAAAGGATGGCGGTATCGGTGTACATGATCTGGACCGGCTGGTCGACGACGCCGCTCCAGATCAGGACCGTGTTGAGGATGCCCTCGTTGCGGATTACCTGCTGCATGGCGAAGGTGCGGATCAGGAGATTCGTCCAGAACGGAATGGTCACGAGGAAGACCCAGACCTCGCGCGTCCGCGCCGGGCGCGTGGCGATGAAATAGGCCGTCGGGAAACCGAACAGGAGCGTCAGCAGCGTCGTCACGATCGACAGCTTCACCGACCGCCACCAGATGGAGATGTGCGCGCTGGCGAAGCCGACCGTATCGTCGAATATGTCGCGCTCGAACAGCACGGAGAACCAGCCGTCCAGCGAATACTGGCCGAGCTTGACGTCGCCGTAGTCGCCCTTCACCAGGAATGAATAATAGAGCATGACGAAGAGCGGGCCGATGGCCGCGAGAAAGATGATGACGAGGGCCGGCGCGGACAGAAGCCAGCGGGAGCGGATGTCCTTCCGCTCGGCCTGCAGGGCGACCTCCGCAGCGCTTGCCATGGTCAGTCCTTCAGCACCTGGGCGGCATCGTCGCCGATGAAGATGCCGACGCGGCCGCCCGCTGCGAAATCCGGTCCGCCGCCGCGGGCGTTCTGCTGGCGTACGATGAAGCGGCTGCCGTCGTCCAGCGTCACGTGGAAATGCGTGTCGGTGCCGAAATAGACGACATTGTCCACAGTGCCGTTCAGCGTGGAGTCCTCGCGCATGAGACGCGCATGCTCGGGCCGCACCACCACGGTCACCGCTTCCTTCGGCGTGAAGCCGGCGGGCAGCGACGCCGCGATCGCAATCCCCGACGACAGCCTTATCCACGCCCGGCCTTCGGAAACCGACATCACGGTCGCCGGCAGGAAATTCGTCTCGCCGATGAAGTCCGCCACGAAGCGCTCGGCCGGATGATCGTAGATGTCGTGAGGGCCGCCCACCTGGAGGATGCGCCCGGCCGACATGACCGCGATGCGGTCCGACATGGTCAGCGCCTCCTCCTGGTCGTGGGTGACGAAGATGAAGGTGATGCCCGTCTCGTTCTGCAGGCGCTTCAGCTCGATCTGCATCTCCTTGCGCAACTTGTAGTCGAGCGCGGAGAGCGGCTCGTCGAGCAGCAGCACCTTGGGCTGCGGCGCGAGCGCGCGGGCGAGCGCCACACGCTGCTGCTGGCCGCCGGAAATCTGGCTGGTCTTGCGGTTCCTGAGCTCCTGCATGCGCACCAGCGAGAGCATCTGGTCGACGCGCGCATTGATCTCGGCCTTCGGCCTGCCGAGCATCTCCAGCCCGAAAGCGATGTTCTGGCCGACCGTCATGTGCGGGAAGAGCGCATAGCTCTGGAAAACCGTGTTCACCGGCCGCCGGAAAGGCGGCAGCGCGGCGATATCCTCGCCATAGAGGCGGATCTCGCCGGACGTCGGATAGTCGAAGCCGGCGATCAGCCTGAGCAGCGTGGTCTTGCCGCAGCCCGACGGCCCCAGCAGGGTGAAGAACTCGTTCTCGCGAATGGCGACGTCGACATCCTTCAACGCCGCGAACTGCGCGTCGCCAGACCCGAAGACCTTGGAAACACCCTTGACCTCGACGGCATTCCGATCCGGCTTTTCCGGCACGCGAACCCCACTGTCTGCCGCGCTCTGTCGGCGCCTTCGTTCCCGATGCGATGTCAGCACACGGCACCGGCCTTGGCAACCCGGTGCGATGCGTCTAGGCCTCGTAGGTGATCCTTCCTCCAGCGATGGTCGTCACCGGCCGTATCGCCGCCAGAGCATCGGCGGGCGTAGCTTCGAGATCGCCTGAAAGCACGACGAGGTCGGCGAGATAACCGGGTTTCAGCCTGCCCTTACGATCCTCGGCGAACTCGGCATAGGCACCCTCCGCCGTATAGCCGGCAAGCGCCTCCATCAGGCCAAAACTCTGGTCCGGATTGCCCTGGGCCCACGGCCTGCGCCGCATCGCCGCCTGAATGCCGAGAATCGGATCGATCGGCGCCACCGGCCAGTCGGAGGCGAAGACGACATGCGCGCCGGCGTCCTTCATCGTACGCCATGCGTAGGAGAGCGGCCAGCGCTCGCGGCCGATGCGGGAGACGGTCGGCTCCAGCGGGAAGCCGGCGAGGCCGGGCGGATGCGGCGGCTGCATGGAGGCCAGCACGCCGAGCGCCGCGAAGCGGGGGATGTCGTCCGGATGGACGACCTCTATGTGCTCGATGCGGTGCCTACTGTCGCGGATGCCGTTCGCCCGCCGCGCCGCCGCGTAGCCATCGAGCACGGAGCGTACGGCGCCGTCGCCGATGGCGTGGACGGCGATCTGCAGCCCGCGCCGGTCGGCCTCGACGGCCAGCGCGTCGAAAGCGTCCTGCGTGAAAAGCGGCTCGCCGACCCATCCCGGCCGGTCGGCATAGGGTTCGATCATGACGGCGGTCCAGCTGTCCAGCACGCCGTCCATGAACACCTTCACCATGCCGGAGGACAGCCAGTCGGACGCGTATCGTTCTGCCATCGCGCTCGCCCTGGCGAGCATCTCCGTCGTCATGAAATTCTTGAAGTGGAACGGTACCTTCACGCGGCAGAGGAGATCACCCTCAGCCTCCAGCTCGCCCAGCAGTTCGAGCTGGTAGAGGTTGCCGTCCATGTTCTGCACCGAGGTGATGCCGTGGCGCGCGCACCATTCGAGCCCGCGCTTCATCACGGCGCGGTCGGCGGCCTTGCCGGCCGGCGTCGGATAGGGCTCGGGCTCGCCGCCGGTGTCCAACCCCAGCCGCGCCCTGCCCTCGCCGGCGGCGTCGAGCAGCGGTCGGAACGCCTCGCTCTCGCGCAGCTCGCCTTCGGCCAGGCCATCGGCGCCCATGACGATCTCGTTGCCCGGGCCGAGCTTCCTGCCGTGCAGCAGGCCCGCCATTTCCAGCGCCTTCGTGTTCGCCCACATGGTGTGGTGATCGGACGCGGTCATGGCGAAGGGCCGGTCGGGCATGATGCGGTCGAGGTGATGGCGCGTGACCGGCTCGTCCTTCGACAGGATCGTGTAGTCGGTCCCCTGCGCCTGCAACAGGCCGCTGCCGGGATGCGCGGCGGCGTGGGCGCGGACGGCCTCTGCCAGCGCATCAAAACCGTGAACGCCGGAAAGCTGCAGATGCGAGAGTTCCGCCGCGCCGGCGAAAAGATGCATGTGCGCCTCGATGAAGCCGGGCACGACCGAGCCGCCCGCCGCATCGAGAATTCTGGTCGCCGGACCGGCGAAATCGGTCACGGCGGACCTGTCGCCCACGGCGACGATGCGGTCGCCCTTCACCGCCACGGCTTCGGCTCTCGGATTGTCATCGTCGACGGTCAGCACCCTGGCGTTGACGACAATCAGGTCGGCGTGCTCCGCCATGCTTTTCCCACGAATGTTGGCAGGGCCGGAAGGCTAGCACTGTCGCGACGACATGCGCCAGCCGCTCTTCTGGCTCAGCGGGCGGGTAGCCGATTGTGCCAGCGAATGTCCGCCGATGACGACCGCCTCGACAGTCGCGAGCCGATGCAAGGAACACTTCGCGCGCGCTCGAATTAGGGTTGATAGACCCTGAGCGCATGTTCGATGAACAGTCACACGCCTGATCCCGACATCCCGCAGCCGACATCGGGCAATCCCAATCCGGAGCCGGCCCGGCCTCCCTTTCCGCCCGAGACGCCGCAACCGGACGAGCCGCCCGGCATTCCTCCGCCGACGCCGGACCCGGTTCCGTCACCGGAAAGAGAGCCCATCGAAATACCGCCCGGAACGCCGCCCGAAGTGCCCTCCGTGCCGGATTTCCCGGCGCCCACGGCATTTCGATAGCCGAACGAAACCGGAGAAGCTCCATGGCAGAAAAGGAAAAATGGTCCGCCGAGGTGACCGAGCACAGCGACGCGCTCGAACTGGAACCGCATGTGTTCGAGAAAGACGATCCGAAGGAGATCGCCGCGTCGTTGAAGCGCTCGGCCGACAGGAGCACGAAGCGCAAGACGGAACCTTTCCGCTCCGCCATGTCCATGCTGACCTTCTACATCAATCGTGCCGGCAAGAACCTTCCGGAGAGCCGCAGGAAAGTGCTGGAGAAAGCAAAGGACGAACTGCGCCGGGCCTATGACAGGCCGGCCGGCAACTGAGCGCCCGCGCCCGAAATCGCATGTGCCGTCAGTTCGGCGGGAACGTCACCGTCACCCGGGTACCGTTCGACGTGTCCGTGTCGAGCGTCCCCTCGACCTGCTGGACGAAACCGCCGATCAGCCGGCTGCCCATGCCGTCCTTCCGGCGGCCCGGGACATAGCCGGGGCCGTCATCCTTGACGACCAGGCGGACGTTTTCGCCGTCGCGGGTCAGCGAGACCTCGAGGCGTCCCTTCTTCTGCTTGGCGAATGCGTGCTTGAAAGCGTTCGAAACGAGTTCATTGATGATGAGGCCGACCGGGAGCGCCTGATCGCGCCCGATGCTGACCGCGTCGAGCTTCATCTCGACATCGACGTTGCTGGTGTATCCCGCCGCTATGTCCTTGATGAGCCGGTCGACATAGGGAGCGAGCTCCACACGATCGAACTGGTCCGATCGGTAGATCTGCTCGTGCACCGCGACCATCGCCGCGATACGCCGCCGCATGTCGGTCTTGGCGTCGGGGTCCAGCGTCTGCAACTGCACCAGAGACGATACGGCCTGCAGATTGTTCTTCACCCGGTGATGGATCTCGCGAAGCAGGAACTGGTTCCGTTCGAGGGCCTGTTCGAGCTGCAAGCGTCTTTCCGTGTCGGCGCGAAGCAGGTGCACGATCCATATGGTGCCGAGAATGAGCAGGCCGATCACCGGCAATCCCAGCGTCAGGCCCGATCGCAGGTTCGTCCAGAAGTCGTGCATGGCTTCGCCGCGCTCCACACCGGTCGTGGCCACGAGCGGCCAGCTATCGACCTTCCGGTATCCGACGATGCGGGAAAGGCCATCCGCCGGCGAGACTGCGCTGTGGTAGAAGCCGCTGGGATGCTCTTTCAGATAGGTGGAGAAAAGCGGCGTATTGCTGAGGTTGATCGCGCTGTCGAGCGCGGGATGCCGCGCCACGAGCCATCCATCCGTGCGGATGACGGAAACGGTGGAGTGCGGCCCCAGTTCCATCGCGCTCCAGAACGTGTCCATCGCCGATGTCGGTACGGCGATGCTCGCGGCGCCGTGAAACCTGCCGCCGCGCTCGATGCGTCTGGCGATGACGAAGACCTGCTGTCCGCTCAGGCGCTCCTCAAGCTGGGGCGAGATGACGATCTGCTCGCCGTCTCGCAGCCTCTGGAAATATTCGCGGTCCGCGACCGATATTCCGATCGCTTCGGGCACGCTCGACAATCGCAGTCGCCCTGCCTCGTCGTAGACGGAATACTGAAATCCGCTGGGCAGTTCGCCGACCGCATCGGTGATGCTGGCGATCGCGTCGACGGACGTGCTGATCGGCTCACTGCCGAGCGCGGCGTCGATCCGCCGAAGCGCCTGGTCGCTGGCTTGTATCATCCATTCCATATGCGCCGCGACGACATGGGCGGACGACTTCGCCCGGGCCTCGCCCGCCTTGAGCGCGGCGCTGTAATTCTGCCAGATCATCAGCGACCCGAGCCCGCCGATGGCGACCAGCATCAATATGTTCAGCAAGGTCGCCGGCAGCGGGTTGATCACCACATAGCGCCAGCCAGCCGTTCGATTCCGCCAATCCGACGACGAAGACATCGTGTCCCTCACCACAACATCCATCGGCCAAAGCCGGTACGCAAAACGCAAGCTACCACGCGGCGCCAATGGCGGCGAAGACTATCGATCGCGAGAATATCCGAAGCCGCCCATACGGAATGGACAGTGCTCCGGCATATGCCATCAGACGATCCGCGAAACTAACATAAGTGAAAAAGCCGCGCTCCTTTCAAGGTATTTTCTTCGACCGAACCTGAAAGCGAGGGCAACCGCCGGAGACGCCCGCCGGACACCCGCGCAGTTCGTTCGCCGGCTTCACACGAGCGGAACGTTTCGACCTAAAGCGTGTCGCATCGAACCGGTATCAGGCGACACGCTTTAAGTTATTGTTTTTTCGCATGTCGTTGTCCCGAAACCGGTTCCCACTTTCGGGCGACATGCTTTAGAGCTTTTCCGGGGCGAACCGTTTCATCCACTCGAAGGAATTGGTTTGCGGCCGGTATTCCGCGCCGAATGCGCCGGCATAGCCGGCCCCGGCGATCGCCGGCAGCAGCCAGCCGTAGTCGACCTCGCCGTTATCCGGTTCGGCGCGGTCGGGCACGGCGGCGAACTGGACATGGCCGATGGCGGACAGGTGCCGCTCGACCGTGCGGAGGAGATCGCCGTGGACGATCTGCATGTGATAGCAGTCGAACATCACCTTCGCCGCGCCGTCCGTCGCCTCGACCACGCGAAGCGCCGTGGGCATATCGGCCAGAAAATAGCCGGGCGCATCGCGCGGATTGAGCGGCTCGATCAGGATGCCGATGCCGTGCGGAGACGCTTCCCGGGCCGCATAGCGCAGATTCTCCGCGAAGGCGGCGAACGCTTCCTCCCCCACCGCCTTTCCCGCCATGACGTGGATGTTGCGGCAGCCGGTGGCGACGGACCACGCGACCGCCTGGTCGATCGCGGCGCGTGCTTCCGCCTCGCGCCCCGGCAGCGCCGAGAGCCCGAAATCGCCGGCGTCGAGGTTGCCGCGCGCCGTGTTGACGCCGAGCAGCGGCAGTGCCGTTTCGGCGAGTGCAGCGGAGACCGCCGCCGGATCGGTTTCATAGGGCCAGTGCATCTCGACGGCATCGAAGCCTTGCCGTTTCGCAGCGCGGATCGCGTCGGGCAAGGCAAGGTCGCGGAAGAGAAATCCCAGATTGGCCGATATATGCATCAGTCGTCCCATTCGATGTCGAAATGCTCAACCAGTCCGCGGACTTCCGCGTCGGATAGAAGCTTCGGCCGCATGCCAAGGGTGAGCAGGGTAAGCTTGGCCGTCTCCTCAAGCTCCTCCATGGCGTAGGCCGCCGCGTCAAGATCCTTGCCCGCGACGACCGGGCCATGGTGGGCGAGCAGAACCGCCGAGCGCTTGCCGGCGAGGCCCCGCACCGCATCCCCCATCGCCGGATCGCCCGGGCGGAAATAGGGAAGCAGCTTCACCTTGCCGAGCCGCATGATCGAGTAGGCGGTCAGCGGCTTGAAGACGCTGTCGGGATCGATGTCCGGCAGAAGCGAGACGGCGACGGAATGGGTGGAATGCAGATGCACCACGGCGCCCGTCCTCGCTCCGCGCGTCTCGTAGAATGCCGAATGCAGGGGCATTTCCTTGGTCGGCTTGTCGCCGGAGACGAAACGCCCCTCGGCGTCGAAGAGCGAAAGGCGCGACGGGTCGAGTTCGCCGAAGGACGCGCCGGTCGGCGTCACCAGCAACCGGCCGTCACCGAGACGGGCCGAGATGTTGCCGGAGCTTCCGGCGGTCAGCCCGCGCGCGAACATCGACGCGGCAGTGCGGCAGATCGCTTCGCGCAGCCTGCTCTCCTCGCTCATCGGCCGAGGTCTCCCGCAAGGATGCGCGCAGCCTTGGCGAAGAAGTCAGGACCGCCGAAATTGCCGGACTTCAGCGCCAGCGTCATGCCGGTGCCGCCCGCCCTCAGGGCCGGAGCGCCGGGATCAATCTCCGGTCCGATCTCGAACGACGGGATGGCCAGCGCCGAGACGACCGCGCCGGAGGTCTCGCCGCCCGCCGTGACAAGCCGGCGCACCCCGCGCGCGACGAGTTCGCGGGCAAGCGCGGCGAAAAAGCCTTCCACCGCGCCAGCCGCCTTCTCCCGGCCGTATCGCTGCTGGGCCGCTGCCACCACCTCGGGCTCCGCCGAGGAATAGACCAGAGGAGGGCCGTCCGCGTCCTGTCCCGCCATGACCCACTCCGCAAAATCCCCGGGATCGGCCGCGCCGGCGACGATCGCGTCGGCGTCCGCCTCGCGCGCCGGAAATCGCGATCCGTGTTCGGCGATCTGACGCCGGCTCATGATAGAGCAGGAGCCGCACAACGCCGCCGACGGGCCTTGCGCGCCCGCCCATTCGGAACGGGCGGAGCCGATCAGGCCGGCGCTGCGAAAATTCGCCGGCAGGCCGAGCGCGATGCCGGACCCGCCGCTGAGCAGGATGTCGCCGACGGCGGCCTCGCCGATCGCCGCCAGATCCTCGTCGCGGATCGCGTCCACTACCAGATATCGCGCGCCTTTCGCCACCGCCTCGTCCATCGCGTTCGCGATCGCCGCCGGTCCTCCGGCGACGACGCCATAGCCGACATGGCCGACGCGGTGTCCGGTCTGCAGCGCCAGCCAGCGCCTGAGGTCCGGATCGGTCATCGGCGTCAGCGGATGCTTCTCCATGCCGGATTCGCTGAGCAACCTGTCGTTGACGAAGAGATGGCCCTGATAGATCGACCGTCCCGTCGCGGGAAAGGCCGGGCAGACGATGGCGCGATTCGCGCCCAGCGCGTCGGAAAGCGCGTCCAGCACCGGCCCGATATTGCCCTCGGGCGTCGAGTCGAAGGTCGAGCAGTATTTGAACAGGAACTGGCGGCATCCCTGCCGCCTCAGCCAGTCGAGCGCGGCGAGCGACTGCGCCACCGCGTCGGCCGCCGGAATGGTGCGGGTCTTCAGCGCGACGACGCCGGCCTCGACCGCCGGATCGGCGGCGGCCGAAGGCACGCCATTGTATTGCACCGTCCGCATGCCGCCCTTGGCCAGCGTGTTCGCCAGATCGGAGGAGCCGGTGAAGTCGTCGCCGATGCATCCGAGAATCATGTCAGTCCACCCTCGATGTTCTGGCTTGCGAAAAGCGTTTTCCCGAGCGGCGCGTTCACGGGTGGGCTCCCGGAGCATCTTCCTCAAGATAGACTTCGATCAGCTCGTCGACGCTGCTCTCCGCGACGAATCCCAGTTCCGCCGCCTGCACAGGCGTGAAGGATTTCGGCCACCCCGCGACGATCTTCTCGATCGTTTCGTCGGGCAGGCGGTCGATCAGCGCCTCGGCCCCGGGTCCGGCGGCACGCCGGAGCGCGGCGATCTGGTCCGCGACCGTGGCGGCCACGCCCGGCATGTTGAGCGTGCGCCGCGCCCCGAGGGATGACGTGTCCAGTGTGGCGGCGTGGACAAGGAATGCGACGGCGGAACGCGGGCTCGCCAGCCAGTGCTTGACCGTCTCCTCGACCGGCAGGACGGAACGCTTTCCGGCGAGAGGCTCGCGCAGGATGCCCGAGAAGAATCCCGACGCCGCGGCGTTCGGTGCTCCGGGCCGGATGACGACGGTCGGCAGACGGATGCCTATGCCGTCGAAGAACCCCCGGCGCGAGTAATCCGCAAGCAGAAGCTCGGTTATGGCCTTCTGCGTCCCGTAGCTGGTCAGCGGCGCCAAGATGTATTCGTCCGGGATCGGGTCCGGCAGCGGCGCTCCATAGACCGCGAGCGACGAGGTGAAGACGAGACGGGGGATATAGGCCTGGCGCGCGCCTTCCAGCCGGATCGCCTCGAACAGCGCCCGCGTCGCGTCGAGGTTGATCCTGTACCCTTTCTCGAAATCGCGCTCGGCCTCGCCGGACACGATCGCGGCGAGATGGAAGATCACGTCCGCCCGGCGCGCGGCAAGATCCTCCGCCACACCGGAAGAGGACAGATCGGCGGAAAAGGCGTCGACCGTCCAGATGCCGTCCGGTACCGGCGGGTCGATCACGTCGACAAGCGTCATCCGTTCGATCTTCCGTTCGCCGAGCGCACCGGAACGCGCCAGCGTCGCGGCGAGCTTGCGGCCGATCATTCCACCCGCGCCGATGATGAGTATGTGCATCGTGTTCCGCTCTATGCTGGCAACGTCATTTGCAATGCGCCGGAGTCAGGACGGCCTGACGGCGCGCACCACAGCATAGGCGTCGAGTGTCAGGATCGAGCCCGCCAGCCGTGAGAGTTCGTCAAGCAGATCGGGCCGGCGGCTCGCCTCGGCGAAGGCGTCGGCATCCAGCACGGCGGCCGAGGCGAACCCGTCCGGCAAGCGCACCGACAGCGAGGACGGCGACGGGTTCAACAACCAGAGCTCGGTTCCCGCGTCGGTATCGGCCGCGATGCCACGCACGGCTCCGGCGACGGAAGCCGATACGGGGCGGATCGGTCGGCCTTTCAGGCGCGCCAGCCCCCGCAGCACATGCCAAACCGGATAGAGTTCGCCCTTGCCCGCGAAACCCGGCTGCGGGAAAGGCGTCGGCACCGACAGCACGCCGAAAGGCCCGACCGCGCCGCCGAGCGCGATCGCTTCGGCCCCGCCCACGGCGAAGGCCGCGAAATAGCCGAGGTTCCAGGCGGTTCCCATGACGCCCCGCTGGCGGGGATCGTTGAAGTTCACCGCCTGGCGGATATTGCCGGGATTGGCGACGGGCGCCTCGCCATAGGGGTTGTCGCGCAGGCCGATCGCCGACGGTCCCACCGAATAGGGAAGACCCTTGGCGATGACGGGCACCGTCCGCACGATATGCGGCAGGCATTCCAGCGTCTCCATCATCGAGCGGTCGTCGCCCGCGTGGAAGATCGCAGCAGTGGTGAAGGTCAGGAGGTCGATCGCCTCGGTCGGCGGCCGCTTGCGGTTCAGCTCCGTGAAGAAGGAGAACATGCCGCCGCCGATGCGCGCGTCCGGAAAGGCCGCGCGCGTGGCAGCGTAGAGTTTCGCCCCATCCGGCGCGGGCGGCCAGACGCTGCCGGGCAGCGTGCATTTGAGGTCCGGCGCAGGCGAAACCAGCACCGTGCCGAACGGTTTGCCGAGCGTGGCGGCGGTTTCGCCGAGCGCGCGGATTTCGGCGGCAGCCGCGTCGTCGTCGACATTTTCCACCACCGCTTCTAGCCACGGCTCGGCTCCGATCGCCCGGACGGCCTCAACCTGCTTTGCGAGCGTCGCCGCATCGTGGCCGCGGCGGGGATCGTGATGGCAGATCACATGCGACAGGCCGAGACCGCGAAGCCTATCGGCATGCTCAAGGGTCGCGGCGGCATCCTCAGGCTGGAGCCCGACCCCGAGCGGCGGAATCGCTCCGTACGCATCGCCAAGCGCCAGCACGATAGCATCGCCGCCCCGCGATGCCGTAGTCTTGGGCGTCCCGGTGACCGTTACGGTGATCTTCTGGTCGAGTACTTCACCTGGCTCGATCCTGTAGGGCCAGGGCAAGGCCAGAGGCCGGACATAGGTCTTGTAGGATGCGTCCGTCCAGTTGCGCTGGTCCTCCATCTCGAATCCGTCGCCTTCCATCAGGCAACTGACCTCCTGTCCGCCCGGCGTGCGATGCGAGATTTCGCGGAGGTCCATCATCGGCTGGACCGGATCGATTATGTCGGGGAAGCGCGTCTCGACCTTCTCGCCATTGGTATGGACAATGGCGGCCGGCGCGCCGCTGACGCCCTCGATCGGATGCAGCACCACGAAACCGGTGCGGTTGGTGAGAAGTCCGGTCGAAGTCTGCCCCCGCCCCGCATAGGTCAGCACGCCCGCCGCCGTGCCTTCGATCTCGACCGTGTAGTCGAAGGTCTCACCCTTGCTGACGACACCGGCGCGATAGCTCACGCGGAAACGGCCGGCAGCCTCCTCCACGGCCAGATCGGTGATGGATGGTATGAGCGTCGCCCAATCCTTGTCGCGCACCACGAAGGAAATGGCGCGGATCACCTCCTCGCCATGCATCCGGATGTCGCGCAGGTTGGCGCCGTCGAACAGCACGCCGAGCGGTCCGGCCTTCAGCAGCCGCTCCTCGGCCGGGGGTTCCTCGGTGCCGTAGATGCGGACGGCGCGGGACGGTTCGGAAAGGGTCATCTGTGTCCTCCTACACGCGGCGCGATTTCCAGGTGATCAGCCGCTCGGCCAGCAGAGCGAGGATGATGATCGCGCCGATGGCGGTGCCCTGCCAGAAGGGCGAGACGCCGAGCAGATTGAGGCCGTTGCGGATCATCACCATGATGAGCACGCCCATCAGCGTGCCGAAGATCGAGCCACGGCCGCCATAGAGGCTGGCGCCGCCGATCACCACCGCGGCGATGGCGTCGAGTTCGAGCTGGTTGCCGCCGATCGGGTCGGCCGACATGATCTGGGCAAGCGAGAAGGTCATCGCGGTTGCGGCGAGCGCGCCCGACGCGACATAGGGGAAGATGGAATAGAACAGCGTGTTGAGGCCAGCGGCCCGCGCGGCGTCGATGTTCGAGCCGACCGCGTAGATGGTGCGCCCGCCTTTCGAATAGGTCAGCCAGGCCCATGTGACGAGGTAGAGCCCCAGCAGGAAGATCACATTGGTCGGAATGCCGAGGAGGGTCGTATAGACGATATCCTGCAGCCCCATGGGGAGGCCCGAGATCGACCGCTGCCCGGAGACGATGTAGGCAAGGCTGCGTCCCATCGCCATGACCCCTAGCGTCACCACGAAGGGCGCAAGCCCGAACACGGCGATCAGCACCCCGGAAAACAGCCCGATGAGGGCGCCGCATCCGATCGCCAGCACGATCGCCACGGGAATGGGAAACTCCTTCAGGAACAGCGCCAGGATGATGCCCGTCAGCCCAGCGACGGAGCCCACGGAAAGGTCGATGCCGCCGGTCAGGATCACCAGCGTCATGCCCACCGCGACGATGCCGAGCACCACCGACTGGTCGAGGATGTTGAACATGTTGCGTTCGGTGAAGAAGTGCGGCGAGATGAAGGACAGGATCACCGCGAGCACGACGGCGAGGCCGAGCATGCGGACCTCCAGCGTGTTGGCGATCTTCGGCAGCGCAAAGGACCGGCTGGGCGCGCTCATGCGTCGACCTCTTCGGGTTTGGATGTTTCGAACAGGGTGGCCATGCGGGCCGAGAGGGCTTCCGCGTCGGGGATAGAGGCGCCCGGCGGCAGGCTGAGACCGATCCAGCCGAGATCATGGCCGCGGCGGTTGGAAAGGCACGTGAGAAGCGTGGAACGCCCGTCCGTCTCGGTGACGAGGCCGGGCGCATGCGCGCCGAGGGCGGCAGGTATCGGCGTCTCCCCGGCGGCATAGACGTTGCCGGCGGCAAAACCCATCGGCGCGGCCTTGTCGGCTTCGGCGACGGCGAGGCACACGAACTGGCCCTCGTCGATCAGCCCCCAGAAGGCGGTGCCGCCATAGCTGGAAACGAGGTCGCGAAGGAAAGCCGCATTGCGCTCGGCCGAGCTTCTGGGCGCGGCCAGCAGCGTCAGGCTTTCCTCATTGAGCTGCGAGGCCGGCAGGTCGGCGATCGTATAGCCGTCGCTCATGACCACGACCCTTTCGCAGAGCCCGAGCAGTTCCTCGAAGTCGGACGAGATGACCACCACGGCAATGCCGCGCCCGGCCACCTCGCGCAGAAGCTCATAGATCGTCTGGCGCGTGCCGATGTCGACGCCTTTGGTCGGCTCGTCCAGAATGAGGACCTCGGGCTCGATCAGCAGCCAGCGCGCGATGATGACCTTCTGCTGCATGCCGCCGGAGAAATGCAGGAGGTTGGCGTCCATGCGGTCCGCGGGGAGCCCGAGTCGCGCGATGAGGTCCGCCGCCTGCCTGCGCCGTGCCGAATGGCCGCGCCCGAAGCCGCGGTGCCTGCCCATCTGAGCAAGGAACAAATTCTCGCCGACCGTCATGTCCGGCACGATGTTCTGCGCGCGGCGGTCCTCCGCGACCATGCCGATGCCGGCGCGGATGGCGGCGATCGGGCTTCGCGCCGCAAGCTCCTTGCCGCCCATCACGATGCGGCCGCCCGTCCGGTGGCGCAGACCGAAGACGGCCTCGGCGCTTTCCGAACGTCCGGCGCCGACCAGCCCGCCGAGCCCCAGTATCTCGCCCTTGCGCACCGAGAACGAGACGTCGCGCACGGCGGGCGGCGCGCTCAACCCCGTCACCTCCAGCGCGACCGGCCGCTCGCCTGTTTCCCGGACGGCTGCAGTCTTGCGATAGACGTTGCCGATGTCGCGGCCGACCATGTGGCGGATGATGTCGTTCTGCGTCAGCCCGGCCGTCGGCAGCCCGTCCGCCACTGTCTTGCCTTCGCGCAGGATCGTCACGCGGTCGGTGATGGCAAAGACCTCTTCCAGCCGATGCGAGACGAAGGCGAGCGCCTTGCCGCTGTCGCGCAGCCTCGCCATGATGTCGAAGAGCCGGTCGACCTCGGTCGGCGACAGCGAGGCGGTGGGCTCGTCGAAGATCACGAGATCGGCGTTGAGCGCCAGCGCCTTGGCGATCTCGACGAGCTGGCGCTGCGCGGCGGAGAGCCGGCGCACCTCCATGTCCAGAGGCAGGACGTGATCGTGGCCGAGTTCCGACAGGATCTCCCGCGCCTTCTGGCGCAGCTGCGTGTAGGAGAGCCTGCCCGGCATGGCATAGCTCGGCAGGAAGATGTTCTCGAGCACGCTCATGTCCGGCGCAAGGCTCGTTTCCTGCGCGACCAGCGCGATGCCGGAACGCAGCGCGTCGCGCGCCGAACCGATCGTCAACGGCGCGCCCCGGAACAGGATCTCGCCGCTGGTCGGCGGCAGATGGCCGCAGATGATCCGCGAGAGGGTGGACTTGCCCGCGCCGTTCGCGCCAAGCAATCCGCATATTTCATGCCGATGGAGCGCGATCGTCGCGTCGCGAAGCGCGTAGGCGTTGCCGAACATGCGGGTCACGCCACGAGCCACGAGCAGCGGCTCGTGGGTCTTGCTGCCGTCAACCATCAGCGGACGCACTCCAGGCTCATAAGAAAAGGTGTCCGGGGGAACGGTCCCCCGGACAGCATATGTCAGGCAAGCCGCCGATTACATCTCGTTGGCGAAGACGGTTTCCTTGATGACCGGAAGCTCCTGCTCAATGTTCTTGCTGGTCACGATCTTGATCGGCACGAGGACTTCCTTCTCGGGCGTCTTGCCTTCGAGATGCGCGACCATGGCGCGCGCCGATTCCTGGCCCATCAGATAGGGCTGCTGCATGCCGGAGACGACCAGCTCGCCCGATTGCAGCAGCGGCACGAATTCCGGCACGCCGTCGAAGCCGGCGACCAGAACCTCGCCGGTGAGGCGGGCCGACTTGATCGCCTGCAGCGCGCCGAGCGTCGGGCCGTCGGTCTGGACGAAGAGGCCCTTCATGTCCGGATTCGCGGTCGTCATGTCCTGCGTGAACTTGAACGTCTCGTCGGCGGTGTAGGTCTGCATCTGCTGCAGCCCGGCTTCCTTGGTGATGCCGGCCTCGGTCAGCGCGTCCTTGAAGCCCTTGGTGCGGGCCTGTCCGTTGAGGCGGGCCTGGCTGATGCCGACGATGCCGACGCTGCCGTCTTCCTTGCCGGCGGCCTTCATCGCTTCGGCCAGCGCCTTGCCGACGCCGTTTGCGCCCTGGTAGTTGTCCGAGATGATGAAGGACACGTAGTCGCCGCTGTCGGTGCCGATGTCGGCGATCACCACGGGGATGTTCGCCTGCTTGGCGAGGTCGAGCACGGCTGGCGCGGTCGAGCTGTCGGTCGGCGAGATGATGATGCCGGCGACGCCGCGCGCGATCGAGTCCTTGGCGTTCTTCAGCTGCGTCTGGGCGTTGTTGCCGGAATCCAGCGCCTGATAGGTATAGCCGCCTTCGGTGGCGACATTCTCGATGCCCTTCGAGAGATAGCGCCAGAACGCAAGGTCAAGGCCCGGCGTCAGATAGACCAGTTCCTTCGACTGGGCGAAGGCGGTGGTCATGGCGCCGGCGATGCCGGTCATGGCCGTGAACCCGGCCAGAGCGGCGGTGGCGAAAAGACGTCTTGTCAGCATGTGGAACTCCTCCTGTTGTGCTGCATGATTTTCCCGGCAGAGCGCCCCTCATTCCTTCCGGGCGGACTGCATGAAAAGCTGTCTGGTCGTGGTGTAGATACGGGTTTCGTGGACCGCGAAGGCATTCGCGGCCGCGTCGGGATCGCGCGCTTCCAGGCCGGCGAGGATGGCCCTGTGGTCGGCGATGCTTGTGGCGATCCTGCCGGGTTGCGCGACCGCGCGCCGGCGATGATCGAGCAGGTACGAATAAAGGTCGGCGGCCATGTCGGCGAGCGCGGCGTTGCCCCCGGCCCGGTAGACGGCCGTGTGGAATTCCCGGTCGCATATGAGGAAGCGGACGGGATCGTCGCTCGCAGCCTCCTGCGCCGCGATCGACTTGCGCAGCGTGTCGAGCGTCGCCGGCTCCATCCTCAGAGCCGCCGCCCGCGCCACCTTGTCCTCGATGAGGAGCCGGGCCTCATGCACGTCGTCGAGGCTGTAGGCCGAAATGTCGCGATAGCGGGCCGACTGGAACGCCAGTTCGCCGAGATCGGTGGAGGCGACGACTGTCCGCGTGCCCTGCGTGACGGAGAGGATGCCGCGCGTCGAGAGAATGAGGATGGCGCCGCGCACCGTCTCGCGGCTGACCGAAAGCGCCGCCGCGAGTTCGCGTTCGCTGGGCAGCTGGTCGCCGACATCCAGAATACCTGTCGCGATGAACGTCGCGATCTTCTGGACGACGAAATCCTTCATGGACTGTTTCGGCACGCCGCTCAGCGCCGTGCCGTCGTCCGCCAGTATCGTGCGTATGTCCACGCTGCCTGCCTCCACAGGTCTAGTGGTCCGGTAAATGGACCAGTAAGCCCGCCGAGTTCGGCTTGTCAACCCGATTCCGCGTCGGGATCGTCGCAACCGCTTCTTGCCTGGAGACGAGCGCCGGAGCGCACGCGATGCCGCCGCCATTCGGCGTCACGCCGAACGCAGCAAACGCTATCTGCCGGTTTCGTCGACCCAGCCTTCTTCGCCGATCAGCGGAACGAACATCACCCCGCCCAGATCTTCCTGATCGAACGTGTCGTCGCCGATGCGCGTGATACGAAGCAGGCGCTGGCTTTCGCGCCTGTCGCCGACCGGGATCACCAGACGCCCGCCGATCTCGAGTTGTCTTTGGAGGGACAGAGGAACGGACGGGCCGCCGGCCGCCACGACGATGGCATCGAACGGCGCCTTCTCCGGCCAGCCCTTGCTGCCGTCGCCAACCTTGACGGAGACGTTGCGATAGCCCGAAGCGTGCAGCCGCTTCCGGGCCTGCTCAGCGAGTTCGCGATAGCGCTCGATCGTGAAAACCTCGGCCGCCAGTTCCGCCAGAACCGCCGCCGCATAGCCAAAACCCGTACCGACCTCCAGGACACGGTCCGACGCCTTGATTTCGGCTGCCTCCGCCATTCTGGCAACGATGAAAGGCTGCGAGATCGTCTGCCCGCTGCCGATCGGCAACGGGCTGTCCTCGTATGCGAATTCCTCGAACCCCTCGTCCACGAATGCTTCGCGCGGGACCCGCCGCAGGGCCGAAAGCACCCGCCCGTCGCGCACGCCTCTGCGCGCGATCTGCTCTTCGACCATACGGTGTCTGGCGTGTTCGTAATCGAGCATGGGCCTTCGGGGTCGGCGCAGCCGGCGTATCGTCATAGCGCGTCATGGCATCCAGCCGGATGTAGGTTTTCCGAGCCGGCTTGTCGAATGCCTGACCCGTCGAAAGTTTCCCGCCCGGCAGGCTCATCGACGCATACCCGCAATTCCGGAACCAATCCGGCTGCCTCGGGTTTCCGAAGATCGGCCGCAGCCCATATGCGAGGAGAACGACCATGGCCCAAGGGGACAAGAAGCATTTCGGAAAGGGGACCCAGGGAAAGGGCTCCGGCGCGGGCGCGATGACCGATCTCGACGAAGGCGCCGTCGGAGAGAACCAGATTCTCTCGAACCGTGACAAGAAGCAGCATTCGAAGGAACGCGGACAGGACGGCAACGCGATCAAGACGGCGCAGGAACAGGACCACGCCGCAAACCGGCTTCCCTAGAGGGAGATGGCCATGTCTCAGCTCGATGCCGAAATGCAGGCCTGTGTCGAAGAATGCCTGCGCTGCTATTCCGTCTGCCTCTCTACGGCGATGAACCACTGCCTCGAGATGGGCGGCGCGCATGTCGAGAAGGAACATTTCACG
This sequence comes from Rhizobiaceae bacterium, assembly GCA_023953845.1. Classification (NCBI taxonomy): domain Bacteria; kingdom Pseudomonadati; phylum Pseudomonadota; class Alphaproteobacteria; order Hyphomicrobiales; family Rhizobiaceae; species Rhizobiaceae bacterium. Next base: position 2,032,928 of record JAMLJC010000001.1, on the reverse strand, counting down.
CTCATGATGGCATGCGCCGAGATTTGCCGGACGTCGGCTCATTTCATGCTGCTCGGCTCGCCGCACCACAGGCATACCTGCGCGGAATGCGCCGAAATCTGCACGGAGTGCGCCGAAGACTGCGAGCGCATCGGCGGCATGCAGGACTGCGTGGATGCGTGCCGCCGCTGCGCTGAAAGCTGCCGCAGGATGGCCGGCTGACGACTTTCCATTCCGCCTGCCGGGCTTTTCGTACTTTGGCGGGACCCTGACGCTTGATGCCGGTATCCAGGAGTTGGCGGTGAGATCTTTCTGGCGGGACAATGGGCTGACGCTCGTTCTTGCGGGGCTGTTCCTGTTCAGCATGGCGGGGATGATCTGGTCGGGACATTCGGCGCACAACGAGGAGCTCCGGCAGCATGGCGGCGAGGCCGTCAGCCTTATCAACTATGTCACCGGCGGCAGCTTCCTCTCCGCCCTGTTCGAGAACTGGGAAAGCGAGTTCCTGCAGATGGCGTGCTACGTGGTACTGACCGCCATGCTGTATCAGCGAGGCTCCGCCGAGTCGCGCGATCCGGACGACCCTTTCCGTCCGGACGATCAACTGCCTCGCGAGATGCGCAAGCGCAGTCCCCTCATGGCATGGCTCTATTCCTATTCGCTCGGCATCGCATTGGCGCTGCTGTTCGTCGCGTCCTTCTCCCTGCACTGGTGGTCCAGCCTGATAGCCGCGAACGACGAGGCGATACGGCATGGCGGCGAGGTGAAATCCGCCATCGCCTATGTCTTCGAGGCGCAACTCTGGTTCGAATCCTTCCAGAACTGGCAATCCGAATTCCTGTCGACAGCCCTTCTGGTCGTGCTGTCCATTTTCCTGCGGCACAAGGGATCGCCCGAATCCAAGCCGGTCGGCGCCCGGAACAGCGAAACCGGAGCGTAGGCTACAAGCGCCCGCGCGCTCCTGCCCGATGGAGCGCTTCCCCCGATCTTCCTCCCTGGCGCAACCGGTACGTCTTGTCGGCGCGATCCCGTCCCGTCTAACTAGGGTCAGGACGAAGGAAGGATTTTCGATGAAGACGATCTTCTCGCCGAAACATGCGGGCCATGCGGGCAATTTCGAGCTGATTTCGGGCGCGATCGTCCCGGCCTTCGAAAAACCGTCGCGCGCCGAAATCATCAAGGCGCGCGTCGAGGCGGTGAAGCTCGGTCCGATCCTGCCGCCGGAGGAGCACGACCTTTCCCACGCAAAGCGCGTGCATCGCGAGGATTTCATCGACTTCATGCCCACGGTCTGGCCGCTCTGGGAAGCCTCCGGGCGCAGCGGCTCGACCATCCCCTTCACCTGGCCGACGCGGGGCTTGCGCGGCGACAAGCGCCCGTCATCCATCGACGCGCTGCTCGGCTTCTATTCCTTCGACGCGGGCGCGAACTTCGTCTCCGGCACATGGGAAGCGATAAAATCGTCCTATAACGTGGCGCTGACCGGCGCGAAGCTGGTCAAGGATGGGGAACCGGCGGCCTTCGCGCTCTGCCGCCCGCCGGGCCATCATGCCGGCAGCGCCTTCATGGGCGGCTATTGCTACATCAACAATGCCGCCGTCGCCGCGCAATGGTTCCGCGATCACGGCGCGGCGCGCGTCTCGATCCTCGACGTCGATTATCACCACGGCAACGGCACGCAGGAGATCTTCTACGAACGCGGCGACGTGCAGCTTCTCAACCTGCATGGCGACCCGATGGTGGAGTATCCGTACTTCCTCGGCCATGCCGACGAGACCGGCAAGGGCGAAGGCGAAGGCTTCAACCACAATTATCCGATGCCCTTCGGCACGAGCTTCGGCGAATGGGAGGCCGCGCTCGACGACGCCTGCCGCAAGCTCGACGCCTACGGCCCGGACGTCGTCGTCGTCTCGCTCGGCGTCGACACGTTCGAGAAGGACCCGATCAGCCAGTTCAAGCTCACCAGCGCCAACTATCCGAAGATCGGACGGCGGATCGCCCGGCTCAATCGGCCGACGCTGTTCGTCATGGAGGGCGGCTATGCGGTGGACGAGATCGGCATCAACGCGGTCGGCGTGCTGACAGGTTTCGAGGATCGCTGATGGAAACCGTCAACACAGTCACGCTCGGCGTCGTGCAGTTCGCCTGCACCGACCATGCGGACGAAAACGTCGCCACGGCCTCACGATTGGTGCGCGAGGCGGCGGGACGTGGCGCCAACATCGTGCTCGTGCAGGAACTGTTTGACGGCCACTATTTCTGCCAGCGGCAGAACCCGGCACATTTCGCCCGCGCCCGTGAACTCGACGGCCATCCGACCTTGCGGGCGATGCAGGCGCTCGCCGCCGAACTCGGCGTCGTCATTCCCGTCTCGCTGTTCGAGCGCCACAACCAGGCCCATTACAATTCGATGGTGATGGTGGACGATCGCGGAACCGCGCTCGGCGTCTACAGGAAGTCGCACATTCCGGACGGACCGGGCTATTCCGAAAAATTCTATTTCAATCCCGGCGACACAGGCTTCAGGGTCTGGAAGACCCGGTTCGGCACGATCGGCGTCGGCGTCTGCTGGGACCAGTGGTTTCCGGAGACGGCGCGATCCATGGCGCTGATGGGCGCGGAATTCCTGCTCTATCCGACGGCGATCGGCTCGGAACCCGGGCGGCCGGATTTCGACTCGATGGAGCACTGGCGCATCACCATGCGCGGCCATGCCGGAGCGAACCTGATGCCGGTCGCCGCCGCCAACCGGACCGGCACCGAGACCGTCGACGGCACGTCGCAGACCTATTACGGCTCCTCCTTCATCGCCGGTCCTTCCGGAGAGCTTCGCGCCGAGGCCGGCCGCGACGGCGAGGTGGTGCTCACTACCGTCTTCGACCGTGAAAAGATGCGCGCCGACCGCGCCGCATGGGGCCTGTTCCGCGACCGCCGGCCGGAGCTTTACGGGGCGCTGGCGACGCTGGACGGGGAGACGAGTTGAACAGAACTCTGGTTTCTATCAGCATAATGTGCTATATATGTTGCACATCTCTAAGGTTTCTTTCCATGGCAGTGACTTCCAGGATCAGACGGCAGGGCGGCGCGGCCGTAGTGACGATTCCGCCTGCCTTGCTCAAGCTCATGAATGTCGAGATCGGCGGCGAATTGTCGTTGAGCGTCGTTGACGGTGAACTCGTCGCGCGTCCTGAAAGGACCGCGAGGCGGCGTTATTCACTAAACGAACTGCTTGAAGGCGCGGAGGAAATGATCAGGCTTAGTGCCGAAACGGCATGGGCACGCGAAGGCGACCCCTTCGGTCGCGAGATTTCCTGATGGTACGCAGCGGCGTTCCCCGTCGCGGCGACATCTACTGGATCGATCCCAATCCCGTAGCCGGCCGCGAAATGAAGAATCGCCACCGTTTTGTTGTCATCACACCAACACAGATCAACGCACTCGGGGTCTGCATGACGGTTCCCGTCACGACAGGTGGAACTTTCTCAAGGCAGATTGGCCTCGCCGTGGCCATCACCGGCCATGAAACGACCGGAATCGCAGTCTGAAATCAGGTGCGCAGCTTCGACGTCGAAGCGCGTGTACGCGCGGGCTCGGCCCGCTTCGTGGAGAAGCTCGATCCTTCCATCGTCGATGAAATCGTCTCCCGTGTGGTGAGCGCAATCGATCCCGGAGAATAGCTCTAACCCTTCACCGCGCTGATCGAGCCGCGGACGACGAGGTCGACCGGCCATACCTCCGCGCGGGCGTCGGTCTCCGCCCCGGAAAGGCGGGCAGTCAGCCGCTCGGCGATGCGGGCGCCGGCGGCGCGGATCGAGGAGCGGGTGGTCGACAGCGGCACCGCGAAATTCTCCGGCTTCAGCCACGGAAAGACGTCGTCATGCGCTATCAGCGAGACGTCGCCCGGCACGGAGAGGCCAAGCTCGCTCAACGCCCGCATCACGCCGAGCGCCATGATCAGGCTCGAGCAGACAAGGGCGGTCGGGCGATCCGGCCGGCCCATGATATTCATGGTCGAGCGGTAACCGTTCTCCTCGGTCATCGCGACGGACCGCACATTGCGCGCATCGAGCGTCACACCGGCGGCGGCGAGCGCCCGTTTCAGGCCGCGCTCGCGGAAGATGGCGAAGGTCTGCGTGATTTCGCCGTTGACCAGCCCGACGCGCCTGTGCCCAAGCTGAGTCAGCAGGCGGCCCGCCTCGTGAAACGCGCCTTCATTGTCGATGTCCATATGCGGGTAGTCGAAGCCGAGTCCTTCGCTCCGCCCATGCACGATGTAGGGCAGGCCAAGCTGCTCCAGGAGCCGGATGCGCCGGTCGTTCGGGCGCGGCGAGGACACGTAGACCGCGTCGACCTGCTTGTTGGCGACGACCCGGCGGTAGGTGGTCTCCTCGTCGCCGGCCTCCGTCGGCGAGAGCACGAGGTCGAGATCGTGGCCGCGCGCATAGTCGCCGAGGCCGGACAGGAATTCCACGAAATGCGGATCGATGTCGACCGACGCACCGGTCGGCATGACATAGCCGATCATGCCCGCCTTGCCGGTGGCGAGGCGGCGCGCGCTGGGATTGGGGCGGTAGCCGTGCCGCTTGGCTGCGTCCACCACCCTGCGTCGCGTTTCTTCACTTACCTCGGGATAGCCGTTCAGCGCGCGACTCACCGTCGTCTGCGACAGGTCGAGCATGGAGGAAAGCTGTTTCAGGTTCAAAACCAAAGTCCTTCAAAGCGCTTTCAATTTTCGCCATGAAATCCGGCGAAACGACACGCGCATCAATCCGGCGATGCCGAGACTTTCGAATAAGCAGCCGAACGGCAAGGAGAAAATAGCTCACTAAATAATTTCAATCGATTTATTTGCAAAGACCCTTGACGTCAGGCTGGATTAATGGCCAATTGATGCAATCCAAAGCGCTTTGAGGTCCCGTGCGGCCACTTGTGCCGTTCCGCGACCGGGCGCATGCTCCGTGAGGGCGGGGCACCCGGAGGAGGTCCGGGGGAACGAGTGTCGAACTGGGAGGAACGCATGAGGAAAACCCTTCTCGCGGGCGTCGCGCTCGCCGCCATGGCCTTCAGCTGGCCCGCCGCCGCCGAACTGAAATTCAAGCCGGGCGAAGATTCCCGCTTCACCTGGGAAAACTTCGAGGAACTGAAGAAGACCGATCTCAAGGGCGAGACGCTGACGATCTTCGGCCCGTGGCGCGGCGAGGACGAGGCGCTGGTGCGCTCCGTGCTCGACTATTTCACCGAGGCGACAGGCGTCGAGCTGAAATACTCATCGTCGGAAAACTACGAGCAGCAGATCGTCATCGACACGCAGGCCGGAAGCCCGCCCAACATCGCCATCCTGCCGCAGCCCGGCCTGATTCAGGACCTCGCTTCCAAGGGCCTGCTGACGCCGCTCGACGATGCTGATGCGCAATTCGTCAAGGACAATTACGGCGCCGGCGAATCCTGGGTCGGCCTCGGCACTTTCAAGGACAAGGACGGGGCGGAGAAATTCTTCGCCTTCCCCTATAAGGCGGACCTGAAGTCGCTGGTCTGGTACGTGCCGGAGAATTTCGAGGAAGCCGGCTACGAGGTGCCGAAGACCTGGGAAGACATGATTAAGCTCTCCGACCAGATCGTCGCCGACGGCGGCACGCCCTGGTGCATCGGGCTGGGCTCGGGCGGCGCGACGGGCTGGCCGGCGACCGACTGGGTCGAGGACATCATGCTGCGCACCGCGCCGCCGGAAACCTACGACAAGTGGACGAAGAACGAGATCCCGTTCAACGATCCGGCCGTCGTCAACGCGCTTCAAATCTTCGCCGACATCGCCACCAACGACAAATACGTCAATGGCGGCAAGGCGGCGGTCGCGGCGACCGATTTCCGCGACAGTCCGAAGGGTCTCTTCGAGATCCCGCCGAAATGCTACATGCACCGTCAGGCGTCGTTCATCTCGTCCTTCTTCCCGGAAGGCACGAAGCTTGGCGAGGATGCCGACTTCTTCTACCTGCCGCCGATGGCGGCGAAGCCCGAACTCGGCACGCCGGTGCTCGGCGCGGGCACCTTCGCCTCGATCACCAAGGACTCGAAGGCCGCGCGCGCTTTCATAAAATTCCTCGAAATGCCGCTGGCGCATGAGATCTGGATGGCGCAGTCCGGCCTGCTGACGCCGCTGAAGACGGCCAAGCAGGAAGCCTATGCCAACGAAGCGCTGAAGAAGCAGGGCGACATCCTCGTCAACGCCTCCACCTTCCGCTTCGACGGCTCGGACCTGATGCCCGGCAAGATCGGCGCGGGGGCCTTCTGGACGGGCATGATCGACCTCGTCGGCGGCAAGCCGGCCGAGGCGGTCGCGACCGACATCCAGAAGAGCTGGGACGCGATCAAGTAGTTTTCGGCGTCCGGCCCGGGCGGCTGCGCCACGGGCCGGGGACCGGACGTATCCCGGTCGTAAATTGCGTTCGATCTGTCACTCGGCCATCCCCTCCCGGCGGAGCGAGGGGATCGCGGCGTGAGCGCAGCGATCAGCTCGCAGCGCGGCTTTCCGTGTGTCTCCTCGCTCTGACGGGAGCGGATGGCCGAGTGAACAGAGGCGGCGCGCGCCGCCCGAAGGCAGAAGCAGAGCAAGTCAGTCCGCACGAGGGAGGGACCTGTGGCGGCCCAGATATTCTCCGCGATCCTTGTCATCATCGTCGGCGTCGGCGGCTGCGTCGCCTATTTCTGGGGCGCCAACAAGCTGCTCGACCTCATCTTTCCGGCGCGCGGCGTCAGCGGCGGAACGGCGGTCGACAATCTGCGTCGTCAGGGGCTGATCCGGCCATGGCTGTTCCTCGGCCCGGCCCTCGCCATCCTCGTCGTCTACCTGATCTATCCCGTCGTCCAGACCCTGATCCTCTCGTTCCACGACCGGGGCGGCGAGAACTTCGTCGGGCTCGCCAACTATGAATGGGCTTTTGGCGACCGCGAGTTCCGCAACTCGATCCTGAACAATTTGCTCTGGCTCGCCGTGGTGCCCGCCGCCTGCACCTTCTTCGGCCTCATCATCGCCGTGCTGACGGACCGCATCTGGTGGGGCACCATCGCCAAGAGCCTGATCTTCCTGCCGCTCGCCATCTCCTTCGTCGGCGCCAGCGTCATCTGGAAATTCGTCTACGAGTATCGCGGCGACGGCCAGACCCAGATCGGCATCCTGAACGCGGTCGTGCAGGCCTTCGGCGGGCAGCCGCAGGTATGGATCTCCCTGCCCTTCTGGAACAATTTCTTCCTGATGATCATCCTGATCTGGATCCAGACGGGCTTCGCCATGGTCATCCTGTCCTCGGCGCTGCGCGGCATTCCCGAGGAGACGATCGAGGCGGCCGTGATCGACGGCGCCAACCCCTTCCAGATCTTCTGGAAGATCATGGTGCCGCAGATCTGGGGCACCATCGCCGTCGTCTGGACGACCATCACCATCCTCGTGCTGAAAGTGTTCGACATCGTGCTGACCATGACCAACGGGCAGTGGAACAGCCAGGTGCTCGCCAATCTCATGTTCGACTGGATGTTCCGCGGCGGCGGCGATTTCGGCCGCGGCGCCACCATCGCCATCATCATCATGCTGGCCGTGCTGCCGATCATGATCTGGAACATCCGCCAGGCCAACAAAGAGATGGGAGGGCGCTGAGATGGCCGCCGCTGGCAGCGCCCCCGCGGGCAAATCCCCCCTCGGCCGCATCGGCACGCATCTGGCCGTGCTGTTCTTCGTCGCCGTCTGGACGCTTCCGACGCTCGGCATTCTGGTGACGTCGATCCGCGACAAGGACCAGATCATCGCGTCCGGCTGGTGGACCGCTTTCACCAGTTCCGCGCAGACGGAAGCCGGCCGCCTTCCCGCCCCGAACAAGGCGGTGGAGAAGGACGGCAAGTTCGTGCTGGAAGGCAATCTCTTCGAGGAGCCCGGCAGCCGTTCCATCTCGGCATTCGGCACAAGGGCGCAGGCGCCGACACAGTATCCGGCGGGGACGACCGCCGATCTCGGCGACGGCGAGACGCTGCTGATCAACGAGGACGGCAGTTTCGTGATGACCTATCCGGCCGCGCAGGACAGCGACCGCGGCCGCCGCATCTACTATTCCGCAACCGTGCCGCCGCGCTTCACCTCGGAGAACTACGAGACGGTGCTGTTCTCCGAAGGCATCGGCCGTTCCTTCATCAATTCGCTCACCGTCACCATTCCGGCGACCGTCATCCCGATCATGATAGCCGCCTTCGCGGCCTATGCGCTCGCCTGGATGAAGTTCCCCGGCCGCGCGCTCCTGATCGCCACCGTCATCGGCCTGCTCGTCGTGCCGCTGCAAATGGCGCTGATCCCGCTGCTGCAGCTCTACAACGGCGTCGGCGCCTTCTTCGGCGTGCCGTCGAAAACCTATCTCGGCATATGGCTGGCGCATACCGGCTTCGGCCTGCCCTTCGCCATCTATCTGCTTCGCAGCTACATGGCCGGCCTGCCGCGCGAACTGATGGAATCGGCCCGCATCGACGGGGCGAGCGACTTCGAGATCTTCATCAAGATCGTGCTGCCGCTCTCCTTCCCGGTGCTTGCCTCCTTCGCCATCTTCCAGTTCCTCTGGGTGTGGAACGACCTGCTCGTCGCCATGGTGTTCCTGGGCTCCGGGTCGGACCAGCTCGTGCTGACGGGAAAGCTCAACGCACTGCTCGGCTCGCGCGGCGGCGACTGGGAGATCCTGACAACGTCGGCCTTCGTCACCATCATCGTGCCGCTGCTCGTCTTCTTCTCGCTCCAGCGCTACTTCGTCCGCGGCCTGCTGGCCGGTTCGGTGAAGGGAGGGTGAAGATATGAGATCGCATGCGGTACCCCCACCCCTAACCCCTCCCCACAAGGGGGAGGGGGATGCCATCGCTGGTGCGCTTTTATCCGATCCTCCGGAAGGACCAGCGACTACGTTCACGCTCCCCTCCCCCTTGTGGGGAGGGGTTAGGGGTGGGGGTAGCCTTCAGACCAGAGATCACGCATGACCAACGACAACACAGCGCCCTTCGAACCCGACTGGTGGCGTGGGGCGGTGATATATCAGATCTATCCGCGCAGCTTTCAGGATTCGGACGGCGACGGCGTCGGCGATTTGAAGGGCATCGTCAGGCGGCTGGAGCACGTAGCCAAACTCGGTGTCGACGCGATCTGGATTTCGCCGATCGCGAAATCGCCGATGAAGGATTTCGGCTACGACGTGTCGGACTATTGCGACATCGACCCGCTGTTCGGCTCGCTGGAGGACTTCGACGCGCTGCTTGCCGAGGCGCACCGTCTCGGCCTGAAGGTGATGACGGACATCGTCATCTCGCATTCCTCCGACCAGCATCCTTGGTTCAGGGAGAGCCGGTCGAGCCGCGATAATCCCAGGGCCGACTGGTATGTCTGGGCCGATCCGAAGCCGGACGGCTCGCCGCCCAACAACTGGCTGTCGATCTTCGGCGGCTCGGCGTGGCAGTGGGACACGCGGCGGATGCAGTATTATCTGCACAATTTCCTGCCCGAGCAGCCCGACCTCAACTTCCACAACCGCGAGGTGCAGGACGCGCTGCTCGCCGCCGCGCGCTTCTGGCTCGACCGCGGCATCGACGGTTTTCGTCTCGACACGATCAATTTCTATTTTCACAGTCAGGGACTGGAGGACAATCCGCCGCTGCCGCCCGAGCAGCGCAACGCCTCGACCGCGCCGGCGGTCAATCCCTATAATTTCCAGGACCATCTCTACGACAAGAGCCGGCCCGAGAACCTCGCCTTCCTCGAACGTTTTCGCGCGCTGCTGGACGATTACCCCGCAAAAGCCTCCGTTGGCGAAGTGGGCGATTCCCAGCGCGGGCTGGAGATCGTCGCCGCCTATACAGGCGGCGGCAACCGCGTCCATATGTGCTATTCCTTCGACTTCCTCGGCCCCGACAAACTCAATGCCCGCAAGATCAGCGAAGTGCTGGAGGAGTTCGGCCGGGTCGCGCCGGACGGCTGGCCCTGCTGGGCGCTGTCGAACCACGACGTGGTGCGCCACGCGACCCGCTGGGGCGCCGGCGAGAAGGATCTCCACGGCTATCTGAAGGTGATCTCGGCGCTGCTCCTGTCGCTGCGCGGCTCGGTCTGCCTCTATCAGGGCGAGGAGCTCGGCCTCGGCGAAGCGAATATCGCGTTCGAGGATTTGCAGGACCCCTACGGCAAGACGATGTGGCCGGAGTTCAAGGGCCGCGACGGCTGCCGCACGCCCATGGTGTGGGAGAGCGGGGCGGCGAATGGCGGCTTCTCGACCGTAAAGCCGTGGCTGCCGGTGCCGGCGGAGCAGGCCGCGCAGGCCGTCGATGCGCAGCAGGGCCGCGCCGGGTCGATGCTTGAGCATTACCGCACCTTCCTCGCCTTCCGGCATGCCCATCCGGTCTTCGCCAGGGGCGATATCGAGTTTCTCGCGGCGGACGACGACGTGCTCGTCTTCACGCGCGAGCACGGCAACGAGCAGATCGTCTGCGCCTTCAATCTCGGCGCGCGCAACGCCAGCCTCGATCTCGGCGCGGATGTCGCGCTGACGCCGGTCGGGGGTCACGGTTTCACGTCGACCGCCGAGGGCGGCAAGATCAGGCTCGGCGCCTATGGCGCCTGGTTCGGGCGCTTTGCCTGAAACAGCGGAATAAGAGGGAGGACATCATGGCCGACGTCAATCTGGCACAAGTCGAGAAGGCCTACGGCACGATCAAGATCCTGCACGGCATCGACCTCGACATCAAATCCGGCGAGTTCATCGTCTTCGTCGGCCCGTCGGGCTGCGGCAAGTCCACGCTGCTGCGCTCCATCGCCGGACTGGAGGAGATCACCGGCGGAACGCTGAAAATCGCCGGCGAGGTGGTGAACGACGTGCCGCCGTCGAAGCGGGGCATCGCCATGGTGTTCCAGTCCTATGCGCTCTATCCGCATATGACGGTCTACGACAACATGGCCTTCGGCATGCGCATCGCGCGCGAGAGCAAAGAGGAGATCGACCGCCGCGTGAAGAACGCCGCCGAGATCCTGCAATTGACGAAGTATCTCGACCGGCTGCCCAAGGCGATGTCGGGCGGCCAGCGCCAGCGCGTCGCCATCGGCCGCGCCATCGTACGCAACCCGAAGGTCTTCCTGTTCGACGAGCCGCTGTCGAACCTCGACGCGGCGCTGCGGGTCGCCACCCGCATCGAGATCGCCAAGCTGAAGGAATCGATGCCCGACACGACGATGATCTACGTCACCCACGATCAGGTCGAGGCGATGACGCTGGCCGACCGCATCGTCGTGCTGAAGGAGGGCCGCGTCGAGCAGATCGGCTCGCCGATGGAGCTCTACAAGCACCCGGGCAATCTGTTCGTCGCGCAGTTCATCGGCTCGCCGGCCATGAACATCCTGCCAGCGAAAGTGGAAAAGGCGGGCGCGGCGACCACCGTCAGCCATGTCGGCGGACGCAGGGCCGAGGTGCCGATCGCGACGCCGGCCGATGCCCCGGGCAGCGCCGTCAGCTTCGGCGTGCGGCCGGAGGATCTGTTCGTGGCGACCGGCGACGGCTACCTGTTCGAGGGTCCGGTGGACTATATCGAGCAGCTCGGCGAAGTGCAGCTCGTCTATGTCGACATCGGCCGTCCCGACCAGCCGCTGACGGCGAAGCTGCCGGGCGGTGCGGAGGTGAAGCGCGGCGACGTCATCCGGCTCGACGCCAAGCCGGGTGACCTGCATCTGTTCGACAGCGAAGGCCGCTCCTACGCAGTATCCCGTGCGATGGCAGAGGCGGCCTGATCGGGCGGCGCGGCGGCGGAAAGGTCCGGTAGAGCTTTCGGAAACGACTTTCGTATAAAGTCGTATGGAAAAGCATTTCCGGCGGGACGAAGAAAACCGCTTCCGAACGCTCGAGGGGGACCGGGCCATGTCGATGGAAATCCGCCACGCGGTCAGTCCGCGCGAAGCGAAGGGGTTCGACACGGAGGCGTTGCGCCGGGCGTTCCTCGTCGACGCGCTTTTCCCGCAGAACGACATCAGGCTCGTCTATTCCCACTACGACCGGCTGATCCTCGGCGGCGCGCTGCCAGCCGAGCGCGAGGTGTTCCTGCCGGTGGTGAAGGAAACCGGCACCGATCATTTCCTCGACCGGCGCGAGATGGTGATCGTCAACATAGGCGGCGAGGGCCAGGTGGTGACGCTGACCGGCACCTACATGCTGGCGCGCCGCGACGCGCTCTACCTCGGGCGCGGAACGGGGCCGGTTTCCTTTTCCAGCCTCGACCGGAGCCGGCCGGCGAAGTTCTATCTGGTCAGCGCGCCCGCCCACAAGGAAATCCCGGCGCGGCTGCTGAGCGGCCCCGGCTCGGAGCGCATCGAGCAGGGCGATCCGGCCACGGCCAGCCAGCGCGTGACCTTCAACATCGTGCATCCGTCGATCATGGAGACCTGCCAGCTCGTGGTGGGCATGACGGTTCTCGCCGAGGGCTCGGTGTGGAACAGCGTGTCCGGCGAACTGCATCAGAGGCGCACCGAAGCGTTCCTCTATTTCGGCATGCGGCCGGAACAACGCGTCTTCCACATGATGGGCGAGCCGGCCGAGACCCGGCATCTGGTCGTCGCCAACGAGCAGGCGGTGCTGTCGCCGCCATGGTCGATCCAGGCCGGCGTCGGCACGAAGAACTACGCCTTCATCTGGGCGATGGCCGGCGACAATGTCGACGAGCGCGACATCGACCCGGTGCCGGTCGAGATGCTGCGCTAGGCTGTAGTGACGATTTAACTATCTGATCCAAATAGCTATGGCTGCGATGAGGACGAAGCCTCGGAAGTTTGCGAGGAGCTTGTCGTATCGCGTTGCGACGCGGCGGAACTGCTTGAGTTTGGCAAAGAAGCGCTCAATGAGGTTTCGTTCCTTGTAGATGCGCCAGTCGCAAGCGTGAGGACGCCTTCGTTCGGGCCTTGGCGGAATGACGGGGATAGCTCCAGCATCGAGAATGATGTCGTGGAAGGCCTCGGCGTCATAGGCGCGGTCGGCGATGACGTGGCGAGGTTTAAGGCCTTCCAGCAGGTCCTTGCCGTAGATCACATCGCCTCGGTGGCCCGGCGAGAGCACGAAGCGCACCGGCAGGCCGAGCGCATCGACGGCGGCATGGATCTTGGTTCCTAGCCCGCCGCGTGAACGGCCAAGACCCTGGGCGTCCGCTCCCCCCTTTTCCGCCGTGCCCCGGCGGCTTGGGGCTGTGCGCGGATGGAGGTGGAATCGATCGCGACCCAATCGAGGTCGGCTTCTTTGGCCAGTGCCTCGAACAGCTTTTCGAGCACACCCATCTCGATCCAGCGGTAGTAACGCCGCTTGGCTGTCTGATAGTTGCCATAACGCTCGGGTAGATCACGCCAGCGTCCACCCGAGCGGGCCATCCAGATCAAAGCGTCGACAAAGCGCCGGTTGTTGGTGCGTGGACCACGTCGACCCTTGCGACCACCCGGCACAAACGGCTCAATCCGCAGCCACTGTTCATTGCTCAGCCCATCCACATCCATGACTGACCTCCAAAAGCCAGAATGGAATCTGATTTGCGACTTAACTGGAATCCCTAAATCGTCACTACAGCCTAGCCCGAAGGAATTTGGCCGAACGCCTCAACCCGCTCTGGCGAAGCCCGCCTCCACGACGCTGCCTCCGGTGAGCGCGACCGCGCCGACGACGAACACTTCCGTCGCCTCGCCGCGGCCCCTCAGCCGGTGCTTGCCCGCCGGGATCGTCTCGAAACGTTCGTCCAGCCGGGATGCGGTTTCGCCGGACACGACGATCGTGGTCGCCGCGTCAGGCGCCAGCAGCTTGCCGATATCCTGAAGGCGCTGGCTGATGTTCACCGTATCGCCGACGATCGTATAGTTGACGCGGTCGGCAGCGCCGATATTGCCGACGATGGCCGAACCCGTGTGGATGCCTATGCGGATTCGCAGCGGCGGCCGTCCCTCCGCCACGGCGAGCCTGTTGTCTTCCTCCAGCGCGTCGCGGATCGCGGCGGCGGCCGCACCGCGGCGGCCGCATGGCCCTTGAGTCGGTCGGGCGCGCCGAAGAAGGCCATCATGCCGTCGCCCAGGAATTTGTCGACGGTGCCGCCTTGCGCATCGACCGCACCGCACAGGAGGGCGAAATGATGATTGAGCACACGCGCCGTCGTCGTCGCGTCCATCTGCTCCGATAGCGTGGTGAAACCCGCAATGTCGGTGAACATGACCGTGACGATCGCCTCGCGCGGCCCGGCCACGCCGATCTCGCCGGTGCGCACCAGCTTGGCGACGAGGCTGCGGGGAATATAGGTCGAGAACGCCCGCAGGCCGATCAACATGGCATTGAACGCCAGAGCTTGGTTGTCCAATTCGAGGACCCTGCTGCGCGGCAGCGGCGTCACGCTGTCGATATCGAAATCGGCGACGCGCGTCGCCTGCCCGGCAATCGCCCTGATGGGGCGCGACAGGCGTTTGCCAAGCAGGATGGCGATCAGGACAGCGACCGCCATCGCGATCAGGCCGACGATCGCCGAGCCTGCCACGCGCTGGAGTTCGTCGCCGATCTCCCCATTCGCGAAATATGCGCCGATGGTCCAGGGCGGCCCGCCATAGCCGGGAATCTGGCGCGTGAGCACGATATAGTTCGGGTCGCCGGTCCAGGATTCCAGCCCTTCGCCGTCACCGGCAAGCTCGATTTCCGATACCTCGACATTGCGCGTGCGCGTCGCGTCGAACGCCTCGACGGGCCGCCGGGCCGGAAACGCGGCCAGCACCGGATCGCCCAATGCCGCAACCGGCATCGGAGGCAGCAATCCGTTCTTTCGCGCCTCCGGATCGGCGAGCCGGGCATCCGCGAGAACGCGGCCGTCGGCGTCGAGGATGAATGCGTGCGTGCCGAAACGGGCGGACAGTTCCCGCGTGATCGCCGAGAGATTCTGCAGTTCGACCGCGGCTATCACCCAGCCCTGCACCGACCCGTCGCGCGAAAGCGGCGCCGACACATTGGCGAACAGGCCGTACTCGTTCGAAACGATGGCGCCCCACCGTCGCCCGTCGAGCTGCCGGCGCTTCTCAAGCGCCTCCAGCATTTGCGGCGATTTCTCGCGTTCCACCGGCAACATCCGTATCCCGCCGGCCGGATTCGCCTCGTCCCCGTCGCGTGCTGCTCCCCGGCAGTCGTCCTCCGGCGTGCAAAGCAGCATGGCGGTGACCTGCGGCGCCGCCGACAAGGCGCCAGCCATCGCGGCATACGCCGCATTCGTGTCGTCGATCTCGAACGAGGATTGCGCGTAAAGCTCCACGATGCCGTCGACGGCGTCTTCGGCGCGCCCAAGCTGGTCGCTGAGCGAATCCTCCATCGCATCGATCAGAAGAGCCGACTGCGCGCCGAGAAGGTCGACCGTGTTGCGAAGATTGGCTCCGACCGCGAGCGCCAGGACGCCGCCCACCGACACCAGCACCAGCATTCCGATGCTGAGCGCCATGATGACTGCGATCGGGATACGCCGCTTCCTCTGCTGCGGGCGGGGCAGGCGCGCCGGTTCGACTGACGTATCCATGCCGTCAATGTCGTGGAATGCAGGCCAATTGCAAGGCCGCATCATCGTTCTGTCAGTGTCTCCCGCGAGGGCTACGTCATCGCGGCTCGCGAAAATCCGCGGCCTTCGGGCCGCCGCCGATGGTCACAACCGCGTGCGGGAAAACGGATTCCAGCGCACGAAGCCCAGCCTGATCTTCTCGCGCATGAGCGTGAGCAGGCCCGATGCGACGACGACGGCCATGCCGACGACGCTCAGCCAGTCCGGATATTCGTTGAAGAAGGCGGCGCCGATGATCACCGCCCAGACGATCTGCGAATAGTGCGTCGGCGCGATGAGGTTGGCCGGGCTGTGACGCACGGCCAGCAGTTGCAGCCGGCTGCCGCCCGCCGTGCAGAGGCCCGACGCGGCGAGCAGCGCCCAGACCTTCCAGTCGGGCGCGGCGAAGGTCGATGTCGCCAGCGCCGCAGCGCCGTTGAGGACCAGGCTGTAGACGGCCAGCACGCCGAGGATGGTGGTCTGCCGCTCCTGCTGCAGCGAACGCATGAGGATGATGGTCGAGGCGCCGAAGAAGGCGACGATGAAGGCCGCCAGATGGCCGAGTTCCAGCGCGCGGAAGCCGGGCCGCACCACGAGCAGCACGCCGCAGAAGCCCATGACCACGGCCAGCCAGCGCCACGGCCCCACCCTCTCCTTGAGGAAGACGATGGAAAGCAGCGTGACCAGGATCGGCGCGAGGAACATCAGCGCGTAGACCTCGGCCAGCGGGATGGTGGTGAAGGCGTAGACGCTGAACACGCCGGCGCCGAAGCCGAAGAGTGCGCGCGCCTGCACCGCCCACGGCCGCTTCATGCGCCAGAAGCCGCGCCAGCTTTCGCCCTCCGGTTTCAGCAGGAACAGGAAGAGGCTGGCGAACAGAATGTTGAAGAAGCCGATCTCAAAAACCGAGAGCTGGCCGCCGAACCCCTTGATGATGCCGTCGCCCCACGCATAGACGGCGTAGGCGGCGAGAGCCAGGAGAATACCGCTGTTCACGAGAAGGCCTTCCGGGAAACGGCGCGGCAGAATCCGCCGACGCCTGCTGCTGGGTAGACGCAGGCCGCGCGCCATGCAATGGGGCAGTGCGCGCGGCGCCAAAATATCGCGGGCGGGCGCTGCCGGGGCGCCGCATGTTGACGGCGGCAGTCCCGCAGACGAATATCCGGCCGCCGGCGGCGGGTGAGAACGGCCGGAACAAAAACAACGACTGCATGACGGGATGGAAATGACGGAAAAAGCCGAAATCGGCCTGATCGGCCTGGGTGTGATGGGCGCGAATCTCGCGCTGAACATTGCCGAAAAGGGACAGCGCATTGCGGTTTTCAACCGCACCGCGTCGAAGACCGCGGCTTTCGTCGAGCAGGCGGGCGCGCTCGCCGACCGGATCGTGCCCTGCGACACCATCGAGGCGCTGGTGGAGGCGATCCGGCCGCCGCGCCCGATCATCGTCATGGTGCAGGCAGGTGCTGCCGTGGACGAGCAGATCGCGCATCTCAAGCCGGTTCTGGCGAAGAACGACATCATCATCGACGCCGGCAACGCCAATTACCACGACACGGTGCGCCGCACGCGCGAACTTGAAGGCTCCGGACTGACCTTCATCGGCATGGGTGTCTCGGGCGGCGAGGAAGGAGCACGCCACGGCCCGTCCATCATGGTCGGCGGCACGGAGGACTCCTATCGCCGCGTCGAGCCGACGCTCACCGCCATCTCGGCGAAATATGAGGGCGAGGCCTGCTCGGCCTGGCTCGGGCCGGACGGCGCCGGCCACTTCGTCAAGACCATCCACAACGGCATCGAATATGCCGACATGCAGATGATCGCCGAGATCTACGGCATCCTGCGCGACGGCCTCGGCATGGGCGCGAAGGAGATCGGCAAGGTGTTCGACGGCTGGAACAAGGGCCGTCTCAACTCCTTCCTGATCGAGATCACGGGAAAGGTGCTGGCGGCCGACGATCCGAAGACCGGCAAGCCCGTGGTCGACATCATCCTTGACCGTGCCGGCCAGAAGGGCACCGGCAAGTGGTCGGCCATCGAGGCGCAGACGCTCGGCGTACCGGCGACCGCGATCGAGGCCGCCGTCGCGGCGCGCGTCATCTCCTCCATGCGCGACGAGCGGCTCGCCGCCGAAAAGGCATACGGGCCAGCGGCCACGGGCCGCGTCTCCAGGGACATTCTGGCCGATCTCGAACTGGCGCTCTTCGCCGGCAAGATCGCGGCCTATGCGCAGGGCTTTGCCGTGATGGCCGCGGCCTCGAAGGAGTTCGGCTGGAACCTGCCGATGCCGACCATCGCGAAGATCTGGCGGGCCGGCTGCATCATCCGCTCGCAGTTCCTCGGCACCATCGCGGCGGCTTTCGGCAAGGATGCGAAGGTCGCGAACCTGCTCATGACGCCAGCCTTCATCGACATGATGAAGGAGGCGAGCCCGGCGCTGCGCCGCGTGGTGGCGATCTCGGCGGAGGCCGGCCTGCCCGCCCCGGCGCTGGCTTCCGCGCTCGCCTATTTCGACGGCTACCGGCAGGGGCGCGGCACCTCCAACGTCATCCAGGCCCAGCGCGACTTCTTCGGCGCGCACGGCTTCGAGCGGATCGACGCGGCCGGCGCGCATCACGGCCCATGGGGCAGCGGCGCCGCCTGAGCGGCCCGTTCAGATCCGGCGGACGCTCTCGCGCGGCATGAGTTCCGCCGGCCAGCGCACGACCTGCTCCTTTCCCGAGCCGGCATTGTCCGCCCGGACAAGACCGAGCAGCGTGTCGGCGGCGCTCTCGCCTATATGGCGGCGCGGCTGGCGGATGGTCGTCAGCGCCGGAATGAAGACCTCGGCGATGTCGATGTCGTCGAAGCCGACCACGGAGACATCGCGCGGCACCTCGACCCCGGCGCGATGCAGTTCCGAGATGAAGCCGCAGGCCATGATGTCGCTCGACGTGGCGATCGCGGTCGGCCGATCGGCCATCGCGAGCCAGCGGCGCGCCGCCTCGACGCCTGAACCAAGCGAGAAGTCGCCCTCGAAAATCCAGTCGGCGCGCTCCCGAAGCCCGTGCCGTCTCAGGCCCTGCCTGAAACCTTCGACGCGCTCGCCGGTCAGGACATTGCCCTTCGGCCCCAGCACATGGCCGATGTCGCGGTGGCCGTGTTCGAACAGGTGCGTCACCGCCGCCGCCTGCCCGCCACTGTTGTCGAAGCGGATGGACGGTCCGATGCCGCCGTCGATCCATTCGCAGCAGAAGACGACAGGCGGCACCGAGGCGCCGTGGCGGAAAAAATGCTCCGGCAACGTGCCGTCGAGACAGATGATGCCGTCGGCGCGGTTGACGTGGAGATAGTCGAGCACCCTCTCCCTCGGCACGTCAGGGTTGTTGGTGTCGTTGACCAGCACATTGTAGCCGTCCCGCGCGAGACGCGCCTCGATGCCGGCGAGGATGCGCGAGAAGAACGGATTGCCGAGATTGGGCACGAGCACCACGATGGAGCTGGTCTCCTGCCGCCGCAGGTTCCGCGCCGCGCGATTAATCGAATAGCCGGTCCGCTCGACCGCTTCCATCACGATGCGCCGCGTTTCCTCGGAAACGCGATCCGGCAACGAGAGCGCGCGACTCACCGTCGCGGTCGATACGTTCGCCGCGCGCGCGACATCCTGAACGGTCGGAAAGGTCTTGCTCAATGCGACCGGCGCCCTCCACGCCACTCCCAGATCCTGTGCTTCCGGAAACGCTGACCCCACCGCGCCGGCTAACGGGGCGGCGACAGCACCTCCGTCGGCACGATGAGGCTCTGCAGCCCTTCGACCGGCGCCCCGTTTATGCTGCCGATCACCGCTTTCGCCAGTTCGCGTCCGGCCAGACGCACATCCTCGTTCACCACATGCAGTTCCGGCCGGAACATCGGCAGCAGCCGGAAGGACTGCTTCGACACGATGTCGACGTCCCGGCCGAGCCTGAAGCCCGCCGCCTCGATGCCGGCCACGAGGGCGAAGGTGCCGCCGCCGGCGCCGCTGACGATGCCGTCCGGGCGCGACGGGCGGCGCATCATCTCGATGGTGGCGGCGCGTATCCGCTCGATCGAGTGATCGTTCGTCACCGAGGAGAACGGCACCTCGTTCAGCCCGACCTCGGCAAGCCCGTCGAGGAAGCCGCTGCGCATGTGCTGATGATACATGAGCGAGGATGGCGGGGCGAGCAGCGCCAGCCGCTGCCGGCCGATTTCGGCCAGGCGCTTCACGGCGAGACCGGCGAAGGCATAATTGTCGAAATCGTGATACGGATGCTCGACATTCATCGCCGTCCGCCCATGCGTGGCGAAGGGAAAGCGGCGCTCGATCATGTAGCGCACGCGCGGATCGTCGGGCTGGGTGCGGGAGATGATGATGCCGTCGGCCGAGCCGGTCTCGACGACGTAGCGGATCGGCTGCATGGGATCGTTGTCGCGCGAATAGGGCGTGACGATCAGATGATAGGGCGACTGCGCGAGCTGCTCCGAAATGCCGTAGATGATGTCGGACACGAAGCCGCCGACCTGCTCCTGGGTGTCGAGGACGAGGCTGATGACGTTGGTCTTGCCGGTGCGCAGGCGCACGCCGGCGCGGTTGGGCCGGTAACCGACCTGGTTGGCGACGAGCTGCACCCGCTTGCGCGTCTCCAGCCCGATGTCCGGCGCATCCTTCAGCGCCCGCGACACGGTGGTCACGCCGAGCCCGGTCATGAAAGCGATGGTCTTCAGGGTCGGACGGTCCGGCCCGGCCGCCGCGGCCACGCCGCGTGCATCCTTTGAAATCTTCTCGTCCATCCGGGCCACCTGCACTACGCCTTTCGTATGACACCGCACACTGAATCTGACAAGCACCTCGACATTATCTGCAACGTTACAGATTTTTCGCTCGATTGTCAGCCGGCCGCGATCCCAGAGCCGACAGCAACTGCCTTTGCCGCAATGCAAGATATTGAGGAATCAAGGAGATGAAGCTTGATTCCGGACGCAATTTGCGCACTGCAACAAGCAGATACCGTAGGGTAGAAGCTGCACCTCCTGTTGACGATCAGCCCATCGGTACTGGAAAAACGCGGCTGGCGCCTTTTTGGCCGTTGCACGCCAATCCGACTTCGCATAACGTCCGCTCCTGAAACGTTACAGTTTCTTGGAGGAGAACCCATGCGTTTTAAGCTGACTGCGCTGCTCGCGACCGGTGTCGCGCTCAATCTCTCCGGAGCCGCCATGGCGACGGATCTCGAAGTGACGCACTGGTGGACGTCGGGCGGCGAGGCCGCCGCCGTCGCCGAATTCGCCAAGGCCTTCGACGCCACGGGCAACAAATGGGTCGACGGGGCGATCGCCGGCTCCGGCGGCACGGCGCGTCCGATCATGATCAGCCGCATCACCGGCGGCGACCCCATGGCCGCCACACAGTTCAATCACGGACGGCAGGCCGAGGAACTCGTGCAGGCCGGCCTGATGCGGGATCTCACCGATCTCGCCACAAAGGAAGGCTGGAAGGACATCGTCAAGCCGTCGAGCCTGCTCGACTCGTGCACGCTCGACGGAAAGATCTATTGCGTGCCGGTGAACATCCATTCGCAGCAATGGCTGTGGCTGTCCAACGCCGCCTTCGAGAAGGCCGGCGTGCCGGTGCCGAAGAACTGGGACGAGTATGTCGCCGCCGCTCCCGCGCTCGAAAAGGCAGGCATCGTGCCGCTCGCCATCGGCCAGCAGAGCTGGCAGACGACGCTGGCCTTCCAAGTGCTGCTGACGGCGCTCGCCGGCAAGGACGCCTACATGAAGATCTTCGGCGACAAGGATGCCGAATTCGCCGCCAGCGCCGATATGGCGAAGGTGTTCAAGGCCGCGGACGATGCGCGCAAGATGGCCGCGAAATCCACGGCGCAGGAATGGAACCAGGCGACGACCATGGTCATCAACGGCCAGGCCGGCGGCCAGATCATGGGCGACTGGGCGCAAGGCGAATTCCAGGTGGCCGGACAGGTCGCCGGCAAGGACTACACGTGCCTGCCCGGCCTCGGCGTCAACGACATCATCCAGACGGGCGGCGACGCCTTCTACTTCCCGCTGCTCAAGGACGAGGAGAAGTCCAAGGCGCAGGAAGTGCTGGCGTCGACCATGCTGAGCAAGGAGACGCAGGTCGCCTTCAACCTCAAGAAGGGCTCGCTGCCGGTGCGCGGCGACGTGGACCTCGCCGCCGCCAACGACTGCATGAAGAAGGGCCTCGACATCCTCGCCAAGGGCAACGTCATCCCCGCTCCCGATCAGCTGATGTCGGCCGACTCGCTCACCCGCATCAACGATCTGTTCGCGGAGTTCTTCAACACGCCCGCCATGACAGCGGAAGACGCGCAGAAGCGCTTCACCGATCTCGTGGCCTCGGCCGACTGATCCGTCATCCGCCGACCGGCGCCGTTCCGCAAGGACCGGCGCCGGCTCCCCCGCACCTCAAGGGAATGTCGGCCTATGGCTGAGGAGAGCGCCGGGCGCCCGAACCAACTCTTCAAGAACCTGAGTTCGAAGATCGCTTCCATCCCGATGATCCTGACGGCGCTCGTCATCTTCGTCGGCGGGACGATCTGGACGGTCGTCTATTCCTTCACCAATTCGCGGCTCCTGCCGCGCCTGAACTTCGTCGGGCTCGACCAGTACGAACGTCTCTGGGGCACGCCGCGCTGGCATGTGGCGATCGAGAACATCGCCGTCTACGGCGTCTCCATGCTGGTGCTTTCGCTGCTCTTCGGCTTCCTGCTCGCGGCCCTGCTCGACCAGAAGATCCGGTTCGAGGACACGTTCCGGACGATCTTCCTCTATCCCTTCGCGCTCTCCTTCATCGTCACCGGCCTCGTCTGGCAGTGGATTCTCAACCCCAATTTCGGCGTGCAGCACATCGTGCGCAGCCTCGGCTGGGAAAGCTTCGCCTTCGACCCGCTCTACGACCAGCGCATCGTCATCTTCGGCATCCTGATCGCCGCGCTTTGGCAGCAGACCGGCCTCGTCATGTGCCTGATGCTGGCCGGGCTGCGCGGCATCGACGAGGACATCTGGAAGGCGGCACGCGTCGACGGCATCCCGACATGGAAGACCTACCTCTTCATCGTCATCCCGATGATGCGGGCTGTGTTCGTCACCACGCTCGTCATCGTCGCCAGCGGCATCGTGCGCGTCTACGACCTCGTCGTCGCGCAGACGAGCGGCGGCCCCGGCATCGCCTCGGAAGTGCCGGCAAAATATGTCTACGACACGATGTTCCTGTCGCAGAATCTCGGCCAGGGCTTCGCCGCCTCCACCATGATGCTGCTTTCCGTCATCATCGTCGTCGTGCCATGGGCGTATCTGGAATTCGGCAGGAGGCGCCGCCATGGCTGATGTGGTCCTTCTGCGAGATCGCGGCGGGGGGGGGGCCCCCCCCCCCCCCCGGGGGGGGGGGGGGGGGGGGGGGGGGGCCCCCCGCGCCTCGCGTATGGCTGTCGACTGGGCTCTCTCTGCCGAACGTTGCTGGCGTTGCGCGTCATGACGGTCGCCGCTCTCGACCTGTCCGGTCCACAGGGGACGCGGCCGCGCCGCACGCTCTCGCCGCGCAACATCATGCTCTACGGCACGCTGATCGTCGTGGCGGTTTACTACCTCATTCCGCTTTACGTGATGATCGTCACCTCCCTCAAGGGCATGCCCGAAATCCGCCTCGGCAACATCTTCTCTCCGCCGGTCGAGATCACCTTCGAGCCCTGGGTGAAAGCCTGGGCGACAGCCTGCACGGGCCTGAACTGCGACGGACTGAGCCGGGGCTTCTGGAATTCGGTGCGCATCACCGTGCCTTCCGTCGTCGTCTCGATCGCGATTGCCTCGATCAACGGCTACGCGCTCGCCAACTGGCGCTTCAAGGGCGCGGAGATCTTCTTCACCATCCTGATCGTCGGCGCCTTCATCCCCTATCAGGTGATGCTCTATCCGATCGTCATCATCCTGCGCGAAATGGGGCTCTACGGCAGCCTGTGGGGTCTGGTGATCGTGCACTCCATCTTCGGCATGCCGATCCTGACGCTCCTCTTCCGCAATTATTTCGCCTCTGTGCCGGAGGAGCTGTTCAAGGCGGCGCGCGTCGACGGCGCCGGCTTCTGGGCGATCTACTTCAAGATCATGCTGCCGATGAGCCTGCCGATCTTCGTCGTCGCCATCATCCTGCAGGTGACGGGCATCTGGAACGACTTCCTGTTCGGCGTCGTCTACACGCGGCCAGAAACCTATCCGATGACCGTGCAGCTCAACAACATCGTCAACGCGACGATGGGCGTGAAGGAATACAACGTCAACATGGCGGCCACGATCATCACAGGCCTCGTGCCGCTGGTCATCTACTTCATCTCCGGCAAGCTGTTCGTGCGGGGCATCGCCGCCGGCGCGGTGAAAGGTTAGCAGCACACGATGACGAGCGTTCTGGTCCGCAACCTGTCGCTGAACTTCGGCACCGTCGAGGTGCTGAAGAACCTGAACATCGATGTAGCCGAGGGCGAGTTCATCGTGCTGCTTGGCCCTTCCGGCTGCGGCAAGTCCACGCTGCTCAACTGCATCGCCGGGCTGCTCGACGTGTCGGCCGGGCAGATCTTCATCAACGGCCGCAACGTGACGTGGGAGGAGCCGAAGGACCGGGGCATCGGCATGGTGTTCCAGTCCTACGCGCTCTATCCGCAGATGAGCGTCGAGGGGAACCTGTCCTTCGGGCTGAAGAATGCCGGCCTGCCGAAGAACGAGATAGCGCGGCGCGTCAAGAACGCCTCCGAGATCCTGCAGATCGAGCCGCTCCTGCAGCGCAAGCCGTCCGCGCTTTCCGGCGGCCAGCGCCAGCGCGTCGCCATCGGCCGGGCGCTGGTGCGCGACGTCGACGTGTTCCTGTTCGACGAGCCGCTGTCGAACCTCGACGCCAAGCTGCGCTCGGAGCTGCGCGTCGAGATCAAGCGGCTGCACCAGCGGCTCGGCAACACAATGATCTACGTCACCCACGACCAGATCGAGGCGATGACGCTTGCCGACCGCATCGCCGTGATGCGCGGCGGGCTGATCCAGCAGCTCGACACGCCGCACGCCATCTATTCCCGCCCGGTCAACCGCTTCGTCGCCGGCTTCATCGGCTCGCCCGGCATGAACTTCCTCGCCGGCGCGGTGGAGGTGCGGGACGGCAAGCCGCGCTTCGTCGCCGAGGATCTGGACGTGCCGCTCGCCACCTATGCTTTCGACCGGAACGCGGTCGTCGCCGGCCCGGCGGAACTCGGCGTGCGGCCCGAGCATATCGGCGTCAACAGCGGCGAGGACTGGCCCTATGCGCGCAAGGTCGCAATCGAGGTGGTCGAGCCGATGGGCTCCGACACGCTGATCTGGGCGAAGCTCGGCGGGCAGGACATCGCCATGCGGCTGCCCAGCGAGCGCGCGCCGCGCGTCGGCGACCATGTCTCGATCGGGTTCGACCCGATGCGCGCCTCCCTCTTCAACGCATCCACCGGCATGCGCCTTTAAACCTCCCCAGGACAGCAGGAACCCGAACATGAACTGGTCTTTCCAACTCTACAGCGGCCGCAACTTCCAGCCATGGGAAAACGTCATCAGGACCGTGGCGGATGCCGGCTATACGCAGGTCGAGGGTTTCGGCGGCCTCTATGCCGATCCGAAAGGGCTGCGCGCGACGCTCGACAAGAACGGGCTCGCCATGCCCACCGGCCATTTCGGTCTCGACATGCTGGAAGGCGATTTCGCCAGGGCGGCCGACATCGCCGGAACGCTCGGCATGAAGATCGTCATCTGCCCGCACATCGCCGCCGAACTCCGGCCGGCGGACGCGGCCGGCTGGCGCGGCTTCGGCGAGCGGCTCGCAAGGGTCGGCGAGAAGGCGAAGGCGGCCGGCTACGAATTCGCCTGGCACAACCACGATTTCGAGTTCAAGCCGCTCGCCGACGGCAGCGTGCCGATGGATCACATCCTTGGCTCCGCGCCGGACATAGGCTGGGAGATGGATGTCGCATGGGTGATCCGCGGCGGCGCCGATCCCATGCCGTGGATCGACCGGCAGGGACGCCGCATCGTCGCCGTGCACGTCAAGGACATCGCGAAACCGGGCGAAGGGCTCGACGAGGACGGCTGGTCCGACGTCGGCCACGGCACGGTCGACTGGCCGGGGCTGATGAAAGCGTTCGGCGCCAAATCCGCCGCCCGCTACTACGTGATGGAACAGGACAATCCGAACGACATCGAGCGCTTCGCGCGCCGGTCGATCGCGTCGGCGAAGAATTTCTGAGGACACCTCCCATGGCAAAGACACTCGGCGTCGGCGTGATCGGCTGCGGCAACATCTCGACCGCCTATTTCACGCTCGCCCCGTTGTTCAGGGGCATCGAGATGCGCGCCTGCGCGGACATCAACATGGACGCGGCCCGCGCCCGCGCCAAGGAGTTCGGGCTCCGCGCCGAAACCGTGGAGGAACTGCTCGGGGACGATGCGGTCGACATCGTCGTCAACCTCACCGTTCCGGCCGTTCACTACGAGGTGTCGCGGCAGGCGCTCGATGCGGGCAAGCACGTCTATTCTGAAAAGCCCTTCGTGCTTTCGGTGAAGGAAGGGCTGGACCTGAAGAAGCGCGCGGAGCGGAAGAAGCTGCGCGTCGGCTCCGCGCCCGACACCTTTCTCGGCGGCGCCCACCAGCTTGCCCGCCACCTGATCGACAGCGGCAAGGTCGGGAAGATCACCAGCGGCACCTGCTACGTGATGAGCCACGGCATGGAGCACTGGCATCCCAATCCGGACTTCTTCTTCCAGCCCGGCGCAGGCCCGGTGCTGGATGTCGGTCCTTATTACGTCTCCGACCTGATCCAGCTCATCGGGCCGGTAAGCCGAGTGGCGGCGATCTCGTCCATCCCGGCCAGGGAGCGCACCATCACCTCCAAGCCGCGCGCGGGCGAGAAGATTCCCGTCAACACGCCGACCACGATCCATGCCGTGCTCGAATTCGTCGACGGCGCGGTGGTCACGCTCAATGCGAGCTGGGACGTGTGGAAGCACGGCCACGCGCCGATCGAGCTTTATGGCGAGGAAGGCACGATCTTCGTGCCGGACCCGAACTTCTTCGGTGGCGAGGTGCGCTACACGAAGCGCGGCGACGCGGTGAAGAAGCTGCCGAAATGGGACCATCCGCTCGCCGTGCCCAACCAGAAGCACGCAACCGGCATGATGGCGAACTACCGCTCGGCCGGGCTCGCCGACATGGCGCTGGCGATCATGGAAGGCCGGCCGCACCGCTGCTCGATGGAGGCGGCGCTGCACGCGATCGAGGTGATGACGGGCGTCCTGAAATCCGGCGAGACGGGCAGGTTCGTGGCCATGCAGACGACCTGCGAACGGCCCGCCGCGCTCGGCATCCGGGAGGGGAAGGCGCTTCTGGCCCCGGCGAAGGCGGTCCGGAAGAAATAGCGGCACGTTTCGACCGCCCCTCATCCCCTGCCGGGACCTTCTCCCCGCGAAAGCGGGGAGAAGGGGACAGTCGCAACGTCGACGCTCCCCTCTCCCCGTCTTCACGGGGAGAGGGTAAGGGTGAGGACGCGGCCGACACCGACACGCGAGCCTGCAAAACTTGATCCGAGGAACTCCGATGCCATACACGCCCGCCGAAAACCGCTACCAGTCGATGAAGTACAACCGCACCGGCAATTCGGGGCTGAAGCTGCCGGCGATCTCGCTCGGCCTCTGGCACAATTTCGGCGAGGATACGCCGCATCAGGTGAAGCGCGCCCTCTGCCGGCGCGCCTTCGACCTCGGCATTACTCATTTCGACCTCGCCAACAATTACGGTCCACCGCCCGGCTCGGCCGAGACCGCCTTCGGCGATATCCTGCGTACCGACTTCGCCGGCCATCGCGATGAGCTTACCGTTTCCTCCAAGGCCGGCTACGAGATGTGGCCTGGACCGTATGGCGAGTGGGGCAGCCGCAAATATGTGATCGCGAGCTGCGACCAGAGCCTGAAGCGCATGGGTCTCGACTATGTCGACATCTTCTATTCCCACCGCTTCGACCCCGACACGCCGCTGGAAGAAACGATGATGGCGCTCGACCATATCGTGCGCTCGGGCCGGGCGCTCTATGTCGGCATCTCCTCCTACAATTCGCAGCGCACGCGCGAGGCGGCCGATATCATGCGCCAGCTCGGCACGCCGCTGCTGATCCACCAGCCCAGCTATTCCATGATCAACCGCTGGGTGGAGGATGACGGGCTGCTCGACACGCTGGACGGGCTCGGCATCGGCTCGATCGTCTTCTCGCCGCTGGCGCAGGGCATGCTGACCTCGAAATACCTCAAGGGCATTCCGGAAGGCAGCCGCGCCTCGCAGGGCAAGTCGTTGCGCCAGTCCTTCATCAACGAGACGACGATCAAGAACATCAGGGCGCTCGACAAGATCGCCAAGGCGCGCGGCCAGACGCTCGCCCAGATGGCCATAGCGTGGGTGCTGAGAAAAGGCCGCGTCACAAGCGCGCTGATCGGCGCCAGCCGGCCGGAGCAGGTGGACGACTGCGTCGGCGCGCTGGCACATCCGGATTTCTCCGACGCCGAACTCGCCGACATCGACAAGTTCGCGCGCGACGCCGACATCAATCTGTGGGCGGCCTCCGCGGAGCGGAAGGGACCCGCGCGGAAGAAGTAGGAGATTGCAAGGCACTCCCTCGCCGGTTCGCCTGACTCGCGCCTCTCCCCTTGCCGGGGCGAGGCGGCCCGAAGGGTCGGTGAGGGCGTGCTCTGGAATTGCTGGAACGAGACCATGATCCGCAACCCGATTCTGCCCGGCTTCAACGCCGATCCTTCGATCTGCCGCGTGGGCCGGGATTACTACATCGCCACGTCGACCTTCGAATGGTATCCGGGCGTCCAGATCCATCATTCGACCGATCTGGTGAACTGGCGTCTGGTGAAGCGGCCGCTCGATCGCGCCAGCCAGCTCGACATGCGGGGCAATCCGGATTCGGGCGGCGTGTGGGCGCCCTGCCTTTCCCATGCCGACGGGCTGTTCTGGCTGGTCTACACCGACGTCAAGCGCATGGACGGCAACTTCAAGGACACGCACAACTACATCGTCACCGCGCCGGCGATGGAAGGGCCGTGGTCCGACCCCGTCTACGTCAACTCCAGCGGCTTCGACCCGTCGCTCTTCCATGACGACGACGGCCGGAAATGGTTCCTGAACATGCTGTGGAACCACATCTCGCACGGCGTCGGCGGACAGCCGAAACATCCGTCCTTCGCCGGCATTCTGCTGCAGGAATGGGACGCGGCGGCAGGCAGGCTGGTCGGCCCGGTGAAGAACATCTTCGCCGGCAGCGCGCACGGGCTGGTCGAGGGACCGCATCTCTTCAGGCGCGACGGCTGGTACTACCTTACAACCGCCGAGGGCGGCACGGGCTATGACCACGCCGTCACCATGGCGCGGTCGCGCAGCATCGACGGGCCTTACGAACTGCATCCCGAAATGCATCTCATCACGTCGAAGGACGCGCCGGACGCCGTACTGCAACGCGCGGGGCACGGCCAGATCGTGGAGACGCCGGACGGCGAATTCTACCACACGCATCTGTGTTCCCGGCCGCTGCCCGGCCTGCGTCGCTCGCCCCTCGGACGCGAGGCCGCCATCCAGAAATGCGTCTGGAGCGACGACGGCTGGCTGCAGCTCGAACACGGCGGACAGATTCCGGCGGTGAACGTTCCCGCGCCGAAGGGCGCGGCGGAGCCGGAGCCCGACACGCCGATGCGCCATCGCTTCGACGGCACGGCGCTGCCGTCCGATTTCCAGTGGCTCAGGACGCCGTTTCCGGAGCGCCTGTTCTCGCTCTCGGAGCGGCCGGGGTGGCTGCGGCTCCACGGCCGCGAATCGATCGGAAGCTGGTTCGAGCAGTCGCTGGTCGCGCGCCGGCAGGAACATTTTTCGTTCCGCGCCGAGACGACGATGGATTTCTCGCCGGTGAACATCCAGCAGGCGGCGGGACTGACGCTCTATTACAACCGGCACAAGTTCCACCTGCTGGCGGTGACGCACGACGCGAAGCGCGGCAGGGTCCTGACCATTCTCTCCTGTCCGGGCAACTGGCCGGACGGCAAGCTCGAATTTCCGCTGGGCGATCCGCTGCCGCTGCCAGCGAGCGGCACGGTGGATCTTGCGGCGGAGGTGGACGGCGCGGCGCTGCAGTTCTTCGCAGACAGCGGCGCAGGATGGCGCAAGATCGGGCCGGCGCTCGACGCCAGCGTCGTTTCCGACGAAGGGGGACGCGGCGAGCATGCCTCCTTCACCGGCGCCTTTGTCGGCATGGTGGCGTTCGACGTATCGGGCGGCGCGCTGCCGGCCGATTTTTCGCGCTTCGACTATCTGCCGCGCGATGCATGAAAAAGAACGGCGGGCCGAAGCCCGCCGCCTGCTGCCCGAGACTCGTCGACCGGGCTCAGAGTCCGGTCTTCGACTTTATCCAGTCGGTGTAGTTGGAGAGGCGGGTGTAGACGCCATAGGCATTGGCATGGCCGCAAGGCGCGGCCGCATCCAGCGGGCCCTCGCCCCAGCTCACGATGCCGATCTGCGTCAGATCGTTGCCGTCCTTGACGAAGAGCGGGCCGCCGCTGTCGCCGCTGCAGGAGTCGCGGCCGCCTTCCTTGATGCCGGCGCAAAGCATGTTCGGCGTCAGCGGATCGGACATGCTCGAAGCCATGGTGGTCGTCGCTGCGTCGATGGCCGCGTCGGGCAGGCGCAGACGCGGCGCCCAGCTGCGCAGGATCGCGCCAAGATCCCTGGCGTAGATCTCCTTGATTCCGGCGTTGCAGGCCTCGTTGGTGGTGACGTCGATGTCGACCTGCATCAGGTCAGCCGGGAAAGTGCCGTCCTCCATCATGCCCCAGCCGGTGACCGTCGCCTTGCCGGCATCCTTCACGCCGGCCTTCGGCAGCGCGATTGCCTTGGCCGCAGCCTGGTCCTGAAGCCGCAGCAAGCCGATATCGTTGTCGATCGACATCATCGACTTGTCGAAACCGTCATGCACGATGACCTCGGCGACCTTGAGCCGCTTGCCCTCGGCGAGGTGCGTCGCCCCGGAAAGCACGGTGATCGCGTCGGCCGGCACTTCCTGGCCATCATAGACCAGGCAGTGCGCGGCGGTCAGAACCCAGCCCGGAGCGATCAGGCTGCCCCCGCAGAACTGCGCGTCCATCTGGGATTCCGGCCGGTTGTCGAGCATGTAGGATGTGAGCAGCGCGACCTGAAACGGCCATGCGCCCTGCTCCGCGGCCAAGCCGCCGAAGACACGGTCGTTGCTTCCGCCGCTCGCCTTGCGCTGGGCGGCGCGCGCTTCCGGAACGCGCTTCTGCGGCGACGCTTCGGGCCGCGCGGATTCCTGCGCCGATGCCGGCTGCATGGCGGGCAGCGCCGCGGCCGCGGCCAGCAGACAGGTGGCCGCCAACGGGCCAAACCATTTCTTGATCAAGTTGACCTCCTGAGACTGAGACGTTCACCGAATGACGAGCCACCCCGGCCAATCAATCCACCGCCATGTAAGACATCGCGCGGCTCCGGCGAAAGCGCTTTCTCCCAACCGATCTAGGATATTTTGGGGCGCGGTCTTCCGTTGCGGCATGC
The DNA here is from genome assembly GCA_023953845.1 of Rhizobiaceae bacterium. Lineage (NCBI taxonomy): Bacteria > Pseudomonadati > Pseudomonadota > Alphaproteobacteria > Hyphomicrobiales > Rhizobiaceae > Rhizobiaceae bacterium. Next base: position 2,001,721 of record JAMLJC010000001.1, on the reverse strand, counting down.
TTCGTCTGAGACGCGTCGGGCTTCGTTGGAGATCGTCGGAGAGCCGTCGCCCGCCGCGCCAGTTTGCGGTTGTCACACGCGCGACGCTGTCGCAATGTCAGAGTTGGCGCGAGACTGCGGGCGGTGCGCGCGGGCAGGCGGGATTCCGGCGAAATCCAGTTCTTTTCGTGGCTCCACGATCCGGACAAATTTCGGGATAGTGTTGCGCTCATCAGTGACTTTGGGAGAGTCTCAAATGAAGAACATGACATCCACCCTGGCGCTTGCCGCGCTCCTTTCGGCCGGGCTGTGGGCGGCCCCGTCCATGGCGGCGGATTTCTCCGCCGGCAGCGAAGGCAGCGGCGAAACCTCGCGCGCCCTGCCGTCAGGCACGGAATTCCAGTTCCGGGACGCCAAGCCGGTTCCGCCCTTGCCGGCGGCCGAATCCACACGCGGGCTCGAACTCGACCCGGACACCGCGGTCGATTCGTTCACGGCCGTGGGCAAGTCGTCGGACGGCAAGGAAATCCGCATCGAGCCGAGCGAAAATGTCCGAAAGGCCATCAAGGGCCAGCTTGCGCCGGCCGACCGGGGCAGCATCGAAGGCGACACGGTCGATCCGCTGACCAAGGCCGAGGACGCCAACCGTCAGGTCTTCGGCAATGACGACCGCGTCCAGGTGAAGAACACTAAGGTCTATCCCTACAATGTGATCGGCTATCTGGAGATGAAGAACCAGAAGGGCGAATACGGCATGTGCACCGGCACGCTGATCGGGCCGCGCACCGTGCTCACCGCCGCCCATTGCGTCTACGACCACACCAAGGGCGGCTTCGTCGACGAGATCACCTTCGTGCCCGGTCTTGCCGGGCCAGAAGAGGCGCCATTCGGCGCCTATTCCTACGACACGGTCTATGTGAACCAGGGCTATATCGACAACTACAAGGGCCAGTATGACGGCAACATCATCCCCTCGGACCTGTCGATCATCACGCTCAAGGACCCGATAGGCGACGCGCTGGGATGGCTCGGCTACTATCCCTATCCCGACCTCGCGAATTTCGAGGCGAACATCGCCGGCTACCAGAGCGACAAGCCGCAGTTCACCATGTGGCGGACGCGCTGCGACGTGCTGGCCGAGCGCGTCTATGACGACGTGTTCTCCTATGATTGCGACGTGGTGCCGGGTTCGAGCGGCAGCGCCGTCTACGCCTACGACACGGGCGCCAAGCAGCGCGTCATCGTCGGCGTGAACGTCGCCTCCAGCCCGCAGATCATGAATCAGGCGGTGCGCCTCACGACGGCCAATACCGCGTGGATCGACAGCCTCAACAAGTGATCGGCTGAGAACCCGCGCCTTCCGACATGACCGGGAGTTCGCCCCCGGTCTTCGTCCAATAGGTCTTGCGACCGCTACCGGCCCCCGTTACCTTGCCGTGATCGAGGTAGCGCGGCTCCGGGGGCGGTCCCATGCGTTTATGGAAAGTGGTCGGCACGGCATCGCTGCTCGCTATGCTGGCGGGCGCTGGATATGGCTCGGCCTTCGCGAGTGAGGCGAACGGCGCATGGGCCGAGCGCGTGCAGGTCGTCCACGACCGCGCGACCAACTCCGTGTCGCGCAAGACCGTGCGCGTCTGGGACCCGGAGCCCTCCAGGAACCTTGAATTCATCTGGGAACCCGCCTCTGACGGCCTGTCAAGCCTCGCCGCGGACGGCACGATCTCCGGCAAGGGCAAGGTGACGTGGCGCATTCGCGGTTCCGCGAGCTACGATCCGAAAGCCATCTACCGAACCTATGACGGCGAATTGCTGAACGGCCGCCCGCACGGACAGGGCCGGCTGGAGGAACGCTCCGGCGAGATACTGGAGGGGACGTTCAGGGACGGCATTCTGGAAGGAACCGGCAGCCGCATCGCCGCTGACGGCAGCCGTTATGAGGGCGCATTCCGTGCCGGCATTCCATCCGGCGAGGGACGGCTGACGCTGCGGACCGGCGAAATCTATGTCGGCAGCTTCGCCAGCGGAAAGCGGCACGGGCATGGCCGCACGACGCTGCCCGGCGGCACCAGCTATGAGTCAGAATGGACAATGGGTGTCGAACTCGGCAACCGCCGCAACATGGTCGCCGATGCGACGCTGGGTGGCCTGCTCAAGGCGCAGTCCGGCGGCGGCGACGCGGGCAAGGTCGAGATCGGCATTCAGATAGATCAGCGCATGACGCAGGAATCCGACATGCGCTACACGCAATTCATAGGCGAGGAGGCGATCGAGCTTTATCCCGAAGACGAGGATATGAACAAAGCCTGGCGCGGCGACGGCGAGGTCTCCACCAACGAATATTTCGTCACGGGCATCGACTGGGAAAACGTGCCGGCCTTCGTCGCGGTCGACCTGCACACCGCCGACAAGAGCCGGGTGAAGCTCGATGGACTTGAACTCAAGGTCAAGGACAGCGTCGCCTATCGTAAGCCGATGCTGACATTGGCGAACCATATCGGCTGCGTCGGCTTCCGCCCCTCATTCTCGCTCAAGAACCATGGCTGGGGCGACCCCAGGAATGTCCAGCTCTCGGTACAGTTCACCGGCGAGACGCCGGATGAAGGCGGCGCGTCGCAGGCATTTCCAGTGAAGGTCGACGATTTCGGAGACGGCACCGACATATCGATAGAGGATGTGCTGAAGCAGGCAGGCGTCAATACGGCCAAGCTCGCCTCGGAGCGATTCTCCTGTCAGTCACGAGACAGTCTTGGCGTCTGCCGCAGCCAGCTTTTCAATTCGGTCGGCTTCGGCGAGATAGCGGACTACGTCTGGGGTGAGGACAAGCTCTTCACAACAGCGACGGGCAAGATCGACTATGACTGGGCGGACGATTTCGGCAACAGCTATCACCAGTCCGAGCAATTCCGCGTAGACATCGCGCTGGCCACGATCGAGCTGCCGGAAGAGGCTGCCGAATGCGGCGACGGGTTCGGCGGCGCGCCGGACGCGCCGCGTTATCAGGACGTGCATTTCCCGGTGAACCAGAGCGGCTATTCGATCGAGATGCCGGTGCGCGGCAACAAGAACGTCAAGGACTATCAGGCGTTCCTGAAGATGCGGGCCGACATGACCTCCTACCACGAGTTCAGCGTCTCGGCGCGCTTCGCCGACGGCAGCGAGCGGCAAAGCAAGCCGATCCGCTTCTATTTCTTCCGGCCAAAACCTTCTGGCTTCCAGTCGGCGATGGAACCGGCGCAGTGCTACCTGCCGCCTTCCGCAAGCGGCTGCTGACGGAAAGGCTCAGCGCTTGCGCGCGAGGTCGAAGAGATTCGGCAAGGGCAGCGTCCTGACGAACAGCGTGCCCTGCGGGAAGACGCGAACCTCCACCAGTTGACCGGAAGCCTTGGCCGCCGTCTGGTCGAACAGGAAGTTGCCAAGCGAATAAACCATCGTCGCCTCGCCCCCAGCCAGCGCCACGGGGCCGCCGTTCGCGACATGCGAATGGCCGCCGATGATCGCCGTCGCGCCGCGCAGCCGCAATTCCTCCGCGAGTTCGCGTTCGCGCGCGGACGGTTCCGTCACATACTCCCGCCCCCAATGCACCATCGCCAGCAGCGGGACAGAATCGCTCTCGCCCTTCAGCGCATCGAGCAAGGCGGGGGTTAGCAGCTTCGTCTGGTAAAGCCCGTTGGAGTCGAGATCGGTCAGACCGACGATGTCCAGGCCGGGCAGTTTCAGCGTCTCGCCTTGTCCGAAGTGGCGAATGCCGGCAACATCCAGCGCGCGTTTCGTTTCCGCCAGCCCGCTCTCACCGAGATCGCTGGCGTGGTTGTTGGCGAGGCTGACGGCCACGACATTGAGGCCCTTCAGCCATCGGATCGTCAGGTCCTCCGGCATGGCGAGCGTCAGGTCGTCCAGAGATTCCGGCACGTTGGGGAGGATGACGCCTTCGAGATTGACGACAAGCGGCCGGCCTTTTGTCAGCGCCAGCACTGCGTCGCGGACCCGCTCCGCCGCGTCGGGATCGAGCAGGGCCAGTTTCATGGCGCGGCCGAAATTCGTGTCGCCGGCAAGATAATAGACCTTGCTTCCGCCATAGGCCGCAGCATCGAATTTCTCGCCCGGTGGCGCGAACAGCACGACGTTATAGCTTGTCGTCTCAGCCATTTCCTCACTGCTGAAGGCGTTGGAGCTTTCATTGGCGAGGACAAGCGGCGACGCGCCGAAACGACGCTTCTGCAACGCATTCTGGACATAGAGCGCGCCGACCGAATCCGCATGTTGCGGCTGGCGTAGCGCCGCGATCTGGTCGGGATTGCCGGCGGCGATGACGTTCAGCGTCTGCTGGTCGAAACGACGCGCCTCATGCTGCGGCAGGTAATGCGAAAAGTCCGTGGACTCCACCACCAGCGTCTCGTCGTCGATGAGAGGCAAAAGCGCCTCGATGAGCCTGTCCCAGTCCGCGCGCTTCGAGCGAATCGACATTGCGACCGGCACGATTTTCGCCTCGGGAAAGTACTCGCGCACGAAGGGGAGAAGCGCCTGCACGCCGTGCTCCTTCGCGAACAGGCAGGAGTCCTCGATCAGGTCGCCATGGGCAAGCAGCGCCGCCACCGCGTCACGGTCCGCATCGACTTTGCCATAGGGTGTCTCAAAGCCGGTCGCGCTCGTTGCGAACATTTTTCGGGTCTGACGAAAATGATCCGGCGACAGGATCACGATGCGCCTGTAGCGGAAGCCGGAGGCGGCGCGGAAACCCAGCGCCACCAGTTCGTCCGCCAGCAGATGATGCGGCACGACGATACCGGTGAGGCGCGTGTCGACGGATTCGTAAGCTTCGACTTTCGCTATTCCATCGGCGAAGACCGCCGCGTCCTCGCCGAAAAGCGGATAGCGCTCACCATCAGGAGGACAGGCCGGCGCGGCGATGGCGACTGCTGCCATCGCCAGCAGAAGGAAGAAGAGAACAAGACAGCGAAAGATAGTCCGGTTGTCTGCGGGTGGGGGTACGTGCCAGAACACAAACCCGGAAGGCTTTTGACCCGCTCGCTCGGAAGACATGCACCCCAATCGCAATCCGGGACCCGTCACGGCAGCGCGATGAGCGCGTTGGCGATGTTGTTGAGGCGGAAGAACGGCGTCTGCTTCTGGTTCGTGAGACGCGTGACCTCATGCGAGACATACTCGCCGAGGCCGAGCAGATAGACGCCGTCGCCGAACAGGTTTGCCTTGCCGCGCAGGCCCTGGATCACCGCATAGGTGAAGACGCCGTGCTTCAGGTCGGCGACTTCGGCGGCGGTGCTGTTGGCGGCGGTGGCCGAATAGACGACCAGCTCGGAATCGGCCGACTCCTTTTCCAGACCCGGATTGAAGGCGTTGGCGGCGTGACAGGTGTCCAGCATCAGCACACGCAGGCCCTTGGCGCGTTCCAGCGAGCGCTGGATGTCCGACCATTCGACCAGCGATGAGCGGCGCCAGTTGCCGTTCTCCTGCCGCGCGTCGGTCGGCACGAAGTAATAATCCTCATCGACGTTGATGCCATGGCCGGCGACGAAGACGATGGTGCGGTCGTCCGCCGTCGGCTTGTCGAGGAAATCGGCAAGCTCGTCCTCTATCGTGTCGGAATCCGGCTCCATGATGCGGTCGGCCGCAGCCAGTCTGCCGACCGCCTCCGCCTGATCCGGATTCTTGGCCAGCGAGTCGCGGTTGACCAATACCAGCGCCTCCATCCCGGTCGCCATCGGCGACATCTTGTCGGCGACGGCGCGCAGCAGCTCCGACGCGTCGTCCACCGAAAAGCGCAGGTCGCAGGAGCGGCCGTTGCAGGCCGTGGGCAGGTTCGGATAGGCCTCGACGCCGATCACGGCGACATAGAGCTTGCCCTTCCGCGCCGCCTTCTCGACCTTCTTGCCGAGCGCGACGATGCTGCGTTCGATGAGATAGCCCGCCTCGTCGCTGCCGGTGATCTTGACGACGTTCGTGCCTTCGACCAAGGGCACCTGAACGATCCGCCTGCCCGGCTCGCCGCCTATGTCGCGCGAGGCGAAATCGCCGACCTTGATGCTGTTCGACAGCACGGAATATTCCGCCGCAGCGGCGGCAGCATCCTCGCCGGTGATCTCGATGGCGACGAAGCCGTCCGGCACGCCGGTCTGATCCTCGGCGACGCGTATGTCGAATTCCGGCGGGCGCTGCTGGAGGATGCGCTGCAATTCATTGTCGGCGCCGGGCCGCAATTCCCTGATCGCCTGCGCGGCGCTTTTCAGGATGATGGCGCGGCGGACGATTTCCGGCGAGAAGAGGAAGCGCTTCAACTGGTCGCTGTAGACAAAGCGGCCTTCCGTGCGACGCGTGTCGTTGACATGCCAGCCGATGAACTTGTCGCCGTCGTCGGACGAATAATAGTAGCCCTGCGGTAGCCAGACGATCCATTCGTCGCCGGCAAAAAACATGCTGACGATCAGTTCGCGCGTCTTCAGGTTCCACAGTTTCAGGGTCTGGTCGGCGCTGCCCGTCACCATCAGGCCGAGTTCTTCCGACACGGCGAGCGCGTTCACCTCGCCGGTGTGGCCGTTCTTGAACTCGCCGAGATATTTCGCGGTCGCCGTGTCGTATTCGATCAGCGTGCCGTCGCTGCCGCCGGTGATAAGGCGCGCGCCCTTGTCCAGCAGGGTGAAGGCGGCGTGCAGGAAGCCGTTCGTCTCGTCATTGTCGACGGCGTTGGAAACGGCGCCATTGTCGAGGATCTCCAGCCGACCGTTCTCAAGCTCCTCGCTGCCGCCGAGCACGGCGCGCAAGGCGCGACCGGCCTGTTCGTGACGTGCGCGGCGGAAGCCGGCGGTATCGCCCGGGCTCGCCTGCGGATGCTCGAAGAACACGCCGTCCTTCGGCAAGAGCATCGAGCGCTCCAGCCTGCCCATGACGTCCGGACAGGCGATGCGGTCCGGACAGGGGTTTTCGAGACCCCACCCGACGATGCCCGCCTTCACGTCGATGCCGACCGACATGACCGGCGCGCCGGCGCCCTGCATGACGCGCTTCGTCTCGCCGGTGGCGGGGTCCCAAAGCTGGATCGCGTGGCGCAGGCCGCCGGCAGTGACGACGGTCGCGCCGTCCGGCGAGGTCGTGCTGGCATAGACCGTGTTGTCGTGGCCGCGATATTCGCGTTCCGGCCCGCCGTCGGCGCCGAAGACGACGGTTCGGTATTTGTCGGTACACTGGTAGCCGCAGGAGGCGATCAGCCTTTCTCCGGCGAAGGTGAGCGACCCGATGCGGAAGGGCTGCTTCGGCAGGGTAGCGACAAGGCGGCCGTCTTCCGCCGCAAAGACGAGCAAATTGCCCTCGCTGTCCCCCGTCGCGAAGCGCGCGCCGTCCGCCGAGACGGTCAGCGCCATGACGCCCGTGTCACGCAGGGGCTCGGCGTCCGGCAGGTCGATCTCGTTGCCATCGGCGCGGTTCCAGAGGCGCACGCCATTGTCCATCGTCGTGGCGACGATACGCTCGCCGCCCAGCGCATAGACGACATTGTTGACCCGCCGGGCATCGGCGTCGAGGCGCGTTTTCGGCGCCCACGCCTCACCGTCCTTCGCCCATATGTAGACGAAACCGTCGCCGCTGCCTGCCGCGATCTCATTGCCGTCCGGCGCATAGGCGAGGTCGAACACCGATTGCTCCGCCCCGGTGAGCACGGCCGCAATCTTGCCGGTGCCGATGTCGAAAAGGCGCACGTCGCCGTAGGGCGGCTTGTTTATGCCCGCGCCGAAATAACCGCCCGCGGCCACGATCCTGTCGTCGGGCGAAACGGCGACGGCGAAAACCTTGCCGTCATTGCCGTCGCCCATATAGCCGCGCAAGGTACGAAGCGTCGTGCCGGTAGCGACGTCCCAGACGCGGATCGCCTTGTCGTCGGATGCGGAGACGAGCAGCCGGCCGTCGGAGGTGAAGTCGAGATCGCGGACGAAGGCGCGATGGCCGCCGGTGTCGAGGTCGAGCCTGAAATCCGCCTGATCGGCGGCGCGCGCGAGACTGGCGAACAGAAGCCCGCCGACCAAGGCGGCCACGATCGATCCTGTCCAATCTGCCAAGGCGCGCATAGCCGGGACCTCTTCGAGTGCGGGCGCCCTATTTCGCGGCAGCCGGCGCAGGTGCGGGAGCGTTCTCCGCTTCGCTGGTCACGTATTCCTCTATCGGGTTGGCGAAGTTCGGCGAGCCGCTTGCGCGCACCTCCGCCGCATAGCCCGAAAAGTAGGACCAGAACGACCTAGCGTAGTCGAGGAAATAGTCGTTCGCCACATCGCGGTCGCAGATATTGTTGGTGACGCAGGAGGAGATGCGGTTGAGGAAATAGACCACCCGGTCGAAATGGTCCTGGAACTCGTGCAAGGGCATTTCGCCACCTGCGTCGGTAAGCAGGAGACGTCCGAGGCGCGAGAAATAGATCCGGCTCTCGGCCTCGGTCGGATTGGCGCCGAGCAGGCTCTGGTTCTGCGCATTCGCGGCGACGAGGCGGTCCTTCAGCGCCTTCTGCGCCGACTGGTACTCCGAGCGCTCCCACATCTCCACGAGGTCCAGCGTGCGGTTGACGCGCGCCTCCGCCCGCTGCTGCAGATACTGGACGACCGAGAACACGGCGCCGAAGACGAGAAGGATGCGCAGGGCGAAGCCAACATAGGCATAGATGACGACGCGGAAGTCGCTGCTGCCGAAGGGCGAGGAGTCGGGTTTCACGCCCTCTCCTCCGTCCGCGAGGGGTACGGGCGGCGGATCATCGAATTCCGGCTTCCCCTTGCGCGGTTTCGGAACCTTCGGGGTGGCAGTGGCCTGCACAGCCTGTGCAAGGTCCACGCTCGGTATTTCCACATTGCTCATTGCCCGCAATCCTTGAGCTCGATCTTCGCCGACGGATCGAGCACGAGGTCAGGGTCTTCGAGCTTCTGCTTCAGGCATGTCAACTGGCTGTGCGACAGCATGAACTGGGTGTCAGGCTCCTCGGAGCCCAGATTGGGCGACGGCAGCGCCTCGACGACGCCGCGCGACGTGCCGCAGGTGCTGAGGTCGACGGCCACGGCCGCACCATTGCGTTCGGCGAGTTGCGGAAATTCAGACAGGAAACATGACGCCAGTTCGGAATTGATGACAACCTCGGTGTCGCAGAGCGCGCATTGCGCGGTCGCGGCAGGCACCGTGAACAGACCCACCATGAGCGCGCCGCAGAGGCTGTGGAAAGATTTCATCCTGCAATCTCCATGTCTCGCCGCTGTAGCCGGACATTTCGAGCCAGCGAGACTGATTTCATAAAGGTATCGGCTTCGCAAGCGCGAAGCGTGAGCAGAGGCCGCAGCCGCCGGCCTATTCGGCGCGCGGCTGCGTCTCCACGCCGAAGATCATGACTCCGCCCTTGGGTCCGCCGCCGTCATTGACCTTGAAGGCGGCCGCGCCGCGCGTCGAAGGCACCTCGGCGATCTGGCCGAGCATGGACGAGAAAGCGGAAGGCTGGCCCGCCGCGCGCGTCGCCGACGGAACCTTGCCCTGTTCGAGGAAGCTCAGGTCTTCCGTCTCGCTGCCGGCCGGCGCTTCCGTCAGCACCGCCACCATGCGCTCCAGCCCGAAGCTTTCGTCGGTGAAGGCGAGCAGGCCCTCCTCCAGCTTGCTGCCGGATTCCAGCCTCTGCGCGGTGATGTGCGTGATCGAATAGTCGCTGCCGATATAGAGCACGTTGATGTCGACACGCTTCGCCGACTTGTTCTCGGCGAGGATGTGTATCTGGTCGCCCGGATTGACGTAGGGCACGGCGGACCCGTCCATGGGCTCCATGCCGTCCTTGTTCTCGCGCTTGATCAGGAAGTTCACGCTGACCTGATCCGGCTTGTAGTCGGACGCGACCGAGAGCCGGGCAAGGCTCGTGGCGCGGAAAATCTTCTGCAGGTTCACCGCCGTCGCATCCGAAAGCTTCTTCGGATTGGCCAGATCGATCGCCACCAGAGGGGGCTTACTGCCGTCATTGGCGGCTATCTTGCCGGAGGGCGGCAGGAACCAGAGCGCCGGATTGGCGGTGGCGTCGGCGGTCGCTTCCTCCACCTCGTTCTCGCGGAGCACGGCGAGGCGCAGGTCGGCATCCGCGCCCGCATCCACGAGCTGGATATTGAAGCGCTTCTCCGGATTGGCGGCCAGTTCGTCGAGGGCGGCATTGACCAGCGCCACTTCCCCGGAAAGCGCCTCGTTGGCCGGCGGCCGCGCGACCTTGAGCTGGAAGCTGACGGCGAGTTCGGAAAGCCGCGCATAGGCCTGCGGCGGGATCGCCGACATTTCGAGCGCCGGCTTGCCGTCGAAGGCGACAGGCTTCGCCTCGCTGGTCAGGTTCTTCGCAGTGCTGACCTCGAGATAACCCAGCGCCTCCTTCATCTCCGAGGTCGGCGACGGCAGGATGGCCAGCTTCGTGCCCGGCGCGAGACGATGCAGCAGGCCGGCGCCAAGTTCGACCTGGCCGCCCTTCATCTTGACGGGCCATTGCATGACCGTGTCGATCTTCTCGGTGCCGAAGACACGCGCGTCGAGGTCGCCCTCGAACAGCGGCGTCGGCTTGGTCTGGCTGTCGGCGGCATATTGCTGGAGGATCGCCTGGGCGAGCTGGCGGTAGGTCATGTTCGGGTTTTCGGCCAGCCGCTGGAACAGCGTGTAGGTGAAGACGCCATAGGAGTTGGCGCCCTCCTGCCCGCGCGGCATGGGCCGCTCCGGTGTCGTCTCGGTGGTCTGCGCGGCGAAGAAAGCGACAAGCCCGCCCTTCAGCGGTGTTGCTCCCTGCGGCTCGGCCGCGTCCGTCAGCCTGATCGCGCTCTCGCGCGTCTGCTCGCCGACACCGCGCGTGGCGGAGGCAGCATTGACGGCCGCCTCGATCACCTCCGAAGGGATCTCCAAGTCCCTTGGTTTCAACTCGCGATCCTTCGTTTCGGGACCTTCGGCGGTGATGTCGCGCGTCGCGGTGCCGGAATGGCAGGCGTCGATGACGAACCAGACGAAAGCCCCCTTGGCGCGGATCGCATCGAGCGCATCGCCGAACTCGTCGTCCATCAGCGCGTTCGGCACGCCCTTGTCGCGATCCTTCCAGAGATCGGTGTCGGCCGGCAGGAAGATCTCGTCGAGGCCGTCGGTCTCCTTGCCGGGTACGAGTTCCGGCTGCTGCGAGCCGTGGCCGGAGAAATGCATGTACACGAAATCGCCGGGCTGCGCCTCATCGGCGAGGGCCTTCAGGCTGGCAAGGATGGCGGCATGCGTCGGGCTCTCCTTCGCGCCCTCGACGCCGTCCGCCAGCACCGTGACGTTCTTCGCGTCGAACGGCATCTGGCTGTTGGTGGTCAGGTATTCGCGCACCAGTTCGGCGTCGTGATTGGGACCGACGAGCCAGTTCTTCTTCGGCAGGTTCGGATAGGCGGTTACGGCCACCAGCAGCGCGCGGTTGGTCCTGGCCTCGGCCGCGCCGGCGGTCATGCCGAGCGCCACGACGCCCATCGCAGTTGCGGCGAGCAGGCCGCGACGCCAGACATTCTTCAGCATTTTCAGTTCTCCCAAGCCCGACCTGCCGTTTACGTCACTCCAGATTTTGGCAGTATTTTGGAATGTGGCAAAGCCTGCATCGAAACTTCGTGAAAGCGCGGCGACCGCCGGCGCGCCGCATCAGCGCGCGGTGGATATCGCAAACCAGATCGCGACGAGCGCCAGCAAGGCCGACAGGACACGCCGCACAGGGCGTTCGCGCCGGGGATCGTTCAGAACAGGCGCCAGCGTGCCCGCGAGAACCACGATCATCGCGTGCACCAGCGTCGCCACCGCGACATAGATTCCCGACAGAAAGACGGTCTGGGGCAAGAGCGCCCGATCGGGCTCGATGAAGGTCGGCAGGATCGCGACGTAGAACACCGCCGCCTTGGGATTGAGCAGGTTGGTGATAAGGCCCCTGCGAAAGTACCGGCCATCCTCGCCGGTCGTCCTGGACGAGACGTCGCCGCCGCCGGTCCAGCCCTCCCAGGCGAGATAGAGCATGAAAAGCACGCCCGCCCACCGCAGCGCCTCGTAAAGCAGGGCGGAGGCCTGCACGATCTCGGCAACGCCGATCGCCGCGATCAGCCCGACGACGGCAAGACCGGCCGCCACGCCGAGCACGGTCATGAAGCCGACGCGACGGCCGCGGCTGGCCGCCACCAGCGCCAGATAGGTCATGTTGGGACCCGGCGTCAGCTCGATCAGCAGGGACGCCAGCGCGAATGACAGCGCGGTTGCGAGCGAAAACGGCAGGACGTCCGGCAAGATCCTAGTGCGCGGCCTCCCAGTTGTCGGCGGCGCGAGCATCGACCTTCAGCGGCACGGCGAGCGCCAGAGCCGGCATGGCCGCGCTCTCCATGACCTCGCGGATGACCGGCAGCGTCGGTTCCACCTCCTCCTCGGCCGTCTCGAAGATCAGCTCGTCATGCACCTGGAGCAGCATGCGAGCCGAGAGTTTCGCCGCGGAGAGCGCATCGTCCATGCGGATCATGGCGCGGCGGATGATGTCGGCCGCCGATCCCTGGATCGGGGCGTTGATCGAGGCGCGCTCGTTGAAGGCGCGGATCGACGGGTTCGGCGAGCGGATCTCGGGATAGTGCGCGCGGCGGCCGAAGATCGTCTCGACATAGCCGTGCTCGCGGGCAAACGCCTTGGTGGCCTCCATATAGTCCCGGATACCCGGGAAACGCTCGAAATACTTCCTGATATAGGCGCCCGCCTCTTCGCGCGGGATGGAAAGCTGGTTGGCGAGGCCGAAGGCGGAGATACCGTAGATGATGCCGAAATTGATCGCCTTGGCGCGGCGGCGGACCTCAGGCGGCATGCCCTCGACCGGCACGCCGAACATTTCGGAGGCGGTCATGGCATGGATGTCGATACCGTCCGCGAAGGCCTGCCGAAGCTGCGGGATGTCGGCGACATGGGCTAGCACGCGCAGCTCGATCTGCGAGTAGTCGGCCGAGATCAGCTTGTTGCCCTTCTCCGCGATGAAGGCGGTCCTGATCTTGCGGCCTTCGGCCGTGCGGATCGGGATGTTCTGGAGATTAGGTTCCGAGGACGACAGGCGGCCGGTGGTCGTGGCGGCCAGCGCGTAGGACGTGTGAACGCGCTTCGACGCGGGATTGATGTAGCCGGGCAAGGCGTCGGTATAGGTCGACTTCAGCTTGGTGAGCTGCCGCCAGTCGACGATCTTGCGGGGCAGTTCGTGCCCTTCGGTGGCAAGGTCCTCGAGAACCGACGCGGACGTGGACCATTGACCGGTCTTGGTCTTCGATCCGCCCGGCAGGCCCATGCGGCCGAACAATATGTCGCCGAGTTGCTTCGGCGAGCCGATGGTGAATTTTTCGCCCGCGAGCTCGTAGATCTCGTCCTCGATCGCGGCCGCTTTCTGCGCAAGCTCGCCGGAAAGACGAGAGAGAATCTGACGATCCACCGAGATGCCACGCTGCTCCATGCGGGCGAGAACGGTAACAAGCGGGCGCTCCAGCCGTTCGTAGACCGATACGAGGCCCCTGGCGACGAGTTGCGGCTTGAGCACCTGCCAGAAGCGCAGCGTCACGTCCGCGTCCTCACCGGCATAGGCGGTGGCGCGGTCGAGCGGCACATGGTCGAAGGTGACAGCCTGGCGGCCGGTCCCGGTCACTTCCTTGAAGGTGATCGTCTTGTGGGCGAGCAGCTTCTCCGACAGCGTGTCCATGTTGTGGGCGCCGTTGCCAGCGTCGAGCACATAGGACATCAGCATGGTGTCGTCATAAGGCGCGATGTCGAGGCCATGCCTTTGCAGCATGACCAGATCGTATTTGACGTTCTGGAGAATTTTCAGGACCGAGCGGTCTTCCATCAGCGGCCTGATGATGTCGAGCGCATCGCGCACCGGAATCTGACCCTCGATCAGGCCGCCACCCAGTAGGTCGCCGGCGCCCGACTTGTGGATCAGCGGCACATAGGCCGCGTGGCCGGGCGCGGTGGCCATCGAAAAGCCGACGAGTTCTGCCTGCATCGGATCGAGCGAGGTGGTTTCGGTGTCGAAGGCGACATAGCCGACGGAACGCGCCTCCTCGACCCACGAGACCAGCGTCGCCGCATCGCGGATGCAGGCATAGGCGCCTGTGTCGACCCTGTTCGCCCTGGCGGCTTCGGCGCGGGATGCGGCGAGTCCTTCGGGGAAAAAGCCTTCCCTGCCGGTTTTCTTTCGGGAAACATCGTCGCGCGGCGCCATCGCCGAAGCGGAAGCGCTTTCGTCCGGGCCTTCTGCGGCCGCCGCAGGAACACCGGCGCCTACATCGGGGCCATGCGCCTCGGCGGCCAGTTCTACCACGATCGTCGCGGGCTCGATCTCTGCGGCTTCCGTTCCGGTCGCCTCGGCGACGCGACGGGTCAAGGTCGTGAATTCGAGCGCCTTCAGGAAGCCGATCAGGCGCGGCCCGTCCGGCGGCTGCAGCGCGAGATCGGCAAGCCCCTCTGCAACCTGGATATCGTTCTTCAGCCGAACCAGCTCGCGCGAAATCCGCGCCTTTTCCGCATTGTCGATGATCGACTGCCGGCGCTTGTCCTGCTTGATCTCGCCGGCGCGGGCCAGCAGCGTGTCGAGATCGCCGAACTGCTCCAGAAGCTGCGCCGCCGTCTTGGGGCCGATGCCCGGCACGCCGGGAACGTTGTCCACGCTGTCGCCGGTCAGCGCCTGCAGGTCGACCATCTTCTCCGGCGGCACGCCCCATTTCTCGATGACTTCCGGCACGCCGAGGCGCTTGTCCTTGACCGGATCGTACATGGCCACGGTCGGACCGACGAGTTGCATCAGATCCTTGTCGGAGGACACGATGGTGGTATCGCCGCCCACCTCGCAGGCGAGCCGGGCATAGGTGGCGATCAGGTCGTCGGCCTCGAAACCCTCCATCTCGACGCAGGGCAGGTTGAAGGCGCGCGTCGCCTGCCGGATCAGGCCGAATTGCGGGATCAGATCCTCGGGCGGCGCGCTGCGATTGGCCTTGTATTCAGGATAGAGCGTATTGCGGAAAGTCTTCGACGAATAGTCGAAGATGACGGCGAAATGGGTCGGCGTGATGCCGACATCGGTGTTGCGCGCATCCCGCATCAGCTTCCAAAGCATGTTGCAGAAGCCCGACACCGCGCCGACCGGAAGGCCGTCCGATTTGCGAGTCAGCGGCGGCAGCGCATGATAGGCACGGAAGATGTAGCCCGAACCGTCGACGAGAAAGAGATGATCGCCTTTTTTCATGGCGGAAGCGGTAGCGCGGGCATGCTTTCCTGTCCACCGCAAAGGACCAGAGCCCGCCTCGCTCCTGACTCGGAGGATTCCGCAAGCTTTCACGCGTATGTTACAAACTTGTAACCTTGCCGCCCTTGAATAGACATGATGCGGCAACCAAATGTCGACCATCAGCGTTACTGCTGAAGTCCGGTAAAGGCCCGTCCCCCGCCTCCCGGACAAAATGCGGCAGCCTTATCCCCCTCTCCGGGCTGCCGCTATATTTGAGTAAGGCCGCCGTGGTATCCCCCTCCGCCACGGCGGCATTTTTTTGCGTTTTTTACCTAGAAAATGGCCGTCCAATCTCACGACCTCTCCGTTTTGGGATGCCATCCTATTTCATTGGCCTTGTTGGAATTATTTTCTATCGACGGGGCTTTTTGGGCATAGAAGCCGCTCGGATTCCACAACGGCGCATCCTATCTTCGCGATACATCGACCGAGGGAGACAAAGATGAACCAGGCCGTTTCCAGCACCCGGCTTCCGGGACGCGGACGCATCTTCAATTCGATCACGGAAACGATCGGGGACACGCCGCTCGTCCGTCTGGACAAGTTCGCGAAGGAGAAGGGCGTCGTCGCCAATCTTCTGGCCAAGCTCGAATTCTTCAACCCTATCGCCAGCGTCAAGGACCGCATCGGTGTCGCCATGCTGGAGGCGCTGGAAGCCGCCGGCAAGATCACGCCGGGCAAGTCGACGCTGATCGAGCCCACTTCCGGCAACACCGGCATCGCGCTCGCCTTCGCGGCGGCGGCCAAGGGCTACAAGCTGATCCTGACCATGCCGGAGACCATGTCCGTGGAACGGCGCAAGATGCTCCTGCTGCTCGGCGCCGAGCTGGTGCTGACCGAGGGCCCGAAGGGCATGAAGGGCGCCATCGCCAAGGCCGAGGAACTGGCGCAGACCATCCCCGATGCGGTGATCCCGCAGCAGTTCGAAAATCCCGCGAACCCCGAGATACACCGCCGGACCACCGCCGAGGAGATCTGGAACGATACCGACGGAAAGGTCGACATCTTCGTCTCCGGCATCGGCACGGGCGGCACGATCACGGGCGTCGGACAGGTGATCAAGAAGCGCAAGCCGTCACTGCAGGTCGTGGCGGTCGAGCCCGAGGCATCGCCGGTGCTCTCCGGCGGCCAGCCCGGCCCTCACAAGATACAGGGCATCGGCGCAGGCTTCGCGCCGAAGGTGCTCGACACCGGCATCTATGACGAGGTGGTGAAAGTGTCCAACGACGACGCCTTCGCCAATGCGCGCCTGGTCGCGCGGCTGGAAGGCATACCGGTGGGCATCTCCTCCGGTGCGGTGCTGCAGGCGGCGACCGTGGTGGGCCGCCGTCCGGAAAACGCCGGCAAGAACATCGTCGTCATCATCCCCTCCTTCGCCGAGCGCTATCTCTCCACGGCGCTGTTCGAGGGGCTTGGCGGCTGAGCAGAGCCACGGCTTGAACCGATGCCGCCATCTTTCCGTCCGCAGCGGACGGAAAGACGGCGATGCCTCGCAGTATTGTTACTTGTTGATACTTCCGACCCATTCGAACAGGGCCTGATAGAGCCTCAGACCCCAGTTCTTGTCGCCGAGATCGCCGATACTGACGCCGACGAGGACGCGTGACTTCGCGTTCTCGTCATAGACATAGATCGGCGCGCCCTGCATGCCGTCGCTGATGTCGCAGGTGAAGACGAGGTCGTAGTCGCCGACATCCTCGGAACGCACGTCGCAGGCTGTCCGCCACATGGTGAAGGCGGTCTTGTCGTAGGGGTAGCCGATGATGTTGGCCGTGAAGTCGCCGAGATCGGCATAGTGCCAGTAGCCGAGCCAGCCCACCGTGTCTCCGACCGGCTCCTTCAGCGTGATGACACCCAGATCATAGGGCCAGACGGTATCGTAATTGCCGCCGTAATTGTCGATGAAGCCCTGCGCGACATAAGCGGTGTCGTATTCCACGCCGGCGAAGGGCACCGACTGCTCGCCGGCCAGAGCCGGCCAGAAAGTGAACTTGTCGCGCCACGGATCGCCATCGTGTTCGTGGTCGTAAAGGCAGTGGGCGGCGGTGATGATGGTGCTGGGTCCGATCAGCGATGCGGTACAGCTGAAGGCGCCGCCCTTGTCGTCGACCATTTCGAGATAGCCGACGGCCGAGAACGGATAGCGCGTCGTGTTGTTGACCTGGATGCGCTCATCCTTGCCGAGCACGGCGCGGGACGCGTCTTCGCCTTCCGGCTCGATGCCCGCGCCCTTGCCGAGCGGCGCCCGTTCAGAAGAAGCCGCCTTCTCTCCGGTCAACGCCTTCACCACTTCTTCGCCTGGCGCGACAGTGACCGTCTTGCCGTCGGCGGAGCGGCCGACGAAGGTGTAAGCCCGGGCGGCTGCCGCCGGATCGGTGACGGCGTCGCGTGAAGCGGCACGGTCGGCCTTGATGCCGCCGGCCGATTTTGCCGGCTTCAGCCTCGCCGCTGCCTCCGCATTGTGGGCCGCTTCAGCCCGCGTCCCGGCCTTGCCGTCCGAAATCCCTTCCGCGAACGCACCGCCCGTCACTGCCAGCAGCGTACCGAATGCAACCGTTGCGATCTTCCTCATCTCAAAGCACCCCCTTCTCAGACTGGCCGGAAGCCGACAGGGTTGCCCATCTCCGCAAGCGCGGCGGCCCACCGTTCCCGGCACCCGAACTTCCGGAGGAGAATACAGACCTTCCGCCACGGAAAGGCAAGCGCGTCGGTCCCACCGGCCGGTCAGATCGGCGCGAGCCAGCCGCGATAGCGCACGACAGGTCCCACCAGAGGCACCGATATGGCGACGTCGAAGCGGAAACGGCCATCCTCGTCCACGAATTCCGCCGTCTGGCTTTTGGGCGCCAGCGTCACCGGTATCGGCAGCCCGAGGAAGCGCCACGACACGATCGGCCACTCGACGCGGTCGTCGGCAACATGCAGGCGTATGACGAAGGAAAGCGGCCCGAAACGTTCCCGTAGAATGCCCTTGCCGTCGCCGGGCCTGCGGGACAGATACGAGCGAAACGGCCTGCCGTCGAAGCGGCGCGTCCAGCGTTCGCCATGCGCGGTCCTTTCCTTCGTCACCTCGACCTCGCAGCGTTCGGAGGCCGCCGGAAAGCCCAGTGCAAGTCCGATAAGGCGCGACAGCAAACCCTCGCCGCGTGTCACCGTGGCCTCGCCGGTGAAATGATCGCGGTCGTGGATGTCGGCCAGCCGTCGCCAGGCTGCGGGCATCGTTCTGGCTTCCTTGCCGAGCACCTGCTCAAGCATAGGCACCGCCGGATGTTCCTCGCGGCCGAAGCGAATCGCAAAGGGCGCAAGACCGGCTTCCACTTCCTGGAGCGAAAGGATTCCGACCGCAGGATAGGCGCCTTCCGGAAGCCCGACAGCCTTTCCGGAGCCAGAGGCCGCATCGCACGCGGACGGCGCCTGCCTGTCCCGGGCTGACGCGGACGTTGCGATATCCCCCTGCTCGTGGGCAGAGCGCGTGACCATGTCGTCCAGCAATCGCCGACAGATCAGAAAGGCCGGAGTCGGCGGAACTTCCGGTCCATCACCCTCTTCGGCGACGAGTGTCCAGCGGCGCTCGACCGTGTTGCCGTCCGGCAGGTGTCCGATGGCGCGGACGAGCATGCCGCCGCGATCGGAGCCGGAGCGCTCGAGCCGGTCGGCAACCCATTTGAGAGTGCGCGACAAGGGCAGCAGGGAAGAGACCAGACCGAGGCGCACCGGCCATGCCAGCGCCTTGAGGCCAAGATGCATCAGCTTTAGTTCGAGACCGGCCAGAAAGCGCACGGACCGGGCGCGATAACGTTCTGGGAAGAGAACAAGATCCGGAACACCGATCGGGCTGGCGAGGCGCGTCCGCACCGGCGCTGCCCCCCAGACAGTCAGATCGAACCGGGAAACCTCGTCCCATGCCGGCTCTTCCATCCATCGTCCACCGCGCCAGGCACGCAGCGGCCGCCCGGCCTGCCCGACAATGGACCGGACGACGGAAAGGCCGCGCGGAGCACGGTTGCCGGGCAGGATGACGCTTTCGACCAGCGCCACGCTTTCCATGCCTGCGGTCAGTTCGTCGAGCGCGGCGGCGGAGACGGCGGGTACGCTGCTGGCGCCGGAAATGACGCAGACGCCGGCCTGTTTCGCCACCCCGTCGAGCGCGCCGATACCCGTCACGAAGGCAGTGTCGTCGGCGAGGTCGAGATAATGCGCGCCTGCGGCGATGGCGGCGCGTGCCACGCAATACGGATCCTCGCCGTAGGACTGGAAAGGCCCGGCTGCGTCAATGACGATGTCGGGATGCAAAGGGATCAGGGCCTCGCACAGGTCGCCGTCTCGATCGAGCTTGAAGGGAGCGCCCCCATTTGTTCGGCAGAAAGCCTTGGCCTTGACGAGCGAGCGTCCGGCCACGACGATTTCCGCATCCGTTTCCGAGACGAGCCGGCGCGCCAGACGTCCGCCAAAGACGCCGTAGCCGCCGAGGACGACGATCCTAGCCAATCAGGCGATCCCGCAGGCGGCGATCGGGGATGTCGCAGTTGTCGCGCCGACCGAACAATGCGTAGCGGTTGCGGGCGACGCATCGGTAGAGCCAATCGCGCAGCGGCTCCGGCAGGAGCTTCAGCAGACGCAAGGCGCGCCACGGCCAGCCGAGCGCATCCGCCGTCGCGATCAGGCTCTCCATCCTCATGTAGCCGACGCCATCGGTGACGACGAGATTGGTCTCGTAGACCTCCGTCGGCAGGCCGTGGCGGCGGAACAGCGCTTCGCCGAGCGGCGATTGCGCCGTGGCGAAACGGAAGCGGTCGGCGCGGTCGAGCCGCGCGACCATGGTGGCGAAGCCGGAGCAGAACACGCATACGCCGTCAAAGACGATCAGGTTGCGGCCGGCGAGTTCCGGCGGCAGCAGTCCAGTCAAATCCGTCCGGCGGGTGTCAGCCTGCATTGTCGCCTGCGCCATCTCGCCGGAGAGGATACGCCGCGCATGGGAGCCCGCAAGACGACGACACGTCGCGGGTGCGCTTGTGACGCAGGGGACGAGGCCGTCAGCTCACATCCAGCTCGATGACGAATGGCAGCCGCGTGGCGCGCGCCCGGCGCAACGCTTCCGGCAGCTTCCCAAGGCTCGACACACGCTCCGAGGGCAGGCCGTAGGCGGCGGCGACCGCGCAGAAGTCCGGCGGGACGGGCGACACGCCCACCGGTTCCACCGACGCTCCGCGCATGCTGAGTTCTATCTCGCGATAGCCCATATTGTTCCAGACGACGAAGATCACGGGCGTATTGGCGTCCCGCGCGGTGCCAAGTTCGGACAGGGTGAACTGGAAGCCGCCGTCGCCCGTCAGGCATACGACCGGATTGCCGGGCCGGGCGAGCGCCGCCCCGATCGCCGCCGGCGGTCCATAGCCCAGCGCACCGAAGCCGGTGGCGGCGCTGAACCAGCCGCCGGGCAGGTCGTGATCGTAATAGAGGTTCGCGGCATAGACGGGCTGCGTCGAGTCTCCCACGATGATCGCTCCCGGCAGCGTGTCGCGGATCGCCTCCACCGCCTCGAGCTGCGCGTGCATATAGGGTTCCAGTTCGCCGCGCGCGGCCGAGCGTGCGGCTTCGGCGCGCGCCCTTCCATCGGCCCGCTCGGCCAGCGGCTTGCGCACGCTTTCGCGTATCGCTCCGGCGACGGCCGCAAGCGCGCGGGCCGCGTCCGCCTCGATCGCAACCGTCGCCGGACGGCGGCGAAGCTGGCCGTCATCGATGTCGATGCGCACCAGTCGGGGCGGCAGCACGAAGCCGCCATCGGCGTACATGTCATAGTCGGTGGGGCCGAACTCGGTGCCGACGGCGACGACCAGATCCGATTCCGCCATCAGCCGGCGCACGGCGGGCAGGCTCGGGCTGGCCGGAACGGCAAGAGGATGACGGTGCAGAAGGCCGCGCCCGTTGGCGGTGGTCACGACCGGCGCGTCGAGCAGTTCCGCAAAGGATATCAACTCCGCCTCGGCGCGCTTCGCGCCGCCGCCGGCCAGGATCAGAGGACGGTCGGCATTGGCGGCGCGTCGCGCCGCCTCGAGGATCGGGGCCTCCACCATCCTCAAATCGTCGCGCCAGGCGCGAGGCTCCGGCAGGGGCGCGGCCGGCCTGCCCATGACATCCAGCGGGATTTCGATGTGGATCGGACCCGGACGTCCGACGGCGAGGCGGGCGAAGGCTTCGTTTATCGCGTCCGCAAGCTGTTCCGGCCGTTCGACCCGCGTCGAGGAAAGCGCCACCTTCTGGATGAGGCCGCGCTGGTCCGGCAGCTCGTGAAGATAGCCGAGGCCCTTGCCCAGCGTCGCCAGCACGTTGACGCCCGAGATCACGACCATCGGGATGGAATCGGCGCGCGCCTGCGCCATCGCCGTGATCGTGTTGGTGAGGCCCGGCCCGGTGATGACGAAGGCGACGCCGGGCTTGCCTGAAACACGCGCATAGCCGTCGGCCATGAACCCCGCCCCCTGCTCATGGCGCGGCGTGACGTGACGGATCGTCGAGGCGGCAAGGCCGCGATAAAGCTCGATCGTGTGAACGCCCGGAATGCCGAAGACGATCTCGACGCCATTCGCTTCGAGCAGGCGGATGAGGGACTCGCCGACGGTCGTCATCATTCCCCTCTCAGCACCGGTCGCGTCAGGCAGGTGGGGCCGCCTTCGCAGGCGATGCAAAGCGCGTCCGCTGCAAAGGTGCTCACCATGCAGCCGGCGGCTTCCATCGCGGCCTTCGTCTTCGGGAAGCCGGCGACCGCGATGATATCGTGCGGCGCCGTCGGGAGGACATTCAGGCTGAGCCCGTTCGAGGCGAAGAACTCATCGGCGTCGCCCGCGACCAGCCTTATGCCGCGCGCTTTGAGCATCTGGTAAAAGGCAGCCGGCAGGAGCGGCGCATGGACCAGCGCCAGATCGTCGGCCAGCGGGCTGATGACCGACATGAGATGCAGGCAGGCCTCCTCTCCATGCCAGAGCGGCAGGTCGAAGCCGTAGACCGTGACGCCCTTCGCGCCCAGAATGTTGGCGAGCTGCTGGATGCCTTCCTGATTGGTGCGCACGCCGCGGCCCACCGCGAGGGTGCTGCCGTCCACCCAGACGCAGTCGCCGCCCTCGACCTGACCCGACGCCTCGATGCGCCCTAGGATCGGGATGCCGAGGCGGGCATATGCGGCCTCGTGCAAGGCCGGCTCCGGCGCGCGCAGCGGCTTGCCCATGCGCAGGATGATCGCGCCGAAATCCGTCATCAGCGAGGGGTCGTGGGTGAATACCGAATCCGCCAGCCCGTCCTCGATATCGTCCAGCCAGAGGATTTCCGCGCCGCTTGCCGCGACAAGACCGGCGAGGCCGTCATGCTGTTCCGTCGCGCGGCCGGGGTCGAAGCCGGCGCCGTAGTGCCAGCGCGCCGCGTCGGCTCCCTTCATCGCGCCGCGCGCCGCCCGCATCAGGACGCGGCGCAAGGGCGCAGCCATCGACTGGGCGCCGAAAGTTCTGAACAAAAGTGCCGACAAGCGCGTTCCTCCCGATCCGTCCCGAAAGGCATAGCCTCGACGCGCCTCGATGGACAAGACCAGCCGATTCCTTTCGGCCGCTTCATACGGTTCCGGCGGGTTGACGGCGGCGTGAATGCCGGTCCATCCTGCGGCAGGGAACAGCACCGCGTGACGGGCAAATGGGTTCAGGGTACCAGACGGGGCGGAAAGAACCGCTGCGCATGCGAGGCGGCAGATGACGCCGGCCGCCGCGCCGACCGTCCCTGCGGACGCCGGAAAAGGCGCGGCGGAAGCCATCCATATCGAGAACCTGCACAAGAAATTCGGCCAGCTTCACGTTCTGAAAGGCATCTCGTTCTCCGCCAGGGACGGCGAGGTGGTCGCAATCATCGGCGGCAGCGGTTCCGGCAAGTCGACTCTCCTGCGTTGCATCAACTGTCTCGAGAACCCGACCAGCGGACTGATCCGGGTCAACGGCGAGGAGATCCGCCTCAAGCCGGACGGCCACGGCAACAGCGTGCCGGCCGACCGGCGGCAGATCGAGCGAATCCGTTCGCGGCTCGGCATGGTGTTTCAGAGCTTCAATCTCTGGAGCCACATGACGCTGATCGAGAACATCATCGAGGTGCCGGTGCATGTGCTGGGCGTGAAGCGGACGGAGGCGATCGCCAACGCCGAAAAGCTGCTGGCGCGCGTCGGACTTGCGGAGAAGCGGGACGTCTACCCGGCCTTTCTTTCCGGCGGCCAGCAGCAGCGCGGCGCCATCGCGCGGGCGCTCGCCATCCAGCCGCGCGTCATGCTGTTCGACGAGCCGACCTCGGCGCTCGATCCGGAGCTTGTGGGCGAGGTTCTGAAGGTCATCGCCGATCTCGCAGCGGAAGGGCGCACCATGGTGCTCGTCACCCATGAGATGAAGTTCGCGCGGCAGGTGGCGACGCATGTCGTCTATCTTCACAATGGTCTGGTCGAGGAAGAAGGCCCTCCGGAGCGTATCTTCGGCGATCCGAAATCGGAGCGCCTCAGGCAGTTCCTGCGCAACATGCACTGACGCGCAGCGATGTATTCAAGCAAGAAAAAGGGAGCACTGGACATGAGGAAATTTCTGACAATCGCCGCAACGGCGCTTGGACTTGCCTTCGGCGCAGCTTCGGCACAGGCCGAAGCGATCAAGGTCGGCTTCTCGCCTGAAGCCTATCCGCCGTTCTACTCGCAGGATTCCTCCGGCAACTGGGGCGGATGGGAAGTCGAGATCATCCAGGCGATCTGCGGCGAGGCAAAGCTCGAATGCACGCTGACGCCGATCCCGTGGGACGGCCTCATTCCGGCGCTCACCTCCAAGAAGATCGACGCCATCATGAATTCGATGTCGATCACCGACGAGCGCAAGAAGACCATCGACTTCTCCGACAAGTATTACAACACCCCCACCGCCATCATCGGACCGAAGAGCGAGACGTTCGGCGCTACGCCGGAGGACCTCAAGGGCAAGGTGATCGGCGTGCAGGTCTCCACCGTGCATGCCGCCTACGCCAAGAAGCACTTCACCGAAGCCGCCGAGATCAAGGAATACCAGACACAGGACGAGGCCAATCAGGACCTGATCGCCGGCCGCATCGACGCGACCCAGGCCGACTCCATCGCTCTCGACGCCTTCCTGAAGGAAGCCGGCAAGGACTGCTGCGACCTCAAGGGCTATGTCGCGCCGGATGACGAGGTGCTCGGCCCCGGCGTCGGCGCCGGCGTCCGCAAGGAGGACACCGCACTCAGGGACAAGATCAGCGCGGCGATCAAGGCGATCCGCGACAACGGCAAATATGCCGAGATCACCAAGAAGTATTTCGACTTCGACGTCTACGGCGCCGACGGCCAGGCGAACTGATCCAATCCGGCTGCCGCGCCAAGGGCGCGGCAGCCCCGGACACGCCGGCCCGAAGCACGGGAGAGCCCTCTGCACGACCTGCTGGCAGTTACTTTCGCAGCGAGCACGCTGGAGCTGCTTTCGCTCAGCCCGCCGGGCTGGGGAAGCAACCTGCTCTACGGGCTTGGGAACTCGATCCTGATCGCTGCCGGCGGATTCGGGCTCGGCCTGCTGATCGGCATCGGCGGCGCCTATGGCAAGCTCTATGGCGGACCCGTCGTCCGCGACCTGCTGGAAGTCTATACGACCGTGGTGCGCGCCGTGCCGGAACTGGTGCTCATCCTGCTGCTCTATTTCGCCGGCACCGACCTCATCAACCGGCTGCTCGAAGCTTTCGGCTACGCGCCGGTCGACATAAACGGGCTGGTGGCGGGAATCGGCGTGATCGGCGTCGTCCAGGGCGCCTATTCGACCGAAGTGCTGCGCGGCGCCATCCTTTCGATACCGCAGGGCCAGATCGAGGCGGCGCGCGCCTACGGCATGCCGCCGGGTCTGCTGATGCGCCGCATCACGCTGCCGGCCATGCTTCCCTTCGCCATTCCGGGCCTCGCCAATCTCTGGCTGATCGCCACCAAGGACACCGCGCTGCTCGCCGTCGTGGGCTTCAACGAGCTCACGCAGACGACGCGCAACGCGGCCGGCGCGACGAAGGCCTACTTCACCTTCTTCATGGCCGCCGGCATGCTCTACCTCGCGCTGACGCTCGTCTCGACCTTCATCATCGCCCGGGTCGAACGCCGGGCGCGGCGCGGCACGCCGGATCTGGGCGGAGCGCACTGATGACCGACATCGCGCTCGACACGACAAGATGGCAGCGCATGCTGGGCTGGCTGCAGCCGCACCGCATCGTGCTTATCGCCATCGCGCTGGCGATCGTCATATGCGCGGCGCTCTTCATGCGCTGGGACTGGCTGCCGAACTATATCGGCCTCGCGCTGCAAGGGCTCTGGCGCACCATCTGGCTGCTCGTCGTGACATGCGCGCTCGGACTGGCTCTCGCCATCCCGCTCGGACTCGCGCAAGTGACGGGACCGTGGTTCCTCGGCCTGCCGGCAAAAGCCTTCTGCACGGTCATCCGCGGCACGCCGCTGCTTTTGCAGCTCTGGCTGCTCTATTTCGGGCTCGGCTCGCTGTTTCCGCAATTTCCGTGGATTCGCGAATCCTTCCTGTGGCCATATCTCAGGCAGGCATGGCCGTATGGCGTGCTGGCGCTGACGCTCTCCTATGCCGGCTACGAAGGAGAAGTGATGCGCGGCGCCTTTGCCGGCGTCGCCAGAGGACAGCTGGAGGCGGCGCGCGCCTTCGGCATGAGCCGATGGAAGATCTTCCGGCGCATCTGGCTGCCGCAGGCGCTGCACCGGGCGCTGCCGACACTGACCGGCGAAACCGTGCTGCAGCTCAAGGCGACGCCGCTCGTCGCGACGATCACCATGGTCGACATCTACTCGGTCGCCTCGCGGGTCCGGCAGGAGACGTTCATCACCTATGAACCGCTGTTGCTGCTCGCGCTGGTCTATCTCACAATCACAGGCGTTCTCGTCTTTGCCTTCCGCAAGCTCGAAGCGCGCATTCCGCAAAGGCTCGGATGAGCGACGATCCCGATATCGTCCGCATGTCGATGGACGACGCTGCGAAGCTGTGCGCCGACACCGCGATGCGGCTCGGCGCATCGGCGCAAACGGCATGGTCGCTGGCGCGCTCTGCGGTGGCGGCGGAGGCGGAGCGCCAGCCGAATGTCGGCCTCTCACATTTCCTGGACTATCTCGACGCCATCAAGGCGGGACGCATCGACGCGAGAGCCGTTCCAGAAATCACCATGCCCGCTCCGGCCATCATAGCCTCGGATGCCCGGCAGGGAGCCGCGCATACCGGTTTCGACCTCGCTTTCGACAGGCTCGTGGCGACGGCAAAGCAACTCGGCGTCGCCCTGTTCAGCCAGCGCAATGCGTTTACCTGCGGCGCGCTCGGCTACTTCACCGCGCGCCTCGCGGAGCAGGGACTGGCCGCTTTCGCCGCGACCAACGGGCCGGCGCTGATGTCGCCCGCGGCGGGAACGAAGCCCGTCTACTGCACCAATCCGCTCGCCTTTTCCGCTCCGTCGGCCGACGGCGGCCATCTGACTATCGATCAGGCGTCGAGCGCAACGGCTTTCGTCAACATCCGCAAGGCCGCCGAGGAAGGTCGTCCGATTCCGGAGGGGTGGGCGATCGACGTGGAGGGAAAGCCCACGACCGATTCCGCGGCGGCGGTGCGCGGCGCGCTGCTCGCTTTCGGTGGAAGCCGGGGCGCCAACATCGCGCTTATGGTGGAGGTTATGGCGGCCGGTCTGAGCGGCGCCAACTGGTCGGTCGACGCGCCGCCGTTCAACAGCGGCGATCGCGGTCCGGCGACGGGTCTGACCGTGATAGCGATTTGCACCGACCTCATCGAACCGGATTTCACGCAGCGGCTGGCATCCTACCTCGACCGACTCGCCAATGTGTATGGAGTGCATATCCCGGGACATTCAAAAATCGCCGCGAGCCGACAGGCTGCAACGGAAGGACTTGCCGTTTCGCGCGCGCTCCTCGCGCGTATTTCGCGTTACGCATAAAAGAACCCCGCCGAAGCGGGGTTCCTCGCGCCTGAGACGGAGCCTTCAGTGGCGCGAAAGCCAGTCGTCGATGTCGCGCTCGGCGTCGTCCTGGACCTTGCCGTAACGCTCCTGAATCCTGCCTGCCAATTCCTTGCGCTTGCCGGCGATGACGTCGAGATCGTCATTGGTGAGCTTCCCCCACTGCTGCTGGACCTTGCCCTTGAACTGTTCCCAATTGCCTTCGATCTGGTTCCAATTCATCAGATTCTCCTTTCATTTCTGGCACTTGCCTGTGCCAACAACGTCCATGGGCGGTAACGGTTCCCGGCTCTTCGCTGACATCGCGCTGGAATAAAGTTGATTGGACTGTGAAGGTTTTTGATCGTTGTGTGCAATGCAACATAAAAAGGAGTGCATACGCAATGACCGACGCCGCAATCGGCTCCACCCAGACGGGTCGCCGCCTCATCGTTCCCCCGCTCGGAAAGGCCTATGCATCGCTCGGACCGGCAGCGGAGACGCTGATGAGAGTGGTCGCGGGGCTCTCGCTGGTGACGCATGGCTGGGGGAAGATCCAGAATCCGTTCGGCGCTGCCGGAATGGTCGAGGGGCTGGGCTTTTATCCGGGCGTCTTCTGGTCGCCGCTGCTGGCCGCGACCGAATTCTTCGGCGGCATCCTCATTGCCATCGGACTGCTCACGCGACCGGCGGCCTTCGCGGCGACGATCGTGCTGCTCGTCACCGTCTACTTCCACTGGATCGTGCAGGGCGAAGGCTTTGCGGGCGCGGAAAAGTCGATCATCTGGGCGGCGGTGATGCTGTTCTTCGCCATACGCGGCGGCAACCGCCATTCGCTGGATGCAAGGCTCGGACGGGAGTTCTGAAGCAGCAGTTCAGATGTGCAACGCTCGGCCGAGGCCTTTGAGCGCCGCCTCCTGAAATGCCTCGCCCTGCGTCGGATGGGCATGGATGGTTCCCGCCACGTCTTCCAGACAGGCGCCCATCTCGATCGCCAGACCGAACGCCGCGGAAAGCTCCGAAACACCCCGGCCGACAGCCTGAATGCCGAGCACGAGGTGGTTGTCGGCGCGGGCGACGATGCGGACGAAGCCTTCCTCGGCCTGCATGGTCATGGCGCGGCCATTGGCCGAGAAGGGGAACTGGCCGATTTTCACGTCGTGGCCTGCCTTCTTCGCTTCGGCGGGCGACAGGCCGACCGTCACGATCTCGGGATCGGTGAAGCAGACTGCGGCAATGCCGCGCTTGTCCCAACTGCGCCTGTGGCCGGCGACAATCTCTGCCACCATCTCGCCCTGAGCCATGGCGCGATGCGCCAGCATCGGCTCGCCGGTGACGTCTCCGATTGCATGGATGCCGGACATGGAGGTCCGGCACTGGTCGTCGATCGCGATGAAGCGGCCGGCCATGTCGAGAACCAGTTCCTCGCGGCCCCAGCCCTCGGTGACCGGCTTGCGGCCGACGGTCACGAGGATGCGCTCGGCGGCGAGACGGCGCTGCCCGCCATCGGACGCCGTGATCATCAGTTCCCCGGTCTTCGCATGGAGGCCTTCGACCTTCGCGCCGAGCATCAATTCCACACCGAGCGCCGCGAGCCGCTTCTCGACCGGCCGCGTCAGCTCGGCGTCGTAGAGCGGCAGGATGCGATCGGCGGCTTCCAGCACGGTCACTTTCGACCCGAGCTTCGCGAAAGCCGTACCAAGCTCCAGCCCGATATAGCCGGCACCGATGACGGCGAGGGTTTCCGGCACCGTTGGCAGGGAAAGCGCTTCGGTCGAGGAGATGACATTGCCACCAAAACGCAGGGAAGGCAGTTCCACCGGCTCCGATCCCGTCGCGATAACGATGTTCTCGGCACGCACGAGCTGCTCGCCCGTTTCGGTCTCCACCACCACCGTCTTGCCGTCGCGAAAACGCGCCTGACCGTGGAGGATTTTCACATGCGCTTTCTTGAGCAGGGCCGTCACGCCGGACGTCAACCGACCGACGATGCCGTCCTTCCATTCGACCGTCGCGGTGAGGTCGATGGCGGGATCGGCAACGGTGATCCCGAGGCGGCCGCGCGCCATCGCCTTCGCCGCCTCGAACTCGTCCGCCGCGTGGATCAGCGCCTTGGAGGGGATGCAGCCGATGTTGAGGCAGGTGCCACCCGGCTTCCGGGCCTCGACGATCACGGTGTCGATGCCGAGCTGTCCGGCGCGGATGGCGCAGACATAGCCGCCGGGACCCGCGCCGATGACCAGAAGCTTGCAGGAGATGTCTTTCATAGGCATTCCACCTCAAGATCCCCTCTCCGCCTCGCTTCGCTCGGCACCTCTCCCCAAAGGGGCGAGGAACCGAGGCTGGAGAAGTGCCGGCGTTGCGACCGCAGTTCCTCCACCCTTTGGGGGGAGGTGGCCCGAAGGGCCGGAGAGGGGTTCTTCACGGATTCACCCCTCCACGAAAATCATCGCCGGCGTTTCGAGCAGCGCCTTGATGCGCTGGACGAAGACCGCAGCGTCCCACCCGTCAATGACGCGGTGGTCGAAGCTCGACGACAGGTTCATCATCTTGCGCGGCACGAACTGCGCACCGTCCCAGACCGGGCGGACCATGATCTTGTTGACGCCGACAATGGCGACCTCAGGATAATTGATCACAGGCGTCGTGGCGACGCCGCCCATCGCGCCGAGCGAGGTGATGGTGATGGTCGACCCCGATAGCTCCTCGCGCGTCGCGCTGCCGGCCTTGGCCGTATCGGCGAGGCGGTTGACCTCGGATGCGCAATCCCACAGATCGCGCGCCTCCGCATGCTTCACCACCGGCACGACGAGCCCGTTCGGCGTCTGCGCGGCGATGCCGATATGGATGCCGCCATGGCGGCGGATCACGCCCGCCTCGTCGTCATAGAGCGCGTTGATCTGCGGCTGCTCGGCGATCGCCTTCGCCATGGCCCGCATCAGGAAGGGCAGGATGGTCAGCTTGGGGCGGTCGGCGCGTTTGGCTCCGTTGAGCTTCGCGCGCAGTTCCTCCAGTTCGGTGACGTCGATCTCCTCGACATAGGTGATGTGCGGGATGCGGGATTTCGCCAGCGCCATCTTCTCGGCGATCTTCCGGCGAAGCCCGACGACCTTGATTTCCTCGACATCATCGCGCGGCATCAGACCGGAGCTTCCGCGCATTGCCGCGCCCGAGCCGCGCGCCAGAAAAGCGTCGAGATCCTCATGGGTGATGCGGCCCGCGCCACCCGAGCCCGGAACCTGCCGCAAGTCTATGCCGGCTTCCCTCGCCCGCAGGCGGACGGCGGGCGAGGCGAGCGGCTTCTCGCCTTCAGGGCGGGGGGCCGCAGACGTACCCCCACCCCTGACCCCTCCCCACAAGGGGGAGGAGGACTGGGGCTTCACGCGTGGCGCCGCGTACTGATCAGAAGTGATTTTCGACGTTTCGGCAAACTTTGACCCGTCGTCGGCAGGACCTGGCGTCTTTTCCCCTCCCCCTTGTGGGGAGGGGTCAGGGGTGGGGGTATTCTCCTTCGCCGTCTTCCCTGGCGCCGGGGGGTACGCATCCCCGCCCTTCACATTGCCTTCGCCCTGCACCTTCAGGCGGATAATCGGCGATCCCACCGGTACGGTATCGCCGATCTCCGCTCCGAGCCAGATCACCTCTCCCTCGACCGGTGACGGTATCTCGACCGTCGCCTTGTCGGTCATCACCGCTGCGAGCACGGCATCCTCGCGCACGAGATCGCCGATCTTCACATGCCACTCGACCAGTTCGGCCTCGGCGACGCCCTCGCCGACATCCGGAAGCTTGATGACGTGCTCGCCCATCCTCACGCCTCCATCGTTTCGATCATGGCCTTGCCGAGACGCGCGGGGCCGGGGAAATAGTCCCACTCCTGCGCGTGCGGGTACGGCGTGTCCCATCCGGTGACGCGGATGATCGGCGCTTCCAGATGGTAGAAGCAGTGCCGCTGCACGAGCGCGGCCAGTTCCGCACCGAAGCCGGAGGTCCGCGTCGCCTCGTGCACGATCACGCAGCGGCCGGTCTTCTTCACCGATGCCACGATTGCGTCGAGGTCGAGCGGCAGCAGCGTCCTGAGGTCGAGGATCTCGGCGTCGATGCCGGTGTCCTCGGCCGCCGCCTGCGCGACATAGACCATGGTGCCGTAGGCAAGCACGGTCAGCGCCTTTCCTTCGCGGCGGACGGCTGCCTTGCCGAGCGGGATCTCGTAATGGCCGGCCGGCACCTCGCCAAGCTCGTGCTTCGCCCACGGCGTCACCGGGCGCTCGTGATGGCCGTCGAACGGGCCGTTGTAGAGCCGTTTGGGCTCCAGGAAGATCACCGGATCGGGGTCGGCGATGGCGGAGATCAGAAGCCCCTTGGCGTCGTGCGGATTGGACGGCACCACGACCTTGAGGCCTGAGACATGGGTGAACAGCGCTTCCGGGCTCTGGCTGTGCGTCTGGCCGCCGAAGATGCCGCCGCCGGTTGGCATGCGCACCACGATCGGGCAGGTGAACTGCCCGTTCGAGCGATAGCGCAACCGTGCCGCCTCGGACACGATCTGGTCATAGGCCGGATAGACATAGTCGGCGAACTGCACCTCGACGCAGGGCCGGAGGCCATAGGCGGCCATGCCGATCGCCGTGCCGACGATGCCCAGTTCGCTGATCGGCGTGTCGAAACAGCGGCTGGTGCCGTATTTCTGCTGAAGCCCTTGCGTGGCACGGAAGACGCCGCCGAAATAGCCGACATCCTCGCCGAAGACGACGACATTGTCGTCGCGCTCCATGGCGACGTCCATGGCCTCGCGGATCGCCTCGATCATGGTCTTGCGGGGCATCTTCACACCCCCGCCTGCTGGCGCTGCCGCCTGAGATGCGGCGGCATCTCGGCATAGACCCCCTCGAACATGTCGCGCGCCGAGGGCTTGCCGCCGGCATGCAGCGTGCCATGCCGCTCGGCCGACTTCTGCGCGGTGATCACCTCGTCCAGTATCTCGGCTTCCGCCTGCTTGTGACGCTCGTCCGACCACATGCCGCGAACGATCAGATGGTTCTTCAGCCGGATCACCGGGTCGCCGAGCGGCCATGCCTCGGATTCCGTCTTCGGCCGGTAGGCGGAAGGGTCGTCCGACGTCGAATGCGCGCCGACGCGGTAGGTGACATATTCCACCAGCGTCGGCCCGAGATTTTTCCGCGCGCGCTCGGCCGCCCATGAGGCGACGGCATGGACGGCGAGGTAGTCGTTGCCATCGACGCGCAGCGCCGGAATACCGAAGCCGAGGCCGCGCGCCGCAAACGTGCCGGAGCCGCCCCGCGCGATGCCCTGGAAGGTGGAGATCGCCCACTGGTTGTTGACGATGTTGAGGATGACCGGCGCGCGGTAGGTCGAGGCGAACACCAGCGCGGCATGGAAGTCGCTCTCGGCGGTGGAGCCGTCGCCAATCCATCCGGCAGCGATTTTGGTGTCACCCTTGATCGCCGAGGCCATGGCCCAGCCGACCGCCTGCACGAACTGCGTGCCGAGATTGCCGGAGATGGAGAAGAAGCCGTGGTCCTTCGCCGAATACATGATCGGCAACTGACGCCCCTTCAGTGGGTCCGCCTCGTTGGAATAGATCTGGTTCATCATGTCGACCATCTGATAGCCGCCCGCGATCAGCAGGCCGGCCTGGCGATAGGTCGGGAAATTCATGTCGCCGTCGCGCAGCGCCTTGCGGAAGGCACAGCTCACTGCCTCCTCGCCCATATGCTGCATATAGAAGGAGGTTTTGCCCTGCCGCTGCGCCATCAGCATACGCGCGTCGAAGGCGCGCAGCAGCATCATGTGGCGCAGCCCCTGCAGCAGTTCGTCGTCGCCGAGCGTGCCGGCCCAGGGGCCGACGGCCTCTCCCTGCCGGTTCAGCACCCGGATGATCGAATAGGCGAGATCGCGGAACTGCTCGGCGTCTTCGTCGATGCGCGGGCGGCGGACTGTGCCGGCCTGCGGGATCTTGACGTTGGAGAAATCGGGGCGGTCGCCCGGACGAACTTCCGGTTCCGGAACATGAAACCGCAGCGGAGCGTCTTCACTCATCGCGCCTCCCAGTGCCGAACGCGGCACGCCGTGAACGGTGTCGTCGGATGAAATATGTAGCGGCGCGCGAAAGTCGACGCAAACAAAGTCGCGGCAGCATTCTTGCGGAGTTGGCCGGCGAAGAGCCCGTTCGTTACCGGAAACGCCTTCCGATCGTCAGATCATTTCCAGCCCGCGCTTCCGCGACGGCGGGGGAAACATCGCGTCGAGATCCGCGAGGTCCTGCGGCGTCAGGCGGATGTCGAGCGCCGCGCGATTGTCGCGAACGTGCTCCTGCCGGCTTGCCTTGGGAATGGCGATGACGCCGTCATCCCGCATGACCCAGGCGAGCGCGATCTGCGCCGGCGTCGCGCCGTGGCGTTCGGCGATCGCCTTCAGCCTCCGGTCGCCGCCCAGCGCGCCCTGCTCGACCGGCGAATAGGCCATAGTCGGAATGCCGCGCTCGCGTGACCACGGCAGCAGGTCGAACTCGATACCCCGCCGCGTCAGATTGTAGAGCACCTGATTGGTCTGGACGTTCCGGCCGGCGGGCAGGGCTTCCAGCTCCTCCATGTCGTCCGTGTCGAAATTACTGACGCCCCAGTGCCGGATCTTGCCCGCCGCCTTCAGCGCCTCGAACGCCTCGACGGTCTCCGACAGCGGCACGCGGCCGCGCCAATGCAGCAGGTAGAGATCGATGCGATCGGTGCCGAGACGCTTCAGGCTGCGCTCGCAGGCCGCTTCCACGCCGCGCCGCGAGGCGTTCGACGGCAGCACCTTGCTGACGAGGAAAATCCTGTCGCGCCTCCCGGAAATCGCCTCGCCGACGACCTCCTCCGAGCCGCCATTGGCGTACATTTCGGCGGTGTCGATCAGTGTCATGCCGAGATCGATACCCAGCCGCAACGCGTCGGCCTCGTCGCGGCGTCGGCGCGAATCGTCGCCCATGTTCCAGGTACCCTGTCCAAGAACAGGCACCATCTCGCCCGCGGGCAATGACGTGGTTCTCATGCGGCCACTCCTTTTCGGCATGACAGCCGTCCATGGCGCAGGACAAATGTCAACGCCACGGACAGATGCCATAACCAACCGTGGCTGCGGGTCATGGCAGCAGGATCAAACGCCTATCCGAACTCGGGCAAAGCGTAGCACTTGAGCAAGAAAAGTTAATGGAATCATATAATTACATTCTGTGTCCGAAATTGGCGGAAATCACCGCCGATATTCGATGCAAGTCGAATTCGAAGCGGCAGAATCCGCTAAGTCGTTTACTATCTTCACTTTTCTCCGTCGGAGCCCTCTTCCGTCACGGCAGGCCGCGTGCAAGAATAAGTTATCAAATAGTAAAAATTGCGCGATCTAGGTCTTGCGTAGGAGATCGACAATGGATTTCGGCAGTCTGATCAGGCTTGGCAAAAAAGCGGACAGGGAATTCGATGAGCTTCAGTCTGACATGGCCCATGCTCTCGAGGAAAGCATGGTGGACATGGACGATCCATTGCTTTCGGACGATCCTGAACTGCACGATGACCGTCTTTCCGAAGATGAAACGAACGATCGTCCCCTGATATCTTCCGGATCGATCGAACCGGACGCCAGAGACATTGCCGGCGACGAGAAGCTGACACCCCATACACGCGGCCGTCTGGAGGCGCTGAAGGGGTTCGAAGGGCTCTATCAGGTAGCGCAGGGCAATTTGCAGGATGTTGGCGCGCGGCTCCTGGAGATGCGCACTCTGCTCGTGTCGGTGGGCGAACTGGTCAACATTCTCAATGCCGAAATCCACCGCGGCAACGATCTCGAACTGGCCAACACCCGGCTGCTTTCCGAGCACCGCAAACTGTGGGAGCAGTTGCAGGATTCGACACGCAAGCATCAGGAGCGCGAGACGCTGCTCGAACGCCTGCAGCAGCGCGAGACCATGCTTTTCCAGGAAAACGAGGCGTTGCGCTCGTCGCTCGCGACAGCCAAGCTCGACGTGGTCGAGGCTTCTAACGCCAACGCCAGGAACGAGGCGGAACTCAACGAACTGACCAAGACCGTCGAGTCGCGAAACGCGGAGATCGAGCGGCATTCGCGCGAAAACGAGGCACTGCGCGAGAAGAATACGGCGCTGTCGATCGAAAACGACAAGATCGCCAAGCGCGAGGCCGAGGCGCGCCACAGGCTCGAGGAGAACGCACAGATCCACGAGAAGGAAGCGACCCGCAATTCGGAGCTGCTCAACGCGCTCGCCGCGAGCGAGAAGGAAACGCTGCGCCTTCAGAAGGCGCTCGACCGTGCAATCGCGACGCAGGCCGAACTGAAGGAGCGCGCGGCCGTGATCGAGACGGAGCGCGAGGCCGACATGCAACGGGCCCAGGTCGAAAGCCGCGGCTTACGCTCGGAGATCCAGAATCTTCAGACGCGCCTGGAAGCCGTGCTTCAGGAACAGAGCGCAGCCATCGCCGAGAAGGCGAACGTCAAGGAGCGCCTCAAGGACGCGCTGGCGGAGAAATACGTTCTGGAGGAGCGCCTGTCGGCGCTCGTCAAGGAAAGCGAGGCCGACAGGGTCAATCTTTCGCGCCTCAGCGCCAACCTGTCGGAACTCACGTTGCGCCAGGCATCGGAGCAGATCCAGCTCGACGTGCGCATCCAGGAATGCGAGGATTTACGTGGCGAGATCGCGGCGCTCAATGCGCAGATCAAGGAGCTGCTGCCCTACGAGCGCCTGCACCGCGTGACGCAGGCGCGCCAGCGCGAGGCCGCCGGCAGCGTGGTGGATTTCGATGCGGCCGCCGCCGATACCAAGCGCGGCAACCGCCGCCCGCACGGACACGGCAGACGTCACGTATAGGCGAACCCGCCGCAACCGGAAGATCTCAAACAAAGACCCGCCGGATTGCTCGGGCGGGTCTTTTTTCCCTTGAAGGCCGGCCCGACGAAAGCCGGGCCGATCAATCTCAGTTGTTGCGGTTCTTCAGCGCCGCGCCGAGGATGTCGCCGAGCGAGGCGCCGGAGTCGGTCGAACCGTACTGTGCGACGGCTTCCTTCTCCTCGGCGATTTCCAGCGCCTTGATCGACACCTGAACCTTGCGGCTCTTCTTGTCGTAGGCGATGACGCGCGCATCGACCTTCTGGCCGACGGTGAAGCGCTCGGGGCGCTGCTCGTCGCGGTCGCGCGACAGGTCGGAACGCTTGATGAAGCTGTCCAGCCCGCTCTCGACCAGACGAACCTCGACGCCGCCGTCCTTGATGGCGGTCACTTCACAGGTCACGACCGCATTCTTGCGCGGCTCGCCGTCGGTGCTGACGGCCGTGGTCGAACCACGCGACAGCTGCTTGATGCCGAGCGAGATGCGCTCCTTCTCGACGTCGACGTCGAGAACCTGTGCCTGCACCATCTGGCCCTTCTGGTACTCCTCGATGACCTGCTCGCCCGGACGGGTCCAGTCGAGGTCGGAGAGGTGCACCATGCCGTCCACGTCGCCTTCGAGGCCGATGAACAGGCCGAACTCGGTCTTGTTCTTGACCTCGCCCTCGACCTGGCTGCCGACCGGATGGTTGCGCTGGAAGGCTTCCCAAGGATTCTCGAGCGTCTGCTTGAGGCCGAGCGAGATGCGGCGCTTGGAAGGATCGACCTCCAGCACCACCACGTCGACGCCCTGCGAGGTCGAGAGGATCTTGCCGGGATGCACGTTCTTCTTCGTCCACGACATTTCCGAAACGTGGATGAGACCCTCGATGCCCGGCTCCAGCTCGACGAACGCGCCGTAGTCGGTGATGTTGGTGACCGTGCCGTGGATCTTCTTGCCCAGCGGGAACTTCGTGCCGATATCGCCCCACGGGTCCGACTCGAGCTGCTTCATGCCGAGCGAGATGCGGTGGGTTTCCTGGTTGATGCGGATGATCTGCACCTTGACCGTCTGGCCGATGGACAGGATCTCGGTCGGATGGTTGACGCGGCGCCATGCCATGTCGGTGACGTGCAGCAGGCCGTCGATGCCGCCGAGGTCGACGAACGCACCGTAGTCGGTGATGTTCTTGACCACGCCGTCGACCACCTGGCCCTCTTCGAGGTTCTGGACGATCTCGGAACGCTGCTCGGCGCGGCTTTCCTCGAGGACGGTGCGGCGCGACACGACGATGTTGCCGCGACGGCGATCCATCTTGAGGATCTCGAAGGGCTGCGGGTTGTGCATGAGCGGGGTGACGTCGCGGATCGGACGGATGTCGACCTGCGAGCGCGGCAGGAAGGCAACGGCGCCGTCCAGATCGACGGTGAAGCCGCCCTTGACCTGGTTGAAGATGATGCCCTCGACACGCTCGCCCTTGGCGAACTTCTCTTCGAGCTTGCCCCAGCTCTCTTCGCGGCGGGCCTTGTCGCGGCTCAGCATGGCCTCGCCCAGCGCGTTCTCGATGCGCTCGACATAGACCTCGACCGTGTCGCCCGGCTTCAGCGAGCCGTCCTTGGCCTTGGCGCCGAATTCCTTCAGCGGCACGCGGCCCTCGACCTTCAGGCCGACGTCGATGACGGCCATGTCCTTCTCGATCGCGGTGACCGTGCCGCGCACGACCTGGCCTTCGCCCGAATGGCCGCTGGAAAATGATTCTTCAAGAAGCGCGGCGAAATCGTCGCGCGTGGGATTGGATTGTGACATTGGATCTCCTGGAGGCTCCGTTCCCTATCCGGGGCGGAGCGGCGCCGTGGGTTAGCGTTGCGTTTGCCTGCCGGGCATTCCGGGTCGAAACCCTGGTGCCGCTCTGTGCGGCGTCCGGCGCAGAAGAATGCTGGCAGGCGGTTCAGTATTCCGACACCATATGGGCATCCGAAATGCGCTTCGCCATGCGAAGGCTCCGAAAACTCCGGCGTCAGCTTGCGTTTCGCTTGGCCAGTGTATCGTCCACGATCCTGCGAGCCGCCTGAAACGCGGCCTCTATAGACATTTCGCTCGTATCGAGCAAGTGCGCATCGGCGGCGGGGCGAAGCGGCGAGTCCGCGCGGCCCGTGTCGCGCTCGTCACGCTTCCTTATATCGGCCAGTATCCCGGCGAGTTGCGCCGAGCCCCCGCGGTTCTCGATGTCGCGCAGCCGGCGCATGGCGCGAACCTCCGCGCTGGCGGTGACGTAGAGCTTCACATCGGCATCCGGGCAGACGACCGTGCCGATGTCGCGTCCGTCCAGCACCGCGCCGGCGGGGTTGCGCGCAAAGGCACGCTGCTTCTCCACGAGGATGCGCCGCAGTTCCGGGATGACGGCGACTCGCGACGCCGCCTCGCCGACGCCATGCGCCGACAGGGCATGCTTGTCGAGATTGGCGAGATCGACCTGCCGCGCAGCCTCGATGGCATGCGCCTCGTCGTCCAGCGGCCAGCCTTTATCGATCAGCATATGCGCGACCGCGCGATAGGTGAGCCCCGTGTCGAGATGCGGCAGGTGGAAATAGTCGGCGAGGCGCCGCGCCAGCGTGCCCTTGCCGGAAGCGGCGGGACCGTCGATGGCGATGACAAGAGGTTCGGACATGTGCCGCTTCAAGCCGAGAACCGAGCCGTTTGCAATATGCAAATACGGGCGGCGCTCAGCGCCAGAACAACTTCGTGTCCTTCAGCTCCCGCCAGTCATCCCTCGCATGCGCCCAGCCAAAGACGGCGCGGGCCGCGCTCGCCCCCAGAACCCATCCGATGGCGCGCTGGATGACCGGATCATCCGGCGCCGCGATGACGCCACTTGCCAGGAGGCTTTTGATCATTGCGGCATCGTTCAGCCCGCCGAACACGTCCTGCAGCCTTTTCAGCCGCTGAATCATGCGCGCGACGCGCTTCGGCTCGTAAAGCGGGCCGAAGAATTCGATCGCATAGCGCAGCTTCTTCAGTTCCTTGCGCAATTCGTGCCGCTGCCCGACGTCGAGCGTTTCGATCTTCCGCGCGCGCTTCGCCACCTTCTTCCACCGCCGGTCGAGCGCTTCCGAGGCCATGTCGGCGATGGATACCGCAAGCCGTGCCGTCTGCCCCATGTCCTCCGGCACCAGCCAGCCGCGCGTCTCGGCGAAGCACAAGAGGTCGAACAGCAGGGACTGTACGCGCGGCCCCGTCAGGATGGCGCGGACGTGGCCCCGACAGATTTTGGCCTCCTTCGTCAGCGCCTCCGCGAGTTGGCGGAGGCATGGCTCATCAGGATGGTCCGCAGCCTCCACGCCCACCATGTCGTGTGCGGCGACGTCGAGATCGCGCAACTGGCCGACCTCTTGCGCCAGCCAACGCGCTTCGGCATCGAGGCGCTTCAGCTCCGCGCTGCCGGCGACCGGCGCGAAGATGCCGAGCACGGAGCGAAGGCGGCGGAGGCCGACGCGCAACTGGTGGAGTCCCTCCGGCGCGTCCAGCAACCGCAAGACCTCGGCATTCGCTGCGATCTGGTCCACGCATTCACGCAAAATGTCGCGCATGCCCTGTTCGGCCGTCATGCCCTCGTGCAGCGGCACGTCGCGGGCGTTGCGTGGCGCGAGCGGAGATTCGATATGGCCTTCGGCGGCGAGCAGATAACCACGCGCCGATTTCGGGAGCCGCGAAAACCGCACGCCGCCCGTCGGAAAGAGCGCCTTCGCAATGTCGAACAGGCCGCGGGGGTTGCCATGCAGCAGTTCGAGTTCCACTTCGCGCAGTTCCGCCGACCGCTCGCCGGCCTTGATGCTGCCGACATCGATCGCGAGTTCCGCGACCGTTTCCGAGCCGAGCGCGATTTCGCGCGCCGTCCGCCGGATCACGGTTTCGCACACGGGAACAAGCGGCATGCCGGCGATGCGCCGCACCAGTTCCTCGCGCACGTTCGGATCGGGGATCGCGTCGAGCGAAATCTTGCCGCCCGGTACCGGTGTCTCGAACTCGCCGACCTGCATGAGCCCGACGCTTTGCGACCGCCCGATCTTCACCGTCTGCAGCCAGCGCCGACCGTCGCGACGGAGCCGCAGGGCGATGCCCGCCTTCTTCAGGGCATGGGTCCCAGTGTCGAAATAGATGCTGCGCAGGTTCTTCACGGTCGAGGCAGCGCCTGAAGGATCGAGCGCCTTGGCCCGCGCGATGATATCCGCCGGCGGCTCGTCGGTCAGAAGTTTCAGCTCGATCTCGCGCATGATCTGTGTCCGCGTGAAACGCTGCCGTCGGCAGCAGCCTGCGGTTTCTCATGTGCAAGAGCAATTTCGACTTGTAAAGACCTAATATAAATTGGCAAGTGGCAATCTTTTTCGGAAGCCGGCTATCTATTTTGCGATCAGACAGAAATTTCAATTATTATTGTAATATCATTATTCTTCTTCCGTTAGAACGACAATTTTTCTGACCGGCGTGCGTATACGCCCCCGTGCTTTCCGAAGTCGGGGGGATGGTTTGCGGGAGGCGGGCGCATGGCAGGGCGCCTGTTATTGACTATCATTGACGCCTTGCCATGCGCCGCCAGCGTTTTCTCCCCTTCCGGTCCCAGCCCAACGTCCGCCCGGAGGAAGCCGGACGGAACAGCGAGCGCACGAACCCGAGCGCCGGGGACAGCAACTCTGCCGCCAACCCAACGGCGATGATGCGGCGCCACACTTGCCTAGATGACCGATCTTCGACACCCGTTTCCTCCGGCAAGCTGCCGAGGAGAAGGATAGAGGCAGAAGCGGATGCGGGGACAAGTTCGGGGTGCGAAATCGTGCAAGCGACTGATGTCGCGGGCGGAAAGTTTTCGGAGGCGGCGGATTTGTCCCCGCTTGTGAGTGCTTCGAGCGCTTCGTCAGGTCTGTCGGACTTGCCGTCCCGGCGTTCGCGCCATTCTCTCCACCTCGTCATCCTCGGGCTTGACCCGAGGATCCATGCCTGAACGCCGATGAAGGCGTAGCGGTGAAGGACAGGCACCCGTCGCCCGCCGTCTCATCCGTCCGCGACGTTCAGGCATGGATCCTATGGTCGCGCTCCGCTTCGCTGCGCTTTCCATAGGATGACGAAGTGAGGGGGTGGGCCGCGGTCCAATCAGGACAACGCGTTGCGATGCTTGCGCGCCAGTCTGCCTTCTTTCACAAAGGGAGGAGAGGATCCTGCCATGCGGTCCATTCCGTTGCCGCTTTCCGGGTCCTGCCGTTGCGGGCCGTCGAAATCCGCGTCGTCAGTTGTCGCCCATCTTGAGCGCCTCGATGAAGGCGGCCTGCGGGATGTCGACCTTGCCGAACTGCCGCATGCGCTTCTTGCCCTCTTTCTGCTTTTCGAGGAGCTTGCGCTTGCGGGTGACGTCGCCGCCGTAGCACTTCGCCGTCACGTCCTTGCGCAGCGCCGAGATCGTCTCGCGGGCGATGATGCGGCCGCCGATCGCGGCCTGGATCGGAATCTTGAACATGTGCTGCGGGATCAATTCCTTGAGCTTCTCGCACATGGCGCGGCCGCGCTTTTCCGCCGCCGAGCGGTGAACCAGCATGGACAGCGCATCGACCGGCTCGTCATTGACGAGGATCGACATCTTGACCAGATCGCCCTCGCGGTAGTCGGTGAGGTGGTAGTCGAAAGAGGCGTAGCCCTTGGAGATCGATTTCAGCCGATCGTAGAAATCGAAGACCACCTCGTTGAGCGGGAGATCGTAAACCAGCATGGCGCGCTTGCCGACATAGGAAAGGTCGGCCTGCATGCCGCGCCGATCCTGGCAGAGCTTCAATATGCCGCCGAGATAGTCGTCCGGCGTCAGGATCGTGGCGCGTATCCACGGCTCCTCGATCGAGGCGATCTTCACCACGTCCGGCATGTCGGCCGGATTGTGCAATTCCCTCGTGGTGCCATCGGTCAGGTTCATGCGGTAGACGACGGATGGCGCGGTGGCGATCAGGTCGAGGTCGAACTCGCGCTCCAGCCGCTCCTGGATGATCTCCAGATGAAGCAGACCGAGGAAGCCGCAGCGGAAGCCGAAGCCGAGCGCGGCAGACGTTTCCATCTCGTAGGAGAAGCTGGCGTCGTTGAGGCGCAGTTTTCCCACGGCGGCGCGCAGATCCTCGAAATCGGCGGCGTCGACCGGAAAAAGGCCGCAGAAGACGACCGGCTGGGCGGGTTTGAAGCCCGGCAGCGGCGAGGTCGTCGGGCGGCGGTCCTCGGTGATGGTGTCGCCGACGCGGGTGTCGGCCACTTCCTTGATGGAGGCGGTGATGAAGCCGAACTCGCCGGGACCGATCTCCTCGGCCTGAATCATTTTGGGCGTAAAATAGCCGGTGCGCTCGACCGGGTATTTCGCGCCCGTGCCCATCATGCGGATGGTCTGGCCCTTCCTCAGCACGCCGTCGATGACGCGCACCAGCACGATGACGCCGAGATAGGCGTCGTACCAGCTGTCGACCAGCATGGCCTTGAGCGGCTTGCCCGCATCGCCTTCGCGCGGCGGCGGAAGCTGGTTGACGATCGCCTCCAGCACGTCGCCGATGCCGATGCCGGTCTTGGCCGAAATCAGCACGGCCTGACTGGCGTCGAGGCCTATCACTTCCTCGACCTGTTCCTTGATGCGCTCGGGCTCGGCGGCCGGCAAATCGATCTTGTTCAGCACCACGACGATCTCGTGGTTGTTGTCGATGGCCTGGTAGACATTGGCGAGCGTCTGCGCTTCGACGCCCTGGCTGGCGTCGACGACGAGCAGGGAGCCTTCGCACGCGGCGAGCGACCGCGACACTTCATAGGCGAAGTCGACATGGCCCGGCGTGTCGATCAGGTTGAGGATGTAATCCTCGCCGTTCTTCGCGCGGTAGTTCAGCCGCACGGTCTGCGCCTTGATGGTGATGCCACGCTCGCGCTCGATATCCATATTGTCGAGCACCTGCTCCTTGCCCGCCATTTCGCGCTCGTCCAGCGCGCCGGTCATCTGGATGAGCCGGTCGGCGAGCGTCGACTTGCCGTGGTCGATATGCGCAACGATCGAGAAGTTGCGGATGTGGGAGATCGGGAAGGTCATGCGCGGCGTTTAGCAGGGAAAGGCGAAAAGGCAAGAGATCGGCGGTTTCCGGGCGATTTTCCCGTGTTCCGGGGAAATCGCTACCGAAGCGACCCCTCATTCTTCCTTAAGCGGCGGCGAGCTATGCGGATTCGCACAGTCTGCCATGCGCATATCGGAAACACACTCGCTCTTGCATTCATAAGCATGCTTATAATATATGGCGCTTATGAACACGGATTCACGACATACCGAAGAGGTGGATCGTCTGGGCTTCCTGCTCCACGATGCCTCCCGTCTCATGCGCAAACGCTTCGAGCAGTTGGGAAGCCGCTACGGTCTTTCGTCCGCGCAATGGCGGCTTCTGGTGCGCGTCTTCAAGGAGGAAGGCGTGGCGCAGGCCCGTCTTGCCGAACTGCTCGAAATCGAGCCGATCAGCGTTTCGCGCCTCATCGACCGCATGGTCGAGGCCGGATGGATCGAGCGGCGGCTCGACGACAACGATCGCCGCGTGCGGCAGATCTTCCTGACGGAGCGCAGCCGCGCCATCTTCGGCGAGATGCGCGGCGTGGCGGCGCAGGTCTTCGAATTCGCATTGACCGGGCTTTCGCCCGACGAACGCCGGGCCACGCTGCACGGCCTCGGCGTCATCTGCTCCAATCTTGCCGACAGCGAGCTGTCGGCTGTCCAATGCAGTTCCGAAAGGGCCGCCTGACATGAGTTCCGCCGCAAACACCAACGAGAAGGCGCCGGCCGAAATCAAACAGTTCCCTGCCCCGGTCGAGGACAAGACGGCCCCGACCGAAACGCCACCGGCATCCGTGCCGGTGGCGGCAGAGGGAGTGCGCCCCGCGCCGGCGCGCAGGAAGCGCGGCATCGGACGCTTCGTCCTGATGGCTGCGCTGCCGCTGCTGCTTGTGGCCGGCGGCACCTATATGTGGGTCACGGGCGGCCGCTACGAGGAAACGGAAAACGCCAATCTGCGGCAGGCGCGCGTCACCATCGCGTCGGAGTCATCAGGCCGGATCGTGCAGGCGAATATCGGCGAAAACCAGAAGGTCCAGGCCGGCGACGTGCTCTT
Organism: Rhizobiaceae bacterium; assembly: GCA_023953845.1. NCBI lineage: Bacteria > Pseudomonadati > Pseudomonadota > Alphaproteobacteria > Hyphomicrobiales > Rhizobiaceae > Rhizobiaceae bacterium. The sequence goes on along the minus strand of JAMLJC010000001.1, from coordinate 1,957,412 downwards.
CGTCGTCGATCCAGAACCCTACCGGATCGCGCTCGCGCAGGCCGAGGCCGCGCTGGCGACAGCAAGGCTGAATGTCGAGCAGCTGCGTTCCGCCTACAGCCAGGCGCAGGCCAAGGAAAAAGTGACGGCGAGCGATGTGCGCTACTACCAGTCCGAGCTCGACCGGCAACAGACGCTGACGCAGAAGGGCGTCGGCACGCAGTCGGCGCTCGATTCGGCGCGGCGCGATCTCGTGAACGCCGAGGACGAGCACGCCGCGGCGGTGGATGCGGTGAGCGGCGCGCTGGCGGCCCTCGGCGGCGACCCGACGATCGCGACGGACAGCCATCCGGTCGTGCTGGCGGCGCTGGCGGCCCGCGATCAGGCCGCCCTCAACCTGAAGCAGACGACTGTGACGGCGCCCACGGACGGCGTCATCAGCCAGGCCTCGTCCTTCAAGCCCGGCCAGTACGTCAACGCGGGAACATCCCTGTTCACGCTGGTCGAGACCGGCGACACATGGGTCGAGGCGAATTTCAAGGAGACGCAGCTCACGCATATGAAGCGCGGCCAGAAGGCCGAGGTGACGCTGGACACATTCCCCGACCGGCCGCTGACGGCGACGATCGACACGATCGGCGCCGGCACCGGCGCGGAGTTCTCGCTGCTTCCGGCCCAGAACGCCACGGGCAACTGGGTGAAGGTGACGCAGCGCATCCCGGTGCGGTTGAAGATCGATTCCAATGATGCCGACCTGTTGTTGAGGACCGGCATGAGCGCGACGGTCACCGTCGACACGGGCGTGGCGCGCGGCTGGCCGAAATTCCTCGGAACGGCGATCGCCGGCCAGTAAAGCGAGACAGCCGCCGCGCGTCGCAAGCCGCTTCCGGCGAGAAACCGTCATGGCACAATCCCCGACCTCCCACACGGACACGCCGCATCGCGGGCTGATCACGCTTTCGATCATGCTCGCGACGGTGATGCAGGTGCTCGACACCACCATCGCCAATGTGGCGCTGCCGTCGATGACGGGCGACCTCGGGGCCAGTCAGGACACCATCAACTGGGTGCTGACCTCCTATATCGTCGCGGCGGCGATCATGACGCCGCTGACGGGCTGGCTCGCCGATCGTCTCGGCAGGCGCGAGCTCTTCCTCACCTCGGTCGTCGGCTTCACCGTCAGCTCGATGCTCTGCGGCTTCGCGTGGAGCCTGGAGACGATGGTCGCGTTCCGGCTGCTTCAGGGCATATTCGGCGCGGCGATCGTGCCGCTGTCGCAGACCTTCCTGCTCGACATCAACCCGAAGGAACGCCACGGACAGGCCATGGCGCTGTGGGGCGCCGGCATCATGGTCGGGCCGATCATCGGGCCGACGCTCGGCGGCTGGCTGACGGAGAGCTTCAACTGGCGCTACGTCTTCTTCATCAACCTGCCGGTCGGCATCATCGCCTTCCTCGGTTCCGCCGCCTATCTGCCGCGCATCGCGCAGAGACTGCGCGGCTTCGATTTCTTCGGCTTCGCCATGCTGTCGCTCGGCGTCGGCGCGCTGCAGCTCATGCTGGACCGCGGCGCCGAGGTCGACTGGTTCTCCTCGCCGGAGATCTGGATAGAGCTCGGCGTGTCGCTGACCGGCTTCTGGGTGTTCGTCATCCATCTGGCGACGGCGAAGAACCCCTTCATCGATCCGCGCATCTTCAGGGATCGCAACTTCGTCACCGGGCTGGTGTTCATCTTCGTCATCGGCGTGATCCTGCTCGCCTCGATGGCCCTGCTGCCGCCGATGCTGTCCAACCTGTTCAACCATTCGACGGTGCTGACCGGACTGGTCATGGCGCCGCGCGGCGTCGGCACGATGATCTCCATGCTGCTGGTCGGCCGGCTGGTGCAGATGGTCGACGCACGCTATCTGGTGGTCACCGGGCTCGTGCTGACCGCATGGTCGCTGCACATCATGACCGGCTTCACGCCGCAGATGGACGACTACGACATCGTCCTGTCGGGGGTGATACAGGGGCTGGGGCTCGGGCTCGTCTTCGTTCCCCTGTCGACTGTCGCCTTCGCCACGCTGGCGCCGAGCTTCCGCACGGATGCCGCCAGCCTGTTCAGCCTCGTGCGCAATCTCGGATCGTCCATCGGCATTTCCATCGTCACCGTGATCCTGACGCGCAACATCGCCATCAACCATGCGGAACTGTCGGCCGGCATCAGCCCCTTCAACCCGAACCTTTGGGCCGTGTCGCCGGGTGCGGCGCAAGGCGATCCGGCATCCCTTGCCATGATGGAACGGCTGGTTTCGGCGCAGGCGGCGATGATCTCCTATATAGACGACTTCAAGCTGATGATGATCGTGACGCTGGCGGCGATCCCGCTGGCGCTGCTGCTGCGCAAGCCGAAGGCGGCAGCCGGCGCAGGCCATGGCGCGGCAGCGGCCATGGAATAGAGCTGCCCCGGCAAGCGCATTTGCAGAAGACGGCGGCTCGGCTAAAAGGTCGCAATGATACGTCTCCGGCATCATTCCCGAATCCTGAATCTGCTCTCGCTGCTTGCCGGGGCCGCGATGCTCGCCGCCTGCTCGGCCTCAACGGGGTCCTTGCTCGCGTCCCGGAAGGCCGTGCCTGCGGAGACGACCGAACCGCTGCCGGCCGGGGTGAAGCCGTTGACGCTGGAGCAGGAAGAAGCCGTCGGCCAGATCGACTGAAGCTGACCGCACAAGCGGCGATGACGCCGCCATTCCCGTACAGGCGTACAAAACTGGATTGCCAAGCCCCAACTATGTATGTTGCTTTACAGGTGTTCCGATTCGGTGGGGCGGCGAAACTGCTGATGCGGGCCTACAGTGCATTGAGTGAATCAAATGTGGCGCGCGACCGGATTGTCCTGCGTGCATCCGCGACCGCATTTTCCTCCGGCAGACGCCGGATAACCATCGTCTGCAACGATGCCGACTATTTTCTGCGTCATCGTCGGACGACGGCGGACGCCCTGGCGGAAGCCGGGCATCGCGTCTGCGTCATCACCGGCGGAAGGCCGATCGCGCCCGAGCAGCGCGGAAGATGGGACTACGTCAACGTGCCGATCGAGCGCTGGACCTTCGCACCGCGCGCCGATCTGCGGCTGGTCATAGAGACCTTCCGCGAAGTGCTCCGCAAGAAACCCGACACGCTGCATCTCATCACGCTGAAGCCGATCGTCTTCTCGGGCATCGCCGCGATCCTGGCCCGCATCATAAGCGGCAGGCGCACGCGAATCGTGGCGACGGTGCCGGGTCTGGGCCGGCTGATGTCGCCCGCGAGCAGCATGAAGAGCGGGATCGAGTGCCTGTCGCGTTTTCTGGTCGACCGCGCGGTGCGCGTCATCGCGCGCCGCAAGGACGTCCGGTTCACCTTCGAGACCGCCTCCGACCACGCGACATGGGTTGGCCGCGGAATGGTGCCCTCTGCGAAGGCCATGGTGATCAGCGGCGCAGGCGTCGACCCGAGAGAATTTCATCCGCGCCAGTCGCGTGCGGACGGCCAGCCACTGCGGGTGCTGTTCGCCTCGCGCCTGCTGAAGTCGAAGGGGCTGGACGTCTTCATAGCGGCCGCGCGGAAGCTGAAGGACCGCGACGTCGAGTTCCTCGTGGCGGGGATGCTCGATGCGTCCGATCCGGATGCGGTGCCGCTGGAGGAACTGGAGAACGAAGCCTCGATCCGGTTCCTCGGGCGGTGCAACGACATGCCGTCGCTGCTGCGGGAGGTCGACGTCGTCGCCCTGCCGACCCGCTACGGCGAAGGCATACCGCGCATCCTCATCGAGGCCGCAGCGACGGGCATTCCATCGATCGCCAGCGACCATGAGGGATGCCGCGAGATCGTGGAGGACGGCGAGACCGGCGTGATCGTGCCGGAAAAGCCGGTCGACGCCGCGTCGCGTGCGCTGGCGAAGGCCATCCTTCGGTATCGGGACGATCCGACGCTCCGGCAGAAGCATGGCGACGCCGCGCGCCGCCGGTTCCTCGACGGCGATTATGCCGAGGACAATGTGGTGGCGCAGTTCGTCGAGCTTCTCGTCGGGCAGCGCGCCTAGAGCCTTTCAGGATTACACGGAATCGTTCTACCGGAGGGCATTTGGTTCCAGGGTCGAGGGTTTCGGCGAAGGGCGTGGTGGCGCCACGGCCGAGCCGAAAGCCGAAGGAAATGGGGCAAATGCACCCGGCCCGAAGGGTTTGCCGCTGGCGGGCGCCCGCTTTGTCGGCCGCATTTGGCCGTACCCCCCCCCCCCGGTACGACCTGCACCGGCCTTCGCGCGGATCGTCCCGCCATCGGACAAACAGAACCGTTTCCGGGTAACCATGAAAGGCTCTAGCCACGGATTCCGGACATCGCCGCTGTTCCCGGCTGACGTCGCGGCTTGACGGCATCGGCGGTTTTGCCGAGAAGGCTGGGCGCCGTTTCATCCGCGCCACCGGGGGACACCTTGAGCCAGTCAGGCCTGATCCAGCTGTCGATCTCGACCGTCATCTTCCTGCTCGCGGCCAGCATGGCGAAATCCTGGGCGCTCGCCCCCTCGCACTGGAAGCTGATCGTCACGCTGCTGCTTTACACCGGCGGCAACCTCATCATGCTGCGGCTGGTGCGGGAGTTCGGCATGGCCGCCGCTTTCAGCCTGTCCGCCGTCATCCAGCTCGTCGCCGTCACCGTCATCGCCTTCACCTTCTTCGGCGAACGCATGAGCACCGTGCAGACGGCGGGGGTCGCACTCGCGGTTCTCGCCGTCTGCATGATCACGCTCGGGCCCTGGCTGAGCGGGCGTTGAACGCCGAAGATGCTCAAACCGCTCCGATGAGCATGAAGCGCGTATATTTTTTCGTCGGCATGGCTCCGGCGAAGCTGACGGTCGAAAGCTGCGCCTGCGCCGCGAAATCCTCGAGCCTCGGCACGCTGTTGATGTGCGTCGGCTCGGAGAAATAGTCGTTGGACTGCAGCAGCACGCGCGTGCCCGGCGGCAGCATGTCGAGCCATCCGCGCACGTCCGCGATATGCTCGCAACTTGTGTTGACGACGAGATCGGGCCCCGCGCCCTCGTAGTCGAGCTCGTACATGTCACCGGTCCACGCCCTGAAGCGCTCGCCCGAACGGCGGTTCATCGTGCGGGCGACGACTTCGACGGACGGATCGACGTCGATGCTCTCGACGAGATCGATGTCGAAACGGCTGTCCTCGAACAGCATCGCCGCCAGCACGCCGTACCAGCCGCCGAGAATCCAGATCCTGCGAAAGCGCCCGCCGCAGCTTTCGAACAGATTGTCCCGCGCCCAGACCTTCGAGGCCACCTGCCGGTGGTTGAAGGCATTGGCGATCGCCGAGTGCGGATGTTCGCCCACCACCCGTGCGAGATCGGCCACCAGCGGACTGCCGGTATAGGCGGCGATGCCGCGAATGAGGTCGAAGGCATGCTCGTGCCAGTCGGGAATGGGCGCGACTGGCTGGGTGGCGTCGGTCATGGCCGTGTTGTATGTTGCAAGGCAGGGCAAGACAACGGGAATAAGCCTTCATGAATCTGTCGACGTTTCGGGCGGCTCCGGTCGAGGGCGGCATGGATCATCTGCCGCATCATTCGGGGCCTGCCAGCGAAGTCCGGCAGGTGCTCGCCGCCCATTTCGTGCGCGACTGCCCGCACATACTGGAAATCGGCGGCCATATCCGCCCTGTCACGAATTTCCTTACCCATCACCCGCTCTCGGTGACGTCGATAGACCCGAAGACGCCGGCCTTCGAGGCCGACGAGTTGAACGGGCAGCCCTGCAAGGTGCGCCATGTCGACAAGAAGTTTCAGCAGATCGACTACGACTACGCGCCGCGCAGCTATGGCCTCGTGCTGCTCGGCTACTCGCTGAAGCCCTTCGGCCAGCGCGAGCCGCTCGGGCAGCTGCTGTTCTCCCTCATCGACAACGCCAGGCGGGTCGTTATCGAATATCCGCCGGCGCTCGACCGCGCCATGTCGCAGGTGCCGGAGATCGTGACGCGGTCCGGGCTAACCCAGATCTGCCAGTTCGAGCTGGTGCTGGACGACGCGGCGATAGCGGGATCGCCCTGGGCGGCGAGACGCTTCCACGTTCTCGAACCGAAAGGCTGAGCGGGAGACGATCTTGGACCGCAGCCTCGCCCGATACATCTGGAAGCATACCTGGCGCCAGCAGGTCTGGATCCTGTGCATCGTCGGCCTGTCGATGATCCCCTACTTCATGTCCTTCGACCTGCCTAAGCAGATCGTCAACGGACCGATCCAGGGCGACGGGTTCGACGGGCCCGACGCCGTCCAGCCGTTCCTCGCCCTGTCACTCGACCTGCCCTTCGTCGGCACGGCCGACCTGTTCTCCGGCTTCATGCTGACGCGCGAGCAGATGCTCTACGCGCTGAGCTTCTTCTTCCTGTTCCTGGTGGTGGTGAACGGGCTCTTCAAGTTCTACATCAACACCTACAAGGGCAGGCTCGGCGAGCGGATGCTGCGGCGCACGCGCTTCGAGCTGGTCGATCGCGTGCTGCGCTTCCCGCCCTTCCAGTTCAAGCGCGTCAAGGCCGCCGAGGTGGCGACCATGGTCAAGGACGAGGTGGAGCCGCTCGGCGGTTTCATCGGCGACGCCTTCGTGCAGCCTGCCCTGCTCGGCGGACAGGCGCTGACGGCGCTGGTCTTCATCATCCTGCAGAATTTCTGGCTGGGCATGATCGCCGCCGTGATCGTCGCCGTACAGATCATCATCATCCCGCAGATGCGCAAGCGCCTCATCCGGCTCGGCCGCGAAAGGCAGCTCACGGCGCGGCAACTGTCCGGGCGCGTCGGCGAGATCGTCGACGGCATCAGCACGATCCATGTGCACGACACGTCGAACTACGAGCGGGCCGACATCGCCGCCCGGCTCGGGCATATCTTCAAGATCCGCTACGATCTCTACCAGTGGAAATTCCTGGTCAAGTTCATCAACAACTTCCTGGCGCAGGTGACGCCGTTCCTGTTCTACCTCGTCGGCGGCTATCTGGCGCTGCGGGGCCGGGTCGACGTCGGCCAGCTCGTCGCCGTGATCGGCGCCTACAAGGATCTCCCCGGGCCGCTGAAGGACCTGATCGACTGGGACCAGACGCGGCAGGACGTGCAGGTGAAATACCACCAGGTGGTGGAACAGTTCACCATCGACCGCCTCGTCGAGCCCAAGGTCCAGGCGCTCGCGCCGGAAGCGCCCGACCCGCTCACGGCGCCGCTGGCGGTAAGCAACCTGACCATGGTGGACGACAGCGGCGCGCCTCTGCTCGACCGCGTGTCGCTCCAGGTGAAGCCGGGAGAGCTGGTGGCGATCGTCGGCACACCGAACGGCGGCGGCGACGCGCTGGCCGAGGCGCTGGCAAGGATCAGCTGGCCGGACAGCGGAAAACTCACCTTCGGCAGCGACGACCTGCATTCGCTTCCCGAATCCCTGACCGGCCGCCGCGTGTCCTATGCCTCGTCCGACGCCTATCTCTTCTCGGGCACGCTGCGCGACAACCTCTTCTACGGGCTCAAGCACGCGCCGCTGACCGAAACATCCTACGACGGACAGACGGCGGCGCTCCGGAAATGGCAGATCGCCGAAGCCGAGCGCTCCGGCAATCCGGACTATGACGTCAACAGCGACTGGATAGACTATGCCAGCGCCGGCGCCACGGGGCCTGCCGATCTGGTGCATGTCGCCATGCCGGTGCTGGCCGCGGTCGATCTGTCGCGCGACATACTGGAGCTCGGGCTCAGATCCTCGATCGATCCGAGGTTCCACACGCATCTGGTCGAGAGCATCGTCGAACTGCGCGCCGCCATGCGCGAGCGGCTGGACAGGGACGGGCTGAGCGATCTCGTCGTGCCGTTCGAGCCGGGCGCCTACAACCGCGAGGCGACGGTGGGCGAGAACCTTCTGTTCGGCGCGGCGACGGGCAAGGAACTGGCGCCGAAGGAGCTTGCGGCCAATCCCTACTTCGCCGAGGTGCTTGCCGCCGACGGGCTGGACAAGGCGCTCTACGCCATGGGTCTCGACATTGCCGGGCAGGCCGTCGAGCTGTTCAGCGACCTGCCGCCCGACCATCCCTTCTTCCAGCAGCTGGGCCTGATGACGGCGGAGGAACTGCCCGACTACGAGGCGCTGCTGCAGAAGCTCGAAGGCAAGCCCTTCGAAGATGTGTCGGCGGCCGACCGCGCCCGGATCATCGCGGTGAGCTTCGAATATGTCGAGCCGCGCTATCGCTTCGGCCTGTTGACCGACGACATCCGCGCGCGCGTCGTGGCGGCGCGCCAACGCTTCTACGAGGGCCTGCCGGCGAACCTCAAGAATGCCATCGAACCCTACGATCCGCAGCACTACACGGCCGCTGCGAGCGTCATGGACAACGTCCTGTTCGGGCGCGTCAGCAACAGCCAGGCCGACGGACCGGAGCGTATCCGCGCCATCGTCTTCGCCGTGCTGGAGGACCTCCATCTCTATGACGAGGTGCTCGATGTCGGCCTCGACTTCAATGTCGGCGTCGGCGGCAGGCGGCTGAGCAACGCGCAGCGGCAGAAGCTCGATCTGGCGCGCGCCATCCTGAAACGCGCCGATTTCCTCATCCTCAACCGTCCGCTGCTTGCGCTGGATCAACGCCAGCAGGACCAGATCGTGCGCAAGGTGTTGCAAGAACTGAGGCGGGAGAACCGTTCCCCGGCTGTCATATGGGTGTTGCCGAATGCTGCCATGGCGCAGCTGTTCGATCGTGTAATCGTCCTGGACGGGGGCTCTCTTGTCGAAGAGGGAACACACGATACACTGAGTGCAGGAAACGGTATCTTCAAGTCGCTCGTATCACAATGATGCCGGAAGACGGAGCGGACCGGGGCAGGACCATGTTGCTCAAAGACGAAGTCGGAATGTTGAAACGGGTGCCGCTGTTCGCGGGCGTGGAACCGGCGAAGCTGAAGCTGCTCGCCTTCACCTCGGACAGGGTGAGCTACAATGCCGGCCAGACCCTGTTCCACCAGGGCGACGAGGGCGACGCCGCCTATGTCATCCTCTCGGGCACCGCCGACATTCTGGTCGAGTCCGACACGGGGCAGATCAAGGTGGCGGAAGTCGAGCCCAATTCGATCGTCGGCGAGATCGCCATACTGTGCGACGTGTCGCGCACCGCGACCGTCAAGGCCGTCGAGCGGCTGGAGGCCCTGCGCATCCGCAAGGACCACTTCCTGCGCATGCTGCGCGAGAACCCCGAAATGACGATCGAGATCGTGCGCGTGCTGGCAAACCGGCTGAGCGCCACCACGGCGGAACTTAGCGCCGAGCGCAGCCGAAGCCATTGACGATGCCGGTTCTTTCGCCGTTCGGCCATCACAACGAAACAAAAGGGCTTGCGGACCGGCCGGAAACAGCATCCCAATACCCGATGCACAAGGGGCGGTTCCGAAGACGCTCCTTTTTTGAAGGCACGGGATGACGGAAGCCGCATTTCAGGTCCGCTTCTGGGGCGTTCGCGGCAGCATTCCTGTCTCAGGCCCCGAATACATCCGCTACGGCGGCAACAGCCCGTGCATAGAGTTGCGCTGCGGGAACAAGCGCATAGTGCTCGACGGTGGGTCGGGGCTGCGCCCCTGCGGCAAGGCACTGATGCGCGAAGGTGTCGAGGAGATAGACGTCTTCCTCACGCACAGCCATTACGACCATGTGGTCGGGCTGCCGTTCTTCCACCCTCTCTATGATCCCGGCGTGAGGCTCGTCCTGTGGTCGGGGCACATGCACGGGCGCATGACCACGCGCGAACTGATGCAGGAATTCATGCGACCGCCGTGGTTCCCGGTCGAGGCCGAATATTGCACGGCTAATGTGCATTGCCGCGATTTCGAGCCCGGCGACATCCTGCGCCCGCGCGAAGGCATCGTGGTGCGGACGGGGCGGCTGACGCATCCCGGCGGTTGCGTCGGCTATCGCGTCGAGGCCAACGGCCGGTCGCTGGCGCTGATCAGCGATACGGAGCATGTACCGGGCGAACTGGACCCCGAGGTCATGCGACTCATCCGCGGCGCCGATCTCGTCGTCTACGACTGCACCTATCTGGAAACCGAACTGGCGCGCTATCGCGGCTTCGGCCACTCGACCTGGGAACAGGGCGTCAAGCTGTGCGAGGCCGCCGGAGCGAAACGTCTGGCGCTGTTCCATCACGATCCCTCGCGCACCGACAGCCAGATGGACGCGATCGAGCAAGCCGCGCAAGCAAGTTTCGAAGGCGCTTTCGCGGCGCGGGACGGCCTGATCCTCGACCTATAGCGAAACGTCGCTCGACAGCCTCGTGACAGAGGACCAGCGGCAGGACGGATGTCCGGCGGTGATCCCGAAAAGCCGTTCGAGAAAGGCCCAGGCGGCTGCGTCATGGACGAGATGATGGGTCAGGACGCCGACCGCTCCCGCACCCTTCTCGAACATGCGGTCGAGTTGCGCGACGATCCCGGCGACGAGCGCCGCCTCGTCCCGGCCGCCGCGCGTGCCGTGCCAGTCGATGATGTCGACGTTGGTGTTCACGATGGGGACCGGCGAACTCCTTGCCGGACCGAAGGCCGACAGGCTGGACAACCCCGCTTCCGGCAGCCGGGGCACGAGCGACGGGTCGATGCGGTTCCATGGCGGCACGAAAAGAGGGACGAACCGGTCGCCGAACAGGCCGCGCAGCCGCTCCTCACCCTCCCGCAGTTCCGCCAGCATGACCTCATGCGGGCGGTGGGGGCCGAACTCCTGCTTCTTCTCGTCCGCCGGCGCATGGTTCTGGTGCGACCAGCCATGGAGGGCGACGGTCACCAGCGGAGCATCCGCCAGCCGTTCGGCCAATGCCGCACCTGCCCTTGCCGAGATGACCGCAAGCGTCATCGGTACGGCGTGGCGATCGCCGAGTTCGAGCAGGCGCTCCAGAGCCGGCGACGGCTCCACGGCGTCGTCGTCGCGCAGCCAGAAATCCGCGACGCGCCCGGCCTTTGTCCAGCGGGAGAGCGCCTGCTCCAGTTGCGCCCAGGCTGCCGCTCTCATCGCGCCGGCATCCTCTCCAGCAGCAGGTTGCGCAAGCGCTCCGCCGCCGCATCGAGGGAATGGCGCTCGCGCATCCTGCGCCGGGCGTTCCGGCCGAGACGGCCGCGCTCATTCTCATTGCCGAGAAGCCGGCGGATCGCCGCAGCGTAGGCATCGACGTCGCCATCGGGCGTCAACCATCCCGTCTCGCCATGCGTCACAACTTCCGGCACGCCCGCCGTCTCCATCGCGACGACAGGCAGGCCGGCCGCCTGCGCTTCCAGATAGGCAAGGCCGAACGCTTCGCCCCGCCCCGGCCAGACATAGACGGCCGACGCCGCGAGGATGGCGGCGACCTCCTGTTGCGGCAGTTCGCCGAGCCAGTCGATACGATCCGGCGGCAGATCCGAAAACAGTCGACGGACCTCGTCCCGGCGCGGTCCATCGCCGACGATGGCCAGCGTCCACGGCACGTCGCTCAGTTGGCCGAGCGCTTTCGCAAGGATGCCGTAACTCTCCAGCTTGTCGCCGGCGCGCATCATGGCGACGGTGACGAGCCGGTGCGATGCGCCAGCCGCGGCCGGCGCAAAAGGCGAAACATCGATGAAGGGCGGCACAAGCGCGAGCTTCGCCTCGTCTACGATGGACGACAGGCCTTCACGGTCGCGCCGCGTGAAGCAAAGATTCACGGCCGCGCCTCTCACGGCATCGACAACGTAGCGCTGCGACACAACCCATGCCTCGTGGTCCCGGCGCCGGGACCACGAGGCTTCGGCAGTGACATAAGGAATGCCGAAACGTGCGGCGAGCGGCGGCCCGAGCAGGTCCGGCGATTTATAATAGGGATGATAGGTGAACCAGAGGTCGGGCTTCCCATGTTCGGCCCACTCCAGCGAAAGGCGCTCGACCTCGACGTTTGCCTCGCGCTTCAGGTTCTCCAGCCGGTCGAAATCAGGCTCGGGAAGATAGGCCCGCAACGCGGATGCAACGCTCGCCGTGTGTCCGGCGACGGCAAGCGCGCGCAGGAGAAGGCGCGCGACCTGACGGTCCCCCGAGACGACGGGATGATCCGGAGATTTCATGGGAGCGTAAAAGGCGATCCGCATCGCGGCGATGCTATCGGGCGAAAGACGGCCCAAGTCAAACCGCCGCTGTCCGCCGGACATGGATGTGGTAGGGTACAAGCGATGACCGCACCGGACGACGGTTTCTTCTCGGGTGCTCCGCTTCTGGTGGAATTCCAGAGCGTGGCGGATGCCGAAAACTATCGCCCGCTTCCGGACGACTGGGTGCTCGCCACCGCGGACATCGTCGATTCGACCGCGGCGATCGCCGCCGGCCGCTACAAATCCGTGAACATGGCGGGCGCCAGCGTGATTTCCGCCATCCTCAACGCGCTCGGCCAGCCGGACCTGCCCTATGTGTTCGGTGGCGACGGCGCGCTGGTGGCGGTGCCGGCAGCTTCCGAGCCGCTGACGCGACTGGCGCTGTCGCAGGTGCAGGCCTGGGTAAGCGACGAGCTCGATCTCACCATGCGGGCGGCCATCGTGCCGCTGACAGAAATCCGTGCGCAGGGGCTGGACGTTCTGGTCGCCCGTTTCCGCGCGTCCGAGCATGTGTCCTACGCCATGTTCGCCGGCGGCGGCGTGAGTTGGGCGGAAGCCGAGATGAAGGCCGGGCGATACGGCGTGACGCCCGCGCCGCCCGGCAGCCGGCCCGATCTCGACGGGCTCTCGTGCCGCTGGAATCCCATAGCCGCGCGGTCGGGCGAAATCGTGTCGATCATCGCCGTTCCGGGACCGGCGCAGAACCGGCAGGCGTTCCAAGCGCTCGTCTCGGACATCGTCACGCTGGTCGACGAGCAGGGACGCGGCGGCCGGCCGGTTTCGAGCGAAGGGCTGGCCTACAGCTTTCCGCCATCGGGACTGGACGCCGAGGCGCGCGCCGCTGTGCCGAAAGGCCGACGTCTGGCGAAGAAGCTCAAGGTGATGGCGCTGATGCTGCTGGTCGCCGCGGCCGACCGCCTCAACTTCAGGATCGGCACGTTCGACCCGAAACTCTATCGCGACGATGTCGTGCAGAACACCGACTTCCGGAAATTCGACGACGGCCTGAAGATGACGATCGACGTCAAACCGGAACTGCGCGAACGCCTGGAAACGTTGCTTGCGCAGGCGGAGGCGGCGGGCGTCTGCCACTATGGCGTCCACAGGCAGGATTCGGCGCTGATGACCTGCATGGTGGTCAATCCGATGCAGCGGGACCACGTGCACTTCGTCGACGGCGCGGCGGGCGGCTACGCGGTGGCGGCGGCGAACATGAAGGCGAAGACGGCCGCGCAGAGGGGCGGCGGCGCCGACCATGCGCTTGCCGGTCGATCAAATCGGCAATAAGCCTCTGGCATCGCTGCCTCTGCCGGCCCATATCATCCGGGCTGGCGTCAGTGACCTTTCTTACCTTGCGAAAAGCAACCATCTTGGATACTCGCCCCTCGACTTCCGAAACCCTGCAGCAGCGGCTTGAGTCGCGAACGGCGACCGTCGGCGTCGTGGGACTGGGCTATGTCGGCCTGCCGCTGGCCATGGCCATGTCGGGCGGCGGGTTCATGACGCTGGGCTTCGACATCGATCCGGCCAAGGTCGAGACACTCAATTCGGGGTCGTCCTATATCGAGGCCGTGCCGGGCAGCCTGCTCGGCAACGCGCTCAAGACGGAGCGTTTCCGCGCGACAGGCGATTTTTCCGAACTCGCCGCCTGCGACGCCATCATCATCTGCGTGCCGACACCGCTGACGCGGCATCGCGAGCCCGACCTTTCCTTCATCGAGAACACCAGCCGCGCCATCGCCGAGAGGCTGCGGCCGGGCCAACTCGTGGTGCTGGAATCCACCACCTATCCGGGCACGACCGACGGCATCGTACGGCCCATTCTGGAGGCGACGGGGCTGCGCTCGGCCCGGGATTTCTTCCTCGGCTTCTCGCCGGAGCGCGAGGACCCCGGCAACCGCGACTTCGCCGTGACGACGATCCCGAAGGTGGTGGCGGGCGACGGAGAGGAAGCCGCGAGGCTGATGCATGCGCTCTACGGCGCCGTCGTGAAGAAGATCGTCCCGGTCTCTTCCACCGCGGCGGCGGAGGCGGTGAAGCTCACCGAGAACATCTTCCGGTCCGTCAATATCGCGCTCGTGAACGAGCTCAAGCTCGTCTACGACGCGATGGGCATCGACATATGGGAAGTAATCGAGGCGGCCAAGAGCAAGCCTTTCGGCTACATGCCTTTCTATCCAGGACCCGGCCTCGGCGGCCATTGCGTGCCGATCGACCCGTTCTACCTGACCTGGAAGGCGCGGGAGTTCGAAATGCCGACGCGCTTCATCGAACTCGCCGGCGAGATCAATTCGGCCATGCCGCGGCATGTGGTCGGGCGGCTCGCCGACGCGCTCGACCGCTTCCGCGGCAAGGCGCTCAGCCGCTCGCGCGTGCTGGTCGTCGGCCTCGCCTACAAGAAGAACGTGCCCGACATCCGCGAAAGCCCGTCGCTAAGGCTGATCGAGCTGATCGAGGAGCGCGGCGGGCGTACCGAATTCCACGATCCCTTCGTCGACGAGATACCTTCGACCCGCGAGCACAAGCCGCTGATGGGCCGGCGCTCGGTCGTGCTCACGCCCGAGACGCTGAAGGACTTCGACGCGGTGCTGGTCGCGACCGACCACGACAATGTCGATTACGCGGCGATCGCCTCGTTGGCTTCGCTGGTCATCGATACGAGAAACGTCTTCGGCCGCCTGGGCCTCACGGGCGACAGCATAGTGAAAGCCTGATCAGGATATCTGCCAATGGGTTCCGCAAACGGCGAGGTTTCCACCATACTGGTCGACAAGGTCGCCGACTGGCTGATGCGCTCAGCCCTTGCCGGTGATCCGCTGGAGACCATCATCCAGAGCTTCTGCGAACGGCTGGTCGCGGCAGGCGTGCCCGTGGCGCGCATCCATCTCAGCTTTTCGATGCTGCACCCGCTCTATGACGCGCTGAGCTTCATCTGGGCGCGCGGCGAGGCGATCGAGATCGAGGGCATGCGCAAGAAGAACGGGCTGCCGCCGGAACGTTTCCTGCGAAGCCCCTATTTCTACCTGCTCAGCAACAAGCTGGAACACATAAGACGCCGGATCGAGCCGTCGGGACCGATCGAATTCCCCATCTTCGAGGAATTGCGCCAGCAGGGAATGACGGATTATCTCGCCTTCGTCCACTCCTTCGGCGGGGAGCGGCAGGGCATGATCGGCTCATGGACCACCGACAGCCCCAACGGCTTTTCGGAGAGCACCATAGCGGCGCTGCTGCGCATCCAGAGCAACCTCGCCGTGGCGGCGAAGATGGCGGTGCTTACGAAGCTCGCCGACAACATGCTGACCACCTATGTCGGCGGCGACGCCGGCAAGCGCGTGCTGCGCGGCCAGGTCAAGCGCGGCGACGGCGACACCATCCGAGCGGCCATCGTCATGGCCGACATGCGGGGTTCGACCAGGCTGGCGGAGACCGCCGGCCGCGAGGTCTACATCGAGACGCTCAACCAGTTCTTCGACGCCATCGCCGCGCCCTTCAACCGCAATGGCGGACAGATCCTGAGTTTCGTAGGCGACGGCTTTCTGGCGGTCTATCCCTGCGAACGGCATCACGGCCCGTCCGAGATCGCCTGCCGCGCCGCCCTGTCCGGAGCCTTCCGCGCCACGTCGCGCATGGCGAGCCTCAACGAGGCGCGCAGGCGCGACGGGCTGGAGGAAATCGGCTACGGCATCGGCCTGCATGTGGGCAACGTGATGTACGGCAATGTCGGCCTGACCGACCGGCTGACCTTCTCGGCCTTCGGGTCGGCGGTGAACGAGGCGCAACGGCTGCAGGCGCTGACCAAGAAACATCCCTACCAGATCATCGCCAGCAGCGATTTCGCCGACTATTGCGGCGGCAGCTGGCTCACCATCGGCCGCGAGCAGCTTGCCGGCGCCAGCCAGAAGCTGACCATCATGCATCCCGACTTCTCCGATATCGCGGCACTTACCGAAGACGGCAATCTGGAGGAAAGCTACGATCGCATGTCGGATGCCGAGCAGGTGATGATCCTGCACCGCGATGTCGAGAGCCGCGCGCCGGGCGGCCGCGATGTGAAGAAGCTGCAATGAATGTCCGCGCGCTGCCGGCGGCCGGACTAGCCATGGCGATCTGCACCTCCGCGCAGGCCGAACCCGGCATGCAGGTGCTGCGCGACGGATTCGACGGACCGACCTTCTCGGAAGCCGGGGGACTCTACTACCGCGAGAATTTCGAGCAGAGCGCCGGACACATGGAATTCCAGCGCGAGGTGACGCGCGATGGCGGCGGCGCGCTTAAGCTCTCGGTGAAGCCGATCTGCCCGCCGGCGCCGGACAGCTGCAGCGAGCGCGCGGAAATCTGGGAGAGGACCGAACTCCGCGTGCCCTACGATCAGGGCGTCTGGTACGGCTTCGCGGTCAAGTTCGGCGATCCCGTGCCGACGGACGATCACCGCTACCTCATCGCGCAATGGAAGCGCGAGATCGATCCGGGAGCGGATGGCGACTTCAGCCCCTTCCTGGCGCTCCGGATGCGCAACGGCAAGCTCTACGCCACGGTTGAGACCAACTATATCCCTCCCGCCGCCGATGCGGGAAAACCCGCTGCCGGCGCGTGCGGGCCGAAGGCGGTGCCGGTCTGGCTGCGGCCGAAGCTCAACCAGATGCGCGCGCTGGTGGCCACGGATTCGACCTGGACACCCAGGGACGGCGATCTGTTTACCGCCTGCACGACCGCCATACAGGTGACGGAACATGGCAACCCGTTGCCGACGCCCGATTCCGGCTGGATCGACTTCGCCATCTATACGAAGCCCGGTCCGGACGGGTCGGGCCGGATCGAACTCTTCGCCAACGACAGGCCGATCGTCACGGTGACGGGCCATATCGGCCATGCCGACGCCGGTCTCGGCCCCAACCAGTATTTCAAGTTCGGGCCATATCGCGCGGCGCATACGACCGAGTGGACACTCTATTACGACGATTTCCGCCGGTCGCCCAACTGCGCGGACGTGCTGCCGGCCGGAGTCTGCCCTGACCGATAGCCCCGTTCGCGACAGCCCGATGAAGTTGGCGTCCGCCGTCTAGGCAGCGCAGCACCGGTGCGATAGTGTTCCCCCGAGGGCGGGCGCCCAGGCCGCCGCGCGCAGGGGTTTGACGGGATGAAGCCAGCGGGCGATCTGCTCCGGATCGAGGATCTGAGCATATCCTTCGCCATTGTCGGCGGGCCGATCTATGCCGTGCGCAATATCGGCATGCGGGTGCTGCCGGGCAAGGTGACCGCGCTGGTCGGCGAGAGCGGTTCGGGAAAATCGGTCACCAGCCAGGCGGTGATGGGCATTCTGCCCCGGACGGCGCGGGCGAGCGGACGCATCCTCTTCACCGATCCGAAGACGGGCGTGACCTCCGACATATTGCAGATGCCGGTCGACGGCCCTGAAATCCGCGCCCTGCGCGGCAGCCGCATGGGCAAGATATTCCAGGAGCCCATGACCTCGCTGTCGCCGCTGCACACGATCGGCGACCAGGTGAGCGAGCCGCTGCGCATCCATCAGCGCGGCCTTTCCGCCGCCGAATACAAGGATCGCACGGAGGAGATGCTGAAGCTGGTCGGCTTCCCCAATCCGGCGCGCGCCTACGACATGTACGCCTTCGAGCTGTCGGGCGGGCTGCGCCAGCGCGCCATGATCGCCATGGCGCTGATCTGCCGGCCGGCGCTGCTGATCGCCGACGAACCGACGACGGCGCTCGACGTGACAATCCAGGCACAGATCCTCGAACTCCTGGGCGAACTGCGCGAAAAGCTCGACATGGCGATGCTGCTCATCACGCACGATCTCGGCGTGGTGGCGAATATCGCCGACGAGGTCGTGGTGCTCTATCATGGCGAGGTGATGGAAGCCGGCACGGTCGAGGATATCTTCCGCCGGCCGAGCCACCCCTACCTCAAGGGGTTGATGGCCGCCGTGCCGCATTTCGACATGAAGCCCGGCGAGCGGCTGAAGGCGCTGCGCGAAGTGCCGGTGAATGTCGAGAACCTGCTCGGCAAGCACAAGGCGGCGGGACCGGACGTCCTGCTCAAGGTGCGCGACATCTCCAAGACGTTCACCACCCGGAAATCGAGCTGGTTCGGCAAGGCCGAGGATACGGCCGTAAAGGCGGTGGACGGCGTCAGCTTCGACGTCATGCGCGGCGAATGCCTGGGGCTGGTCGGCGAAAGCGGCTCGGGCAAGACCACCGTCAGCAAGATATTGATGCGCGCCGTGACGCCGGACAGCGGCTCGGTGACGCTGCACACCGCCGACGGCACGATAGACGTGCTGAAGGCCGAGGGCGAGGAGTTGAAGAAGCTCCGCACCAAGATCCAGATGGTGTTCCAGGACCCTGTGTCGTCGCTGTCGCCGCGCATGACCGTGCAGAATATCCTCGCCGAGCCGCTGGAGATTCACAATCGCGGCAATGCCGAGAGCCGGCTCGAAATGGTGAAGTCGCTGCTTTCCACCATCGGGCTCGATCCGCGCTTCATCAGCCGCTATCCGCACAGTTTCTCCGGCGGCCAGCGCCAGCGCATCGGCATCGCCCGCGCCCTGGCGCTCGGTCCCGACCTGCTGATCTGCGACGAGCCGGTGTCGGCGCTCGACGTGTCGGTGCAGGCGCAGATCCTCAACCTGCTCAAGGACCTGCAAAAGCAGCTCGGCCTGACCTACCTGTTCATCTCGCACAACCTTGCGGTCGTGGACTACATGGCGGACCGCATCGCGGTGATGTGCGGCGGCCGCATCGTCGAGGTCGCGCCGGCAGAGATCCTGCTGCGCAAGCCGGTCCATCCCTATACGAAGGCGCTGGTCGCGGCGGTCCCCTTCCCGGATCTCGACCGGCCGCTCGACTTCAGGACGCTGAAGAAAAGCGGCGTGTCGGATGCCAATGCCTGGGCGCCGCAGTTCCGGGACGAGGGCGAGACCGACGGGCTTGCGCCGGCCGATCTCGGCAGCGGCCATTTCGTTCTGGCGCGGCGCAACGCCGACATAAGCGAGTTGCGGCCATGATCAACCGCCGCACCACGCTCGGCCTGATCGCGGCGACGTCGCTGATGCCCGGAAAGCTGCTGGCCGGGCCGGCGAAGGAACCGGAGTTCCTGCAGAAGCTGATCGACGAGAAGACGCTGCCGCCCATGGCGGAGCGCCTGCCGAAGAACCCGCTGGTCGTGAACCTCGCGTCGATGGGCCGGGAGGTCGGGCGATATGGCGGCGTGGTGCGGCAGCTCATCAGCGGCCAGCGCGACATCCGCCTGATGACCATCAACGGCTATGCGCGGCTCGTCGGCTATGACGAGACGCTGGCCTTGAAGCCCGACGTGCTGGAAAGCTGCGAGGCCGAGGGCGAGCGCATCTTCACCCTTCGCATCCGCGAGGGCCACAAATGGTCCGACGGCAGTCTCTTCACCGCGGAGGATTTCCGCTACTGCTGGGAGGATGTCTGGCTGAACGAGGATTTGAGTTCGGGCGGCCTGTCGCGCGCGCTGCTGGTGGACGGCAAGCCGCCGGTGTTCGAGGTCGTGGACGATCTCACCGTCCGCTACACGTGGCACGCGCCGAACCCCGACTTCCTGCCCAGCCTGGCCTCCGCGCAGGCGCTCGGCATCGTGTTGCCGGCGGCCTACATGAAGCAGTTCCACGAAAAGTATCAGGACCCGGACAAGCTCGAGGACCTGATCAAGGAGAACAAGGCCAGGAAGTGGACGACGCTGCATATCCGCATGTCGCGCCAGTACCGGCCCGAAAATCCCGACCTGCCGACCTTCGACCCGTGGCGCAACCGGACGAAGCCGCCGGCCGAGCGCTTCATCTTCGAGCGAAATCCGTTCTTCCACCGGGTGGACGAGACGGGCCAGCAACTGCCCTATATCGACCAGATGATCCTCGGGGTCAGCTCCTCGGCGATCATCGTCGCCAAGACCGGGGCCGGCGAGAGCGATCTGCAGACGCTGGGCCTAGACTTCTCCGACTACACGCTGCTGAAGGACGCCGAGAAGCGCTATCCGGTAAGGGTCAGGCTGTGGAAGCGCACGCAGGGCGCGCGGCTGGCGCTGCTGCCCAACCTCAATTGCGGCGATCCCGTGTGGCTGCCGGTCCTGCGCGACGTGCGCACCCGCCGGGCGCTGTCCATGGCGATCGACCGGGAGGAGATCAACAAGGCGCTGTTCTACGGCCTTGCCAGGGAAAGCGCCGACACGGTGCTGCCGGAAAGTCCGCTGTTCCGGCCCGAATATGCGAAGGCATGGACGGAGTTCAATCCGGTGCGCGCCAACGCGCTCCTGGACGAGGTCGGCCTTCGCGAACGGGACGTCGAAGGCTACCGCATCCTTCCCGACGGCCGGACGGCGCAGATCGTGGTGGAGACGGCGGGCGAGAGCGTGCTGGAAACCGACGTGCTCGAACTCGTCACCGATCACTGGAAGAATGCCGGCATCAAGCTTTTCATCCGCACCTCGCAGCGCGACGTGTTCCGCAGCCGCGCCATCGCCGGCGAGATCACCATGGCGCTGTGGTCGGGCATCGACAACGGAGTGCCGACGGCCGACATGAGCCCGAGCGAACTGGCGCCGACCGCCGACGAGCAACTGCAATGGCCGGTCTGGGGTCTGCATTACCTTTCCAACGGCCAGCAGGGCGCCGCACCGGACATGCCGGAGGCGGTGACGCTTCTCGATCTTCTGCGCAAGTGGAAACGCGCGGTCGACATGTCGGAACGCGCCGCGGCGTGGAGCTCGATGCTCGCGCTCTATACGGAACAGGTTTTCTCGATCGGCATCGTCAATTCCGCGCTGCAACCGGTGTTCAGCACGACCCGGTTGCGCAACCTTCCGGAGGAAGGCCTCTACAGTTTCAATCCCACTTCCTATCTCGGCATCTACAAGCCGGATACGTTCTGGCTGGGAGAAGCCTAGTGCTGCGATACATCCTCTGGCGCATCGCCGTGATGGTGCCGACGCTGATACTGATCTCCATCCTGGTCTTCACCATCATCGAGCTTCCGCCCGGCGATTATTTCGAGAGCTACGCCGCCGAACTGCGCGCCCAGGGCGAAAACGCCGACATGGACAAGCTGAACCAGCTTCGTGCCGAGTACGGTTTCGACAAACCGGCCTATATCCGCTACTTCTACTGGGTCGGCGGCATGCTGCAGGGCGATTTCGGCTATTCGTTCGAATACGAGCTGCCGGTGTCGGACGTGGTCGGCGACCGCATGTGGCTGACCGTTCTGGTGTCCTTCGTCACCATCGTCTTCACCTGGCTCATCGCCTTTCCCATCGGCATGTATTCCGCCACGCACCAGTATAGCTGGGGCGACTACGGCCTGACCTTCCTCGGCCTGATCGGCATCGCCATCCCTAACTTCATGCTGGCGCTGATCCTGATGTATTTCGCCAACATCTGGTTCGGCATGTCGATCGGGCACCTGATGGACCAGCAATATATGGACCAGCCGATGAGCTGGGCGAAGGCCAAGTCCATCATCGACCATCTGTGGATTCCGGTCATCATCGTCGGCACGGCGGGCACCGCCGGCATGATCCGGCGGCTGCGCGCCAACCTGCTCGACGAATTGCAGAAGCAATATGTCGTGACCGCGCGCGCCAAGGGCCTGCATCCGTTCCGCACGCTGGTGAAATATCCGCTCAGGATGGCGCTGAACTTCTTCGTCTCGGACATCGGCTCGATCCTGCCGGCGATCATTTCCGGAGCCGAGATCACGGCCATCGTGCTGTCGCTCGAAACGACCGGGCCGATGCTCATCAAGGCCTTGCAGAGCCAGGACATGTATCTCGCCGGCTCGTTCCTGATGTTCCTCGCCTTCCTGACCGTCATCGGCGTGCTGATCTCCGACCTGGCGCTGGCGCTGCTCGATCCGCGCATCAGGCTGGCGGGCGGGAGCACCAAATGAGCACGCCCCTGCCGCCGCCCGGCGCTCCCATGGAGCATTACGTCTCCGCCGCACCCTTCGACCCGATGTCGGTCGAGGCGATGACGGTGGAGCAGTCGCGCGTCTATCAGGCCTCGCAGCTTCGCCTGATGTGGTGGAAGTTCAAGCGCCACAAGGTGGCCGTCGCCTCCGGCATCTTCCTCGCCTTCCTCTACGCCCTGATCCTCGTGTCCGAGTTCGTCGCGCCGTACAATCTGCACACGCGCAACATGGATTTCATCTACACGCCGCCGCAGCGGGTGCATCTCTTCGACACGCAGGGAAATTTCGTCGGACCGTTCGTTTACGGCCGGGAGATGAACCTCGACATGGAGACGCTGAAGCGCGTCTACACGGACAGGCCGGGCGACATACAGCCGGTCCGCTTCTTCTGCCGCGGCGACAGCTACAAGTTCTGGGGGATGGCAGAGTCGAACCTGCATCTGGTCTGCCCTGCGGAGGGCGGCGAGATGTTCCTGCTCGGCACCGACCGGCTCGGCCGCGACGTGCTCTCGCGCATCATCTACGGGGCGCGCATCTCGCTCACCATCGGCCTGCTCGGCGTGGCCTTCAGCTTCGTGCTCGGCATCGTCATCGGCGGGCTGGCCGGCTATCATGGCGGCACGCTCGACATGATCGTGCAGCGCATCATCGAGGTGCTGCAATCGCTGCCCTCGATCCCGCTCTGGATGGCGCTCGCCGCGATCATGCCCGTGACCTGGCATCCGATCGTGATCTATTTCGCCATCACCATGATCCTCGGACTGCTCGACTGGACGGGCCTCGCCCGCGCGGTGCGCTCCAAGCTGCTGGCGCTGCGCGAGGAGGATTACGTGCTCGCCGCGCAACTGATGGGCGCGAAGCCGGCCCGCATCATCGGAAGGCACATGATCCCCGGCTTCATGTCGCATCTGATCGCGACCGCCACCATCGCCATTCCCGGCATGATCCTCGGCGAGACGGCGCTGTCCTTCCTCGGCCTCGGCCTGCGCCCTCCGATCACCAGCTGGGGCATATTGCTGACCGAGGCGCGCGGCGTGACCGTGATCGCCTTCTATCCGTGGCTACTGTTCCCGATGGTCCCGGTGATCCTCGTCATCCTCGCCTTCAACTTCCTCGGCGACGGTCTGCGGGACGCGGCGGACCCGTACCGGTAGCGGCAATCAGGCCCGATAGAGGAAATAGCGGCCTTCCTGCGCGCCGGCCGGAAGCGGCAGCGTCGAAACTCCCGCCATGGCGAGCGGCAGGTCGGACACGACGATGCCGCCCGGCGCGAGCACGGCGGGCAGAAGGCGGCTGAGCCGCTCGCTCATGGCCGAATTGTGGGCTTCCGTGTAGGAACCCATGTCGGAATGCACCAGCGCCGCCTTGTTCGGAAAGCGGGCGGCGGCAGCTTTCAAGGTCTCCTCGATGTCGCCGAGAAAAGTCCGGTCGGACGGCGGAACGCAATCGTCGTAGCAGTCGATCTCGCGATCGAAGACATAGATGTCGCGGTCCGGCAGATGCGTGCGCAGATGATCGTAGGTGCGGCCGTGGCCGAGACCGAGCTCGAAGACGGGACCGGGACGCCCGGCGATCTCGGCGAACGCCCAGCCGAGACAGGCGTTCTGCGCCTCCAGCCTGAGGCGCAGCTTGTCGAGGCGCGTGAATCGCTGTGCGTTCATGCGACTTCCCGCACCTGCGGGTTGGCGGCGACGCCGTCGTGCCGCACCGACAGGCCCCTCCCCACGGCAAAATACAGAAGCCCGTGCTGCGCGACGATCTCGGGATCGTAAAGGTTGCGACCATCGACGATGACGGGCTGGCGGAGATTGGCCTTGAGCCAGCCGAAATCCGGAACGCGGAACTGCTTCCATTCGGTGCAGATGACGAGCGCGTCCGCGCCGGTCGCGGCATCCCGCGGCGACGTCGCCAGCACGAAATCCGCACGGTCGCCGTAGATCTCCCGCGCAACCTGCATCGCCTCCGGGTCGAAGGCCCGCACCGAGGCGCCCGCCTGCCACAGAGCTTCGATGAGGACGCGGCTCGGCGCCTCGCGCATGTCGTCCGTGTTGGGCTTGAAGGCGAGCCCCCAGACGGCGACCGTCTTGCCCGCAAGCCTGCCGTCGAGCGCCTGATGGAGCTTGTCGAAGAGCACGCGCTTCTGGCTGGCGTTGACCCGCTCGACCGCCTCCAGGAGATGCGGCTCGACGCCGGCGTCTGTCGCGGTCCGGACGATGGCGCTGACGTCCTTTGGGAAGCAGGAGCCGCCATAGCCGCAGCCCGGATAGATGAAATGGTAGCCGATGCGCGGATCCGAGCCGATGCCGCGCCGCACGTCCTCTATGTCGGCGCCGAGCCGCTCGGCGATGTTGGCCATCTCGTTCATGAAGCTGATCTTGGTGGCGAGCATGGCGTTGGCGGCATATTTGGTCAGCTCGGCCGAGCGCACATCCATCATCATCAGCTTGTCGTGGTTGCGGTTGTAGGGCCGGTAGCAGGCGGCGAGCGTCTTGCGCACGCGCTCCGAATCCGTGCCGATGATGATGCGGGCAGGCCGCGCGAAATCCTCGATGGCGCTGCCTTCCTTGAGGAATTCGGGGTTGGAGCAGACATCGAAGGGATGCTGCGTGCCGCGCGCCTGCTGCGTTTCCGCGATCACCTCCCGCACCATGTCGGCCGTGCCCACCGGAACCGTCGACTTGCCGACGACGATCTTGTAGCCGTCGATGTTGTCGCCGACCGTCCGGGCCACAGCGCGGACATGGGAGAGATCGGCCGAACCGTCCGCGCTGGAAGGCGTGCCGACGGCGATGAAGATGATGTCGCCCGACCGTATCGCTGCCGCGCCGTCGCTGGTGAAGGCGAGGCGGCCGGCTGCCCTGTTCGAGGCGACGAGCGCCTTCAAGCCGGGCTCGAAGAACGGCACCTCGCCGCGCTCCAGCGTCTCGATGCGCTTCGGGTCGATATCGACGCACAGCACATCGTGGCCGACATCGGCGAAACAGGCACCCGTGACCAGGCCGACATAGCCGGTGCCGAAAATGGTGAGCTTCATGCGAAACCGTTCCTGATGGGACCGTACGGCCGAACCGGACGGGTTTTAGCGGATATGGTCGGCCTCAAATAGACATCGCCGCCGAAATTTGCCACATGGCAAACGGACAAGCCGCGCGGGCCGCCGGCCACGCCGGGCGTAAGCCATGGAAACCACATGAGAATCCTCCTGACCGGCGCCGCCGGCTTCATCGGCTACCACACGGCGCGGCGCCTGCTCGCGCGGGGCGACCGGGTGTTCGGGCTCGACAACCTCAATGAGTACTATCCCGTCAGCCTGAAGCTCGACCGGCTGGCCCGATTGAAGACCCATCCGAATTTCGAGTTCCGCCAGGGCGACGTCGCCGATCCGCGCCTCGCGGAGACGCTGCCCGGGGAAGCGCTCGACGCCGACGCCATCGTGCATCTCGCGGCGCAGGCCGGCGTTCGCTATTCGATCGAGGCGCCGCTGACCTATGTGGACTCGAACGTGACGGGTCAGGTCGTCATGTTCGAACTGGCGGCGAAGCTGAAGCGTCGCCCGCCCATCGTCTATGCGAGTTCCTCGTCGGTCTACGGCACGGATACGCAGCCGCCCTTTTCGGAGACGGCGCGGGCGGATTCGCCCATTTCCGTCTACGCGGCGACCAAGCGCGCCGGCGAACTGCTCGCCCACGCCTATCGCGACATCCATGGCATCCGTTCCACCGGGCTGCGCTTCTTCACCGTCTATGGCCGCTTCGGTCGGCCCGACATGGCGCCGTGGCTCTTCACCGACGCCATTTTTCGCGGCAAGCCGATATCCGTGTTCAACGACGGGAAGATGAAACGCGACTTCACCCATGTGGACGACATCGTCGCCGGCGTCGTGGCGGCCGCCGACAGCATCCTCGCCCGGCCGGACGAGACGGAACGCATCTACAATCTCGGCAACAACAGCCCGGTCGAGCTTCTGGATTTCATCGCCGCGATCGAGCAGGCCGCAGGACGCAAGGCGGTGATGGAGATGAAGCCGAAGCCGGCCGGCGACGTCGAACTGACCTATGCCGACATCACCCGCGCCGCCCGCGACCTCGATTTCCAGCCGCGCGTGCCGCTTCAGGAAGGCATGGCGGATTTCGTCGGCTGGTACCGAGACTACGCGAAACTCTGAGCGGACGAGACCACAGAAATGAGCCGCCTCGACAGCTTCATCCGCCGCATGTCGGCGCAGCGCGACTGCCTCAACCATGTCGCCGACCTGCTTGCCGATGTCGAGGGGCCGGTGATGGAACTCGGCCTAGGCAACGGCCGCACCTACGATCATCTGCGCGAGCGCATGCCGGGGCGGCGCGTCGTCGCTTTCGACAGGGCCTTCGCCGCGCATCTTCCTACCGCGCCGGCAACCGACGATCTGGTGCTGGGTGAGATCGCCGAGACTGCGCAGGCCTTCGTCGGCATCGGTGCCGCGCTTGTGCATGCCGATATCGGCACAGGCTATGAAGACAAGGACGCGCTGACGCTGCGCTGGCTGCCGCAACTGATCGCGGGCCTGCTGCGTTCGGGCGGGATCTCAGCCAGCGGTCTGCCGCTCGATCATGAGGCACTGGAGCCCATGATCGTGCCGCCCGGCGTGCCGAAGGACCGTTATTTCCTTTACCTCCGGAAATAACGTCCGACATGCACGCATAAAGATTTCTTTATGTCCCATTGTCGATACAGACGGCTTCTGCTAGTCAGGCGCACCATTTCCGGATGCCGTCCGGAGGACGTGCCGTGCGCCGTCCGATTCTCAACGATTGGAGACCTGCCGTGACAGCTCACAAGGATTATGTCGTCGCCGACATTTCGCTGGCCGATTGGGGCCGCAAGGAAATCGACATCGCCGAGACCGAGATGCCGGGCCTGATGGCCGCGCGCGAGGAGTTCGGCCCGACGCAGCCGCTCAAGGGTGCGCGCATCACCGGCTCGCTGCACATGACCATCCAGACCGCCGTGCTGATCGAGACGCTGAAGGCGCTCGGCGCCGAAATCCGCTGGGCCTCCTGCAACATATTCTCGACGCAGGACCATGCGGCGGCGGCGATCGCGGCCAGCGGCGTCCCGGTCTTCGCGATCAAGGGCGAGTCGCTCGAGGACTACTGGGACTACACCGACAAGATCTTCCAGTGGGCCGATGGCGGCCTGTCCAACATGATCCTCGACGATGGCGGCGACGCCACCATGTACATCCTGCTCGGCGCGCGCGCCGAAGCGGGCGAGGACATCCTCAAGAATCCCGGCAGCGAGGAGGAGGAAATCCTGTTCGCGCAGATCGCCAAGCGGCTCAAGGCATCGCCCGGCTGGTTCACGAAGCAGCGCGAGGCGATCCGCGGCGTCAGCGAGGAGACGACGACGGGCGTCAACCGCCTCTATCAGCTCCAGAAGAAGGGCCTGCTGCCTTTCCCCGCGATCAACGTCAACGACTCGGTCACCAAGTCGAAGTTCGACAACAAATATGGCTGCAAGGAATCGCTGGTCGACGGCATCCGCCGCGGCACCGACGTGATGATGGCCGGCAAGGTCGCCATCGTCGCCGGCTATGGCGACGTGGGCAAGGGCTCGGCCGCCTCGCTGCAGGGCGCCGGAGCACGCGTGAAGGTGACGGAAGCCGATCCGATCTGCGCGCTGCAGGCCGCCATGGACGGCTATGAGGTCGTCACCATGGACGACGCGATCTCATCCGCCGACATCATCATCACCGCCACCGGCAACAAGGACGTGCTGACGCTCGACCATATGCGCAAGCTGAAGGACATGGCGATCGTCGGCAATATCGGCCATTTCGACAACGAGATTCAGGTGGCCGCGCTGCGCAACCTGAAATGGACCAATGTCAAGCCGCAGGTGGACATGATCGTCTTCCCGGACGGCAAGCGCATGATCCTGCTGTCGGAGGGCCGCCTGCTCAATCTCGGCAACGCGACCGGCCATCCGAGCTTCGTCATGTCGGCCTCCTTCACCAACCAGGTGCTGGCCCAGATCGAGCTGTGGACGCAGCCCGGCAAGTACGAGAACAAGGTCTACACGCTGCCAAAACACCTCGACGAGAAGGTGGCGCGGCTGCATCTCGAAAAGCTCGGCGCGAAGCTGACGGAACTGTCCGGCGAGCAGGCCGCCTATATCGGCGTGACCCCACAGGGGCCGTTCAAGCCCGAACACTACAGATACTGATTTCGCTGGAATATAACACAAGATATTGACGCTGCGCGCTTGACAAGCGCGCGGCGTTTCTTTTTGCCGCGAAGCTTCTTCACGGCGATTCGCCCAGCGTCTATTGTGAAGTGATTCGCGATGCATCCGCTTCGGGGTAGGGCTTCGTAGGAGCGGAACAGGCGGTCTTGGAATTCTAGCGGCGAGAGGACAAGACATGCCGGGGGACAGCCCGCGCCATGCGGGAGAGGCCGTATCCGGCGGCCAGAACGATTCGCGTCCGGCGACGGCGCGCGAGAGGTTTTCCATGCGGCCCGCAGCGCGGACGGCGATCACCGCGCTTGCCTCCACGACGGCGCTCACGCTCGGCGGCCGCGCTCATGCGCAGGACATGGACCTGTTCGGCATCTCCGGAATCTCCGTCGGCACCTTCGAGGTGATCCAGTTCGCCGTCTTCGCCGGCGTCATGGGGTCGGCGCTGCTGTCGGCGATATGGCTGATCCGGGAACGCGCCCGTACGGCGTCGCAGAACGTCGCGTTGCGCGCCAAGGTGTCCGAGCTGAACAACGCGCTGTCCCGCACCGAGGCGCTGCTCAACCTGCGCGACCAGCGGCTCGTCATATGGCCGGCCGACCGCTCCAAACCCGATCTGGTCGGCGGACTGCCTTCCGAAACGGGGGCACCGGAAGACCGCAGTTCGTTCCTCGCCTTCGGGCGGTGGCTGTCGCCGCTCTCGGCGTCGGCCATTGAAAAGGCCATCGAGACGCTGCGGGAGAAAGGCACGCCCTTCGACCGGCTCGTCGAAAGCCAGAGCGGCGCGCCGCTCGAAGTGCGCGGGCGCAAGACGCCGACGCATGCCATCGTGCGTTTCATCTCGCTGTCGGAAGCCCAGCGCGCCGAAGCGCGCCTCAGGATCGAAAACCAGCAGCTCGCAGCCGATTATGACACGCTGCTCGGCATGATCGACGCGCTCAATATGCCGTTCTGGATCAGGAACCAGGACGGACGGCTGAAATGGGTCAACCGCGCCTATGCCGACGCGGCGGAAGCCGATGGCGCGGAAGGCGCGGTGCGCGACGGCAAGGAGCTTCTAGGCACGCAGGCGCGCGAGTCGATCGCGGACCAGCACCGGACCAGCAAGCTTTTCGAGCAGATCGTCTCGACGGTGGTGCGCGGCGATCGCAGGATGTTCAGCGTCACGGATTTCGCCGGCCCCAACGGTTCGGCAGGACTGGCGCAGGATATCAGCGGCGCGGAGGCGATCCGCGAGGACTACGCCCAGATCGTGCGCAACCACGCCAATACGCTCGACCAGCTGACGACGGCCGTCGCCCAGTTCGACGCCGACCAGAAGCTGCGCTTCTACAATGCCGCCTTCCAGAAGCTGTGGGAACTGGACGTTCCCTTCCTCAACAGCGCGCCCGACAATGCGCTGGTGCTCGACCGGCTGCGGGGCGACGGCAAGCTCGCCGAGCAACCCGAATGGCGGCGCTGGAAGGAGAATCTGCTCGCCGTCTATCGCGCCGTCGAGCCGGCAGAACATTGGTGGCACCTGCCGGACGGCCGCACCGTCCGCGTCGTCGCCAACCCGCAGCCCAAGGGCGGCGTGACCTGGGTGTTCGAGAACCTGACGGAAAAGATCGACCTCGAAAGCCGCTACAACGCCGCGATCCGCGTGCAGGGCGAGACACTCGACAATCTGGCCGAAGGCGTCGCCGTGTTCGGGCCGGACGGCCGCACGCGGCTCGCCAATCCGGCCTTCTCGAAACTGTGGGGGCTCGATCCCGAGACGATCAGCTCGCAGACGCACATATCGCAATTGCGCGACGCCTGCCGCGACATGGCCGCCGACAGCCCGTGGAACAGCTTCGTCGCCGCCGTGACCGGCTTCGACGACGAGCGCCGCGACTGTCAGGGGCAGACCGGGCTCCGCAACGGCACCGTGCTGCGCCATGGCCTGATCCATCTGCCGAACGGGCAGGTGATGCTGACCTTCATCGATGTGACCGACAGCGTCAATGTCGAGCGCGCGCTGCAGGACAAGAATGACGCCTTGCAAAAGGCCGACCAGCTCAAGGACGACTTCATCCAGCGGGTCTCCTACGAACTGCGCTCGCCGCTGACCAACATCATCGGCTTCACCGAACTTTTGGAGCTGGGCACCACCGGACCGCTCAATGAGCGGCAGAAGGAATATGTCGGACACATATTCTCCTCCTCCTCGGTGCTCTTGACGCTAGTCAACGACATACTCGACCTCGCCACGGTCGATGCCGGCATCATGCAGCTCGAAATGGGCGAGGTCCGCATTCCGCAGGTGATCGCGTCGGCCGCGGAGATGGTGTCCGACCGCTTCACCGAGCATCGCATCACGCTCGCGGTCGACATAGCCGACGCGCCGAAATCGATGCTGGGCGACGAGAATCGCGTTCGCCAGGTCCTGCTCAACCTCCTCAGCAACGCCGCCAACTACGCGCCGGAAGGCAGCACCGTGACGCTGACCTGCCGCGACGTCGCCGAGGGCGTCGAATTCGCGGTCAAGGACGACGGCCCCGGCATGGCGCCCGATCTGCTCGAGATCGCGTTCCGCCGCTTCGAATCCCACGCCAATGGCGGCCGCCGGCGCGGGGCCGGGCTCGGGCTCTCCATCGTCAAGAGCTTCGTCGAGCTGCATGGCGGCAATGTTCGCATTGAATCCGGCGACGACCACGGCACCACGGTCATCTGCTTCTTCCCGCGGCAGCCGCGCGCGATGCAGGATGCGGCCGAATAGATGACGGCGTTCCGGCGCGAGCGCTTCCTCGCCAGCGAGGCCGCGACGGCGCAGCTTGGCGAGGATCTGGCTCAGGCGCTGAAGGCGGGCGATGTCGTCGCGCTGCATGGCGATCTCGGCGCCGGCAAGACGACGCTGGCGCGTGCGCTGATCAGGGCCGTAGCAGACGATGCCGAACTCGACGTGCCGAGCCCGACCTTCACGCTGGTGCAGGCCTATGAGGGGCGGTTGCCGATCCATCATTTCGATCTCTATCGCACGGCGTCGCCTGACGAACTTCTGGAACTAGGCCTCGACGAGGCGCTGGAGACGGGCGCGGCGCTGATCGAATGGCCCGAACGGGCCGGCGACCTGCTGCCGGCGGAAACCATCCATGTGACGTTGGCGCATGAAGGCGAAGGCCGGCTGGCGACCATCACCGGCATCGGCAAGCCGTTCGAAAGAGTCGCGCGGGCGCTCGCCATGCGGGACTTTCTCGCGATGGCCGGATGGGGCGAGGCGTCGCGCCGTCATCTCACCGGCGATGCCTCGGCGCGCAGCTATGAAACGGTGTCCCTTGCGGGAGAAGAACCGCGCATCCTGATGAACTCGCCGCCGCTGGTGCTCGGGCCGGTCGTCAAGAACGGCAAGGCCTATGCCGAGATCGCGCACACGTCGCGGACGGTCGCGGCTTTCGTCGGCGTCGACCGCGCGCTTGCCGAGGCCGGCGTCAGCGTGCCGCGCATCCATGCGCAGGATCTCGATCATGGCTTCCTGCTGATCGAGAATCTCGGCTCCGAAGGCGTCATCGATACGGCGGGGCAGCCGATCGCGGAACGCTACATCGCGGCGGCCGAGTTGCTGGCCGACCTGCATGGCAAGCCGGTCAGGAGCCATCTGCCGGTCGCTGACGGCATTTTTCACGACGTGCCGCCCTTCGACCGCGAGGCGATGCTGATCGAGGTCGAACTGTTGCTGGACTGGTACGTCAAATGGCGCACGGGCAAGCCACCGGATGTGCCGCTTCGGACCGAATTCGCCGCCGTCTGGAACGCTCTGATCGACCGGCTGGAAACCGCCGAGCCCGGCCTTGTCCAGCGCGACTATCATTCGCCGAACCTGATCTGGCGCGCTGAGAGGAAAGGCCACGACCGGCTCGGCGTCATCGATTTCCAGGACGCGCTGATCGGTCCCGTCGCCTACGACGTCGCTTCGCTCGCCATGGACGCGCGCGTCACCGTGCCGGAGGAGCTGGAGCGCGCCGTGGCCGACGCTTATGTCGAACGTCGGAAGGCGTCCGGCGCTTTCGACGAAGCGGGATTCCGCGAGGCCTACGCCATCATGGCGGCACAGCGGAACACGAAAATCCTCGGCATTTTCGTGCGGCTGAAGGAGCGCGACGGCAAGCCGGCCTATCTGAAGCATCTGCCGCGCATTCGCGATTATCTGCGCCGCGCGCTCGAACATCCGGCGCTGGCGGAACTTGCCGGTCTCTATGCGCACCACGGATTTCTGGATGAGATTGCCGCATGACCGGCTGGAAACCCAAGACGGCGATGGTGCTCGCGGCGGGGCTCGGCAAGCGTATGCGGCCGATCACCGAGACGATGCCGAAGCCGCTTGTGCCGGTCGCCGGCAAGACGCTTTTGGACTGGGGGCTGGACATGCTGGCGGTCAGCGGCGTGGAGAAGGCAGTCGTCAACGTCCATTATCTCCCGGACCAGATCATTGCCCATGTCGCGGGCAGGAAGGTCCCGCATATCGTCGTTTCGGACGAGCGGGACGGCCTTCTCGATTCGGCGGGCGGCATCGTCAGGGCTCTGCCGAAACTCGGGCGCGAACCGTTCTACCTGCTCAACGCCGACACGTTCTGGATTGACAGGAGTGTTGCCAATCTCGATGCGCTCGCCCTTGAATGGGACCCGTCGCGGATGGATATTCTCCTAATGCTTTCCGACCTGAAATCCGCGACGGGACACAGCGGCGGCGCCGATTTCCTGATCGACGCCGATGGCCGCCTGTCGCGCGCCAGGGGCGATCCGTCCGGCATGATCTATGCGGGCGCGGCGATCCTCAGCGCCGATCTGTTCGCCGGCAAGGAAATCGCCGTTTCCTCGCTTAACCGCTATTTCGACGAGGCGATCGCCAAAGGCCGGCTGTTCGGTCACGTACTCGACGGGCACTGGATCACGGTCGGCACGCCCGACGCCATCGCGCCGGCCGAGGCAGTCGTCGCCCGCGCGCTCGCCGAACGAGCCGGCGGCGTGGCTCCCTCCGGGGCGTCATGAGCGCAGCCGCGCCGCGTCTTTTTACCATCGCGCCCGGCGCGCCTTTCCTGCCGAAGCTGGCGGAAGCGCTGGTGTCCGGCCGGCTGGTGCCGGGTTTCGACGGCGGCGACCCGTTGGCGCTGGCGGGCGCCACGATCTATCTGCCGACGCGGCGCGCCGCGCGCGAGTTGCGCAGCGTCTTTGTCGGGCTTTCCGGTGGAAACTCCGCCATTCTGCCGACAATCCGCGCGCTGGGCGAGTTCGACGAGGACGGTGCGATCTTCGACGGCGATTTCTCGGGCTCGCTCGATCTCGAACCGCCGATCGCGCCGCTCGACCGGCTGCTTCTGCTGGCCGATCTCGTGCGCGCGTGGAAGCGCCGCCTGCCGGCGCATGTCGCCGCGCTCTATGCCGAGGATGTCGTCGTGCCGGCTTCCTCCGCCGACGCCATCTGGCACGCCCGGGATCTTGCCGGGCTGATGGACGAGATCGAGACGGAAGGAGCGGACTGGACGAAGCTCGGCGACCTCGTCTCGGGGGAACTTGCAGGCTGGTGGCAGGTGACGCTGGATTTCCTCAACATCGTCACCGAGCAATGGCCGGCGATCCTCGCCTCGCGCCAAAGATCCAATCCGGCTGCGCATCGCAGCCGGCTGATCCGGTTGGAGGCGGAGCGGCTGAAGCGCAGTCCGCCGCCCGGCCCGGTGATCGCGGCGGGCTCGACCGGCTCGCTACCGGCGACCTGCGAGTTGCTCTCCGTCATCGCGCGGCTGGAACGCGGCGCGGTGGTGCTGCCCGGCCTCGATCTCGGCATAGACGCGGAATCGTGGGCCGCGATCAACGCGCAGAACCCCGAGCCCACCATCCTCGGCCATCCGCAATACGGTCTCGCCAAGCTGCTGCGCGCGCTCAAGGCGACGCGGGATGGCGTCGAAGAGGTCGGCGAACTGAAGCCGGCCATGTCTGCGCGCAGGGCCTGCGTCAGCGAGGCGCTGCGACCGGCTGAGACGACGGATACCTGGGCGACAGGGCGGGATTTGCGCGCCGAGGCGGTGTCGGCCGCCCTAGCCGAAGTCACGCTGATCGAGGCGGCGAACGAGCGCGACGAGGCGGCTTCCATCGCCATCGCGCTCAAGCAGGCCGCCGCGGACCCAGAAGCGAAGGTCGCGCTGGTGACGCCGGATCGCAATCTGGCGAGACGTGTGTCGTCCGAACTCCTGCGGTTCAATGTGGTGGCCGACGATTCCGGCGGCACGCCCTTGTCGCGAACCGCTCCGGCCGAATTGCTGACGCTGCTTCTGGCGGCAGTGTTCGAGCCGGGCGATCCCGTTTCCATCGTGGCGCTGCTGAAGCATCCGCTGCTCGCCCTTGGCATGGACCGTGGCGCGGTGCGCGCGGCGGCGGAAATGGTGGAACTTGTGGCGCTGCGCGGCGGCACCGGACGCCCGGATATTGCGGAACTGACGGCTTTGTTCGAGAAGCGTCTGCCTGAGGAAAGCCGTTCCGCCTTCTGGCGACGCCGCGTGACCGAGCGGCGGATCGAGGATGCGCGCGCCATGCTCGCCCGGCTTGGCGAGGTCATCGCGCCGCTCGCCGCCTTGCGCTCGGAACACGCTCTCACCGTTGCCGATCTTGCCCGCGCGACTGTCATCGCATTCGAGGCGCTGGGGCGTGGGGCGGATGGCGGGCTTGGTGAACTTTACCGGGGTGAGGCCGGCGAAAGGCTCGCGGATTTCCTGCGTTCGCTGATCGCATCGGATGGGCCCTTCGCGCTCGCCGGGACGGAATGGCCGGATGTCTTCAGGGCGCTGATCGCGCCGGAGGTGGTCAAGCCGCGTCCGGGCGCGGAAAGCCGCATCGCCATCTGGGGAGCGCTGGAAGCGCGATTGCAGTCCGTCGACCTGCTGGTGATCGGCGGCCTGAACGAAGGCAAGTGGCCGCGCAAGGCAGAGGCCGACCGCTTCATGTCCCGGCTGATGAAAACCGAGCTGACGCTGGAGCCGCCCGAGCGCCGCATCGGCCTCGCCGCGCATGACTTCGCCATGACGATGGGCGCGAGGCGCGTCGTGCTCAGCCGTTCGGCGCGCTCGGGCGACGCGCCAGCGGTCGCCTCGCGCTGGCTGCAAAGGCTGCTCACCTATGCCGGCGAGGAGCAGGCGAAGGCTCTCAAGGCGCGGGGCGACCGTCTGCTGCGCTGGGCACATCTGCTCGACACCGGCGACAAGCAGCCTTTCGCCGCGCGGCCCAATCCTGCGCCGCCGGTCGAGGCACGGCCGAAAAAATTCTCGGTGACGGAGATCGAGACGCTGCGCCGCGATCCCTATGCGGTCTATGCCCGCCGCATCCTCGATTTGCAGCCGCTCGACCCGCTGATCGCCGATCCCGGCGCGGCCGATCGCGGCACGCTGTTCCACGATATCCTGCACCGTTTCACCGAGACGATCGGCGATCCGGGGCGCGGCGACGCGCTCGATATCCTGATCGAAGCGGGGCGCGCGGCCTTCGACGAGCGCGACCTGCCGCCGGACATCAGGGCGATCTGGTGGCCGCGCTTCCTGCGCATGGCGCCAGAAATCCTCGACTGGGAGAGGAAGCGCGCGCCGAAGGTGAAGACCCGCCATGCCGAGGCGAGCGCCGCCGAAACGTCCGTCGGCCTGAGCGGCGCGACATTGCGCGGACGGGCCGACCGTATCGACCTGCTGCCCGCCGGCATGGCCGAGATCCTCGATTACAAGACCGGCTCGTCGCCCTCCAAGGCGCAAGCGCACACGCTGCTCGCACCTCAACTGGCGCTGGAAGGCGCGCTGCTGCAGCGCGGCGCGTTCGCCGATATCGGCAAGGCCGAACCGGCCGATCTGGCCTTCGTCCGGCTCAGGGGCAGCGGCGAGGTCGTGGAAGAATCCATCCTCGAATACAAGCGCCAGATCAAGCTCGCCGGCGATCTCGCCGAAGACGCATGGCGGCGACTGGAGCAGCTTCTGGTGCATTACGGCAAGCCGGAGACCGGCTATCTGTCGCGCGCCCTGCCCTTCCGCGCCGGCGACACCGATGGCGACTACGACCATCTCGCCCGTGTGCTGGAATGGTCGGCCGGCGGCGACGACGGCGCCGAGGGCGGCGACTGATGGCGAAGTCGTTCCCGCGCATCCCGGACGAGACCAAGGCCGATCAGGCACGCGCCGCCGATCCGGCGAGTTCGGTCTGGGTGTCGGCCAATGCCGGCTCGGGCAAGACGCATGTGCTGGCGCAGCGCGTGGTACGCCTCCTGCTGCGCGGGGCCGAGCCGTCAAAGATCCTCTGCCTCACCTATACTCGGGCGGCGGCGGCCAACATGTCGAACCGCGTGTTCAGGACGCTGTCGGAATGGACGGCGCTTTCCGACGAAAGGCTCGCCGGGGAAATAAGCCTGCTCGAAGGACAGGAACCGTCGCGCGCCAAGCTCGCCGACGCAAGGCGGCTTTTCGCGCGCGCGCTGGAGACGCCGGGCGGGCTGAAGATCCAGACCATCCACGCCTTCTGCGAATCCGTGCTGCACCAGTTCCCGCTCGAAGCGAACATCGCCGCCCATTTCGAATTGCTAGATTCCAAGATGGAAGCGCTGCTGGTCGAAAGCGTGCGCCGGGAGATGCTTACCGGCGCTGCGGCCGAGGACAATCCGGAACTCGCCCGCGCCTTCGACATGGTGCTGGCCTATGGCGGCGAGTTCGGGCTGGAGAAGCTGCTCGCCGAGATCGTCGCCAAGCGGGACGGCCTGCGCGCCTTTCTCGACGCGGTGAAGATCGACGGTCGATATCTCAAACTGTTCGCGGCCTTCGGTTTCTCGCCTGCGGATACGGTCGAGCGGATCGCGGCGGGGGTCTGGCCGCTGCCGGGTTTCGAGCCTTCCTATTTCCGCGATTTCGAGGCGGTGGCGCATGCGACCGACGCGAGGCGCGCGCTCGACAACATCCTGCCCGACGCCTCGGCCGCATTCGCCGAAAGCGAGCCGGTCCACCGGCTGGCGCTGCTGGGAAAGGCGTTCCTGACGGGCAAGGGCGAGCATTATGCGGCGAGCACGTTCAAGAAGGCGATGCTGCAACAGCTTCCCGATCTGCCGGAACGCTATGCGGCGGCGGCCGACGCCATCATTGCGGCGAGCGACAGGCTGGCGCGGTTCCGCATGCTCGAAGCGACGGTCGCCGCGCTCGATCTCGCCGACTGGCTGATCACGCGCTACGAGCGGGCCAAGAGCGCGCGGGGAATGCTCGACTTCAACGACCTGATCGTGCGGACATTGCGCCTTCTGGCGCGGCCGGACGCCGGCCCGTGGGTGCAATACAAGCTCGACAGGGGCATCGACCACATCCTTCTCGATGAGGCGCAGGACACCAGCCCCGACCAGTGGAACGTGGTGAAGAGCCTCGCCGAAGAATTCTTCGCCGGGCAGGGCGCGCGCGACGTGCACCGCACCGTCTTCGCCGTGGGCGACGAAAAGCAGTCGATCTACTCTTTTCAGGGCGCGCGGCCTGAATCCTTCGCCGAGACGAAGCATCATTTCGCCCGGCGCGTGCGCGACATCGACGGCGCGTTCGCGGATGTCCGCCTCAACTGGTCCTTTCGCTCGACGGCGGACGTGCTATCGGCCGTCGACACGGTATTCAGGCTCGACGAGGCGCGGCGCGGACTGTCGCGGGACGATGCGCCCGTCGCCCACAATGCGATCCGCGAGCTTGCCCCCGGCTATGTGGAGATATGGCCTTCGGTCGGAAATGCCCAGGTCGAGGAGCCGGATGACTGGACGGAATCGATCGACCACGCGAAGGCGCCCGCCGTGCTGGTGGCCGAGCGCATTGCCGACACGATCCGAGACTGGATTCGCGGCGGCGAGGTCATCGAGGGATCAGGCAAGCGCGTCGCGGCGGGCGACGTTCTGGTGCTGGTGCGCAAGCGCGACAGTTTCGTCCATGCGCTCTCCCGCAGCCTAAAGAACCGCGACATACCTGTGGCGGGCGCTGACCGGCTGCTGCTGCCCGGCCATATCGCCGTCAAGGACCTGATCGCGCTCGGCAGAATGCTGCTGCAGCCGGAGGACGATCTGTCGCTCGCCGCAGTGCTGCGCAGCCCGGTTTTCGGCCTGTCGGAGGAGGCGCTGTTTGGGCTCGCCCATGGTCGCGGCAGGAAATCGCTGGCCGCATCGCTCCGCGAGGGAGCCGAAGGCGACGAAGCGTTGCAGGCCATCGTCGCGCAGATCGCGCGCTGGTCCAACGAGGCCGCTTTCAGCACGCCCTTCGCCTTCTACTCCGCCGTGCTCGGGCGCGACGGCGTGCGCCGGAAAATGGTCGCGCGGCTCGGTCACGAGGCGGCAGAAATTCTCGACGAGTTCCTGAACTTCTGCCTCGCCGAGGAGATGACTGGCCTGCCGGGTCTGGAGGCGTTCCTGGCGACGCTGGAAGGCAGCGGGCTGGAGGTCAAGCGCGAGCAGGACCAGAGCCGCGACGAGGTGCGCATCATGACGGTGCACGCCTCGAAGGGTCTGGAAGCGCCGATCGTCTTCCTAGTCGACAGCGGCGGAGCGTCCTTCACCAACCAGCATATGCCCAGCCTGCTGCCGGTCTCGCTGCGTGAGGGGTCCGGCGTCACCAAAGGCTTCCTCTGGTATCCGGGCAGCGACGTCGCCAACACCACCGCGAAGGCGATACAGGACGAGGTTAAGGCGGCGGCCGACGACGAATATCGCCGCCTGCTCTATGTCGGCATGACGCGCGCCGAGGACCGGCTCATCGTCTGCGGCTATCATGGCGCGCGCGCGCCCGGCGACGGCACATGGCTCTCGCTCGTCTCGCGGGCGATCTGCGATCACGAGCACTGCCAGGAGTTCACGACCGGCCCTGAAAACAGTTCGGTCTGGCGCTATCGCGTGACGCCGCTGGAGAACGCGGCGGCCCTGCAACAGCCGAAAGATGTCGTGCCATCAGCCGAGGAGCCGTTGCCGGCGGAATTGTTCGATCCCATGAAGCGCGACGAACGCCTGCCGCGCCCGCTGACACCGTCCGGCGCATCGCTGCTGATCGACGAGGCCGTCGAGACCGGGCAGGAAGCCGCCGCGCGATCGCCGGTGCTCGATCCCGACACCGAGCCAAATCTCGCCATCGCGCGCGGACTGGCGACGCACACGCTGCTCCAGACGCTGTCGGACATGCCGCCCGACGAGCGCGAGGCAGCAGCGCGGCGCTATCTTGACCGCGCCGCGCGCGACTGGCCGGCAGGCATGGCGGAGAAGACGCTCGCCTCCGTCATGGAGATCATGGCCGCGCCCGGCTTCGCACCGCTTTTCGCGCCCGGTTCCCGCGCCGAGGTGGGCGTCATGGGAACGCTGACCGTGCGGGGACGCGAACGCGCCATCTCCGGCACGATCGACCGTCTGGCGGTGACGGCGGACACGGTGCGGATCGTCGACTACAAGACCAACCGCGTGCCGCCCCTTTCATTGGATGAGGTCCCGCGGGCGTATGTGCTGCAACTCGCGCTCTACCGCGCGCTGCTAAAACCGCTCTATCCGGGCAAGGAGGTTACGGCCGCGCTGCTCTTCACCGAAGCGCCGCGGCTGATCGCGCTGCCCGGCGAAGCGATGGACGCCGCGCTTGCCCGACTCAGCGGCGCATGACACAAGACCTGCTTGAATGGCAGGCGTGCCTGCACCACATATTGCGCTACCAATACCCGAAAGGATTTTCCCGAGATGGCTACCGTCAAGGTCGACAAGAGCAACTTCAAGAGCGACGTGCTCGATGCCAGGGAGCCGGTGGTCGTCGACTTCTGGGCCGAATGGTGCGGACCGTGCAAGATGATCGCCCCGGCGCTGGAGGATATTTCCGCTGAGCTGGGCGGCAAGGTGAAGATCGCCAAGCTGAACATCGACGAGAATCCCGAGCTTGCCGCGCAGTTCGGCGTGCGTTCGATTCCGACGCTGATGATCTTCAAGGGCGGCGAAGTGGCCGACATGAAGGTGGGCGCGGCGCCGAAGACGGCGCTGTCGCACTGGATCAGCGGCGCGGTGGCGTGATCCCGGCAAAATATCCCGAAAGACCCGGCCTCGCGCCGGGTTTTTTTGTTTGGGCCGAGCGCGGGCCGGATGTGGACCTTGCCGAAAGCGGAGGCATGACCGAATCTGGCATCCATCGGGACCGGAAAGGAGAATTACGATGTCCGGAACGGCGAAATCCACCGTTTGCATCGAGAACGAGCGCGTCGTCGTCACCGAATGGCGTTTCGCGCCCGGCGACAATACGGGCTGGCATCGGCACAGCCACGACTATGTCATCGTGCCGCTGATGGACGGCAAGCTAAAGCTGGTGACGAAGGAGGGCGAGAGCTTTGCCGACATGAAGGCCGGCGCGCCCTATTTCCGGCGGGAAGGCGTTGAGCACGACGTCATCAGCGCCAATGACGGCGAATACGCCTTCATCGAGATCGAGCTGAAATAGAAGCGCGCCGCGCGCGACGGTTTACTTTTGCCGCGGGAAAGGCTTAAGCCTCTGCGGTAGCGCGCCCGCGCCAGCTTCGGGAATCCCATGAACAAGCCGATCGAACCCAATTCATTCCGCACCGGACCAGACGAACAGGGCATGTTCGGCATGTTCGGCGGCCGCTTCGTCGCGGAGACGCTGATGCCGCTCATTCTCGATCTGGAAGAGCACTGGGATCACGCCAAGAACGATCCCGCGTTCAAGGCCGAGCTTTCCGCGCTCTCGACCTTCTATGCCGGACGTCCGTCAAAGCTCTACTTTGCCGAAGGCCTGACGAACCACCTCGGCGGCGCCAGGATCTATCTGAAGCGCGAGGATCTGAACCACACCGGCTCGCACAAGATCAACAACTGCCTCGGCCAGATCCTGCTCGCCAAGCGCATGGGCAAGAAGCGCATCATCGCCGAGACAGGGGCGGGCCAGCACGGCGTCGCCTCCGCCACCGTGTCGGCGCGCTTCGGCTATCCTTGCGTCGTCTATATGGGCGCCACCGACGTGGAACGGCAGAAGCCCAACGTCTTCCGCATGAAGCTGCTCGGCGCGGAGGTGCGGCCGGTGACCGCCGGCCACGGCACGCTGAAGGACGCGATGAACGAGGCGTTGCGCGACTGGGTGACCAACGTCGAGGACACCTATTATCTCATCGGAACGGCCGCCGGCCCGCACCCCTATCCGGAGATGGTGCGCGACTTCCAGTCGGCGATCGGCATCGAGGCCCGCGCCCAGATCCTCGAACAGGCAGGCCGCCTGCCCGATCTCGTCATCGCGGCGGTCGGCGGCGGCTCCAACGCCATCGGCATGTTCCACCCCTTCCTCGACGACCGCAGCGTCAGGATCGTCGGCATCGAGGCCGGTGGACGCGGGCTGGAAGGCGTCGAGCACTGCGCCTCGATGAATGCCGGCAAGCCCGGCGTGCTGCACGGCAACCGCACCTATCTGCTGCAGAACGATGACGGCCAGATCCTCGAGGGACATTCGATCTCGGCCGGTCTCGACTATCCGGGCGTCGGGCCCGAGCACTCGTGGCTGCGGGACTCCGGGCGGGTGGAGTATGTGCCCATCCTGGACGACGAGGCGCTGGACGCCTTCCAGGTGACGACGAAGGTCGAGGGCATCATCCCCGCGCTGGAATCCGCGCATGCCATCGCCCACGCCATCAAGGTCGCACCGTCCATGGGCAAGGACGAGATCATCATCGTCAACCTGTCCGGCCGCGGCGACAAGGACGTGCACACCGTCGCCAAGATGATGGGCATGGAGATCTGACCGTGTCGGTCACGATCTACCACAATCCGAAATGCGGCACCTCCCGCAACGTGCTGGCGATCATCCGCGCGACGGGGATCGAGCCAGCGATCGTGGACTATCTCAAGACGCCGCTGACGCGCGAGGAGCTCCATGATCTGTTCGCGAGGACCGGTGAGCCGGTGCGCGATCTGTTGCGCCGCAAGGACACGCCATACGATGCGCTGAACCTCGACGATCCGGCGCTTTCGGACGACGACCTCCTCGATGCGGTGGTCCGGAATCCGATCCTGATGAACCGACCGATCGTCTCGACCGGGCGCGGCACGGCTCTGTGCCGGCCCTCCGAAAAGGTTGCCGAACTGCTGCCGGCGGATGCGCTGCCGAGAACTTATGTCAAGGAAGATGGCGAGGTGATCAGCTTCGTCCGTCACGAGGACAATCAATGACCGATACCCGCATTGACCGCCGTTTCGAGAAGCTCGCCGCCGAGGGCCGGCCGGCGCTGGTCACCTATTTCATGGGCGGCGACCCGGACTACGCCACTTCGCTGAAGATCATGAAGGCGCTGCCGAAGGCAGGCGCCGACGTCATCGAGCTCGGCATGCCTTTCTCGGACCCGATGGCCGACGGCCCGGCGATCCAGGCGGCGGGGCTGCGTGCGCTGAAAGCCGGCCAGACGCTGGCGAAGACATTGCAGATGGCGGCGGAGTTCCGCACCGGCGACGACGAGACGCCGATCGTCATGATGGGCTACTACAACCCGATCTATATCTACGGCGTCGACCGCTTCCTGGCCGATGCCAAAGCCTCGGGCGTCGACGGGCTGATCGTGGTCGACCTGCCGCCGGAGATGGACGCCGAATTGTGCGTCCCGGCCGTGAAGGCAGGCCTCAACTTCATCCGGCTGGCAACGCCGACCACGGATGACAAGCGCCTGCCCAAGGTGCTCGAAAACACGTCAGGCTTCGTCTACTACGTGTCGATGACCGGCATCACCGGCTCGGCACTCGCCGATACGGCGAAGGTGGATACAGCTGTCCGGCGCATCAAACAGCATACGAAGCTGCCGATCTGCGTCGGTTTCGGCGTCAAGACGGCCGAGCAGGCGCGTGTCATCGGCGCGTCGGCGGACGGCGTGGTCGTCGGCACGGCCATCGTCAACGCGGTCGCCAACGTGCTTGGACCGAACGGAAAGACGACCGCCGATCCGGCCGAGGCCGTGGCGACGCTCGTCAACGGGCTGGCGCAGGGCGTGCGCGCGGCTCGCCTTCAAGCTGCCCAATAGCCGGCGCATTCTCACCGTCCGTCCAGAAGCCAGAGGACAGCGATGAACTGGATCACCAACTACGTCCGCCCCAAGATCAACTCCATGCTGGGCCGGCGCGAAATGCCGGAAAACCTCTGGATCAAGGATCCGGAAACCGGCGAGATGGTGTTCCACAAGGATCTGGAGAGCAACCAGTTCGTCATCCCTTCCTCCGGCCACCACATGAAGATCTCGGCCAAGGAGCGGCTGAAATATTTCTTCGACGAGGGCAGATACGAGCAGATCGACAGCCCGAAGGCGGCGGTCGATCCGCTGAAGTTTCGCGACGAGAAACGCTATACGGACCGGCTCAGGGACGCCAAGGCCAAGACCGGGCTCGAAGACGCGATCCTTTCCGGGCTCGGCACGATCGAGGGGCTGCCGATCGTCGCCACGGTGCAGGACTTCTCCTTCATGGGCGGCTCGCTCGGCATGGCCGCCGGCGAGGCCATCATCAAGGCGTTCGAGACGGCGCTTGAGAAGAAGCGCCCCATGGTGCTGTTCGCCGCGTCCGGCGGCGCACGCATGCAGGAAGGCATCCTGTCGCTGATGCAGCTGCCGCGCACCACCGTCGGCGTCGACCGGCTCAAGGAAGCGGGCCTGCCCTACATCGTCGTGCTGACCAACCCGACCACCGGCGGCGTGACCGCGTCCTACGCCATGCTCGGCGACGTGCATATCGCGGAGCCCGGCGCGCTGATCGGCTTCGCGGGGCCCCGCGTGATCGAGCAGACGATCCGCGAGAAACTGCCGGAAGGTTTTCAGCGCGCGGAGTATCTGATGGAGCACGGCATGGTCGACATGGTCGTGTCACGCCTCGACATGCGCAAGACGGTCGCGCGGCTGCTCAAGATCCTGATGAAGTCACCCGGCGAGGCCCAGCCGATCGAGCCGGAAATCCTGCCGCCGGCGATTTCCGCCGCAGAGGCGCGTCCGTCCGCCTGAAGCCGTCATTCCACGCCGCGAAAGGCGATTGTCCGCTCCCGGCTGACACCGTAAGTCTTGCCCATGACCACCCAGCTTGCCGACCGCGAGATCGAGCGCCTGATGGCGCTGCACCCGAAGGGTTACGATCTTTCCCTCGACCGTATCCGGCGGCTGCTCGAAAAACTCGGCAATCCGCAAGACCGCCTGCCGCCCGTGATCCACATAGCCGGCACCAACGGCAAGGGCTCCGCCGCCGCCTTCTCGCGCGCTCTCCTGGAAGCGGCCGGCCATACGGTTCACGTCCACACCTCACCGCATCTCGTCAATTGGCATGAGCGCTATCGGCTGGGAGCAAAGGGCGGCGGCAAGCTCGTGTCGGACGAGGTATTCGCGGAGGCCATCGCGCGGGTGGCGGCGGCCAATGCTGGGCAGACGATCACCGTCTTCGAGATCCTGACGGCGGTCGGCTTCGTGCTGTTTTCCGAGCATCCCGCCGACGCGGTGGTGCTGGAAGTCGGGCTCGGCGGCCGGTTCGACGCCACCAACGTCATCAGCGATCCGGCCGTCTCCATCGTCATGCCGATTTCGCCCGACCATCAGGCTTTTCTCGGCGACCGCGTGGAACTGATCGCGGCCGAGAAAGCCGGCATCATGAAGCGTGGACGGCCGGTCGTGATCGG
Organism: Rhizobiaceae bacterium; assembly: GCA_023953845.1. Classification (NCBI taxonomy): domain Bacteria; kingdom Pseudomonadati; phylum Pseudomonadota; class Alphaproteobacteria; order Hyphomicrobiales; family Rhizobiaceae; species Rhizobiaceae bacterium. The sequence goes on along the minus strand of JAMLJC010000001.1, from coordinate 1,912,494 downwards.
CGCGCAGGAGTTCGACGAAGCGCGCGAGGTGCTGGTCGAGACAGCCGAGAGGCTGCATTGCCCGATGCAGGTCTACGGGCAGGATTTCCTCGCCTACGAGGAGAACGGGCGCTTGATCTATCAGGATGAGACGGGTCTCATGGACCTCGCCCTTCCCAGACTGCCCGGCCGTCACCAATATGCCAATGCGGCGGCGGCGATCGCCGGAGTGCGCGCGGCGGGTTTCGATATTCCGCTGGAGGCCGCCGATGCCGCCATGCAGAATGTCTACTGGCCGGGCCGCATGCAGCGGCTGACCATCGGAAAGCTTGCCGGCTTCGCGCCGTCCGGGGCCGAGATCTGGATCGACGGCGGCCACAATCCCGGTGCGGGACTGGCCGTCGCCGAGGCGCTCACGGAGCAGGAGGAGCGCAATCCGCGTCCGCTGGTGCTGATTGCCGGCATGATCAACACCAAGGACCAGACCGGCTACTTCCGCGCCTTCCACGGCATGGCACGGCATGTCTACACCGTCCCCGTGACCACGAGCGAGGCCGGCGTCCCGAACGACGAGCTCGCCGTCCGCGCGGGCGAGGCAGGGCTGTCGGCAGAGCCGGTCAGCTCCGTCGCCAATGCGCTGATGCTGTTGCGCGACGGCTGGGACGAGCGCGAGGCGCCGCCCCGCATCCTGATCGGCGGATCGCTCTATCTGGTCGGCGCAGTGCTGGCCGAGAACGGCACGCCGCCCGTCTGAAACGGATCAGGCGGCGGGCATCCTTCGTGCTGCCGCGACGGCCCGGAAAAAGCTCTCGATCAACGCCACATCCTTGACGCCCGGCGCGCTTTCGACGCCCGACGAGATGTCGAGGCCGGGCGGATTGGCGAGACGGACGGCCTCGCCGACATTTTGCGCATTGAGCCCACCGGAAAGCATGTAGTCGGTATCGTCCTGCAGGCCACGCAGAATCGTCCAGTCGAAGGATACGCCATTGCCGCCCGGAAGCTCCGATCCTTGTGGCGGCTTGGCGTCGAACAGGAAGCGGTCGGCGATGCCGGCATAGGGCGCGATCTTTCCAAGATCGGCGGCGGTGCTGACGGAAAACGCCTTCATCACCGGCAGGCCGTGGCGCGCCTTCAGTTCCGCCACCCGCTCCGGCGTCTCCTTGCCGTGAAACTGGAGCATATCGGGCTGCATCGCCGCGACGATCGTGTCGAGAAAATCGTCATCCACATCGACGGTCACCGCCACCGCGAGCGCTCTGCCCCGCGCCAACTCCCGCAAGCGACCGGCCGTTTCCGGATCGATGTTGCGCGGGCTTTTCGGGAAGAAGATGAAGCCAATATGCGTCGCTCCGCCGGCCAGCGCGGCAGCGACGGCTTCCTCAGTCTTCAGGCCGCAGATTTTGATGTCCATGTTCTTGCCAGTGAGCAGTGAGCAGTGAGCAGTGAGCAGTGAGCAGTGAGCAGTGAGCAGTGAGCAGTGAATAGTATCTCCCGGTTGCAGCGCGCAAGCGGGAACGATCTGTTCACCGCTCACGGTTCACCGATCACGGCCTCACTCGAAGCCGATCGCCTGAAGCGCGTTGCCGTTGCGCTTCAGCCAGGCCTTGCAGCGCTCCGTGTCTGGGCAAAGCTCCTTGCACAGCTTCCAGAATTTCGGGCCGTGATTCATTTCCCTGAGATGCGCGACCTCGTGGGCGACGAGATAGTCGATGACGGCGGGCGGCGCCATCATGATGCGCCAGGAAAAGGACAGGCTGCCATCCGCCGTGCAGGAACCCCAGCGGCTCGACGTGTCCTTGAAGCGGATGGCCCTCGCCTTGCGCCCGACGGCGGCCGTGTGCCGGGCGACCAGCGCCTCGATGTCGTTTTTCGCCTCGCGCTTCAGGA